>NZ_PVBR01000004.1 GCF_002980495.1 Phyllobacterium phragmitis
CGCCAGCCTCCTGCTCCTTCAGCACCGCAATAATCTGCTCTTCGGTGAATCTCTGCTTCTTCATTCGTCCGTCCTTTAATGGGCCGGACTCTAATCCATCGTGGAGGAAATTCGCAGTGGCAGGTCAAATCCATACATAACAGTTGCGAAAGTTAGTTCTGATTTTCCGGAAAAGGCCGTCGTCATTTTCGGGTACAATATCGTCAAATGTGCTAGTTTTACCAACATGGCATGTTGGGGGCTGTTGCCGCATTTGATGAAAAGTACCGAAATATCCGACATTTATGAACATGGGCTCCATTTTCTGCGGCACCCGATAATATGTGGTTCCAACTCCGCCGGGCATAGAATATGCCGCGCCGTCGATTGCGGACGCTCTAAGCAATCCCGACGCGGCTGCCACCGGCTTTCTTGTGTGTATGAATAAATGACATTCGTCCCACCTGCATTGCTGTCACTCTTTGCACTCACCTTCTACGGGATCTGGGGCGCCTGCAGGATTTCGATGCCGGATCGCCGATGCGATTTCCTGTTGATCTATGGCGCGGCCTTCCTGGCCTTCAGCATGGCGATGTTTTCGCAGGTCGGGCATCTGCCTCCCGATGCGGGATATAATGCGATGGTTTCGGGCACGCTTTATATCGGCGCATGCCTGCTTCTGGTGAAAGGCATTCTCGCCCGATCGGACAAGCGTTTTCCGGCATCGTTCTACGCGATCAGTTTCTTCTCCATCCTCATCCCGCTGTTCTATTTCCAGTATATCGACACGAATCTCGTCGCTCGCATCTATCTCCTGAATTTCGGGATGGGCGCCATATTCCTGGTCCTCGCGGGGCGGGCCCATTTCCTGCGGCATGGGACGATCACCGACCGCATCCTTTTCTGGCTGGTGGTGGCGCTGGCGCTGCATTTCTTCCTGCGCACACTTTTGACAATCGGATCCGTATCGGCAATAGAAGGGTTTCCGCGCGCCGCCCTTCTAAGCAGTTTCATCAAGACGAGTTTCTGGGGCTGGTCCGAGATTTCCGTTGCCATCCTGGGGGCCGTTGTCGGTCTCGGGCTGCTCACGGTCACCGGCGCCGATATCATCAAAGGCTTGCGCGGCGAGCGCGATACGGACGCTCTCACCGGTGTGCTGAACCGCAGAGGGCTCGACAGCCAGATTTCACGGCTTCTGGCGAAAAACAGTCAATCGGCAGCAAGCGTCGTCATCTGCGATCTGGATTATTTCAAAAACATCAACGACACCTATGGCCATGCGGCGGGAGATGCGGTGCTGGTGGACTTTGCCGAAATCCTGAAAAAGAACGTTCGCTCAAGCGATCTTGTCGGCCGTATGGGAGGCGAGGAATTCGTCATGGTGCTGGCGGGCATGACAGTGCAGAACGCCTATGTATTTGCCGAGCGCATCCGAAAAACGATCCAGAACCGGCATTTCGAGCGGGTCGCTTCGGACCAGATCGTCACCTGCAGTTTCGGTATCACCAAATTCCGCAAGAACGAGGATCTCTGGACTGCGGTCAACCGCGCCGACAAGATTCTCTATGCGGCCAAGAAGGCCGGGCGGAACCGCACTTTTGCCGAAGGCATCGCCGCCTGACCATCAGAAATCTGAAAAATTTGGGGGTATCTTCAGGCGAACTTCTTATTCTGGTCCCATTCGTCGCCGATACGGCGCATGCATCCTTGGACGCTACACAAAGACGCTGTAACTTATTGAACCGACACGCCGTGCTTTCCGAAAACCGTCTCCGGTTTTCGAGCCGGTGCGCTCAAGCAATTCCTGTCTTCCAAGAAATCAGAAGCGCGAAAACGAGATGAAAGCACTGCTCATCGTACCGTTCGTTCTGGCATCGACGGCTCTGCCGGGGATGGCGATGGGAAGTTCGGTCGCCGCACAACTCATGAAGCTCGATCCCGCAACACGTCTCGAACAGAGATGCGACGTGGAGGCCATGGAGCGTATCCGGGCCGATCCAGGCCGGTTTACCCCCGACAAGGTGCTGGCTTATGCCTATGCCGAGCCGATTGTCGGAACCAATTCCATCCGCACTTCGGGAGCGGCATTCCGCAGCGGCGGCAAATGGTTTCACCTTTCCTTCAACTGCAAGACCTCACCCGACCATCTCAAGGTGCTGTCATTCCAATATGCGATCGGCAGCGTCATTCCCAAGCGGGAATGGTCGCAACATTATCTCGTACCGTGAGTGGAACAAATGCGGTCGGCGCGTTGACGAATCAGCTCACCACAACGGGCGCTTTTCCGGGAACCCTGTTATAGAGGTCGATGATGTCCTGGTTGATGAGGCGCACGCAGCCCGACGACATCGCCTGGCCGATCGACCACCATTCCGGCGAACCATGGATGCGGTAGCCGGTATCGGCGCCGTCCTTGAAGATATAGAGGGCACGTGCGCCCAGCGGATTATCGGTTCCGCCCTCCATGCCTGTGCGGTATTTCACCAGTTCAGGCTTGCGCTGGATCATTTCCGGCGGCGGCGTCCAGCGCGGCCACGCCTTCTTATATTGAATATTGGCGCGGCCCGACCACAGGAAACCCTCCTTGCCGATGCCGACGCCATAGCGGATCGCGTCGCCGCCCGGCTGCACCAGATAGAGATAGCGGTCCTTGAGACTGACGACGATGGTGCCCGGCGCCTCGCCCGTCGGATCTGGAACGATCTGGCGGCGGAACTGCTTGGGCACTTTCTGATAGGGAACGGCCGGCAGCGAAAAAGGCCCTTCCTGTACCGCGGCATACATCACATCGGGTGTGGTGACAGCCTTGTCGACGCTGATCTGCGGGCGGATGCCTCCCGTCGGCATGGGATCGATGTTCATCTGCAGGGCCGACATATCCATGGTCTGCGAACAGCCCGCCGCGCTGGTGAGCGCCACCGTGCCGGCACCGAGAATAAGCGCACGGCGGCTCAAGTGATCTGATTGATTCGACATAGATGTTTCCAACAACCCCAAGCTAAAGCGATGGCGGCGACATTGCGGCATTTATGGTTGATGAAGGGTTAAGCTGCAATCAATGCGCTATCGCGGCCCGCATCGAGACGTCGTGCTCGAACGGGAGAGAACCCGAAACGGGCCGGTGCATCAGAAAAGATGCATCGGAATCAATAATCCTTTTCGTAAAACAGACCGATACTCGAATCGCGGGTGCCAAGCGCGCCCTTGGCCTTCAAATTCTTGGTGATGTCGAGATTGATCGTACCCTTGGTGTTGCCGCCCGCGCCGGCTTCGACGCCGAGATAGACGTTTTCTCGAATATAGCGCCCGGCGCGCACACCGGCATTGCCCTTGCTGTCGGTGACGATATCGAGATCGTCGAGGCCGGTGCCGCGCCGAAGGTTGCCGAGGAGCGAGGTGTTCTTGCCGCCCGCCAGTTCGGCTGCAGCGGCGGCGAGCTGCGCGATCTGGAACGCCGACAAATCGTTGATCGAACGATCGAAGATCAGACGCGCCAGAACTTCGTCCTGGGGCAATTCCGGCTGCGAGGAAAAGGTGATGTCGAGATCATCCACCGTGCCCGTCACGGTGATGAGAACGACGATATCGCTTCGTTCGGAGCGCGCGACGAAATTCAGCTGCGGATTGAGATCGCCGACCAGCGTGACCTGGCCCTCGTCGAAGGTGATGCGCTGGCCGAGAATGCCGAGCCGCCCACGGCGCAGATCGAAGGCGCCGACGGGCCGGATATCCGTGACCGGCCCGGTCAGGCGCACCGAACCGCCGAGCTCGACATCCAGGCCGCGGCCGCGCACGAAGATCTTGTTGGGTGCGTTGACCTCGACATCCAGGCGCACGACGCTCGGGCGCGCGGTGGGCTTGGGAACGCCGCGACTTTCCACCCTGGCGCGTTCGAGCGTACGCTCCACGGCGGGCGGCGTATGTATATGTTTCACATCGATATTGGCCGCGCCGCCGCCGAGGCTTTCGGGCACGGAAATTTCCGCCCGCTCGACATCGATACGGCCCGATATCAGGGGATCGCGCATGAGCGGGCCCGTGATGGCCAGACCGCCATTCACGGTCGCCACGATGAGATTGCCGTCGGCATAGCGGGCACGGTTGAAGGTGATGCGGATATCGGCCGGAAAATTGGCTGATGCATCGATGGAGACCGTACCGTTTGCATTGATCGAACCGCCGGTCGAAAGCCCTGCCGTGGCCGAGCGTATCGTCACCGTCTGCCCGTCCATGCTGCCCATGATATTGATGTTCTGCAACTGCACATTGGTCTGCGGATCGGCCAGTCGCGCGCCGCTGGTCGAGAACATGCCGCGGATCGCCGGCTTGTCGAAACTGCCTGACACATTCGCGGTCAGCGAAAGCGTTCCCGATGCCTGCCCGCCGCGATCGGCGAGGAAGCGATCGGCGAGCGCCAGCGGTACGCTGCCGGTGACGTCGACGCCCAGCCCGGAGCCGGAGAGCGGCACGCGTCCGCTTCCCGATAGGGTCAGGCCCTGCGGACCCTCGACATTGACCGAGGAAAGATCGACCGCCTTGTCGGCATATCGCCCCGCTGCCCGCAGGCTGAGAGGCGCAAGGCCATTGTCCCGCAACGGCTTTGCGGCAAGCCCGGCGCCGTTCACGTTGAACTCCGCAGCCGGGTTGCGCAGCGGACCGGTGACGCGCGCGGTGCCGGAAATCGTTCCCGCCAGATCCTGCCCCTTGGCAATGCCGTTGAGGGCTGCGAGCGGCAGGCTTGCGAGGTTGACGTCGAGCGCCAGATCGCCGCCCTGTCCAAGCGGCACCCCGCCCGTCACCCGCGCATCGAGACCGTTGGAACCGGTCACTCTTCCATCGACATTCAGCCGATCGGCGGTCGAGGTTCCCCTGGCTTCCAGTTGCAGCGCATCGATCCCCGCCTGCCTGAGCTGCGCCGCCGTGACCGATCGCGCATCGAGATCGAAGGTCACATCGGGCCGCGCGCGTGTTCCGGTGATGTTGGCGGTGCCGTTGACGGTGCCGCCCAACCCCAGATCCGGGCGCACGGTATTGGCGATGGCAAGCGGCAGATCCCTGATGGCGACCGAGAGGTTCAAGGCGTCAGCCGCTTCGCCACGCAGCGTGACCCTGCCGCTGCCGACATCAAGAAGAATATCACCGAACGAGATGTTGCGGCCCCGCACATTCACCGTGGCGGGCTGGGCCAGCCGGGCGGCAAGCTCCCCCTGCCGCAAATCGGCCGAACCGAGGGAAAGCAGATAGCCGCCGTTTTGCGGTTCCAGCGAGCCTCGCACCGCCGCGGTGGTTCCATTTTTCAATTTCGAATTCGCGGTGAAATCCGTTTTCGAGCCCGTTTGCGCAGCCTTTGCCTCGAGGCTTTCGATCATCTGACCGGCGATCGCGATATTGCTGCCGCTGACCGTGCCGTTTGCCGCGGGGACATTGAAGATGTCGCGCAGGTTTGCCGCAATGTCCGCCGTCCCGATGCTGGTTCCATTGGCTTTCAGATCGCGGATCGACGCCTGGATATCGGCATTCTGGCGTCCGCCTTCCTGGTCAAGGCTGATATCGGCCTTCGCCGTGCCTGTCGCCTCGATGAGAAGCAGGGCCGCGGCGGTGGACACATCGTTCGCGTCAAGCGCCAGCTTGCCTTGATAGAGCCCATTCGCCGTCTGCGTCACGCCACCGGAAATGCGCGTGCCGCCGGCGTTGAAGGAAAGATCGGTCAGGCGCTTTTCACCGCCGACGACCGCGAGCAATGTCGAGAGATCGACACGTTCGCCGTTCAGAAAAGCCAGTCCCTGCACCCTGCCGCTCAGTTCGCCCTTGTCGAGCGATCCGTTGAAATTGATGTCGGCGTCGGAGAGCCTGCGTCCGGCCAGCGTTCCCTGCGGCACGTCGCCCCTGAGAGCGAGCGCTATCAGATCGTTTTCTCCCTTGGCGCTGCCTTTCACCGTCAGCCTGCCGGAAGCTCTTTCAGAAAGAAGCTCCAGATCCGCAAGGTTGACGCCGAAGTCGAAATCCGCCGATTTGCTGGAGAACGTTCCGTTGGCGGTGATTTCGCTCTGTGGGTTGCCGATGCGGAAATTGCGGGCGGTGAAACCGGCCTGGCTTCGGGCAAGGCCGCCGCCGATGCGCGTTTCACCAGCTATGATGCGATCGACCACATCGGTGCCGGTCCGCATGCCGGTCGCATTGCCGTCCAACGCAAGATCAAAGGCGCCGGAGATCGGCTGGACCGTCCCCTTTGCCTGAAGATCGAGACGCCCGGCGAGATCGCGTCCGGCGAGCGACGAGAATGGCGCGATGCTGTCCGCCTTGATCCCGATATCGCCGGTGAAGGTGTAATCATTGATATCGCCCTGCAATCCAACGCTGAGGCCGTTGCCGGCGATCTCCGCCTGTTCGAGATGCACCGGCGTCCCGGCCCGCCACAGCCCATCGATCGCCAGCGTGATGCGCTCGCCCAATGCCTCGGCTATATCGGCACGCTCAGAGGTGATGCCCGATACGTCTCCATCGACCTTGAAGGTGATGTGCCGCGCCGTCGGCAGATCGAGATTTTCCGCAACCCCGCCCATCTTCAGCGCAACCGCTCTGGAAGCAAAATTGCTGGTGGCGAAGTCGCCGATATCCAGCGAACCGGTCCAGTCATTGGTGGGCCGGTCGCCGAAAGCGACCTGCAATGCAGCACTCCCCACCGTCGTCTCGCCACCCGGAACCGGCAGGATGACCCTGTTTCCTGTGGGATCGGCGACCCGCGCATTGACGCGCAGGCGATTGAGGAAACCGTCGGAACCCGTCTCGGCGGATGCGGCGAGGGTCATTGCCGCGCTGTTCAAGGCAATATCGTCTACCCTGACCCCGCCTGCATTCTTGACGAGGCCATGGGCGGCAAGCGTCGTCTCGGCACCGAAGAAATCCCGAAAGACCGGCGGCACGAGGATGGCGATGGGACCCCGGAAATCGGTCCGGAAGTTGAGGCCGTCATCCTGCCGGTCGAGGCTCAAAAGGCCCGTCAGCACGCGGCTTCCGGCGGCGTCGAGCGTGAGATTGAGATCGAGATCGCTCAAGGGACCGGAACCGGCGACCGTCAGATCGACCGGCGGGCGTCCCTCGATTTTCAGAAGGTTGGCGACGATGCCATTCGCCGGCTCGGAAAGTTTCAGGTCGAGATTGAGGTTCTGCGTTTCATTGGCATAGGCAGCGGTCAACTGGAACTGGCCACCCGGCCCATCGAGCCGCTGGACCTGAAAGGCGGAATCGAGCGAGCCATCCTCGAGCCGCAGCCTTCCGGTCGCAGACACTTCCGATGCGAGACCGAAGACACCCTGGCCAAATATCAGATGCGCGATGTCGAGCTGGTCGAGATTGATGGCAAGCGGTAATTCCGGCAGGCTGAAGCTGCTGGATTCCGGCGTCGGCAGGCTGTCATCAGGCAGCGGCCTGCGGATCACATCGATACGGTCGGCGGCAAGCGTCTGGACGCTCAATCGTCCCGTCAGAAGCGCTGTGCGGCTCCAGACGATATGCGCATTGGTAACGCGCAGCCATACGCCCTGTCGATCGGCGATGGTGATCGAGCCGATGGTGGCTTCCGACGACAGGACGCCCTGAATGTTGGAAATGTTGATCTGGCGGTTCGGTGCGGAAAGCTTGTCTTCCACGAAGGAAAGGAAATACGACTTCTCCTCCTCCGCATTATCCTGCGCAAAGGCCGGAAAAGCGAACAGGAAAAAGGCTATGATAGCGAGCACCTTGGTCAAAACGCCTGTCCTATGCCAACATAGAATGCCACACTCGGGTCGCCGTCGCGACGGTTCATCGGAACGGCGACATCGAGGCGGATGGGTCCGAGACCGGTCTGATAACGCAGGCCGGCGCCGACGCCGACGCGCATCTCCTCGGAAAAATCGGGGAACGTATCTTCCCCGACATAGCCGGCATCGACAAAGCCGACCACGCCGATGGATTCGGTCGCATGCACACGGACTTCGCCTGATGTTTCGATCAGCGAGCGGCCGCCGATGACGTCCCCGGTCGCGGTGACGACACCGATATTACGGTATCCGTAACCGCGTACCGATCCGCCGCCGCCGGCGAAGAACAGCTTGTCGGGCGGCAATTCCGCAATCGATGCTCCAGCCAGCGCGCCGAGCTTCAGACGTCCCGCCAGGACGACGCGATCATCCTCGCCGAAACCGTAATAGGCGCGCCCCTCGGCGGTGAGTTTGGTGGCGAAATTGCCATATTCGATCTCGTAGAACGGCTCGACCACACCTTCGAGATAGTAACCCGTGGTCGCGTCGGCGGCATTGTTGCGGCTATCATAAACCAGGCCGCCCAACATGCCGATGGTGAGGAAATCGCGCGTCCCGAAAAAATCATCCTCGAACTGCGCCCGCGAAGCGCCGGCGAAAATCCGCCCGGTCAGTTCGTCGTTGAAGATATGGGTGAAGCCGGCCTGGCCCGTGATCGATGTCCGGGTGTAGGCGTCGAGCACCTCGCGCTCTGCGGTCAGCGAGGTGACGAAATCGGTATCGGGGGTAAAGGTGCCCGGCTTGGTGAAGGTGACGCCCGCCAGATAATTGTAGTTCTTGGGATCGTAGGAATTCTCCTGCGTCGATCCGACGCCGCTGATCTTCGCATCGAAACGCAGGCGCTCGGCCCTGCCGAACAGGTTGCGGTGCATCCAGTAGGTTTCGACACCGGCTCCGTCGAGCGTGGAATAGCTGCCGCCGACGCCAAAGCGGCGCAGCGGGCGTTCCTGCACCGTCAGCGTCATGGGCAGGGTGCCGTCCGGTTCGATATTTTCCGCTTCGGTAATCGTGGCGGCGCGGAAGACCTCGAGCCGGTTCAGCCGCTTCTTGGCTCTCTCGATATCGTCGGGGTCATATTCCTGGCCGGGTTCCAGGCCCGTTTGCCGGGCGACGAACACCGGATCCATGCGTTCGGTGCCCTTGACCGCGACTGGACCGTAAGTGGCGCGGCGGCCGGGATCCACTGCGATATCGACATCGACCGTATCGTTGCGATGGTCGGCGGTGATGCTCGGATCCGTGGTTTTCGCCTTGGCGAAACCCTGCTGGCGCCAGCCGTCGACGGCCAGAACCTCGGCTTTCAGGATCGTCGCAGAACGTGCCACCTCTCCGGGCGCGAATCCTTCATCACGCGGCAGTGCAACCACATCCCTGCGATCGACCGGCGGCGGCGCCAATCGGCTGATGCTGGTGCGCGCGAAGAGAAATTGCGGGCCGGGATCGACTGATATTTCCACCGCCACATTGTCGGGCAGTTCGGCATCAGGAGGAATATCGGCCGCCTCGCGGCCATTGACCTTGATGCTGATCGTTCCACCATAGCGGCCATCGCCGTAAAGCGTTGCGAGAATGCGCCTGTAATCGCCCCGCGCCTTTGCCAGGAGCCCGGCCGCACCCGACGCGGGCTTATCCTCGTCCTGAACCAGGCTGGAACCACCTTCGACGGTATCCTTGATGTCGCCTTCGCTGCCGTCGTGATTTCTGGTGTTGCCGGTGATGACGACATTGACCTTGTAGCGCTTCGGATCGGCGATCACCGCATCGGCGTCGTCCTGCTTTTCCTCACCCCAAAGCCTTATTCCGAATATCTCGAAGGCAGCTGCGGGGGAAAGAACAAGTGGAGAAACTTGTGCGGCAAGAAGCAGCATGACGGCGCCGATTCTTCGAAATGGTCCACTCATCAAAAAGCACTCTGGACGAAAAATCCGGCTCACCATACAAAAAATCCGCGCTCTGCGGTACGGAGCCCCTCCCCAACAGGACCAGATAGCAAATAGCACAGCTATCGGGGAACGGCAAAAGACACGTCTAAAATCCGAACGTTTATGTCAATGAACTGTTAATAATCAGGAAACCGCTATTTATCGGCATCGCCAGGCCCTGCCAAGGGCAACAAAAGGCTAACGAAAAATCCCGCCGGGATGGCGGGATTGTTTCTCCTGGATTTGCTGATTTTCTACCGCCCCGGACCCCAGGGGCGAATATGAGGCGGACGAACCGGACCTGGGCCGCGAAAGTGCGGGCCACCCCGGCGCGGGCCGCGCCAGTAGGGCGGAGGAAGAACCGGGCCTGGAGCGGTCCAGCTCGGAGCGCCCCAATAGGGCCGCCGACGGACGGGCCCCGGGCCCCAGTGATGGCGACGATGCCGCCAGAAGGGCGGCGGCCCCCAAAACGGCCCTGGACCGACGATCACGACGCGATTACCGCTGCTATAGCCAGGTGCGGAATTGAGATAGCGCGCGGAGGCCCAGCCACTGACGCGACCAGTGCTAACACGGCACCAGCCGCCGCGGCATACGCCCATATCGACCTCGGCGCCTGGCGGCAGCGTTGCCACGCGGGCATACCCCACCCCCGGCCCGGTCCTGACATTCAGCGCCGCGGTGGTGAAGGCGTCTTCAGCCAAGGCGGGAGACACCGAGAACAAAACAGTAGACAGAAGAACAGCCGAAAAAATACCACCGCGCAAATTCATGTGAAATCCCCTGCGAAAGATATAAACGTTCATCAAACCATAGATGAAGCTCTCTTCTTCGCAAGGATATTTGGATTGTAACGTTTACAATAGAATAACAACGCCTGGACGTTACTTTGTCAAACTTGCTTCTACATCTCGAAATCAAAGACAAGAATGCCTTCGATGCCGCCAAGTGCTGCAGCGACGAGACTTTGCCCGACCTTTACATGAGCGGGATGCGGCAGATAGGCGTCGCGGGCGGCCGCATCCGCGAAATCGACGACGAAACCATGCGCGAACCCCTTCTCCAGACCTTCGGGACTATCGTTCGCCCCGCTCGACACAGCGAGGATCCCCTCGATCCGATTCTGGAGCGCGTGGACGCTCTTCAGCAGATTATCGATCTCGGCGGCGTTCAACTCTTCGCGGAAACGGACGAGGACGATGTGGCGAATCATGGGTCTTCCTTTTTGCAGGATGCAGGGAACGCGGAAGGTTATTCGGACAGATCGAGACCGGCGGTTTCCGCTTTGGTCAGGATGCCGGTTTCGACGCAATAGCGCACTTCTGCGCTGAGAATATCCTGCGGACGGATTTCGACGGGCACCGCTCCGTTCCGGTAAAGGCCGAGATCCTCGGCGCTCTGCCTGCACCCGGCCTTCTGCAAAGCGGCGGCGTCGTCGGCAGGCGCCGGCACGGGCGCAGATGTCGTTGCGGGCGCTGTGGAAGGCGCGCTCCTGGTGGTATTGCCCTCCAGGAGATCAAGCGATCGCTCCAGAACGGCGTTGCTCGTCAGGAAATAATAAGCAAGGGCGGCAACCGCCAGCACAATGACCAGCACAGGGGCTCCAAGCCGAAGAACAGACCGACGATCCAATACAGCACCTCTTCTCACCTGGAACGCCGTGCGGCCGGGCCGCGCATCCGATTGAACGCAGCACAACGACCCCCGCCCTTTGAAACGCTGCGCCCCGATATCTTTGGCCTGCACCCTCGACGCGTCAATCCCAATATCTCGTCCCCACGATCAATAAAAAGCGATGGGAAAATGCGCAATAAAAAAGGCCGGGACGAACCCGACCTTTCCTCATCCACCTCAACACCAGTGCCAGTACATCCGTGGTCAAAGGCGGAGACGAATTTCAAAACTGTATGTATGCCTAGCAGCCCCATATTTCAAGTGTATGACAGATATCTCTTTTTTGCGCTCATGCCGCCATCCGATTATCGTGATCCAGCATTTCACTCGAGGCCAGCACGTCGCCCAGCATATCGCCAAGGCATTGCTGGAAGAGATCGAGATCGACCGGCCCGATGCGGCTGAGATGGATATCGATCTCGTCCACACCCACGCCGCGATTAAGCAATTCGGCGATTGCCGGAATCAATATGGCTTTTTGATCGAACCTGTATCGTTGCATAGCGTCTGCCCCAGAACCCCATCCCTCAACGGATCAGGAAAAAGGTAACGCCGTTATGGTTAACAAAAGGTTAACGACACCTGGCGCGCAGCGCGATCACATGAAACCGAGAACAGGTTCGAAAACGGATGGTGGAGCCAAGCGGGATCGAACCGCTGACCTCCTGCATGCCATGCAGGCGCTCTCCCAGCTGAGCTATGGCCCCATTCCTTGCCGGATATCCGTATGATGCGGCTGGAACCGCGTCCGGCTGAGTATCCGTCAGGGCAGCGCCCTGACGAGGCGGCTTATTAAAGGGCGCCGCGGTGAAGATCAAGAACTAAATCGCATCTCTTTCAGCGAGATGCGATTTATTTACGCAGCGCGGTAATTGGCGCGTTCTTAAGCCCAGGAGCCCGAGCCTCGGCCGAAACGAATTCGAGGCGAAGGGCCGGATCAGGTTTCTTCGTCGTCCCCACCGACACCGCCGCCGAGAATTCCGCTGACATCGTCATCGTCGGCGTCTTCTTCCGCTTCGAGGAACGGATCATCGCCGCCGCCCTCGATCTCGACATCGTCATCGTCGAGATCGGGCAGGTCGTCGCCGCCCTTGGTTTCCTCGTCGGCCTCTTCGAGCGATACGAATTCAGGCTTTTCGAGAGCTGTATCGACTTCTACCTCTACGGCCTCTTCTTCGACCACACGGGATTCCACACCCGATTCGAAGTAGGATCGCGGATATGACTGGCCCGTATAGGGCGAGACGATCGGATCGCGATTCAGATCATAGAATTTACGGCCCGTTTCAGGGCAGATGCGTTTTGTGCCAAGTTCGGGTTTTACCACGTGGAGCCTCGTTACTGACTGGCTGCATATCCTATCCATCGCTCCCGCGTGAAAGAGGATATGCCCTTTTACGGTGTTTTCGGTCCTTAAGCGTAATTCGCAGTCTTTGTCAAAGCCTAACGACATCACAGACTGTCCACTCTGTTGAAGAAGAGCGTTTTCTCATCACTGTGCGGCTGCCACATTGCCGGATGACCGGAACGCAGAGCTATGCTAGGGAACCGGCGCATCCTTCAACGGGGGCGGTTTTCCTGCCCCGAAAACGCGGCCACGAGCAATCGATCATGTCCCATTCCGCTTCACCCAAACCCGCCACCGCCCGCCGCTCGCGCGATCTGTCCGGCGATATCCGCATTCCGGGCGACAAATCGATCTCGCACCGCTCCTTCATGTTTGGCGGACTTGCCTCGGGCGAAACCCGGATCACCGGGCTTCTGGAAGGCGAGGACGTGATCAATACCGGCCGCGCCATGCAGGCCATGGGCGCACAGATCCGCAAAGACGGCGCGACGTGGATTATCCAGGGCACGGGCAATGGCTGCCTTTTGGAGCCGGAAGCGCCGCTTGATTTCGGCAATGCCGGAACCGGCGCGCGGCTCACCATGGGGCTTGTCGGCACCTATGACATGGAGACCATTTTCATCGGCGATGCTTCGCTTTCGAAGCGCCCGATGGGCCGCGTTCTCAACCCGCTGCGCGAGATGGGCGTGCAGGTGAAGGCAGCCGAGGGCGACCGCCTGCCGCTCACCCTGCATGGACCAAAGGTGGCAGCGCCGATCAGCTACCGGGTGCCGATGGCCTCGGCACAGGTGAAATCGGCCGTGCTGCTTGCAGGGTTGAACACGCCGGGAATTACCACCGTCATCGAACCGATCATGACCCGCGATCATACGGAAAAGATGCTCCAGGGCTTCGGCGCCGATATTTCTGTGGAAACAGACAGGGACGGCGTGCGTCACATCCAGATCGTCGGCCAGGGTGAACTCAAGGGTCAGACGATCGACGTGCCGGGCGATCCCTCCTCCACCGCGTTTCCGCTGGTGGCGGCGCTCATCGTGCCGGGATCGGACGTGACGATCCGCAATGTGCTGATGAACCCGACCCGCACCGGACTGATCCTGACCTTGCAGGAGATGGGCGCTGAGATCGATATTCTCAACGCACGGCTTGCCGGCGGCGAAGACGTCGCCGATTTGCGCGTGCGCGGATCAGATCTCAAGGGCGTCGGCGTTCCGCCCGAGCGGGCGCCGTCGATGATCGATGAATATCCGGTCCTGGCGGTCGCCGCCGCCTTCGCGGAGGGCGAGACCGTCATGGACGGGCTCGAGGAACTGCGCGTCAAGGAATCCGACCGCCTCTCCGCCGTCGCCAACGGCCTCAAGGCCAATGGCGTCGACTGCACCGAAGGCGAGGCGTCGCTGACCGTGCGCGGCACGCCCGGCGGCAAGGGGATCGGCGGCGGAACGGTCGAAACCCATCTCGATCACCGCATCGCCATGAGCTTCCTCGTCATGGGGCTTGCCGCGGAAAAGCCGGTGACGATCGACGATTCGGCGATGATCGCCACGAGCTTCCCGGAGTTCATGGGCCTGATGAGGGGGGTGGGGGCGAGGATTGAGGCGGCGGAGACAGCGGTGTGAGGATGCTTGTCCCATCCGCTCTAGCACACCCCCCTCTGCCCTGCCGGGCATCTCCCCCACAAGGGTGGAGATTGGCTGTCATTGAGGGCGGCGCATCATTCGCTACGTTGGTGATCAGCGAAAGCGGAGATCACAGCTTAATCTCCCCCCTTGTGGGGGAGATGTCCGGCAGGACAGAGGGGGGTGTGTAAGTGCCTGATACTTTCACCATCGCCATCGACGGGCCGGCGGCTTCCGGCAAGGGGACGCTGGCGCGGCGGCTGGCCGTTCATTACGGCTTTCATCATCTCGATACGGGATTGACCTATCGCGCGGTGGCGAAGGCGCTTCTCGATCGCGGTCTGCCGCTCGATGATGAAGCCATCGCCGCGGAAATGGCGCAGAATCTCGATCTGCAGCATCTCGACCGCGCCGCACTTGTCGCGCACCATGTGGGCGAAGCGGCATCGAAGGTGGCGGTGATGCCGGCGGTGCGCAGGGCGCTGGTGGCGGCGCAGCGCGCCTTTGCGCAAACCCCGCCTGGAACGATACTCGACGGGCGCGACATCGGCACGGTGGTTTGCCCCGATGCTCCGGTGAAACTCTACGTAATGGCTTCGGCCGAAGCGCGCGCCAGACGCCGCCATGCGGAGATCAGCGCCAGTGGCGGCGAGGCCGGTTTTGCCGAAATCCTCGCCGACCTCAACCGGCGCGACGCGCGCGATATGGGCCGCACCGATTCGCCGCTCAAGCCGGCAGACGATGCACACTTGCTAGATACGACCGAAATGGATATAGAGGCGGCATTCCTGGCCGCCAAGCGGCTGGTCGATGAGGCATTGGCGAAACGCCAAGCCTGAACCATATATGCATGACGAACCTGCCTGCCTCCGGTCCACGCGCCGAACAGCCCGTCAAGGGCGGACTGGATGCAAGGCGAAACGAAACACAAGCCATCGGCGCCGTATCCGAGGAGAATTCCGGGTACATCAGGAGTTTATATGTCAGAAGCAAATCCCACGCGGGAGGATTTCGAAGCCCTCCTCGCCGAGTCCTTCGCCAACCATGACCTTGCGGAAGGTTATGTCGTCAAGGGCCGTATCGTCGCCATCGAAAAAGACATGGCGATCATCGACGCCGGCCTCAAAGTCGAAGGCCGCGTGCCGCTGAAGGAATTCGGCGCCAAGGGCAAAGACGGCTCGATGAAGCCGGGCGACGAAGTCGAAGTCTATGTCGAGCGCATCGAAAACGCGCTTGGCGAAGCCGTCCTGTCGCGCGAGAAGGCTCGCCGCGAAGAGAGCTGGGTCAAGCTCGAGCAGAAATTCAACGCCGGCGAACGCGTCGAAGGCGTCATCTTCAACCAGGTCAAGGGCGGCTTCACGGTCGATCTCGACGGCGCCGTGGCCTTCCTGCCGCGCAGCCAGGTCGATATCCGCCCGATCCGCGACGTCACGCCGCTGATGCACAACCCGCAGCCTTTCGAAATCCTCAAGATGGACAAGCGCCGCGGCAACATCGTCGTGTCGCGCCGCACCGTGCTTGAAGAATCACGCGCCGAACAGCGTTCGGAAATCGTGCAGAACCTTGAAGAGGGCCAGGTTGTCGAAGGCATGGTCAAGAACATCACCGATTACGGTGCGTTCGTCGACCTTGGCGGCATCGACGGCCTTCTGCACGTCACCGACATGGCATGGCGCCGCGTCAACCATCCGTCCGAGATTCTCAATATCGGCCAGACGGTCAAGGTGCAGATCATCCGCATCAACCAGGAAACCCATCGTATCTCGCTCGGCATGAAGCAGCTCGAGAGCGATCCGTGGGATGGCATCGGCGCGAAGTATCCGGTCGGCATGAAGATCACCGGCACGGTCACGAACATCACCGATTACGGTGCGTTCGTCGAGATCGAGCCTGGTATCGAAGGCCTGATCCACGTCTCCGAGATGTCCTGGACCAAGAAGAACGTCCATCCGGGCAAGATCCTCTCGACCACCCAGGAAGTCGAAGTGGTGGTGCTGGAAGTTGATCCGGTCAAGCGCCGTATTTCGCTCGGCCTCAAGCAGACCCTCGACAATCCGTGGACGACGTTCGCCCAGAAGTATCCGAAGGACACCGTCGTCGAAGGCGAAGTCAAGAACAAGACCGAATTCGGCCTGTTCATCGGCCTCGACGGCGATGTCGACGGCATGGTCCACCTCTCCGACCTCGACTGGAACCGTCCGGGCGAACAGGTCATCGAGGAGTACAACAAGGGTGATATGGTCAAGGCGGTCGTTCTCGATGTCGATATCGACAAGGAACGTATCTCGCTCGGCATCAAGCAGCTCACTGGCGACAAGGTCGGCGAAGCGGCTTCGTCAGGCGAACTGCGCAAGAACGCCGTCGTCACCTGCGAAGTGACGGCTATCACCGATGGCGGCATCGAAGTGCATCTGGTCGACCACGACATCGACTCGTTCATCCGCCGTTCGGACCTGTCGCGTGACCGCGACGAGCAGCGCCCTGAGCGTTTCTCGGTCGGCCAGAAGGTCGATGCCCGCGTCATCGCGTTCGACAAGAAGAGCCGCAAGCTGCAGGTCTCGATCAAGGCGCTGGAAATCGCCGAAGAAAAGCAGGCGGTTGCCCAGTACGGATCGACCGACTCCGGCGCTTCGCTCGGCGACATCCTCGGCGCCGCACTGAAGAAGCAGGAAAAGAACTGATCTCTTCCCGCCTCTGAAGGCTAAAAATCAAAACCCGCCGGTGCAAGCCGGCGGGTTTTTCTTTGCAGGCGTTTCTGGAATGGTTTCGGTTTTGCTGGAATCGCCCGGCCTTGCGTCGGGTGGCGCTTCTTCACACCCCAAGCATAAGGATCAAGCCGTAGCTGACCACCCCGAGCGCAAGCAGCGACAGGATGGCGGTGAGCGTCACTCTGCCGCCGGCCCGCATGACGGTGCGGACATCGACGCCAAGGCCAAGCGCCGCCATCGAGATAATCGTCAGAAACGTCGAGGTCTCCTCTATGGGCGCGTGCAGCGCGGCCGGGATGAAGCCGAGGGAGCGCAGCGCCATCATCGCCAGGAAGCCGATAATGAACCAGGGGACGAGATGGCGGAGCGATGGCCTGGCGCCCCGGCGTCCCTCGCCCGGCCTCTCCCCCAACAAAGCGAGCGCGAGAATGACGGGGCCGAGCATCAGCACGCGTACCAGCTTGACCAGCGTGCCGAGCTGGACGCTCAACTGGGCGACCGGGGCAGTCGCCGCGAGGACCTGGGGCACGGCATAGACCGTCAGGCCGGCGAGAACGCCGTACTGCGTTATCGAGAGGCCGAGGAGAGGCACCAGCAGCGGCAGGCAGAGAACCACCACGACACCCAGAACCGCCGTGAAGGCGATCGATGCTGCGACGTCGTCGCCATGCGCGCCGATGACGGGTGCGGTGGCGGCAATGGCCGAGTTGCCGCAGATCGAATTGCCGCAGGCGACCAGCACCGCCATGCGATGCGGCAGGCGCAACAGCCGGCCAATGCCGTAGCTCAGGACAATGGCGACGGCGACAACGCCGACAATGCCAAGGATCAACCCCGGACCGGCGGCGATGACGGCGCCCGTGCTGACCGAAGCGCCGAGCAGGACGATGGCGATCTCGAGCAGCGTCTTGGCTGAGAAGCCGACACCTGCATCGAAGCGCGCGCTGGGACGATAGAAAGTGCGGATCGCCGTGCCGATGAGGATCGCCAGAACAAGCCCCTCCAGCCATGCCTGTCCGATGAGATGCACTTCGAGCATCTGCAACAGCACCGCCAATCCGGCGACAGCGCCACTGAGAAAAATCCCCGGCAGGATTTGACCTATTTTTAGATGATTATCGGCCAGCATTGCCGCTCTCCAGAATGATTTTCCAATATTATCCGAAAAATAGCGTGTTCAATCCATTCCATAATATGGCATATTCCATTCGATAAAATCGAACATTCAGGTTGCAACCATGACGCTCGAACAGCTCAGGATCTTCATCGCCGTCGCCGAACGCGAACATCTCACCCGGGCAGCGGAGGCGTTGCGGCTGACGCCATCGGCGGTGAGTTCCGCCATACGCGCGCTGGAAGACCGCTACGGCACGACGCTCTTCAACCGGATCGGGCGGCGTATCGAGATCACCGATGCCGGGCGGATTTTCCTCGAGGAGGCGCGGGCGACCCTGGCGCGGGCGCGAGCCGCCGAGCTTGCGTTGGCCGAGCTTGGCGGGCTGAAACGGGGGAGCCTGCGCATTCACGCCAGCCAGACGATCGCAAGCTACTGGCTGCCGCCATTCCTGGCGCGCTTTCACACCGCCTATCCGGCTGTAGCCATCAGCCTGGCGGTTGGAAACACGCAGAGCGTCACCCGCGCGACGGTGGAGGGAAGCGCCGATATAGGCTTCATCGAAGGCGAGGTGGATGAACCCGCCCTTGCCATCCGGCCGGTGGCGGAGGACCAACTGATCGCGGTCGTTTCCACCTCCCATCCCTGGGCAGATGGCCATCCGCTGGAATTAAGGGATATGGTGGACGCCCGCTGGATCGTGCGTGAACCCGGCTCGGGAACCCGTTCGGTGTTCGAAAGCGCGATACGTGCGAGGGGCCTCGATCCGCTGGCATTGACGGTTGCGCTGGAACTGCCATCCAACGAAGCGGTGTTGTCAGCGGTTCAATCAGGAGATTATGCGGCCGTCCTGTCCGAACTTGCGGCAGCGCCTCATCTTGCGACGGGGCGGCTGGTCCGGGCCAATTTCAGCCTGCCGCGCAGGCGCTTTCTCCTGCTTTCACACAAGGAGCGATACCGCACCAGGGCTTTCCATTCACTGGTCGAGATGCTGCCGGGAGCGGAACCGGTCTAATCCAGCACCGCATACTGCCACATGATGAATGCGACTTCATAGACGAGCATCAGCGTCACGAACAAAGCATGGAAACGCTGATTGCTCGTGAATATGGCGGCGATGCTTCCCAAGACGAAAGCGGCTGTGCGAAGTGGATATTCGGCGCCGAAGGAGTGGTAGTGCTTCCACCCTTTCAGCACGGTATCGCCGATATCCACGATGAAGATCAGTGCCAGAAGGGAGAAGAACCATTTGCGCCGCGACATGAAGTAATCGCGATAGCCGGTATATTCCTCCATGTGATCGGGAAAAAGCAGCGTGCAGGCGAGAAAATAAAGGCTCGCATAGATGATGATATAGAAATAGGTCTCGAAATCCCATGTCTGGATCCGGTGCAGATAGAACTCGAACCACCAGAAGTGCACCACCGCCAGGAACATAAAGGCAACCCATGCCAGATGCACGGGATAGATGATCTGGCGGGCAGGATGCTGAACGAAACGCGCGAAGCCAGTGAGCAGTCTCGAAATACATAGGCCCAGAACAATACCGATGATGATCCGGACATGAGCGAAAACTTCCGGTGTCGCACCGGGACTGGCGAGATGGTTTTCCATTTGATCCCTCTGCCTAAGAGGGAAAATTCAATAGTGTAAGTATTAAGAAGCGATGAAAAGATTTATGAGCCTGCTTTATGCGACCAGCTTGAGGCCGACGATGCCGCCGACGATCAGGCCGATACAGGCAAGGCGGATCGCAGTCGCAGGCTCGCCCAGGAGATAGATGCCGAGCAATGCCGTGCCGACGGTGCCGATCCCGGTCCAAATGGCATAGGCGGTGCCGACCGGCAAGGTCTTCAACGCGAGGCCCAGGAGCGCCAGGCTGGCAATCATGCTGACCACGGTGAGAACGGTGGGCGTGAGGCGGGTGAAGCCTTCGGTATATTTGAGGCCGATGGCCCAGCCGATTTCGAGGAGCCCGGCGAGAAACAGGTAGACCCAAGCCATATCGGTTCATCTTTTCGTTAGAATGGAATGAAGGTGATCGAGACGTACTTCATATACGCAAATCTTCCCTCTCGTCACCGGTCGTCTCGCAATCCGGCCGCAGTTCCTGCCATCTGACCATCGTCTGCGGCTTGACGAAAAGAAGCGTGACGTCGGATCGTCTGGATTGCAGGTGCTTTTCGATGCGATCGACGCATTTTTCTATCCCCGGAGCGGTGAGCCTGCCTTCAAATTCGATACTGAGTGCGGTCAGTATCTCCTCCGGCCCGAGATGGACGGTGAGCACGCCATTGACCTTCCGCACGTCATGGTCGGCTTCCGCAGTGGCGAGGATTTCCGCCTGAACCTCGGGAAATGCCGCCTCGCCGATGAGCAGTCCTTTGCTTTCCAGCGCCAGAAATATCGCCGTCGCCGCGAGAACCAGCGCTATGCCGATGGAGGCGACGCCGTCCAGAACCGGCATTTCGAACATATGTGACGCGACGATGCCCAGGAAAGCGACGATCAGGCCGAGCAGATCGGCGCTGTTGACGAACAGAACGGTGAAGATCGTAGGATCCTTGCTCCGGCGAAAGGCGGAGAAATAGCCGTAGTGGCCTTTGTTGCGGCGGAATTCCCACAGCGCCACCAGCCACGCCACCGCCTCGAACAGGAACGACAGGCCCAGCACCGCATAATTGACCAGCGGATTGCGCATCGGCTCGGGATGGAGAATGTGCCTGACACCTTCGTAGAAGGAGACGCCCGCGCCGACCGCAAAAACGAGAAGCGCGACGATGAAGCTCCAGAAATAGAGCTCCCGCGCGTAGCCGAAGGGATGGGCGCTATCCGGTGGACGTCGGGCACGATGAAGCCCGTAGAGCAGCAGAAGGTCATTGCCGGTATCGACGAGCGAATGCACGCCTTCCGACAGCATGGCGGAACTGCCGGTGAAGAACGCCGCGCCGAATTTGGTCAGCGCAACCAGGAAATCGCCGATCAATGCGGCGTAGATGACTTTTCGGGAACCTGAACGCGAAGCCATTGTGCTCTCTATATCGCAGCAATCCTGCAATCGCGTTTAAGTTGCGCTATTTGTATTAATACAACCTATATTTGTGGATCAAATATGCATACAACCGGCAACCTCGGCTTCCCTGCTTTACCCTTATGTTTCGAGATCGCTGCTTCCGGCCATCGCAATCGTCTGCCGCTGCTCGCGCCACGTGCCCGTTGTCTGTGGCTTGACGAACAGCGCCACGATCGAAGGCTGCTCGCGCTTGAGGCACGTTTCGATGCGCTCGACGCAGGCTTCGATCTCAGGCGCCGTCAGCCGATCCTCGAACTCGACGCTGACCGTGGCCACGATCTGCTCGGGGCCCAGATGAACCGTGACGACGCCATTGGCCCTTTGCACATCCGGGTCCGCCTGCACGATGGCCAGAACAGCCGCCTGGACCTCGGGCTGCGCCGGTTCACCCATCAGCAGCCCCTTGCTTTCGCGCGCGAGAAAGGCAGCCGTGGCGGCGAGAATGAGCGAGATGCCGATGGAGGCGACGCCATCCAGAACCGGCATATTGAGGAGTTGCGCGGCCAGGATGCCGGCAAAAGCCACGGATAATCCGAGGAGGGCCGCGCTATCCTCGAATAAAACGGTAAAGACGCTCGGGTCCTTGCTGCGCCGGGCAGCCGCGAGATAACCGAGCCGGCCTTTTTTCCGGCTGAACTCCTTCAGGGCGATATACCATGTTGCGCCCTCGAATAGCGCCGACAGCCCCAGGACCACATAGTTGACCATGGGATTGCGCACCGGCTCGGGATCGAGGATATGCACCACGCCCTCATAGAAGGATATGCCCGCGCCAAGCGCGAAAACGAGAAGGGCGACGATGAAGCTCCAGAAATAGAGCTCGCGGCCATGGCCGAACGGATGGCTCAGATCCGGCGGGCGCGCCGCCCGATGCAACCCGTAAAGCAGCAGGAGCTCATTGCCGGTATCGACGAGCGAATGCACGCCTTCCGACAGCATGGCGGAACTGCCGGTGAAGAATGCCGCGACAAATTTCGTCATGGCGATCAGGAGATTGCCGATCAGCGCGGCGTAGATGACCTTTCTGGAACCGGATTGCGTCGCCATTGTCCCTCATGCCCCTCTTCGATGAAGGCGGAACTCCGCGACCGCGCATCGGTTGCATAAAGCCGCCGCTTTCTCAGATCATCTGATCGCGCCGATCATGGACTTCTCAGGGAAGCACGTAGCCGCCTGACCATGCCTGGCCTGCCAGTCGCCGATCGACCGGCGTGTCTTGAAGCCGGGCAGGCCATCGGCCTTGCCGACATCATAGCCCTTCGCCTGCAGCGCCCTCTGCATGGCGGCGATGTCGGAGCGGTACATCGTACCGACATTGCCCCATGCGCCTTTAAAATCACCCGCGCCATAGGCGATGCGGTCACCGACATGGCCGATGAACAGCGCATAGAGATCGCTCATATTGTAATCTTTCAGCACATAGAAATTGGGTGTGGCGATGAAGGCCGGTCCATGCCGTCCGGCGGGCATCAGGAGATACCCCTCTCCCGCCAGTTCGTTCGCCGGGAAAGGCTTGCCGTTGACGCGGGTGATGCCCATCCTGGCCCAATCGGCGATTTTCAGGCCCTGATCGGGACCTTCCAGCGCACAGGTCAGCCCAGCCGGCACAATGACCTCGAAACCCCAGTCACGCCCACGCTGCCAGCCATGAAGGCGCAAATAATTGGCGATAGAGGCAAGCGTGTCGGGCACCGAGTTCCAGATGTCGCGCTTGCCGTCGCCATCGAAATCGACGGCATGCTCGAGATAGGAGGTCGGCATGAATTGCGGCTGGCCCATCGCGCCGGCCCATGAGCTTTTCATCGAACCGGTATCGATATAGTTCTTCTGGACGATCTCCAAAGCGGCCAGAAGTTGCCCGCGGAACATTTCCTTGCGCGTCGCCATGAAGGCCTTGGTGCCCAGCACCTCGAAGGCATCATAGGGGATTTTGACGGCGCCGAAGCCGGATTCCCGCCCCCATATGGCCAGGACGATGGCGCCCGGCACGCCATATTGCTTATCGATCCGCTTCAGGAGGCCGCCATATTGGCTGTGCCGCGCCTGCCCGCCACGGGTGACGGCGCCCATGGTCTTGGCGTTGAAATATTTGCCCGGCGAGCCGAATTCCGCCTGGGCCTGCTTCTTCGGCGTCTTCGGCCTGGTGCCCGGTGGGACCAGATCAGGCAGCTTCCAGTTGAGCGTCACGCCGGAGAAAGCCTTGTCGAAAACGGTGCGGGAAACGCCCTTGGCCTTTGCTTCCGGCCATAGATCACGGTCGAGCCAGGTTTTGAACTGTGCCTCCGTCTCGGCTTTCGACGGGGCGGCGGCGGCAGGCCCGGCCAGGAGAAAAGGCAGGCAGAAAACGGCCATGGCTGCCAGACATTTCAAAGCCGCGACGAGTTTAGGCATCCAATTCCCCCTTAGAGCGCGGTGCGCGCCCGCAACGCCGCTGCAAGCGTTCCCTCATCGAGATAATCCAGTTCACCGCCGACAGGCACGCCATGAGCAAGCCGCGTGACACGCACGTCGAAGCCGGCCAACTGATCGGTGATATAATGGGCTGTCGTCTGCCCCTCGACGGTGGCGTTGACGGCAAGGATCACTTCCTTCACCTCGCCTGCCCCGACCCGTTCGACGAGGCCGCGTATGTTGAGATCGTCCGGCCCGATGCCGTCGAGCGGCGACAGCCGGCCGCCGAGCACGTGATAGCGCACATTCATCGTGCCGGCGCGTTCCAGCGCCCACAGGTCCGACACATCCTCGACAACGATGATCGTTGCCGCATCGCGGCGCGGATCGGTACAGATGGTGCAGGGATCGCTGGTATCGGCATTGCCGCAGACCGAGCAGACGCGCACCTTTTCGGCGGCATCCTGCATGGCGAGCCCAAGCGGTATCAGCAGCGCTTCCTTCTTCTTGATGAGGTGGAGCGCCGCGCGCCTTGCCGACCGCGGACCGAGCCCCGGCACACGGGCGAGGAGCTGGATCAGACGTTCGATTTCAGGGCCGGCGATTCGTTTCGACATGATGACGTAGGGAATAAAACAAAAGGGAGTAGGGGAATAGGGGAATATGCGGGTCACAACAGCAACCCATCTGCCCATACATATTCCCCTACTCCCTTACTCCCCTATTCCCTCAAAACGGCAGTTTGAAACCCGGAGGCAATGGCAGGCCGGCGGTGAGCGCCTGCGTCTTCTCGGCCATCAGCGCCTCGATCTTGGTTTTCGCCTCGTTATGGGCTGCGATGATCAGATCTTCGAGAATTTCGGCCTCGTCTTCTTTCAAGAGCGAGGGATCGATCTTGAGCGTGCTCATCACGCCCTTGCCGCTCAATGTCACGTTGACCAGGCCGCCGCCAGAGCTTCCCGTCGCTTCGAGATTGGCGATCTCTTCCTGCATGGCCTCCATCTTGGCCTGCATTTCCTTTGCCTGTTTCAGCATTCCCATCATGTCGCGCATGAGATCGCACTCCTATTTCAAATCAGTCGTCATCGTCCGGCGTCAGCGAGACATCCGGCGGTTCGGCATCGAGATCGACATCGGCACTCTCGGCCTCGCTGGTTGCGATGCGGACATCGGTGATCCGGGCGCCTGGAAACTGGGCGAGGATCGCCGCCACATCAGGATCGGCACGGGCGTCGGTGACCAGCATGTCGCGATGCGCGGCCTCGGCTTCAGCGATGGTCTGCCCGCCCGTCTCGCGCGATACCGAGACCATCCAGCGGATGCCGGTCCAGGCGTGGAGCTTTTGCGCGATATCGCTTGGAAGCGTCTTCGGCGCGCCGTCGGTCAAGGCAATCTCAAGGCGTCCCGGCGCAATGGCGACCAGGCGCACGCAATTCTTGACCATGATCTTGAACTGCATGTCACGATGCTTGTCGGCCAGCGACACGATATCGGCAAGGCTGGTCAATGGGATCACAGGGGGAACTGCCGGGGAAGCCACCGGCACGTCGGCGACAACGGGTTCGGGGGCGGATCTCGCCTGTTGTTCCGGCTGAACCAGGCGCATTGCCGTCGAGCCGTTGCCGGTGCTCACGCCTACGGAAGATGAGGCCACGGCGTCGGCGGGAGTTCCGGAAGCAGAGCCGCCTGATATCATTGCGCCGGCGCCATTGGGGCCGGCATTGGGCCGGGGAGCATCGGCACCGACACGCGGTGCGGAAGCAGCGCCACTTTCGAGCGCCTTCAGCGCTTCATCCAGCGTCGGCAGATCGGCGGCGTGCGCCAGGCGGATCAACAGCATTTCGGCGGCCTGAATCGGGCGCGAGGCGGTCTCGACCTCGGCAATGCCCTTCAAGAGCATCTGCCAGGTGCGCGACAGGACGCGGATCGACAATTTCTCGGCGAAATCACGACCACGCACGCGCTCGTCTTCCGACAGCGACATATCGCTCGCCACATCAGGCATGAAACGCAACCGCGTCACGAGGTGGTTGAATTCGGCAAGATCGGTCAGCACCACCGCCGGATCGGCCCCGACATCATATTGCGCGCGGAACTCCTTCAGCGCGGCCGCCACATCGCCGCGCATCAGCATCTCGAACAGGTCGATGATCCTGGCGCGGTCGGCAAGGCCGAGCATGGCGCGCACGGCATCCGCCTCGACCTTGCCGCTGCCATGGGCAATGGCCTGGTCGAGAATGGATAGCGAATCACGCGCCGAGCCTTCGCCGGCCCGCGCGATCATCGCAAGCGAGGTATCGTCGATGGCGATCCCTTCCTGCCCGGCGATGTTCTTCAAATGCGCGGCGAGAAGGCCCGAATCGATGCGCCTGAGATCGAAGCGCTGGCAGCGCGACAGGACGGTGATCGGAACCTTGCGGATTTCCGTCGTGGCGAAAATGAATTTCACATGCGGCGGCGGCTCCTCGAGCGTCTTCAGCAGGCCATTGAAGGCCTGGTTGGACAGCATGTGGACCTCGTCGATGATATAGACCTTGTGGCGCGCCGAAACCGGGCGGTAGCGCACCTGCTCGATGATTTCGCGAATGTCGTCGATGCCGGTATGCGAGGCGGCGTCCATCTCGATGACATCGACATGGCGGCCTTCCATGATCGCCTGGCAATGCTCGCCAAGCGTCGAAAGATCGATGGTCGGCTGGTCGATCGTATCAGTCTTATAGTTTAAGGCCCGCGCGAGGATGCGCGCCGTCGTCGTCTTGCCGACCCCGCGAACGCCGGTCAGCATCCAGGCCTGTGCGATGCGGCCTGTGTGGAAAGCGTTTGTGAGCGTGCGGACCATCGGCTCCTGGCCGATAAGGTCGCCGAAATCCTGCGGACGGTACTTGCGGGCGAGAACGCGATAG
The DNA here is from genome assembly GCF_002980495.1 of Phyllobacterium phragmitis. Taxonomy (GTDB): domain Bacteria; phylum Pseudomonadota; class Alphaproteobacteria; order Rhizobiales; family Rhizobiaceae; genus Paramesorhizobium; species Paramesorhizobium phragmitis. The sequence goes on from NZ_PVBR01000004.1 coordinate 26,534, forward strand.
GCGCCGTCTGCCGTTTTCGTCTCCATGCCGAGCCTGTCCTAATCCTTGTTGCGCACCTTGTGCCGCGGAGTTTGGACCCCGGGCCCGGCACCGTCAATGCCAACCTGGGCGAACACCCGGCCACGATCCGGCGACCGCAAATCATACCCGCAAAAGGGGAGAGGGTGGGAGGCTGGCACGGTGACCCGTGCCTGGCTCGTTAGGGCTGCTTCCTTCCGGACCTGACCCGGTTGGCGAGTGGCTCGTCCACCACCAACCTCCCGACCTTCATATCGGCTACGCCTGCGCAAAAAGCAAGCCAAGGCTGAAAAAAACTGCTATTTGAAACGCATGACGACATTCGTGCTCGACAAAAAGCTCGCCGCGGACACGTTCGCGGTCGCCACGCTGGGGCTCTGCGATCTGCGGCTGATGAACGACCGCCGCTGGCCATGGCTCATCCTCGTGCCGCAGCGCGCCGACAAGGTCGAGCTATACGATCTGACGCCGCTCGACCAGACCATGCTCACCTTCGAAATGGGCATCGCCGCACAGGCGTTGAAATCCGTGACCGGCTGCGAAAAAATCAACACCGGCGCACTGGGCAATATCGTGCGCCAGCTTCACATACATATCATCGCCCGCAACAGCGGCGATCCGGCATGGCCCGGCCCCGTCTGGGGCTACGGCACCGCTGAGCCCTATCAGCCGGAGGACGCGAAGACATTCGCCCTCGCCATCAGAGACGCCCTTTAAAATCATTCCAGGACCATCCGGAGCTTCCATGACATTGCGCCTGTTCGACCTGCCGGAGATCGAGCCAAGCCAAGCCGTCGGCTTTGCCGGCAACATCATCGACCGGCTGTCGGAAAAGCGCTCCGATGATGCGGGCGAGCGGGCGCTGGCCGAACCGGATGCGCGCATCATGCTTCTCGGCAAGGGACGCGTACTGCTCTCTTTTGAGGACGAAGCCCGGCCGAAAGCCTTCTTTCTACCAGGCGAAATCGCCCGGTTCGAGCCTTTGCTGCATGAGGCGGTTCTGCTCGGCAGGCAGGACCAGCGGCCGCTTCTTGCCGTCGTCACGGCGGCTGATCCAGAGCAGCTTACAGAGCCGTTCAAGGCTGTCGACTACCGCTCGGTCTATATGCAGGGCCTTATTCCGGGCGACGAACTCGGCGCACTGGCGCAGGCGGCGGCCCTGATCGCATGGCACGAGAACCACCGCTATTGCGGACGTTGCGGGACGCTCACCGAAATGCGAGCCGGCGGCTACAAGCGCGTCTGCCCGCATTGCGACGCTCAGCATTTTCCGCGCACCGATCCGGTGGCGATCATGCTGGCGGTGCGCGGCGAACGCTGCCTTCTGGCCAGAAGCCCGCATTTCGCACCGGGCATGTATTCCTGCCTTGCCGGCTTCATCGAGCCCGGCGAGACCATCGAAGCGGCGGTGCGGCGCGAGACGTTCGAAGAGATGGGCGTGCCTGTCGGCCGCGTCGCCTACCATGCCAGCCAGCCCTGGCCGTTCCCCTATTCGCTGATGATCGGCTGCCATGCCGAAGCGCTGTCGGACGATTTCATCATCGACCGGTCGGAACTGGAGGACGGACGCTGGTTTACGCGCGGCGAAGTTCTCGCCATGCTGGAGCGCTCGCATCCCGAAGGACTGATGACGCCACCACCGGGCGCGATCGCCGCCCATCTGATCAGAAGCTGGGCGGAGGGTTAAACGCAGTTAGAGTCTGTCATGGATTAATTGAATCGTTGATACGACAAGGGGTCTTGTCTCGTCGTCATTCTCGGGCTTGTCCCGAGAATCTGCCATAAGTAAAAAGAAAAGCAATTACCGTACGAACAGCTCAAACTGCGGTCGATTCTCGGGACAAGCCCGAGAATGACGGCCAGGTGGAAGCTGTTTCAAGCTAGTCCTGACAGACTCTAGCCGTTCCGGTAGTACCATCGAGACAGTGGAAATCTAGACCGGTTCATTTTGAATAGAACCGCTCTATCTAGCTACTCCGCCGGCTCGTTCTGCGTATCGCGGAAGGGGCTGCCGGGATAGACGCCGACGATGCGCATTTCCTTCGAAAAGAACTCCAGTTCCTCCAGCGCGAGCCGCACGGAACGTTCTTCGGGGTGGCCTTCGATGTCGGCATAGAACTGCGTTGCGGTGAAGGTGCCGCCGATCTGGTAGCTTTCGAGCTTGGTCATGTTGATGCCGTTGGTGGCAAAGCCGCCCATGGCCTTATAGAGCGCGGCGGGGACGTTTCTCACCCGGAACACGAAGGTCGTCACGATGCGGCTGCCATCCGCAGGCCGCGGCGCCCATTTCTTCGTCTTGGAGAGCACGACGAACCGGGTGATGTTGTTCTCCATATCCTCGACATCCTCGGCCAGTATGTCGAGGCCGTAGAGGCCGGAGGCCAGGCGCGGCGCAAGTGCCGCCATCGTCCTGTCGCCCGCTTCCGCCACGATACGGGCAGCGCCCGCCGTATCGCCCGCCACCACCGGCTTCCAGCCATGCTTGCGGATGATCTTGCGGCACTGACCGAGTGCATGAATATGGCTGTGGACCGTCCTGATCTCGTCAAGCCCGCTGCCCGGCAGGGTCATCAACTGGAAATGGATGGGCAGGAAATATTCGCCGACGATATGCAGCCGCGATTCGGGCAGGAGATGATGGATATCGGCGACACGGCCGGCGATGGTGTTCTCGATCGGGATCATCGCCAAGTCGGCGGCGCCGGCTTCCACCGCGTTGAACGCATCCTCGAATGTCGGGCAAGGCAGCGGCTCCATGTCCGGGAACATGTTGCGGCAGGCCGTGTCGGAATTTGCCCCCGGCTCGCCCTGGAACGAGATCTTGTTGGTCTTAGCTGCCGTCTGGCCTGCCATCTTCGTATGCCCTCCTTCAGATGCCTTGCGAAATAAGAATGCGCGCCCGTTCGAGATCGAAAGCGGTATCGACACCGAGCGGCACGGAATTGACGATTTCGACATCGATGCGCATGCCGGCCTCGATCGCGCGGAGCTGTTCCAGCTTTTCGCGCCGCTCCAATGGCGAGGGTCCGAGCCGGACGAAGCGCTCCAGCGCAGCGCGGCGATAGGCGTAAAGGCCGATGTGGTGGTAGAGCGGCCCGTCGCCCCATGGCGCCGTGGCGCGGGTGAAATAAAGCGCGCGCAAGCGCTTGCCGTCGCCGAGCGGCGAACCGACGATCTTCACCACGCTGGGATTGGTTTTCTCAGCTTCTTCGGTGATCTCGACACCAAGCGTTGCAATGTCGGCCGGGCCATCCTCGAGCGGCCGCAGGGCCTTGGCGACGGTCCGGGGATCGATGGTCGGGAGATCACCCTGCACATTGATGACGGCATCGATTTCGCCATTGGGATCGAGCGACAAAAGCGCCTCGTAAATGCGGTCGGAACCCGATTCGTGATCGGAGCGGGTCATCACCGCTTCGAACCCGTGGGCGCGGACCGCACTGGCGATATCCTCACTATCGGTGGCGACGACCGTGCGGCCTAGGCGCGCAGCGGCGGCGCGTTCCGCGACATGGACGATCATCGGCTTGCCGGCGATATCGGCCAATGGTTTGTTGGGCAGGCGCGTCGCTGCAAGGCGCGCCGGAATGATCGTCAGGGTTTTCATGGTCTGGAGCATGAGCGTTGGATTTCCAAAAGTGTCAAAAAGTCACGGGCCGGAGCGTCCTTATAGGTGTTGCAAGTGCAGAGCAAAAGACCTAGTTTCCGCGCCATCTTGGACAGGAGGAGACCGGCCCGATCATGGGTTCGCGTTTCCCGAATATGAGGACCTCTCACAAGGGGGAGCGCTGACTGCCGATGGAATCGTCTCAATCCAATAAATTTATCATGGCCTTTCTTGCGGCGGTTTTCGTCGTCATGTCTGTCAGCCTTTTCTCCGATGTCATCTTCGATAGTCCCAAGCCGGAAAAAGAAGGCTATTTCATCAAGCCATTGGAGGCTTCCACCGGCGGCGAAGAGAAGGCCGCGCCAGTGGCCGTACCAATCGCCACGCTCTTGCAGACCGCCGATCCGAAGAAGGGCGCGAATGTGTTCAAGCGCTGCCAGGCCTGCCATACCGGTGAAAAAGGCGGCCCGAACAAGGTCGGCCCGGACCTGTGGGATATCGTTGACCGTCCGATCGCATCTCATCCGGGTTTCAGCTATTCGGCCGGCATGAAGGAATTCGCCAAGACCGCCAAGACCTGGACCTACGACCATCTCAACGGCTTCCTCACCTCGCCCAAGAACTACGTCAAGGGCACGGCCATGGGCTTCGCCGGCGACAAGAACGACGCCGAGCGCGCCGATCTCATCGCCTATCTCAGGACGCTTTCCGACAATCCGAAGCCGCTGCCTGAAGCGCCTGCCGCAGCCGAGCAGGCCGCCGGCGATGCCGCGCCTGCCGAAGGTGGGGCAGCCCAGCCCGCCGGCGAGGCCGAGAAGCCCGCTGGTCAAGCGGAAAAGCCTGCTGGCGAGGCCGAGAAGCCTGCAGAAAACACCGCCCCGGCACCGCAAGGTGAACAGAGCGCTCCAGCGCAGGGTGAACAGCCAGCCGCACCGGCACAACCCGCGCCGGCACAGGGCGAGCAGCCTGCCACCAACAATTAATCATTCGGTCGATTATTTGCTGGAAAGCCGGGCTAAAAGCCCGGCTTTTTTCATTTTCGCGGGATAATGCCTTTCTTCCTCCGCAAAATGCCATAGTCTTTTCCTGTAGATTTCAATCGGAGGTGAGAGGCATGAAGGCAATCCTGGCGGTCATGATGGCGTTGGCTATGATGGCGGGGTCGACGATTATCGCGGCCGCGCAAAGCCCCGAACCTCAATGGCGCCACGCCTCCAGCCTCCTCGGCGAGCCGAAATATCCCCCCGGTTTCAAGCATTACGACTATGTCAATCCGGACGCTCCCAAGGGCGGGACGCTCAATCAGGTGGCGGAGGGTACCTTCGATAGTCTGAACCCCTATGTCGTGCAGGGCGTGCCCGCCGCCGGGTTCGCCAACTTCGGCGGCGGGATGCTCTACGATACGCTGATGTCGGATTCGACCGACCAAAGCTCGACCAGCTACGGACTGGTCGCCGAAGCGATACAATATCCCGATGATTTTTCCTGGGTGAAATTCCGCCTCAATCCCGCCGCGCGCTGGCATGACGGCCAGCCGATCACAGTGGAAGACGTGATCTGGTCGTTCGAGACCCTGAAAAAACAGTCGCCGCCCTACAACAAATATTATGGCGATGTGATCAAGGCAGAAAAGACCGGGGAACGTGAGGTCACCTTCACATTTTCCGAGAAGGGCAACCGGGAACTGCCGCAGATCATGGGCCAGTTGGCCGTGCTGCCGAAACATTGGTGGGAAGGGACCGACGCCCAGGGCAGGAAGCGCGACATCTCGCGCCCGACACTGGAAATCCCGCTCGGCTCCAGCGCCTACAGGGTTGAAAAGGTGATGCCCGGCCGCTCGATCATCTGGGCCCGCGTCGAGGACTATTGGGGCAAGGACCTGCCTGTTCACGTCGGACGCAACAATTTCGATCGCATCCAGTACGATTATTATCTCGACGCCAATGCCACATGGGAAGCCTTCAAGAAGGGCGGGCTCTACGACTACAGGGCGGAAAACCGCATGCAGCGCTGGATGCAGGGGTATAATTTTCCCGCCGTGCAGCGCGGCGACGTGATCAAGCAGGCCTTCCCGTACCACGCGATAGGACGCATGCAGGCCTATTTCCTGAATACACGGCGTGACAAATTCAAGGACCCGAAAGTGCGCGAGGCGCTGAACTGGGTCTATGATTTCCAGTCGATGAACCGCCTTTTGTTCTTCAACCAGTACAAGCGCATCGAGAGCTATTTCGCCGGCATCGATCTCGCTTCGAGCGGGCTGCCGACGGGCAAGGAACTGGAGATACTCGAAACGGTGCGCGACGAGGTGCCGCCCGAGGTCTTCACCAAGGAATTCAAGGAGCCGGTCTTCGACACGCCGCAGGCGACGCGGGAAAATCTGCGGCACGCGATGCAACTCTTCAAGGAGGCAGGCTACACACTCAAGGACGGCGCCCTCGTCGACAAGAACGGCAAGCCCTTCACCATCGAATTTCTCGGCAATGATCCGACCGACGAACGCATCTTCAATCCCTTCGTCGCCAATCTGCGCCGTGTCGGCATCCGGGCCACGGTGCGCATCGTCGACAGCGCGCAATATCAGGCGCGGGTGAGCGATTTCGATTATGATTCGATCGCTACGATCATTGGGCAAGGCGAGTCGCCCGGCAACGAGCAGCGCGAGTACTGGAGCTCCGCTGCGGCCGATATCAAAGGCAGCCGAAACTATTCCGGCATCAAGAACCCGGCCATCGACAAGCTCATCGACCGCGTGGTCTACGCCAAGGACCGCGACGATCTCGTCGCCGCAACCCATGCGCTCGACCGGGTGCTGTTGTGGAACTACTATGTCGTGCCGCAATGGTATGATGACGATATCCACGTCGCCTATTGGAACAAGTTCGGCATGCCTGAGAAGCAGCCGGATTATTCAGGCATCGATCCGTTTTCCTGGTGGATCGATCCGGCCAAGGAGCGGGCGCTGCAGGTGCGTGGCGAATGAGGAGCGACATGCCGGCAGACCGTCCTGTCATGGCGAAACCGACGATCGACAGGCGCTCATTCCTGTCACTCTCCGGCAGCGCGGCGATTGCCGCCTTCATGCCCGGGCGCGCCTTCGCCGAGGTGCCGACCGACACGCCGCTGCATGGGCTTTCGGCTTTCGGGGCGTTGAAATATCCCGATGATTTCACCCATTTCGACTATGCCAGCCCGGACGCTCCGAAAGGCGGCACCTTCGCCTTCGGTCCGCCGAACTGGGTCTACAACCAGAGCCCGCTCACCTTCAACACGCTGAACAGCTTCTCCGGCAAGGGCGATGCGCCGCCGCGCATGGAGCTTTGTTTCGATTCGCTGATGACTTCGGCGCTGGACGAGCCCGATGCCATCTACGGCCTCGTCGCCGAAAGCGTGACGATCTCGGACGACCGCAATTCCTATATCTTCAAGCTGCGACCAGACGCACGGTTTGCCGACGGCACGCCGCTCACGGCTGATGACGTCGCCTTCAGCTATCTGACCTTCAGGGAAGAAGGCCACCCGGAACTGCTCTTGACGCTGAGCGAGCTCAAGGACGCTGTTGCGGAAGACGCGCATACGCTACGGCTCGTTTTTTCCGGCAAACATTCCGCCCGGGCCATTCTCAACGCCGCCACCATGCCGATCCTTTCGAAAGCCTGGTATGCAACCCGCGATTTCTCCGCTTCCACTCTGGAACCACCGCTGGGCTCCGGGCCATACAAGGTCGGGCGGTTTTCGCCGGCGCAATTCATCGCATATGAGCGCAACAAGGATTATTGGGCGCGCGACCTCCCCGTCAATCGCGGCTTTTATCATTTCGACCGCATCCGCATCGAGTTCTACCGTGACAGGCAGCCGGAATTCGAGGCCTTCAAGAAGGGCGTACTCGACTGGCGTTGGGAGAGCTCGTCGAAATTCTGGGCGACGGAGTATAATTTCCCGGCAATCCTGGAAAAGAAGGTGGTGAAACGCACCTTCCCGCGCGAAAAGCGGCCAAGCATGCAGTCATGGGCGGTCAACCAGCGGCGCGAGCGCTTCCGCGATCCGCGGGTGCGCGAGGCGATCACACTGTGCTTCGATTTCGAATGGACCAACAAGAATCTTTTCTACGACGCATATCAGCGCGCGCAGTCCTGCTTCGGCGGTTCCGATTTCGAGGCCAGGGGGAAGCCCTCGCCGGATGAACTCGCCATTCTCGAGCGCTATCGCGGCCGCGTGCCGGAGGCGATTTTCGGCGAAGTGGTCACCATGCCCGTTTCCGACGGCTCGGGCCGCGACCGCAAGCTGTTCCGCCGCGCCATCGATCTGATGACGGAAGCCGGGTTCAAACGGGAGAATGGACGCTTTGCCGACAAGGACGGACGGTCCTTCGATCTCGAATTGATGATCGATTCGGAAGGGTTTGTCCGCATCTGCAATCCCTTCATGCAGAATTTGCGCGCCATCGGCATCAATGCATCGCTGCGGCTGGTCGATCCGGTCCAGTACCAGGCCCGCACCCTGAATTTCGATTTCGACATGATGGGCATGGCGGTCTCGATGTCGGCGACGCCGACGCAGGAATCGCTCGGCCCGATGTTTTCCTCCAGATCGGCCGATATACCCGGCACGCGCAACTATCCGGGAACCGCCGATCCGGTCATCGATGCGCTGATCGAGGATGCCGGCAAGGTCACCTCGCGCGACGAACTCGTGCCGGTTCTGCAGGTTCTCGATCGCCTCTTGCGTCTCAGGCGCGACTGGATTCCAACTTGGACCTCGGCGAATCACCTGGTCGCCTATTGGGACAGGTTCGGTTTCAGGGAACCGAAACCCGATTACGGATTTCCGGTGGAGACGCTGTGGTGGGTGGATGAAGAAAAGGCACAGGCGATTGGCAAGGCATAAACGAAACGACAATAGACTGGGAATGGGTTTCTGATGGGCGCTTACATCCTGCGCCGCCTGCTCCTGATGATACCGACGATGTTTGGCATCATGGCCATTTCCTTCGCCGTGGTCCAGTTCGCGCCCGGCGGTCCGGTCGAACGGGTGATCGCGCAACTCTCCGGACAAGGCGGAGATGCGCTCGATCGCTTAAGCGGCGGCAGCGGCGACATGGGCCAGGGGAGCGGCTTCGACACGAGTGGCGCAAACTCCAGATATCGCGGCGCGCAGGGGCTCGACCCGCAATTCATTGCGAGCCTGGAAAAGCAGTTCGGCTTCGACAAGCCGCCGCTGGAACGCTTCGGCCTGATGCTGTGGAACTATATGCGCTTCGATTTCGGTCGCAGCTATTTCCGCGATATCGGCGTGCTCGACCTGATCCTGGAAAAAATGCCCGTTTCGATCTCGCTCGGCCTGTGGCTGACGCTTTTGTCCTACGCCATCTCGATCCCGCTCGGCATCCGCAAGGCGATCAAGGACGGCTCGCAATTCGACGTCTGGACCAGCGCGGTGATCATCGTCGGCTATGCCATTCCGAGTTTCCTCTTCGCCATATTGCTGATCGTGCTCTTTGCCGGCGGCTCCTTCTTCGACTGGTTCCCCTTACGCGGATTGACCTCTCCCGATTTCGACCAGCTTTCGCTGTGGGGCAAGATCGTCGATTATCTCTGGCACATCGCGCTGCCGGTAACGGCATTGGTGCTATCCGCCTTCGCCACGACCACGCTCCTGACCAAGAATTCGTTCCTTGAGGAGATCCGCAAGCAATATGTGACGACAGCGCGGGCCAAGGGACTGACCGAGCGGCAGGTGCTGTATCGCCATGTGTTCCGCAATGCCATGCTCATCGTCGTCGCCGGCTTTCCCGGCGCCTTCATCTCCGCCTTCTTCACCGGGTCGCTGCTCATCGAGACCATCTTCTCGCTCGACGGGCTCGGGCTGCTCGGCTATCAGTCGGTGCTCAACCGCGACTACCCCGTGGTCTTCGCCAATCTCTTCATCTTTTCGCTTCTCGGCCTGATCGTCGGTCTTCTCTCGGATCTCCTGTACACATGGATCGATCCGCGTATCGATTTCGAGCGGAGGGATGTGTGATGGTGCAGATCGCCGCAAAGGCCGAAGCTGGAAGCCAGGCGATTCCGGTGCGCCGTCCATGGCTCTCGCCGCTCAACCAGCGGCGCTGGTACAATTTCAAGACCAACCGGCGCGGCTGGTGGTCGCTATGGCTGTTCCTCTTCCTGTTCATCGCCTCGCTCTTCGCCGAATTCATCGCCAACGATAAGCCGATCCTCGTCTCCTACAAGGGCGAGCTCCTGATGCCTGTGCTGGTCGATTATCCCGAGGAGAAATTCGGCGGGTTCTACGCCGTCACCGATTATCGCGATCCCGTCATCTCGGACGAGATCAAAGCCCATGGCTGGATGGTCTGGCCGCCGATCCGCTATTCCTACCGTACGGTGAACAACGAAATCCCCGAGGCGGCGCCCTCGAAACCCTTCTGGCTCTACAGCAAGGAAGAGCGCTGCCAGCGTTATCCGCTGGGGGTGGACGACGAAAACTGCATCTTCGGCAACTGGAATCTCCTTGGTACGGATGACCAGGCCCGCGATGTCTTCGCCCGCGCGCTCTATGGCTTCCGCATTTCCGTGCTGTTCGGCCTGATTCTCACGGCGGCATCGGCGCTCATCGGCGTGACGGCGGGGGCGGTGCAGGGCTATTTCGGCGGCTGGGTCGATCTTCTGTTCCAGCGCTTCATCGAGATCTGGTCGGCGATCCCGGTGCTTTATCTCCTGCTCATCATCGCAGCCGTGCTGCCGCCGGGCTTCTGGATCCTGCTCGGCATCATGCTGCTGTTCTCATGGGTCGCCTTCGTCGGCGTGGTGCGGGCGGAGTTCCTGCGGGCACGCAATTTCGAATATGTGAATGCGGCGCGCGCGCTCGGCGTTCCCAACGGCACGATCATGCTGCGCCATCTTCTGCCGAACGCCATGGTGGCGACGCTGACTTTCCTGCCCTTCATCCTCAACGGCTCGATCACGACGCTGACCTCGCTCGACTTCCTCGGCTTCGGCCTGCCACCCGGCTCGCCGTCGCTCGGCGAATTGCTGGCGCAGGGCAAGAACAATCTGCAGGCGCCATGGCTCGGCCTGACCGGCTTCATCGTCATATCGCTGATGCTGTCGCTGCTGATTTTCGTCGGCGAAGCGACGCGTGACGCCTTCGATCCGAGAAAGGCGTTCAAATGAGCGGGAAAATGAGCGGCACACCGTTGCTTTCCGTCCGCGATCTCTCCGTCGCCTTCACCCAGGGCGGGAGCGAGACGCTGGCCGTCGACCACATCTCCTTCGATATCGCCAAGGGCGAGACGGTGGCGCTCGTCGGCGAATCCGGTTCCGGCAAATCGGTTTCAGCACTTTCGATCCTGAAGCTCCTGCCCTACCCCTCCGCGAGCCACCCCTCGGGTCAGATCCTGTTCAACGGCGACAATCTGCTCGGCCATGACGAGCGCGATCTGCGCCGGGTGCGCGGCAATGATATCGCCATGATCTTCCAGGAGCCGATGACGTCGCTCAATCCGCTGCACACGATCGAGCGGCAGGTGAGCGAGATCCTGAAAATCCATCAGGGTATGAGTGACAAGGCGGCGCGGGCGCGCACGCTGGAGCTTCTGAACGAGGTCGGCATCCGCGAGCCGGAAAAGCGCCTCACCGCCTATCCTCATCAATTGTCGGGCGGACAGCGCCAGCGTGTGATGATCGCCATGGCGCTGGCCAACAAGCCGGCGCTGCTGATCGCCGACGAGCCGACGACGGCGCTCGACGTCACCGTGCAGGCGCAGATCCTGAAGCTCCTGGCAGATCTGAAGACATCTCAGGACATGTCGATGCTGTTCATCACCCATGATCTCGGCATCGTGCGCAAGATCGCCGACCGGGTCTGCGTGATGACCAGGGGCCGGATCGTCGAGACCGGGCCGACAAAAGAGATCTTCGACAATCCGCAGCATGAATATACCCGCCATCTGCTTGCCGCCGAGCCGAAGGGCGAACCGCCGGCCGCCAATTTTACCGCGCCATCCGTCATGGAAGGCAAGGATTTGAAGGTCTGGTTTCCGATCAGACAAGGCTTCCTGCGCCGCACCGTCGACAATGTGAAGGCGGTGGACGGCATCGACATCTCGATCCGCGCCGGCCAGACGCTGGGCGTCGTCGGCGAATCCGGTTCCGGCAAGACAACTTTGGGGCTGGCGCTGGCGCGCATGATCTCGTCGAAAGGCGATATCCGCTTCGCCGGGCGCGAGATCGACCGCTTCAGCTTTAAACAAATGCGGCCGCTCAGGCGCGAATTGCAGATCGTCTTCCAGGATCCGTTCGGCTCGCTCAGCCCGCGCATGTCGATTACCGAGATCATCGCCGAGGGCTTGCAGGTGCATGAGCCCGGGCTTTCGGCGGACGAGCGCGATGCGCGCGTGGTCGCCGCGCTCAAAGAGGTCAATCTCGATCCCGATACCCGCTTCCGCTATCCGCACGAATTTTCCGGCGGCCAGCGCCAGCGCATCGCGATCGCGCGGGCGATGGTGCTCAACCCGCGCTTCGTCATGCTCGACGAGCCGACTTCGGCGCTCGACATGAGCGTACAGGCGCAGGTGGTCGACCTTTTGCGCGCGTTGCAGAAAAAGCATGATCTGGCCTATCTCTTCATCAGCCATGATCTGAAAGTGGTGCGGGCGCTCGCCAATGACGTTCTGGTCATGCGCAACGGCAAGGCGGTGGAATATGGTCCGGCGGCGGAAATCTTCGCCCGACCGAAAGAAGACTATACGAAAGCGCTGATGGCGGCGGCATTCCGCATGGAAGCCGCAGAGGGGGTGGTCGGTCAATGACAGGCATGAACAACGACAAGGGGCGGATTCTCCTGTCGGTCACGGATTGGGAGCCGGAAAACTGGCGCGCGGCCTTCGCCAAGGTAGCGCCCGACCGTCCCGTGGTGCTTGCACCGGATCATCCCGGCGACGAGACCATCCACTATGCGCTGGTCTGGAAGCAGAAGCCGGGCTCGCTCGCCAACCTGCCCAATCTCAAGGCGATCTTCTCGCTCGGCGCCGGCGTCGACCATATCTTCCACGATCCGCATATTCCCGACGTGCCGATCGTCCGCATCGTCTCGGACGATCTGTCGATGCGGATGAGCGAGTATGTCGTCTGGCAGGTGCTGGATCACCATCGGCTGGGGCCGCGCTACCGCAGGCAGCAGCAGAACCGCATCTGGCTTGAGGACCGCCGCCAGCCCGCCGCCAACGAGGTCACGGTCGGCATACTGGGCCTCGGCGTCCTCGGGCGCGATGCGGCGGAAAAGCTTCTGGCGCTCGGCTTCCGCGTCACCGGCTGGAGCCGGCGGCCGCACCAGATGGATGGCGTCGAAACTTTCCACGGCAGGCAAGGCCTGGGCGATTTTCTCGCCGGCGCCGACATCCTCGTCTGCCTCCTGCCTTTGACGCAGGAGACGAAGGGCATTCTTTCCATGTCGATGTTTGCCCGGCTGAAGCAGGAAGGACCGCTCGGCGCGCCGGTCCTGATCAATGCCGGACGCGGCGGCTTGCAGAACGAGGCCGATATTCTGGCCGCACTCGACCGGGGGCTGTTATCGGCGGCGTCGCTCGACGTCTTCGAAAAGGAACCGCTGCCGGCCGACAGCCCGCTCTGGTCGCATCCGAAGGTGACGGTAACGCCGCACGCGGCGGCAAGCTCCGCACCCGGCGCGCTGGTGCCGCTGATCCTGCAGCAGATCGAAGCCCATGAACGCGGCGAGCCTTTGACCAATCTGGTGGATCGCAGCGCGCAGTATTGAGGCGTTGGCGGGACTTTCTCACCCCCCTCTGACTTGCCAGCCATCTCCCCTCAAGGGGGGAGATCAGGCCTTCATAGCGCTCGCCACCAATCGCAGACGTTGCAGAATGAACATCAAGGGCCATGCCAGCCAATCTCCCTCCTTGAGGGGGAGATGCCCGCCCTTCGACAAGCTCAGGAGGGCAGAGGGGGGTGTGCAACACTCAACGCTTTTAAACCGCTTCAGTCATCATGCGTCCATCCGCATCGATCGACAGCATGCGCCCCTCGAAGCCCGCAAATTCCGCCTTGTCCAGTTGCAGCGCCGGAGGAACTTCATGACCCATTTCACGCGCCACGATCAGGCCGAGCAGCAGAATGGCGTCGGGCTCGTGGAGGATGATCGCCGCCGGTGCGAGCCCGGCATGGACGAGTTCGAGGAGCACGGCGGCTGCCGATGAGGAGCCGATCGTGCCCGGCAGGCAGAGAATGCGGCCGCGGATCGACACGCCGTGCTCGGGATGGCGAACGTCGGCGATCAATCCGGTCTGCGGATTGACCCCGCCCCAAAAGCTGATCGGCGCCGTCAGCACCAATGCTTCGGCGCACGCTGGGGCTCCTGGCACAAGGATAGATGCCTGCAAGGCCGTCTTCGCCGCCATCATGCCGCAGCTTTCATGAAGACCGGACGCCCGGCGGCGGCGCTTTCCATGCATTCGGCGAGCGAGCCGTAGATGACGCCGTAGCCGGTGTTGCCGGGTGCGTAATGGGCGAATTTGCCTGAGTTGGTCATCAGCACGGCACCCGGCTTTTCCGGCAGGATCGGCGTGACCACGACGCAGGTATCGGCGACGATGATCACGCCGCAATCCTCGAGCTTGCGTCGCCGTCCGCCCTCTTCCAGAACATTCAGCACGTGGCGGCCGGTGCAGGCATAGAGCGGAACGCGGAGATGGCGGCCGGCGATCAGCGTTTCCAGCCGGTCGAACTCGGCGATCGAGAGATGCGGGCTGCCGATAGCGACGGCGTCGATGGCGGAGACGTCCCCAACCGTCGAGAGCCTGCGGCGTGTCTCCTCCAGCATGTCCCGAGTGACATGAATGATTGCTTCGGGCTCGCACCCGTGGAGCGCGGTGGCGAGATCCGGCGCTTCCGGCGTCACGCCGGCAACGTGGAAGAGGCCGACCGCGCCTGACGAAGCCGAGGCAGCACCAAAGGCCTTCAGCATATCCTCATCCGGATGGACTGCCGCGCCGGCGACGACTCCCACCGCATCACCGACCGAGCGGCCATAGAGATTGCCGAGGATGGGCCATGCCACCTCGGAGGCGAGAAAGGCATGGTTGATGCCTGAAATATCGAAGACGATTCTCGCGCGGCGATTTTCCGCCCGGTGCAGGCCATAGTCGGGGGCCCTGCCCGCTATGGCGCAGGCGATATCGAGAAAATCGCCGTAGCGGTTGGTGCGCGCACCAAGCACCGAATTGCAGAACACCACGGCATTGGACTCGCCCCATGCCACGTCGCTGCCTTTGGCCGGACGATGGCCTGCCTGATAGGGCGCGCAGGTCCAGCTCGGCTCGCATCCAAGCCTGCGATAGGCATCCATCATGCGCCGCGCCATGCCGCGCTCGTGGTTGCCAAGACGGTTCTTCGAACAGCCGGTCAGATCGATGGAGCCGACATTGAGTGTCGCGCGGACGCGGACGCTCGCGCCACCCTCCACCAGCTTTTCAGCAAAGAGCGTGCCGCTGTCGCCATGGTAGAGCGCGCCATCGATATGCGCCGAGGCGATGGGCAGAAGCCTTGGCGCCCCCATCAGCCGGGCGGTCTCGGCGACGATGCGCATCGCCATCGCCGCGCCTTCGCCCATACTGCCGGAGGCGATGGCCCGCTCTTCGTCAATGAGCGTCAGCGCCATGGGCGATTCCCCTTCATGGCTTTGTGCGGGCGCTATAGCGGATGGTCTCGAAACGGGCGGCGAGCGCATCATAAAGCAGGAGCCGGCCGACGAGCGGCTCTCCGATGCCGGTGATGAGCTTGATGACTTCCATCGCCTGCAAGGTGCCGAGGACGCCGGGCAGCACGCCGAGAACGCCCGCTTCGGCGCAGGACGGCACCATGCCGGGCGGCGGCGGGCTGGGAAAGAGGTCGCGATAGGAGGGGTTGGGCTTGCCGTCCCCGTCCGCCTCGAAGGGCTTCAGCACCGTCAGCGTTCCATCGAAGCGCCCGATAGCGGCCGTCACCAAGGGCCTCCCGGCTGCCGCCGACGCATCGGCCACGGCGTAGCGCGTCTCGAAATTATCCGAGCCGTCGGCAATGACGTCATAATTGGCGATCAGCGCTTCGGCATTGGCCGCATCGAGCCGCATTACATGGGTCTCGACCTTCACATGCGGATTGATGCGGGCAAGGCTGCGCGCAGCGCTCTGCGTCTTGGGCTCGCCCACACTATCGGTGTCGTGGATCACCTGGCGCTGCAAATTGGAAAGCGCAACGCTGTCGTCATCGATGATGCCGAGCGTGCCGACGCCCGCAGCCGCCAGATAGTGCAGCACCGGCGCCCCCAGACCGCCGGCGCCGATTACGAGCACGCGGGCGCGTTTCAGCTTCTGCTGCCCCGGCCCGCCGATCTCCGGCAGCACGATATGGCGTGCATAGCGTTCCAGCTCGGGGCCGGACAATATGGTCTCATCATGATGGCTCATGGGACGGACAATAAGACGCTGCTTGATGAAAGTCAGCCGGAATTCACGCAGTTTGCAAAAGCGTACCGCCCGAGACCGTGAAGAATTGCGCACGGTCACCGAGGGCGTCGAACAGCGAACGATCGGTTCCGGTCATGAAGGATTGGCCGCCGAGATCGTCGATGATGCCGAAAAGTGCGGCGCGGCGACCCTCGTCGAGATGGGCGGCGATCTCATCGAGGAGCAGGATCGGGGCCATGCCCGACAATTCACCGGTCAACCTGGCATGGGCGAGAATGAGCCCGATCAGCAGCGCCTTCTGCTCGCCTGTCGAGCAAAGGGCAGCCGGCATCGCCTTCGGCCGATGGTGGACCATGAGGTCGGTGCGGTGCGGACCATCGAGCGTACGCCCCGCCGCCCGGTCGCGCGGCCGCCCGTCGCGCAGGGTGCGGCGGAAATCCTCTTCGAGATCGACCGCAGCCTCTATCGCGATGCGCTGCTCCAGCGCGCCTTCCAGGAAGCATTCCGACTTGGGAAAGGGTCCCTCCTGCGGCAGGCGTTCGATCATGGCGGTGATGAGCTGCATCATCTCGGCGCGCGCGGCGGCAATCGCTGCGCCGAGTTCCGCCATCTGCGCCTCTATCGCATCGAGCCATTGCACATCGCTGCGCTCCTCGGCCAGCAGCCGATTGCGGCTGCGCATCGCCTTTTCGTAATCGAGTACGCGCTTGCCGTGGGAGGTATCGATGGCGAGCACCATGCGGTCGAGAAATCGCCGTCTGTCTCCAGCGGCCCCGGTGAACAGCCCATCCATGGCCGGCACCACCCAGATGATCCGGGAATATTCGAGAAGCGCGTCGCTCGCCGTTGCCTGCACCCCGTTGATGCGGACCTTGCGCGCGGTTTCGCCGATGGCGTTTCCGGCGAGCCCGGTACCGATCTCGACCTCGCCATAACCGGCGTTTTCCAGCGTCGCATGGATGGCAAAACCGTCGGGCGCACCATTCATGGTCACGTCGGGATAGGTGGCGCGGCGCAGCCCTCGCCCGGGCGAAAGGAAAGAGACGGCTTCGAGAAGATTGGTCTTGCCCGATCCGTTCTCGCCGGTCAAAACCACATGGTTTGGCGAAAGGGCCAGCGAAAGGCTCGGATAATTGCGGAAATGCGCAAGACGCAGCCGCCGGACCGCTACCCGGTCCGGGCGGCTTTTATCTGCATCGTTCGTGTCGGTCACCTCGGTTTCGCGCGCGTCAAACGCGCATCGGCATCAGCACGTAAAGCGCGTTCTCGTCACCCGTATCGCGCACCAGCGTCGGCGATCCGGCGTCGGCCAGCATAAAGATCGCATCGCTGCCGGAGAGTTGTCCGGTGATATCCAGGAGATATTTCGAATTGAAACCGATCTCGATCGGATCGGCATCGTAATCGGCGGGCAGTTCGTCGGTGGCGCTGCCGGAATCCGGATTGTTGACGGTGAGCGTCAGCTGGCCATCGGCGATGGCAAGCTTCACCGCCCGCCCGCGCTCGCTCGAAATGGTCGAGACGCGGTCGACGGCCGAGGCAAAGCTCTGCCGGTCGATGGTGAGCTTCTTGTCGTTGCCCGACGGAATGACGCGCTGGTAATCCGGGAACGTGCCGTCGATCAGCTTCGAGGTCAGAATGACGGAACCGATGGTGAAGCGGATCTTGGCCTCTGAAAGCTCGACCGTGACAACGACATCGGGATCGTCCACCAGCTTCTGCAATTCGGCGACGGTCTTGCGCGGGATGATGATGCCGGGCATCCCCTCGCAGCCGGCGGGCGCATCGAGCTCGGCGCGCGCCAGGCGGTGACCGTCGGTCGCCACGGCACGCAGCTTCAGCGCACCATTGTTCTCGATGGCATGCAGATAGATGCCGTTCAGATAATAACGGGTCTCTTCCGTGGAAATGGCGAACTGCGTACGGTCGATCAGCCGCTTCAGCGCGCTCGCCTCCAGCCGGAAGGTATGCGTGAAGGCGCCGGCGGTCAGTTCGGGGAAATCCGATTGCGGCAGGCATTGCAGCCGGAAGTTCGAGCGGCCCGACGCGACGGCAAGCGAATTGCCATCCGGGTTGGTGGCAAGCAGCACTTCAGCGCCATCGGGCAGCTTGCGCACGATATCATAGAGCAGATGGGCCGGCACCGTGGTCGCCCCGGCCTGTTCGATCATCGCCGCGGTCGCTTCGGTTATCTCCAGGTCGAGATCGGTTGCCTTCAACTCAAGGCTGGCGCCATCGGCCTGAAGCAGCACGTTCGACAAAATGGGTATGGTGTTGCGCCGCTCGACGACGCGGTGAACGTGATTGAGTGATTTCAAGAGATTGGAACGTTCGAGAGTGACACGCATGATAGACCGGACTCGCTGACTTCTGACCGGACAAGGTGGGCACATCGGCCCGCCTGGCCGCAACGGGGCGAGAACTCACCCCAAGGGGATGTAAAGTGGCAGATATCGAGGCTCAAAAGCAAGTCCGTGAAAGGCTAGCAACCTCACGCGGACCGGCTTTCTGTTGATAACGCTGCTCTAGGATAGCCCTGAGGACGGGATCAGGCCGCCTGATCGTTGATGAGCCGTTTCAGGAGTTCCAACTCCTGCGCCAGCTTCTGGTCGGCGCCGACCAGATCCTCGATCTTGCGGACCGCGTGCAGAACCGTGGTGTGATCGCGACCACCGAAGCGGCGGCCGATTTCCGGCAGCGAACGGGGGGTCAGCATCTTGGCGAGATACATCGCCACCTGGCGCGGCTTGACGATGGTGCGCGTGCGGCGATTGGACAGAAGGTCCTGCTTGGAAACATTGTAGTGGCGCGCGACGATGCGCTGGATTTCCTCGATGCGGATGCGCTTCGGCTCGCCGGCGCGCATGAGATGGCCGAGCAGCTCATCGACCCGGTCGATGGAGAGATTGGGCTCGAAGGACTGGCGGAACAGCAACTGGTTGAACGCGCCTTCCAGTTCGCGGCCGCTGCCGGTGACGGCCTGCGCCACATGCACGAGGATTTCAGCCGGAATATCGAGACTGTGATCCTCGACCTGGGCGGCGGCGAGGCGACGCTTGAGGATTTCGAGACGCATCTCATAATCCGGCGGCGCGATTTCCAGCGCGACGCCGCCCTGGAGCCGCGAGCGCACCCGCACATCGAGCGATTCCAGCTCGGACGGGGCGCGGTCGGCGGCGACGACGACCTGCTTGGCGCTGTCGAGAAGCGTGTTGAGGAGATGACAGAACTCGTGCTGGATCGACTTGCCCTGCAGGAACTGCATGTCGTCGATGATGAGCAGGTCGATGTCGCGCAGCTGCTCCTTGAAGGAGAGCGCATTGTTGTCACGGATCGCGGTGGCGAAGCGCCACATGAAATATTCCGCCGTGAGATAGACGACACGCGCCTTTTCGTGGCGTTTCAGCGCGGCGGCGGCGATCGCCTGCAGCATATGGGTCTTTCCCAGACCAACGGAAGCGTGGATGAACAGCGGGTTGAACCGCACGGCGCTGGAGCCCGCCTCGGCGATGGTGCGGGCGGCGGCGAGAACGACACGGTTGGACGCTCCGTCGACGAAGCTCTCGAACGTATAGCGCGGATCGAGCGGCGAACCGAAAACCGCGCTCTGGCCCGCACCTTCGGCAAGCGTCATCGCCCTGTGTCTATCACCGCTCGTCTGACCGACGGGAAAGGCGACCTTTTCACGGACGGGCGCACGCGTTTCGACGGTCTCGCCCGCTGCCGGCAAAAGGGGCACCCGGACGACGCGGCTGACGCTGCGCACGACGACTTCCACCTTCAGGATCTGGGCATTTTCTTCCTGCCAGAGCTGCGTCAGGAGTTCGGAATAATGATTGGTGATCCATGACCGCAGAAAGGCCGTGGGCACGGAAAGACGAACAACGCTCTTGGATATCTCGTCAAGTTTCAGGCGACCGAACCAGCTGGAGTAGATTTCGCTGCCGACACGCGCTTTCAGCTTGCTCGTCAATCGTTCAAATGCCGCTTCGCCGGAGTTGACGGTCGAATCCATGTCGTCCCTCTTGCATGCCGAAATCGGAATTGCCGGAATGGCGGCCTTGTACGCCTCGTTGCGCATCTCTTTGTTCGCCTTGCTGCTCAATATCATTATCGCCTCGCCTGTCATTCTGCTTTCCGGCGCGCCGTTTCAGCGCTTTCTCATTTCCTTGGTCCTTCGACCTCGTATCATCCAGCCGATCGGCTGGCATACGACTCACTCTCCTTTCACTCCGCTGCTGATTGCCTGTACGCCGCCGCTCAACAACCACTCAAATCTTCTTTTGCCGCGCAAACGTTCGTTCCGGTAAACAACCGGTAAACAATTCCTACTCACTAAAACACACTCCGCCTGAGGCCACCGTGTTCTGACAACAGCTCCCCATTCGCAGACGTTGCCTGCGTCCAAACTGAACTGCGATTTTCTTGCTTGACGTGGACCCGTGGTCCATCCCTCTCGATGAAGGGACATTACAAAACCCGGGGCGCAGAGGGCAAGTGCGAACGTAACCGTTTTTTAAGTGTTTGCTCCTTTGCGGAGGGTACTCCAATTGGCGGATGGAAATCCTAAATGAGATAAGGTCTTCGGATTCAATACGTTTTTCGGTGATCTGTTTTGCCGCCTGTCAGCGGCCGCAGGCTGGAAAAAAATTTTAAAAAATCGCTTGACATTCGATGGCTTCACGGATTCCTCACCAGCCTGTGGATATCTGTGGATAAAGCTCTGTAACTTATTGAAAATATTCGGCAAATTTGAATGCCGACACTTCGGAATATAAATGTTTTTTACATAATTATAACTTACATATGGATGCGAACGATCCGTCGCGTCAAGCCAAAAATCGGCCAAGCCATTGCGCTAAAAATAAAAAACCCGGCTAATGATAAGCCGGGTTCCGATAAATTCTTGCTTGATGCAATCAGGCGGTCAGCGCCTTGAGGCGCTTTGCAAGGCGTGAAACCTTGCGGGAAGCGGTGTTCTTGTGAACGACGCCCTTGCTTGCGGCGCGCATCATTTCCGGCTCCGCAGCCCTGAAAGCGGCCTGCGCCGCGGTCTTGTCGCCGCTGGCAACCGCATCGTCGAACTTGCGCAGGAACGTGCGCACGCGCGAACGGCGGGCCTTGTTGACTTCCGTGCGGGCGACAATCTTGCGCACCGCTTTCTTGGCCGAAGGAGTGTTGGCCATGAATGCCTCTCTTTTTCTGTCAGCTATCCGGTCGTTATCGCCGGGCAAAAACAATCAGGGCCGCCCGAAGGGCCGCCAAACCGTGGCGGGCTTATAGATCAGCTTTCCCTTTGCGTCAATGGATTCCTGGGTATTTCTGGAGGTTTCTCGACAGCACCACAGCATCCACCATCACGTATCGGTTCTTGTGTGAATTGTGGAGCCCTTCCGGGTCGCACGGAGGATCTCTCTCACCGGTTCTTGAAAGACGGCGTCCGCTTGCCGGTGAAGGCCGCCATGCCTTCCTTTTGATCTTCGAGCGCAAACATGGAATGGAAAAGCCGCCGTTCGAAACGCAGGCCTTCGGCAAGCGTCGTCTCATAAGCCCGATTGACCGTTTCCTTGGTCATCATGACAACCGGCTGCGAGAAGGATGCGATTTTCTCCGCGGCCTTGATCGCCTCCTCGAGCAGGTCCTGGCTCGGCACCACGCGCGCAACCAGTCCGCAGCGCTCCGCCTCGTCGGCATCCATCATCCGCCCGGTGAGACAAAGATCCATCGCCTTGGCCTTGCCGATGAAGCGCGCGAGACGCTGCGTCCCGCCCATGCCCGGCATCACGCCAAGCGTGATCTCCGGCTGGCCGAACTTGGCAGTCTTGGCCGCGATGATGAAATCGCACATCATCGCCAGTTCGCAGCCGCCGCCGAGCGCATATCCGGCCACGGCCGCGATGATCGGTTTGCGGATGCGGGGCACCTTTTCCCAATCGCCGATGAAGTCCTCCATATAGGCGTCGACGAAATCGAGCGACTGCATCTCCTTGATGTCAGCGCCGGCGGCGAAAGCCTTTTCCGAGCCGGTAATGACGATCGCACCGATTCTCCCGTCCGCATCGAATGCGCCGAGCGCAATGTTCAGGTCGCCGAGAAGAGCGGAATTGAGCGCGTTGAGCGCCTGCGGCCGGTTGAGCCGGATGAGGCCGACGGCGCCGCGGGTTTCGACGATGATATTCTCATAGGCCATGGCGGATCCTTCCTGATGATTGCAACGTCTTGTGGTTCAAGTCTGGTCGTCTCAAAGCTGGCAGCGGGCACAGAAGAAGGTCGAACGCCCGCTTTGCACGATGCGTTCCACCGTGCCACCGCAGCCGGGGCGCGGGCAAGACGCCCCCTCGCGGTCGTAAACGGAAAAGCTGTGCTGGAAATAGCCCAGCGAGCCGTCAGCCCCGATATAATCGCGCAGGCTCGAGCCGCCAGCCGCAAGCGCATCGGCGATGACGTCGCGTATCGCGAAGGCCAGCGCATCGGCCCCGGCCGTCTTTCGGCCGTTTGGCGTGACGATGGTTGCGGCCTTGCGGACGGGTGAAAGCCCGGCGCGCCACAGCGCCTCGCAGACATAGATGTTGCCGAGGCCGGCGATCAGCCTTTGATCGAGCAAGGCGGCCTTGAGCGGAGCCTGCTTGCCGGCAAAAAGGCCCGCCAGCAATTCGCCGCTCAGCGCATTGCCGGTCGGCTCGACGCCAAGCCCGCTCAGCATCGGGTGGCTATCGAGCATTCCGGGTTCCGCCAGAGCCATGAAGCCGAAACGCCGGGGATCATTATAGATGATGCGCGCCAAGCCTCCGCCCTTGCGCTCGATATTCATGACGAGATGGTCATGCAGCGTGTTCTTCGAGCGATCGTGATGAAATGCCCCGGCGGTCCGGGCCTTGTCTTCCAGTTCGATGCGGTAGGAACCCGACATGCCGAGATGGCTGATGATGCAAAGCCCGCCGTCAAGGTGGATCGTCAGATATTTCGCGCGCCGCCCCAGCGCTTCGATACGCCGGTTCGCCAGTCTGTCCGCGAAACGCTCAGGGAAAGGAAAGCGCAGATCGGCGCGGTTCTGCTCGACGGAGACCAGCAACGCCCCTTCCATGACCGGCTGCAGACCGCGCCGAACCGTTTCCACCTCGGGCAATTCAGGCATTTTGCGCCGCACCTTTGAGGAAGCTCGTACCATGGACGCCCGAGGGCAGGCCGAGATGAGCGGCGACCGTCTCGCCTATATCGGCAAAAGTCGGCAGGACGCCGAGCGCGCCCCTCCCAATACCGGTCGACCCTGCACCCATTGCCAGCACGGGAACACGTTCGCGGGTGTGGTCGGTGCCTTTCCAGGTGGGATCGCAGCCATGATCGGCCGTCAGGATCAGAAGGTCGCCCTCCTTCATCAGGGCGATCGCCTCCGGCAGCCGGCGGTCGAAGGCCTCGAGTGCCGCGGCATAGCCCGGCACGTCGCGGCGATGGCCGTAAAGCATGTCGAAATCGACGAAATTGGTGAAGACGAGGTCGCCGTCGCGCGCGTCCTGCATCGCCTGCAGCGTCGTATCGAACAACGCCATATTGCCGTTGGCCTTACGCATGTCTGCCACCCCCCTGTGAGCGAAGATATCGCCGATCTTGCCGACGCCGATGACATTGCGCCCGGCCTCGGTCAGCCGGTCAAGGACGGTCGCTTCCGGCGGCAGAACCGAATAGTCCCGGCGATTGCCGGTGCGCTCGAATGCCGAAGCCGTTTCGCCGATAAAGGGCCGCGCGATGACCCGCCCGATATTCAGGGGATCGACCAATTCGCGCACGATCGCGCAGAGCGCATAAAGGCGCTCCAGACCGAAATGCCCCTCATGGGCGGCGATCTGGAGGACGGAATCCGTCGAAGTGTATAAAATCGGCTTGCCGGTCCGGATATGCTCCTCGCCGAAGCGTTCGATGATTTCGGTGCCGGAGGCATGGCAATTGCCAAGCGTGCCCGGGATCCTGGCGCGCCGCACTATCTCTTCCAGGAGACCGGCGGGAAAAGCCGGTACGCTATGCGGGAAATACCCCCACTCGAAACGCACGGGAACGCCCGCAATCTCCCAATGGCCCGATGGCGTATCCTTGCCGCGCGAGATCTCCTGCGCAGCACCCCATAATCCTTGCGGCGGCACACTCCCATCAAGTCCTTCGGGAACCCTGCCCGCCGCCAGTTCCGCCGCCCTGGCAAGGCCGAGCGCAGTCATGTTGGGAAGGGCGAGCGGACCCTTGCGCAATCCTTCGCGGTCGCCTGCACCGACGGCGCAGGCCGAAGCGATGTGACCGAGCGTATCCGCGCCCGCGTCGCCGAACTCTCCGGCATCCGGCGCGCCGCCGATGCCGAAGGAATCAAGTACGAAAAGAAAGACCCGAGCCATGCAATTTTCTTCCAATGCCTTGCGCTAGAGATAGGAGAAAACCTGCCCGAAGACAAACAACTTGCCGAGATATCCTGATGGTTAATGCCGCAGGGGCCGACATTAATCTTTTGTCAATATTTGGACCGGCACAATCGATTTGGGGATGGTCGACGTACTGCAATCTTTGGGCAACCATCGGGGGTTTTGGATCATGCTTTCGTCCCGTGTTCTTTCGAAGACGATTTTCCTCGGCTTCATTCTCGCTTTCACGGGGCTGAGCGGCCCCGCCCATGCCGACTGGCGCAAGGAACTCGGACGGTTTCGTATCGGTGTCGCCGCTCCACGCATCACCGAGATGAACCCCACCGAAATCGGGCGGCTGAAATCAATCTATGCCGCAGCGCTCGATATGCCGGTCGAACTGGTCGTCCTGCCCGACATACCCGCCCTGATCGATGCGCAGGCAACCGAGCGCATCGACTATACGATCGAGACGTCCGCCGCCTATGCGGCCGCCTATACGGCCTGCGAATGCGTCGAGCCTCTCGTCGCCCCCATTGGAGCCGATCGGTCGCTCGGTATTCGTTCAATCCTGCTGCTGCGGACGAATGTCGATGGAAAAGATTTGAAGAGCGCGCGCATCGCCCTGCCGGCAGACGCAGCCAAGGCGGCGGCATTCATCCCGGTCTCGACCTATATGCTGTCGGGCACGAATGCCGATCTCGTCCACGACACATTTACCAATGCCGGTTCGCTTGAAAAGGCCGAGAAGCTGTTCACATCAGGCAAGATCGACGGCTTTTTCGGCTGGGTGCCGGCCAGCGGCGAAGAATTGCAGCGGCATGGCGGAACGCTGGCGCGGCTGACCGAACAAGGGCTGGACAGAAACAGCTATCGCATCGCCTGGGAATCTTCGCTCCTGCGCTATGGGCCGCACGCCGTGCGAGCCAATCTCGCGCCCGAGGCGAAGCTCATCCTGCGCCAGTTTCTGGTCTCCCTGTCGACGCGCGATCCCGATGCCTATGATCTTATCGATCCCGTTCATGGCGGTGGCTTCGTTGCTGTCGGCAGCAATGATTACCGTCTGCCGCTCAAGATGCTTTCGGCCATCATCGGACAGGGAAAAGAGCTTTAGAAAAGAAAGCGTAGCGCTTCAGCAATTCGAACAGGTGATGGTTTGGGACAAGCGCGGAGCGAAATAATAAATTTCGGACAATGGAAAACCGTCATTCACCGAAACAATATTGCGCATCCCCCATGTGGTGATCGGTTCATAGGTCAAGGTGATTTCGACCCTGATGAGAAACGTGCCGTTGGTCCGGAATGAAGCCGGGATATCGATCGTGCTTTTCTTCGTGTCCGGCGACAGCTTGCCATTGGCATATGACCAGGCGACGGTGGCTGGCGGATTGGTCAGCGGGGTCGAGGCGACCTGAATGGCTGTTACCTTGATGCCTGCCTTGTCGCGATCATAAGGGAGTATCGTTGCTTGCCCGATCTCGAAAATGTCGTCCATCCGGGCTCTCGATACATCAGACTGCTGGGCGACGATATCTGCGATGATGCCGGCTGTCCGGCTGACATTCTTATCGGTTTCGATGACCTCGGAGAGTTCGACTGCGCCGAGGTAGACCAGGATAATAAGCGGCGCGACCAGAACGAATTCCACTGCGGCGGTGGCGGATCTGTCCTTCGTGAACCGGCTAACGATATGCCCGAACGTTCCCAAGCGTGCTTGCTGTTTCGACATTTTCATATCCCCCTCGTCCCGAACGTTTTTTTCAATCAAGCTCATAAGGCTCGTTCTGCCAGGTATTCGTTGCAAACAGCGGCAGCTTGCCGTCGCCGCCGGCGCTTTGCATTTGCCGGCGCATGATATCGGTCAGGAGCGGCCAGCGATAAAGCACGTTGAGCTGGTTGATTGAGCCCCTCCCTCCAGGACTGACTGTATTGCCGAGGCTCAGCTGGCCCGTGGCATCGATGAGGCCGCTCTTCGGGACGCCGGCGTAGCTCGTATAGGTCTTCAGATTGGCGGAGAGTTCAGGGCAATCGAAGGGGACGAGGATTTCCAGGCGGGTGCAGATCATATCGTGCAGCTTGCTGGAGGTCATATCCGCCGCCTTCAGCTCGCCGGTGCGCAACTGGCGGGCGATCTTGTCGGTGGCATCGGAAAGAAGCTGCTGCCCCATGAAGCTGACGCTGACTTCGATGATCGAAAACAGAAGCAGCATGAAGGGAAAGATCAGCACGGCGAATTCGATCGCCGTCGTGCCGCTCCGGTCCCGCCTGAAGCCGCGCAGCAGCGCAGCGACACGCGCCGTAATCTTTAGCCGACGTGATTGCTTAGTCTCCGGCTCCGCCGCAAAATTTGCGCCCCGCATGTTCCCACTGCCCCACTGCCCTTATTTATGGCCAGATCATAAGCACGAACATCTTGCTTTCCCGTATGAGCGGGAAAGCAAATTCGAGGAAAAATCTTCACGCTTCGTCAACCATGGCGGCAAGACGAAAGCCGTTGACAGATTTAGTTGACCGCGCCGTCGCCCTGATAGGCATTTTCGCAAAACGGCGTGCAGGACAGCATCTGCACATTGGCGCGGCGATAGACCCGCGTGGTCTTGGAATCGTCGCGGCCGACGACGATCTGGTCGTCGACAATGGCACTGCCGTCGGCATCCATGATGACGATATTGGTGACGCCGAAGCCTTTGCCGGTGAGAACCACGGTCCTTGAATCCTGCACGACCGCATCGGCGATATCAGGATTGCCGATGACGACCGTATCGGCCGGGCGCGCCAGACGCAGCACACGGGCCTGATTGGTCACCAGTTTGATGTTCTCATCGGCCATGGCGCTGCCCAGGCCTGCGGATAACGCCATGAGAACGACCGAGGCAGCCCGCATCGTGCCTCCAAGATCGTATCGGCCTTTATATGACACGCGATTTCTCCCACCCGGCAAATTCCTGCCCGAAAATGAAGGAGATTGGTGAAGGAACGATTAAGGCTCATATCCCCGGTCGAGGCTATCTTCCCCGCCTGCCCGATCAATGTTCAAGCATGACTTCCACGAATATTCGAAAGCCTGAAATCACGGTTCGGTGGAACGCCTGATCATTACTTCAAAACGACTGTAAAATGTTTCCCTTGGATTAACTACGTCAAGGCAAGCAGCGCATTTACCTTTTCCTAATCCTGTTTTTTAAGGCGATTGCAATTCTGGCCATCTAGGTTCCGGCCATCCGATCAACGAGATCAAAAACAGTTGACGGAGTGCTGTACCAACAAGAACCCAGGAGCCAAAATCATGAAGAACCTTTTCGCACGTTTCGCTAAGGATGAATCCGGCGCGACCGCCATCGAATACGGCCTGATCGCCGCGCTTATCTCCGTCGCCGTCATCGGTGGTGGCAAGCTTCTCGGCGATAACATCAATACAAAGTTTCGCGACATTGCCGGCGAAGTGAGTGGCACCGCGCTCAATAGCCATAAAGATAATTAGTGAGAGTTGCGTAGGGTTTGACCCGGATTAACCGCCCGATATTCAAACCGGGCGGTTAATGCATCCAAGTCATTGCGTTTAAAGCCCTATGGAGAAAGTCGCATCCGATGACAGTTCTCAAACGCTTCCTCTGTGACCGGACTGCTTCAGCCGCAATAGAATACGGACTGATCGGTGCGCTTGTATCGATTGCCATTCTTGCGGGACTTCTACAGCTTTCAGCCAGTCTGGAAGGACAATTCGACTCCGTCGCGACACGTGTTTCCGACACGATGCAATAGACTGCGGCGCAACAAGTTTGAGGGAGGAGTGATGATCGAAGCGGCCATTCTCATTGTGTTTCCGTTTGCCATGGCTTTCGCGGCAATCTCCGATCTTCTGTCGATGACGATCCAGAACCGGGTTTCGCTGATCCTCGTCGGCGCCTTCGCTATTCTCGCGCCGCTGACCGGCATGGCGTGGGATGTCTACGCCCTACATTTCGCCGCCGGATTTGCCGTATTGACGGCGACATTCGGCCTTTTCGCCATCCGCGCCATGGGCGGCGGCGACGCGAAGCTGATGGCGGCAACCGCCCTGTGGTTCGGCTTGAATACCAGTCTGGTGACTTATCTCTTCACCGCATCGATGCTGGGCGGCATGCTGACGCTGGCGATCCTCGCCTATCGCAGATCGCCGATAACGGTGGTGGCCGGGCGTTTCGAATTCATGCGCCGGCTGGCGCAAAACGACATCGGCATTCCCTATGGCATTGCGCTCGGCGCTGCCGGTCTGCTGACCTTTCCGCAATCCGCACTCGGCACCTGGGTCCTCGGACGACTTTCGTCCCTGTAACGCCCATTCATCTTTCCGGCCCCGCCATAAGATTGCGTTAACCATAATTACACTTTTCCCGCTGCATGTTGTGGCTCACGCGTTTGGGGCGCGTTTGCGCAGGGTGGGACCAATGAAATCAGCACGCCTGGTCGTTCTGGCCGTAGCGGTCATCGCTGCTGGCGGTGCGGGCATGATCGCGATGAACATGTCGGCGGCACCGCCTGATGTCGTCGAGACCGCCGCACCGGCACCGCAGATCGAATTGCAGGATGTTCTTGTCGCCACCGAAAATCTCGGCGTCGGCGCGGAAGTGCGCGATCAGTTGCGCTGGCAACCCTGGCCCGTCACGGCCATCAGCGACGGCTATATCACGCGCAATGCCGAGCCGCAGGCCATCGATGATCTCAAGGGGTCGACGGTCCGGCTGCAGTTCCTGGCCGGCGAGCCCATCCGCAAGGCCAAGCTGATCGGGCCTGGCCAAAGCTTCATGTCTTCTATGCTGCCGCCGGGCATGCGGGCCGTGGCGACGCAAATCTCGGCCGATACATCGGCGGGCGGCTTTATCCTTCCCAATGATTTCGTCGACGTCATCATGACGCGGCGGCGGCAGGACGGCGCCAATAGCTCGGGCCCGGCCTTCCTGACCGAAACCATCCTGGAGAATATCCGCGTCCTGGCCATCGACCAGGCCATCCAGGAAGATGAAAAAGGCCAGAAGGTCATCGTCGGCCAGACCGCGACGCTCGAGCTGACATCGCAGCAGGCCGAGATCATCATCGTCGCGCAGCAGATGGCGGACCGGCTCAGCCTCGCGCTGCGCTCGACACATGACGCACAGGAGCCGGCGGGCAAGGAAGCCGATTATCTCATTTCGGCTCCCGGACGGCGCGGAACAGTGAAACTCATAAAATCGGGAAGCGTGACGGAAGTGGGTGCGAAATGATGATGAGCAACGGCATTTCCCGTACCCTCGTCCTTCGAGGCTCGCTCCGCTCGCACCTCAGGACGAGGGTACGGGAAGCGCGGCGCCAGATGACCCTCATCCTGAGGTGCGGAGCGAAGCGAAGCCTCGAAGGACGAGGGTCATTGCATCCATATGCAATTGCCCTGATAGCCCTTCTCCCATTGGCCGGGCCGCTGTTGCCCCACGCCCATGCCGAAAGCAATGTCATTCAGCTCACGGGCCAGAACGGCTCGACCAAGCGCATCAAGCTCGGCCTCAACAAATCGATCGTCATCGACCTGCCGCGCGACGCCTATGACATTCTCGTGGCCAACCCGGATGTGGCGGATGCGGTAACGCGCACGGCGCGGCGCATCTATCTCTTCGGGAAACAGGTCGGCCAGACCAATATCTTCGTGTTCGGGCCGAATGGCGAGCAGATCGCCAGCCTCGACCTGGAGATCGAACGCGACGTGGCGGGGCTCAACCATTACCTGAAGAAATATATACCCGGCTCCGACATCACCGTCGAACTGATCAACGACAATGTGGTTTTGACCGGGACGGTGCAGACGCCGCAGGACGCGGCGCAGGCGGCGAAACTGGCGGGGCTGT
Organism: Phyllobacterium phragmitis; assembly: GCF_002980495.1. GTDB lineage: Bacteria > Pseudomonadota > Alphaproteobacteria > Rhizobiales > Rhizobiaceae > Paramesorhizobium > Paramesorhizobium phragmitis. The sequence continues at coordinate 56,855 of NZ_PVBR01000004.1, forward strand.
TCGTCTCCGGCGGTGAAGCGACCACCGGCCAGTACACCACCACCGCCTCGGCGCCGACGGATGGCGGCGGCGTCGACATCAACAACCCGGATTCCCAACGCCGCTCCAGCAAGATCGTCAACATGATCAAGATCACCGGCGAGGACCAGGTAATGCTGAAAGTGACTGTGGCCGAGGTCAACCGCTCGGTCATGAAGCAGCTCGGCGTCAACATGATCGGCTCGGGAAGCGCCAACGGCATCAGCTATGGCGGCATTTCGGAGAATGTCGCCGGCGTCGTCGGCAAGGCCATCACCAGTTCCGGTGCTGCTGTTGCAGGTGAGTTCGGCAGCGGAACCCTCAGCGCCTATCTCAACGCCATGGAACTGGCGGGCGTGATGAAGACGCTGGCGGAACCGACGCTGACGGCGATTTCGGGTGAAAAGGCGGTCTTCAAGGTCGGTGGCGAATACAACATCATCTCCGGCCAGGACGTCAGCGTCAACGAGGTCACCGGCAAGGAAACCCCTGTCATCACGCATGAAAAGATCGAGTACGGCATCGGCCTCGAATTCATGCCGGTGGTGCTTTCGCCGGGCCGCATCAGCCTGAAGGTGCGCACCTCGGTTTCCGAGCCGGTCCTCGAATCCTCGATCGCCATGAGCGGTGGCGTATCAAGCCCCGCCGGCAATATCCTGTCGCTGCGCAAGCGCCTCGCCGATACGACCGTGGAACTGCCGTCCGGCGGCTCGATGATGATCGCCGGCCTGATCCGCGACGAAACCCGGCAGGCGATATCAGGCTATCCCGGGCTTTCGAAGATCCCGGTCCTGGGTGCGCTTTTCCGCAGCCGCGATTTCGTGCGCAACGAGACCGAGCTGGTCATCCTGATCACGCCCTATCTGGTGCGTCCCGTGGCGCGCACGCAGCTTGCCCGCCCCGACGACAATCTGACGCCTGCAAGCGATGCGGCAGGCTACATCCTCGGCAAGGTCAACCGCGTCTACGGCACGGCCGAAGCCAAACTGCCGCCCGGCCGCTATCACGGCGTCGTCGGCTACATCTACAAATAAGCGAGGAATGCGGTGATGCTCAGGCCCGATACAGTTTTCCGCATGAAGCCCGCTTTGGTCCTGCTGGCGCTCGCACTCCTTTCCGGCTGCGCGAACCGGCAAAACCCGACGGTCGGCTCGATCCCGGACGACTATCGCACCAATCATCCGATCAGCATCGCCGAGCGCGAGCAGGTGGCGGATATTCCCGTTGCGCATGGCGACCGGCGCCTGTCGGCCACCCAACGCAGCATCGTGCAGAACGCGCTCGTCAACTATCGCGCCAATGGTTCCGGCATGGTCTATATCATGCTGCCGTCAGGATCGCCCAACGAGGCGGCGGCATACCGGCTGAGCACGGATATCGCGGATGTGCTGCGCAAGGGCGGCGTCCGGCAAGGCAATATCGCCACGGAAACCTATGCCGTGCAGTCGCCCGATGCGGCAGCCCCCATCCGCATCAGCTATTATGCGATGACCGCCGCGACCGGCCCTTGCGGCAGATGGCCCGACGATCTGCTGAATACCGCGGAGAACAAGCATTACACGAATTTCGGATGCGCCAATCAGAACAATCTGGCCGCCCAGATCGCCAATCCGGCCGATCTGCTCGGGCCGCGTGCGCCCGGAGATATCGACGCGACACGGCGTGGCAACGTGATCGGCGACTATCAGGACCATTCGCAGAGCACGAGCGAAGTCTGGCAGGAATCGCGCAGCCGGCAAGCCGAGTATTGATTGATCGAAGGATTGAGCGACGGGACCGAACGATGAACCATCTGGCCTATGAAAACGACGAAATCACGGGCCTCCCCCAGCAGGAAGGAATCGAGATCATGCAGTCGCTGCGGCCTATCCCGCGTATTTCGATCCAGGCCTTCTGTGAAACAGACGGGGTGGCCAAGCCGATCGAAAGGGCGGGCGAAGACCGCCGCATGGCCAAGACCCATCTGAAGGTGCATAAGGGCGGCATCGAAACCGCGGCCGAATTCTACCAGACCGCGCCGACGCCGAACCTGATGATCATCGAATCCTCGGCTGCGCCGCGCGCGCTGCTGGATCATCTGGCGCGGCTTTCCGAGGTCTGCGACCCCGGCTCGAAGGTGCTGGTCATCGGCCATTCCAATGATGTCTGGCTTTATCGGGAACTGCTGCGCCGCGGCGTTTCGGAATATATCGTGGCGCCGGTTTCGCTTGCCGATATCATTGCCATCATCTCGTCGATTTTCGTGGCGCCCGAGGCGGAACCGCTTGGCCGCTCGCTGGCCTTCATCGGCGCCAAGGGCGGCGTCGGATCATCGACCATCGCCCACAATGTCGCCTGGTCGATATCGACCCGGTTCGAAAACGATGTGGTCATCGCCGACATGGACCTTCCCTATGGCACGGCCAATATCAATTTCGATCAGGACCCGGCGCAGGGCATAGCAGACGCCGTATTCTCGCCGGAACGGATAGACGAGGTCTATCTGGACCGCCTCCTGGCGCAATGCACGGACCATCTGTCCTTGCTCGCCGCGCCCTCGATGCTCGACCGGACGTTCGACTTCAACGAGGATGCCTTCGCCAATCTGATCGACGTGGCGCAGCGTTCCGCGCCTCACCTCGTTCTCGACGTGCCGCATGGCTGGAGCGGCTGGACGCGCATGACGCTTGCGCGGGCCGACGAGGTGGTGATCGTGGCGGCGCCGGAGCTCGCCAATCTGCGCAATACCAAGAATTTGATCGACACGCTGAAGCAGATGCGGCCCAACGATGCGCCGCCGCGCCTCATCCTCAATCAGATCGGCGTGCCGAAACGTCCCGAAATCTCGCCCGCCGATTTCATCGAGCCTCTGGGCGTGGAGCCGATCGCGCTGATCGGCTTCGATCCGCAGCTTTTCGGCAATGCCGCCAACAATGGCCGCATGCTGGGCGAAACCGATCCGTCGAGCGCGGTCGTGCAGAGCATCGACGAGATCGCCCATATACTGACCGGGCGCATCGAGGTGAAAAGCCGGAAGAAGAGCGTCTTGACCAGTCTCTTCGACAGGCTTTCGCGCAGGAAATGACGAACGGAATGGCTGGATAAGCGATGTTTGGCAAGAGAGGCAATGATAGCGGCAAGCGTGTGGAAGCGAATTTCCGGCCGCTCGGCGATCCAGTATCCTCACCGGTATCTGGGCCGGCGTCGGCCCCGGCTCTGGGCTCAATGCCGGGTCTTGCGAGCACAACCGCGATACAGGAGCCGGCCAGTCCAACCGCAACCCATTCGCGATCCGACGTTTATTCGCAAGCTGCCACTTCACAGATGCGCGAGAAAAGCGACAGCTATTACACGACGAAAGCCCAAGTGTTTTCGGCGCTGATCGACACGATCGATCTCTCCCAGCTTTCCAAGATGGAGGCGGATGCGGCGCGCGAGGAAATCCGCGATATCGTCAACGACATCATCGCCATCAAGAATTTCGCGATGTCGATCTCGGAGCAGGAAGAGCTGCTCGACGATATCTGCAACGACGTGCTGGGCTATGGACCGCTGGAGCCGTTGCTGGCGCGCGACGACATCGCCGACATCATGGTCAACGGCGCGCGCAAGACCTATATCGAGGTCGACGGCAAGGTGCAGGAAACCGGCATCCGCTTTCGCGACAACCAGCAGCTCCTCAATATCTGCCAGCGCATCGTCAGCCAGGTGGGCCGCCGCGTCGACGAATCGAGCCCGATCTGCGATGCTCGCCTTCCCGACGGATCGCGCGTCAACGTCATCGCCCCGCCGCTTGCCATCGACGGTGCGGTGCTGACGATCCGCAAGTTCAAGAAGGACAAGCTGACGCTCGACCAGCTCGTCCGCTTCGGCGCGATCTCGCCGCATGGCGCGGAGATATTGCAGATCATCGGGCGCGTGCGCTGCAATGTGGTCATCTCAGGCGGCACCGGCTCGGGCAAGACGACGCTTCTCAACTGTCTGACCCGCTATATCGATGCCAATGAGCGCATCATCACCTGCGAGGATTCGGCCGAGCTGCAATTGCAGCAGCCGCATGTGGTGCGCCTCGAAACCCGTCCGCCCAATCTGGAAGGCGAGGGCGAGGTGACCATGCGCGATCTCGTCAAGAACTGCCTGCGCATGCGCCCCGAGCGCATCATCGTCGGCGAAGTGCGCGGGCCGGAGGTGTTCGACCTCTTGCAGGCGATGAACACCGGCCATGACGGCTCGATGGGCACCATCCACTCCAACAGCCCGCGCGAGTGCCTGAACCGCATCGAGGCGATGATCGCCATGGGCGGTTTCACGCTGCCGCCGAAGACCGTGCGCGAGATCATCGTCGGCTCGGTCGACATCATCATCCAGGCGGCGCGTCTGCGCGACGGCTCGCGGCGGATCACGCACATCACCGAAGTGATCGGCATGGAGGGCGATGTGATCATCACGCAGGACCTGCTTCTCTATGACATCAAAGGCGAGGACGCCCAGGGCAGGATCATCGGCGAACATGTCTCGACCGGGATCGGACGACCGGCTTTCTGGGAACGTGCGCGCTACTACAACGAGGAGCAGCGCCTTGCCGCCGCTCTCGATGCGATGGAAAAGCAGGCCCCATCATGATAAATGAGAGGTGCTGACGGGATGTTCGGTTTCAGCGGATCGATGCTTGCGTTCGTTCTCCTCGCCGCCGTCGCGGCGGCGGCGCTCGTCTATGTGTTGCTGTTCGACAGCATCTCCGGGGGAAAGGCCAGGGACCGGCGCCTGAACACCGTCAAGCAATCGGCCACGACCGTCTCCCGGAAAAAGGCCGACCGCGACCGCGTCGCCGAAGTGCAACGACGGCGCAAGTCGCTTCAGGACAATCTGCAAGATCTCGAATCCAGGCAAAAACAGCGGGAAAAGAACCAGAAATCGCCGCCCTTGCGCATTTTCCTGGCGCAGGCGGGGCTGAACATCAGTGTCCGGCAGTTCTACATCTATTCGATGGCGGCGGCCGTGGCGATCACCCTGATCGCCATCTTTCTCGGCGCACCTGTCCTGCTTGCACCGGGCATATTCCTTGCCGGTGCGTTCGGATTGCCGCGATGGTTCATCGGCTACATGCGCAACCGCCGCATCAAGGCTTTTCTCAACGAGTTTCCCAACGCGCTCGATGTGATCATCCGCTCGGTGCGCTCCGGCTTGCCGCTCAATGACGGGTTGCGGCTGATCGCCAGCGAAGCGCGCGAGCCGGTGCGAGCTGAATTCCGCCGTATCGTCGAATCGCAGCAGATGGGGCTGTCCGTTCCGGAAGCGACGGCGAAAATGCCCGATTCCATGCCCTGCCCCGAAGCGAATTTCTTCGCCATCGTCATCCAGATCCAGTCGCAGGCCGGCGGCAATCTGTCGGAAGCGCTGGGCAATCTTTCACGCGTGCTGCGCGACAGGAAGAAGATGAAGGCGAAGGTCAACGCATTGTCGATGGAGGCGAAGGCCTCCGCCGCCATCATCGGCGCCCTGCCATTCATCGTCACGCTGCTCATCTATCTCTCCAGCCCGCAATATATCCTGATCCTTTTTACCAGCCAGACGGGCCATTTGCTCCTCGGCATTTCCGCCGTGCTGATGACGATCGGCATCCTGATCATGAAAAAAATGATCAATTTCAACATGTAGGTCAGCCGCCATGGTTTCCCTCCTCACGCAAAAGCTGACCGATCCGCAATTCCTGATGGCGATGCTGGTCGGCCTCGCCGTCTTCGCAACGCTGATGACCCTGCTGATGCCGCTTTTCAGCGGCAACGAACTCAAGTCACGCATGAAGACCGTCGCACTGGAGCGTGACGCCATCCGCACCCGCGAGCGGACGCGGCTCTCCGCCGAAGGTGACAGGCGGCGCGGCCTGCGCCACATGCAGAAGCCGGGGATCCGCGATTTCGTCGAAAGGCTCGATCTCAAGCGGGCGCTGGCCGATGAAAAGACCGTCGCGGCATTGCGCAATGCAGGATTTCGCGGGCAAAATCCGCTCAACGTCTTCCTGTTCATGCGCTTCATCCTGCCCTTCGTCGGCCTGACGCTGACGGCGTTCTACATCTTCGGGTTCGGGCTGCTTGTCGAGCAGCCGCTGTTCATGCGCGTCATCGTCTGCATTTTCGGCGGCTATGCCGGGTTCTACGCACCCAATCTCTATGTTTCCAACCGTGCGTCCAAGCGCAAGCAGTCCATTCAGCTTGCCTGGCCCGACGCTCTCGATCTGATGCTGATCTGCGTGGAATCGGGCATGTCGACGGAAGCGGCCTTCCGCAAGGTGGCGGAAGAAATCGGCGTCCAGTCCGTCGAACTGGCGGAGGAGTTCGTGCTGACCAATGCGGAATTGTCGTTTCTGCCGGAACGCCGGCAGGCATACGAGAACCTCGCCAATCGCACGGGCGTGGAATCGGTCAAATCGGTGACGCAGGCGCTGATCCAGGCGGAACGCTACGGCACGCCGGTAGCCCAGGCGCTCAGGACGCTTTCGCAGGAAAGCCGCGACATGCGGCTGATGGAGGCGGAGAAGAAGGCGGCGGCGCTGCCGCCGAAGCTTACCGTGCCGATGATCGTGTTCTTCCTGCCGGTGCTTTTCATGGTCATTCTCGGCCCGGCCTTCATCCAGATCAGTGCGCAGGGCGGCATCTTCGGCCAGTGACGGCAACGCCGCTCACGGGCGGAGAGAATGTAGCGCGACAAACTAGCTCTTCGGCTTGTCCTTGAGCATGTTCCAGGAATTCTGCTGGGCGAGCATGGCGCGCAGATATTGGATGTTGGCCTCGGCCTGCTGGGGCGAGAGTTCGCGGCGGGCGATCGTCTCCGCTTCCTGGAAGCGGCCCTGAAGACCGACCACCAGCGCCAAATTCTGCCGGACACGGCTATCCGCGCCAGGTGCGGCGGCAGCGTTGCGCATATGGGTTTCGGCGGTATTCAGATCGCCGGTGAGCATATAGGACATGCCGAGGTTCGACAGGATCGATGCCTCGTTGGGCTGGATATCGAGGGCGCGGCGATAGAGCGTGCGCGCCTCGTTCGTCTCGCCCATCTGGTCGAGAATGGCCGCTTCGGCGGAGAGGAGCTTCCAATCGGGATATGCGGGCGTCTGGGCCCGGCGCACGGCGTCGAGCGCTGCCTCGAACTGTCCGGCACTGGCCAGTGATTTGCCATAGGCGGCAAGCACCTGGCGGTCCTGCGGATAGCTGATGGCCAGCGCGCGCATCACGGCAAGTGCCTGGTCATTGCGTCCCGTCATTCCCAGCACATTGGCGTAGGCGAGAGCCAGAGGTTTGTCCCTAGGGTTTTTCTGATATTGCAAACCATAGCTTTGCACGGCCTGCGCCAGTTGCAGGCTGTTCATCTGGTCGATTGGCCGGGCCGAAGAGCGGGCAATGGATCCGGTCGTGGTCCGGTCGGTCGTGGCACAACCCGCGATGCCAACCGCAAGCGTCATCACCGCCGCCGCCAGAATGAAACGGCATCTCTTATCGACGCCCCGCATCGTCGCCATGTCCCGCCTCCACAAACCGGCTCCGTCACTATTCGTAAAGCCGCTGCCCCACATGATTTCTCTCGAAAGAAATATTCCGTTAACCCTAATGGACGGTTAAGAATTGCCGTGCTTGAGTGCTTCCACCACGCAAATTCCTGGAGAAGGTCCGCCGCATGCCCGTCGATATCGCTGCCCGCAAGACATCCTCAAGCCGGCCAATCTGGCCTGTGACGAAGGATGGTCTGGATAAACTGCCCCTACCGGAAAATGCCGCGGCATGGGCACGGGCGAACGGCTTTACCGGACAGGCGGGACGCATCCTGATCGTGCCTGATAATGCAGGCGGCATTGCGGGCGCGCTGTTCGGAACGGAAAAACCCGGTACGGACGGGCAGTCGCGGCTTCTCGCGGGAAAGCTGGCGCGCGGGCTTCCGGAGGGCGTCTGGCATATCGAAGGCGATGCCGGGGATGCAGAGCTTCTGGCACTGGCCTTTCTTATGGGAGGCTACAGTTTCGACCGCTATCGCGGCAAGGCGGAGGCGGCGCAGACGGTTCTCGTGCTGCCTGCCGGCGTCGAGGAGGCCGAGACAAGACGCATCTCCATCGGCGTGACGCTTGCCCGCGATCTCATCAATACGCCCGCCAACGACATGGGGCCGGATGCGCTGGAGGAGCAAGCGCGCCTTTTGGCGAAAGCGCACAAGGCGCAGATCGCGGTGACAAAAGGGCAACAGCTCCTGAAACAGAATTTTCCGATGATCCATGCCGTCGGCCGCGCCGGCGTTGAAGCGCCACGCCTCATCGATATCATTTGGGGAGGCAAGAACCATCCGAAGGTCACGCTTGTCGGCAAGGGCGTGTGCTTCGATACCGGCGGCCTCGACATCAAGCCGGCGAGCGGCATGCTGTTGATGAAGAAAGACATGGGCGGCGCGGCCAATGTGCTGGGCCTGGCCCACATGATCATGGATGCCAAACTGCCCGTCCGGCTGCGGGTGCTGATCCCGGCGGTCGAGAACGCCATTGCCGGCAATGCTTTCCGCCCCGGCGATATCCTGACGAGCCGCAAGGGCATCACCGTGGAGATCGGCAATACCGACGCCGAGGGCAGGCTGGTGCTGGCCGATGCACTGGCGCTCGCCGACGAGGAGACGCCGGATCTCTTGATCGACATGGCGACGCTGACGGGGGCGGCACGCGTGGCGCTCGGACCCGACCTGCCGCCCTTCTATACTGACGATGACGGCTTTGCGGACGCAGTGGCCAAGGCTGCCGGCGCGGTGGCCGATCCGGTCTGGCGCATGCCTCTCTGGGGACCTTACGACAAGAAACTTTCCTCGCGCATCGCCGACATCAACAATGTCAACAGCGACGGCTTCGCGGGATCGGTGACGGCCGCACTTTTCCTCAAGTGCTTCGTCGAAAAGGCGCGCGTCTGGAGCCATTTCGATATTTTCGGCTGGACGCCGGTGGAAAAGCCCGCCGCGCCCGTCGGCGGCGAGGCACAGGCGATACGCGCTCTTTACCATCTCATGAAGCAGCGTTTCCCAGTGACCTGATCCAGCTTGCACAAGCGGGGTAAAGCCGCTTGAATGATACGGAACCGAAACGATATGGATCCGTATGCCGATCGAACTGAAACCGTTGCAGGCGCTGACGCTGCTGAAGATCGTGGCTCTCGCCGAGGTGCGCGACGAGATGCCCGACCTGACCTGGCGCCAGATGGCCATCCTGCTGACGATCTATCTGGAGCCGCCACCGCATACGGTGCGCGGGCTGGCGGCGAAGCTCGACGTCACCAAGCCGGTGATCACCCGCGCGCTTGACACGATGGGCGCGATGGAGCTCGTTTCGCGCCATCGTGACGAGAAAGATCGCCGGAATGTGCTTATAAAGAGAACCGTAAACGGTGCGCTCTATGTCGAGCGGCTGGGCGATCTGGTGATCGCCAAATCGAGGGAACTGCCGATATGACCATGCCAGAGCAAACTTCTGCTCTAGACCGCCGCCTTCATGCCTTCCGGCCCGATCTTGCCGACACGCGGTTGCGCGGCAAGGTGGAGGCCGGGCGTTTCGCCGAGGGGAAACCCATGCATGTCGCCATACCGGTGGTCGATGTGCGCAGCGAGCCGCGTCCCGACAGCGGGCCGCAGACGCAGCTTCTGCTCGGCGACGACGTGCAGGTCTTCGAGGAGGTCGATGGCTGGTGCTGGGTGCAATCGGTGCGCGACGGCTATGTCGGCTATGTCAGCGATTTTTCGCTTGACCGGCCACGCGGCGAACCGACCCATATGGTCTGCGTTCCGCGCACCTTCGTCTATCCCGGGGCGGATCTGCGCTTCCCGCACACGCGCGCGCTTTCGCTCGGCTCGCGCATCGCTATCACCGGCGAGGCGGAAACGCGTGGCACCGGTTACGCACTGCTCGAAAGCGGCGAGGCGATCATCGCCCGACACCTACGGCCGATCGGCGAGCATGCCACCGACTATGTCGCGGTCGCCGAGACATTGCTCCACACGCCCTATCTCTGGGGCGGCACCTCCGGTTTCGGCATCGACTGCTCGGGACTGGTGCAATTGCCCATGCTGATGACGGGCCGGAACGTGCTACGCGATACCGACATGCAGGCAACGACGATCGGCACCGTGATCGAGCCGGATGCCGATTACGGCAATCTGCAACGCGGCGATCTCGTCTTCTGGAAAGGCCATGTCGCGATCATGGCCGATGAAAAGACGCTGATCCATGCCAACGGCCATACGATGAGCACCACGTTCGAGCCATTGCGCGAGGCCATCGAGCGCATCGCCTATCTCTATGGATACCCGACCGTCATCAGGAGGCCGTGAGGCTTTCCGGTGGGTGTGATGACTGACGTTCCCCCCCCTCTGCCCTGCCGGGCATCTCCCCCTCAAGGAGGGAGATTGGCTGACACAAACCATGACACTCACCCTTCAACGCTCGTGATTGGGATAGACATCAGTGAAGGCGTAATCTCCACCCTTGAGGGGGAGATGGCCGGCAGGCCAGAGGGGGTAAAAAGCGGATAAACGGAATTTTCGAGCCGATAAGTAATGACCGACGCTCGGCGCTCACCCCCCTCTGGCTTTGCCTCTACACCTTATCCGGCAGGACACGATCCGGTGGACGATGGCCATCGACGAAGGCGCGGATGTTGATGATCACCCGGTCGCCCATGTCGGTCCGCCCCTCGATAGTGGCGGAGCCCATATGCGGCAGGATCACCACCTTGCCTTCGGCGGCGAGCTTGACGAGCCGGTGGTTGACGGCAGGCTCGTGCTCGAAGACATCGAGCCCGGCACCGGCGAGCCTGCCCTGCTCGATCTGCTCGATCAGCGCGCTTTCATCGATGATCTGGCCGCGCGCCGTGTTGACGAGATAGGCGGTCGGCTGCATGAGCGCGATCCGGCGCGCCGAGAGCAGATGGAAGGTGGCCGGCGTCGACGGGCAGTTGACCGAAATGATGTCCATGCGCGCCAGCATCTGGTCGAGGCTATCCCAATAGGTGGCCTCCAGTTCCTCTTCGATGGCCGGGCTGACATGATGCCGGTTGTGATAATGGATCGACAGGCCGAACGCCTTGGCGCGGCGCGCGACCGCGGTGCCGATGCGGCCCATGCCAACGATACCGAGACGCTTGCCCCAGATGCGGCGACCCAGCATCCATGTCGGGGACCAGCCCGGCCATTTGCCGGATTCGCTGAGCACATTGGCGCCTTCCACGAGGCGGCGCGGCGCCGACAGGATCAGCGCCATGGTCATGTCGGCGGTATCCTCCGTCAGGACATTCGGCGTGTTGGTGACGGTGATGCCGCGCTTGGCGGCGGCGGCGACATCGATATTATCGACGCCATTGCCGAAATTGGCGATGAGCTTCATGTTCGGGCCGGCCTGCTCGATGACGGCCGCATCGATCGTATCGCTAATGGTGGGAACCAGGACGTCGGCTTCCTTCATCGCCGCGACGACCTCAGGCTGGGTCATGCGGCGGTCGTCGATATTGAGCCGGGCATCGAAAAGCTCGCGCATGCGCGTTTCGACCGGATCGGGAAGCTTGCGCGTGATGACGACCAAAGGCTTCTTCCTGCTCGACATATCCACCTCTTTTATAGGCCGTCCGCCCCGTTTTTGCGCCCGCGTTGAGACCTCTTTAACCAAGAGGGTGCAGACTGCAATCCTGTCTAGACCTGTTGTCTGTCTACCAAGGCAGCGCGCCAAAGACAAAGAAAAACACGGGCTGGCATTGTGTCAGGGGTTATGACCCAAAAGACGTGACGGCAGAACCGGCGAGGACGACTTTGTACAAGGATTTTTCACTGCGTTTCCCCATGCTTCTGGCGGGGGCTGTTTCCCTTTTTCTGATGGGCGCACTGCTCGGCATTCCACATCACCATCATGCTACGGCCGCAGAGCCGGCCGGAACGGTGGTGGGCCCGAGCGGATTGCCGCTGCCGCGCTTCGTCAGCCTGAAACCCAGCCGCGTCAATCTACGCATCGGGCCGGGGCGCCAATATGCCGTCTCATGGCTTTTCCAGAAATCCGGGCTGCCGGTCGAGATCATCCAGGAATATGACAATTGGCGCCGCATCCGCGACGCCGACGGCACAGAGGGCTGGGTTTACCAGTCCCTGCTTTCCGGCAAGCGCACCGCGATTGTTGCTCCCTGGAAAAAAGACGAACCGAATAATTTGCTGGGGCTCTATGGAAGCCCGAGCGAAACGGCAGGTGTCGTCGCGCGCGTCCAGCCCGGCGTGATCGGATCGGTGGACGAGTGCAATGGCGAATGGTGCCACTTCAACATCAACAGGATCAGCGGCTGGATGAAACAGGCAGAGCTCTGGGGCGCTTATCCCGGCGAGGTGTTCGATTAAAGCGGCACGCGTTCTCTCGAACGGCAGTCAAAACAAAAGCGGCCCGCAAAGGCCGCTTGTTCGTTTCCCCATCAATTTGGGCCGACTTTACTGATCCCTGCGCCTCAGGCGCACGATGATATCGACATTGACGATCTCCATGCCCTCCGGCGGTTCCGGCAGATTGCCGACGACCGGCTGGCCCTGCGGACCGTTGGGGATGTCGATGACCGTATTGTCGCCCTCGACGAAGAAATGCTGGTGGTCGGATATGTTGGTGTCGAAATAGGTCTTCGCGCCCTCGATGGCGAGAATGCGCAGCATTCCGGCCTCGGTGAACTGGTGCAGCGTATTATAGACGGTGGCGAGCGAGACGGGCACATCCGCGACCACCGCTTCCTCGTGCAGTTCTTCGGCGGAAAGGTGACGATCGCCCTGGGCGAAGATCAGGCTCGCGAGCGCGATGCGCTGCCGTGTCGGACGCAGTCCGGCATGACGCAAACGGTCCTCAATATTGGCTACATGCGAAGAATGTATGTGCACTGTCGTTCCGTCAGCTTCGTGTCAAATTTGCTCAAAAGCATCACAGGCAGTTGCCCATGATGCACCTCCATTGATATATGCCGTCGCAAGACAACGATCAATAGGCGTTTCCCTATGCCATAAATGCCGGGAAAAAGCTATTGGCACGGTTTTACTGTTGGAAACACTCCGTGTTAGGGATGTGCAGACATCCGGGGCGCTGGTCAGCGTCCCGGACATATCGATGGGAGACATGATGGCAGAGCAGAAATCGAGCTACGGGTTTGAAGAACTCCTTTCCTGTGCGCGCGGCGAAATGTTCGGTCCCGGCAATGCACAATTGCCGGCACCGCCGATGCTGATGTTCGATCGGATCACCGACATATCGGAAACCGGCGGCGAGCATGGCAAAGGCTATATAGGGGCGGAGTTCGACATAAAGCCGGACCTGTGGTTCTTTCCTTGCCACTTCATCGGCGATCCGGTGATGCCGGGCTGCCTCGGTCTCGACGCCCTGTGGCAGTTGACCGGCTTCTTTCTCGGCTGGCTCGGCGAGCCCGGCAAGGGCCGGGCGATTTCCACCGGCGAGGTGAAGTTCACCGGGCAGATCACGCCTTCCACCAAGCTGGTGGAATACGGCATCGATTTCAAACGCGTCATGCGCGGACGGCTGGTGCTCGGTATTGCCGATGGCTGGGTGAAAGCCGACGGCGAGACGGTTTTCAAGGCAAGCGACCTGCGCGTAGGCCTTTTCAAGGAAAAGGCAGCCTGAGAGCAGTCTTGGAGCTGGACGGAAACCTGATAAGGATCGGCCGGTCCGATCATTGATGAGCATGGTATCCTCGAGGCGGGGATTTTTTAAATGAGAGCCATGCTTAAAACTCGTAAGTGGCGCACCTATTTTCCGTGCTTGGGCAAGCCCCGGAAAACACAGGCGCAAAGGAGAGTATGATGCGGCGTGTGGTCGTCACCGGAATGGGGATCGTATCCTCGATTGGAAACAACACGCAGGAGGTTCTCGCCTCGCTGCATGAAGCCAAGTCCGGCATTGTCCGGGCGGAGGATTACGCTGAACTCGGCTTCCGCTGCCAGGTGCATGGCGCACCGCAGATCGATGCCGAGGCCCTCGTCGACCGCCGGGCCATGCGCTTTCACGGGCGCGGGACGGCGTGGAACCACATCGCCATGGATCAGGCGATCCTCGATGCCGGGCTAGAGGAAAGCGATATTTCCAACGAACGCACCGGCATTATCATGGGATCAGGCGGACCATCGACGCGCACGATCGTCGAGGCGGCCGACACCACCCGCGAGAAGGGTCCCAAACGCATCGGCCCCTTTGCCGTGCCGAAAGCGATGAGCTCGACCGCATCGGCGACGCTCGCCACCTTCTTCAAGATCAAGGGCGTCAACTATTCGATCTCGTCGGCCTGCGCGACATCGAACCATTGCATCGGCAACGCCTATGAGATGATTCAATACGGCAAGCAGGACCGCATGTTCGCCGGCGGCTGCGAGGATCTCGACTGGACGCTGTCGGCCCTGTTCGACGCCATGGGTGCGATGTCCAGCAGATATAACGATACTCCGGCGACCGCTTCGCGCCCATATGACAAGAACCGCGACGGCTTCGTCATCGCCGGCGGCGCGGGCGTGCTGGTTCTCGAGGAACTGGAAGTCGCCAAGGCGCGCGGTGCGAAAATCTACGGCGAGATCATCGGTTACGGCTTGACGTCGGACGGCTACGACATGGTGGCTCCCTCGGGCGAAGGTGCTGAGCGCTGCATGAAGATGGCGCTTTCCACCGTCAAGGAAAAGATCGACTACATCAATCCGCACGCGACCTCGACGCCGGCCGGCGATGCACCCGAGATCGAGGCGATCCGCCGCGTCTTCGGCGCTGAGAACGCCTGCCCGCCAATCTCGGCGACAAAGTCGCTGACCGGTCATTCGCTTGGCGCGACGGGCGTGCAGGAAGCGATCTATTCACTCTTGATGATGCACAACGACTTCATCTGCGAGAGCGCCCATATCGAAGAACTGGACCCTGCCTTTGCCGACATGCCGATTGTCCGCAAGCGCATCGACAATGCTCGTCTGAACACAGTCCTGTCCAATTCCTTCGGGTTCGGGGGAACGAATGCGACGCTGGTGTTCCAGCGCCATCAGGGCTGACGGAGAGGGAATATCATGGAAGGTTTGATGAAGGGGAAACGCGGCCTCATCATGGGCGTCGCGAACAGTCACTCGATCGCCTGGGGAATTGCCAAGCAGCTCGCGGCGCAGGGGGCGGAGCTGGCTTTCACCTATCAGGGCGACGCCTTCGGAAAGCGTGTCTCGCCTCTGGCGGCGCAGCTCGGCTCAAAGCTGCTCTTACCCTGCGATGTCGAGGATATCGCCACGGTCGACAGCGTCTTCGAGACGCTCGAAAAAGAATGGGGCACGCTCGATTTTCTGGTCCACGCCATCGGTTTTTCTGACAAATCGCAGCTCAAGGGCCGCTATGCCGACGTGACGACGCGCGAAAACTACAGCCGTACCATGGTGATCTCGGCCTTTTCCTTCACGGAAGTGGCACAGCGCGCCGAAAGACTGATGAAGAATGGCGGCTCGATCCTGACGCTGACCTATGGCGGCTCGACCCGCGTCATTCCCAATTACAACGTCATGGGCGTGGCCAAGGCGGCGCTGGAGGCGATGGTGCGCTATCTCGCCGCCGATTACGGGCCTCAAGGCATCCGCGTCAACGCGATTTCGGCAGGGCCGGTGCGCACGCTCGCCGGCGCCGGCATCGGTGACGCCCGCGCCATCTTCAGCTATCAGCGCCGCAACGCGCCGCTGCGCCGCACCGTCGATATCGACGAGATCGGAAACTCCGCCCTTTACCTGCTCTCGGATCTTTCGAGCGGGGTTACCGGCGAAATCCATTTCGTCGATTCCGGCTATAATATCGTTTCGATGCCCAATCTCGACGAGTTGAAAGAAACGGACGAGAACGGGGAGTGATTGGCATCCCGCCTCACTTTTTTGCCTCGATCGCCTTGAAGCCATCGGTCTCCTGCAAGGTTTCGACCGAGCGGAAAAGCGGTTTCAGCGTCGCCTCATAGGGTAATTGGCGGTTGGCGACGAGAAGCAATCTGCCGCCTGTTTTCAGCCGGCGGGCGGCAGCGGTGATGAACGCCTGTCCGAGCGAGACATCCGTCGCGCGGCCTTCATGAAACGGCGGGTTCATCACCACCGTATCGTAGATTTCCGTTACCGGCTCACTCACCAGGTCATGCCAGTGAAAGGCGAGCGGAACGTCGCCCGCAAAGCCGGAAAGATTGCCGCGCGCGGCCTCGATCGCCTCGAAATCCGCCTCGTAGAGATCGAGTTTCCGGATCTTTTGCGGATATTTCAAACATTCGGCCGAGAGATAGCCCCAGCCCGCGCCGAAATCGGCCACCGCGCCGCTGAGCCGGCCCTCCAGATGACCGGCGAGCAGCGCCGATGCCCTGTCGACCTCACCATGCGAGAACATGCCCGGAGCGGTGTGAAACTGTCCATTGACGTGCTTTGCCGCCGGGCGCAGCGCGGCGATGGCCTCATCCGTCAGTTCGGCGGGACGCGTCAGCCAGAACACGACGGCATGGTTCTTGGAAAGCCTGTCTTCCACCGCCACGGTCTTCCCCGCCCATTTGCGGAAACTGTCGATGCCGAGCTTCTTGCCGCCGCAGACGACGATGGTGCCGCCGGGCGCGACACGCGACAGAAGATCGGCGAACCATTCCTCATTGCGGCCGCGATGCTTGCCGAGAAGCAGCAACCCGCCGTCGAAGCGGGCGTGATCATCAAGTCTGGTGACCGCGTGGAACCCGGTGCTCTGAAGCTTCAGATAATCCGGGCGGAACGGCTGAAGGCAGGTGAGCGCCGTTTTCCAGACGTCCCCCAGCGCCGTATTCGCCTCGATGCCGGCCGCAAGAAAGCGCGTTTCGCCCACTGGCGGAAGCAATATGCCGTTATCAAAAGGCAAGAAAAGCGTCTGTTGTGCGGGGGAAACCATGGATGTCCTTTAAAGTATTTCACTTTTAGATGGAATCGCATTGCGATCTCACCCCCCTCTGGCTTGCCAGCCATCTCCCCCTCAAGGGGGGAGATTACGCTTTCATGAACGCGTGGCACCAATCGCACACGTTGCAGAATAAGCACCGAGCGTTGCGTCAGCTAATCTCCCCCCTTGAGGGGGAGATGCCTGGCAAGGCAGAGGGGGGGGTGAGAACACAGGCGATTCCATCAAAACAAGAACCGCTTTAAACCAAAGAATGGGCAAATAAAAAAGCGCACCCAAAGGCGCGCTTTTTCCGGTTCAAAGGAAAGAAATCAATCCGCGACGGCGGCAATTTCCTTACCCGTCTCCTGATCGACGACCTTCATCGACAGGCGGACCTTGCCGCGTTCGTCAAAGCCCATCAGCTTGACCCAGACCTTCTGGCCTTCCTTGACCACGTCGGAGGTCTTGGCGACCCGATCCTGGGCGAGTTGCGAGATATGGACCAAACCGTCGCGCGGGCCGAAGAAATTGACGAAAGCGCCGAAGTCGGCTGTCTTGACGACCGTGCCTTCGTAGATTTCGCCGACTTCAGGCTCGGCAACGATGGAATGGATCCACTTGCGCGCCGCCTCGATTTCCTTGGCGTTGGACGAAGCGATCTTGACGGTGCCGTCATCCTCGATGTTGATCTTGGCGCCGGTCTTCTCGACGATCTCGCGGATGACCTTGCCGCCGGAGCCGATCACGTCGCGGATCTTGTCGGTCGGAATGTTCATCACTTCGATGCGCGGGGCGAACTCGCCGAGCTCGGCACGCGCGCCGCTCAGCGCCTGCGACATTTCATCGAGGATGTGGATGCGGCCGCCCTTGGCCTGGCTCAAGGCGACCTGCATGATCTCTTCGGTGATACCGGCGATCTTGATGTCCATCTGCAGCGAGGTGATGCCGCTTTCCGTTCCTGCGACCTTGAAGTCCATGTCGCCGAGATGATCCTCGTCACCGAGAATGTCGGAGAGAACGGCGAAACGCTCGTCTTCCTTGATGAGGCCCATGGCGATGCCCGCCACCGGACGCGTCAATGGTACGCCCGCATCCATCAGCGCCAGCGAAGTGCCGCAGACGGTCGCCATCGAGGACGAGCCGTTCGACTCGGTAATCTCGGAGACGGCGCGGATCGTGTAGGGGAACTGGTCCTTGGCCGGCAGCATCGGACGGATGGCGCGCCATGCGAGCTTGCCATGGCCGATCTCGCGGCGGCCGGGCGAACCCATGCGGCCGGTCTCACCGACGGAGTAAGGCGGGAAATTGTAATGCAGAAGGAAGGTTTCCTTGTACATGCCGGTCAGCGCGTCGACATACTGCTCGTCCTCGCCGGTGCCGAGCGTAGCGACGACGATCGCCTGGGTCTCGCCGCGGGTGAACAGGGCGGAACCGTGCGTGCGCGGCAAGATGCCGACTTCCGAGACGATCGGACGGACGGTCTTCAGATCGCGGCCATCGATGCGGTTGCCGGTGTCGAGGATGTTCCAGCGCACGATCTTGGCCTGGAGCGACTTGAACACGGTCGCGATCTGCTCGGGGGAGAACTCGGTCTTTTCAGCGCCTTCAGGCAGGAAATGCGCCTTGACCTTCGCCTTGGCGGCGTCAACCGCGATATAACGGGCCTGCTTGTCGGTGATCTTATAGGCCTCGCGCAGATCGCTCTCGATGAATTTGAGCATTGCCGTCTCGACGGCGGAGAGATCTTCCGCGTGGAAATCGCGCGGCTCCTTGGCGGCCACTTCGGCAAGCTTTATGATCGCGTCGATCACCGGCTGGAAGCCCTTCTGGCCGAACACGACGGCGCCGAGCATCACGTCTTCAGGAAGCTCCTGGGCTTCCGATTCCACCATCAGCACGGCTTCCGAGGTACCGGCAACGATGAGATCGAGCTTGGATTCCGGCAGTTCGTCGATATGCGGGTTCAGCACATACTGACCGTTGATATAGCCGACGCGCGCGCCGCCGATCGGGCCCATGAAAGGCACGCCGGAAAGCGTCAGCGCCGCGGAAGCGGCAATCATCGCGACGACATCGGGATTGTTTTCGAGGTCATGCTGCATGACCGTGATGACGACTTGGGTATCGTTCTTGTAGCCATCGGCGAAGAGCGGGCGGATCGGACGATCGATCAGGCGGCAGACCAGCGTTTCATTCTCGCTCGGACGGCCCTCGCGCTTGAAATAGCCGCCGGGGATCTTGCCGGCCGCATAGGTCTTTTCCTGATAGTTGACCGTGAGCGGGAAGAAATCCTGGCCCGGCTTCGGCTCCTTGGCGGAGACGACGGTGGCGAGCACGACGGTTTCGCCGTAAGTGGCAAGCACGGCGCCGTCAGCCTGACGGGCGATCTTGCCGGTTTCGAGAATGAGCGGACGACCGCCCCATTCGATTTCGACTTTATGGGTATTGAACATATCTAGTCCTTGGCATTGGGGAAGGCCGCGCAATCATGCGCACCGCCTACCCTGCTTCGTTATCGGACAGGCCATGGGCAAGACAACAGAAAGCTTGAAAGAAACGGATGTCGGCTCATCCTGGCCAAGCTGCCTGCAATCCTGCCCCATGACAGGTCCATGGCTTGCTTCCGTTCACTAGAACAGAGGCTCTTCAGAGCGATTCCGATGTTAACGGAATGTGAACCGCTCCAATTCTTGTTTTCATAAATCCAGGGCACATCCGGCCCGGACGAAATTCGGCGGGCGCCATGACGCCCGCCGAAAGAAATGCTTAGCGACGCAGGCCCAGCTTGCCGATCAGCGTCTGGTAGCGGCCTTCGTCCACGCCCTTGAGATAATCAAGGAGACGGCGGCGCTGCGAGACGAGCTTCAAAAGACCACGACGTGAGTGATTGTCTTTCTTGTGTTCCTTGAAGTGCTCGGTCAAATTGGAAATACGCTCGGAGAGAACGGCAACCTGGACTTCCGGAGAGCCGGTGTCGCCCATCGTCGTGGCGTATTCCTGAATGAGGGTCTGTTTGCGTTCAGCAGTAATCGACATCGCAAATCCTTATCTATTGAGAGGAGAAAAGTCGCCCACGGCCGGGATGTCGTCCAGCGGGGGCCGGTTCAATACGAGGGGCAAAAACCCACCGATGCGGCGCATATAGTGCAAAAAGTGCGATAACACCAGTTAATTCTTCTAATGATAGGTCCGTTGGACCGACCGTTTCGCTCGAAAGGGAGTAGGGGAATATGTTGCTCACGAACATACTTCCCTACTCACTTATTCCCTTATTTCCCCTATCCCGCAGTGAAAACGCGTTTCGGCTTGAACTGACCCTGTTCGATGAAGCCGATGGCGAGAAGCTGGCCGCGAACGGTGGCACAAACCTCGTCCGCCTCGACAGGCGCATCGCGCCCGCGCAGGATGACGCCGTTGCCCATGCGGATGCGGTGAGCCTGATCATCGGAAAGAGCAACCTGCGGCAGGCAGTCGAGCGCCGCGCCGGTATCGATCACGAGCGCGTCGATGCCACTGAAATCACGAGCGGGGAAATCACGGGCTGATATGACGATCTCCTCGCCATCTTCCGCCGGCTCCTTTGCAGGAAGCGGCGGCCAGGCTGCCTCGAGCTCCTCCAGAGTGACGAAATCTTCCTGGGTGAAGGGGGCGACTTCGACGCGGCGCAGATCGGCGATATGGCCGAAACAGCCGAGTTCACGGCCCATATCGCGGGCAAGCGAGCGCACATAAGTGCCCTTGCCGCATTCGACCTCGAAGACTGCATGGGTATCGTCAGGCATTTCCACCAGATCGAGCCTGGAGATTTCGACCTCGCGTGCCGGAATATCGACGCTTTCACCCTCGCGCGCCAGATCATAAGCGCGCTCTCCGCCGATCTTGATGGCGGAAAACTGCGGAGGGACCTGCTGGATGATGCCGGTATAACGCGGCAGCAACGCCAGGATATCTTCCTTCGCCGGACGACTGGCGGAGGTTTGCGTCACACCGCCTTCCAGATCGTCGGTGGCGCGTTCCTCGCCCCAGGCAACCGTGAAACGGTAGATCTTGGCGCCATCCATGACATAAGGCACCGTCTTGGTCGCTTCGCCCAGCGCGATCGGCAGCATGCCGGAGGCGAGCGGATCGAGCGTTCCGGCGTGCCCCGCCTTCTCGGCATTGAACAGCCATTTGATCTTGGAGACCGCTTCGGTCGAGCCCATGCCTTTCGGCTTGTCGAATACCACCCAGCCGGAGATCGGCCGGCCTTTTTTCTTGCCGCGTCTTGCCATGATTATTCGCTCCCGCCGCCATCACCAGAATCCGGCGCACCATCGGCATCGGCATCGTCATCCGGGGGATTGGGCAGGTCGCGGGCGACTTCCGGCGAACGGAGCAGCGCGTCGATCTTGGAGAAATTGTCGAAACTGGTATCGATCCGGAAACGGAATTGCGGCATGTATTTCATCTGCCGCAATCCGGAGGCGACACGGCCACGGATGAATTTCGCGTGCGCACTCAACGCCTTGATGACAGCGTCGCCATCGGTGGCGCCGATCGGTGCGATGAAGCAGGTGGCGATCTTGAGGTCGGGCGACATACGCACCTCGGAGACCGAGAGAACGCTCGTTTCCAGAAGAGGGTCGGTAATATCGCCGCGCTGGAGCACGTCGCTCAAGACATGGCGAACCTGCTCGCCGACGCGAAGCTGGCGCTGCGAGAGGCCGGAGGAAGAAGATCGGGACATGGGCAAAATCCTTCCGGCCCGAAAACCGCGAAAGGCTTTCCGGACCGGTGTTTATCACTACCGAAGCGCGTATCAGAGCGTGCGCGTGACGTGCTCGACGCGGAAGGCCTCGATGGTATCGCCAGGGCGCATATCATCGTAATTCTCGAAGGCCATGCCGCATTCCTGGCCGGCCGGCACTTCCGCGACTTCGTCCTTGAAGCGCTTGAGTGTCTTGAGCTTGCCTTCGTGGATGACCACGTTGTCGCGGATGAGGCGGACGCCCGCGCCGCGCTCGACCTTGCCTTCGGTGACACGGCAACCGGCGACCTTGCCGACCTTGGTGATGTTGAAGACCTCGAGGATCTCCGCATTGCCGAGGAAGGTCTCGCGGCGTTCCGGCGACAGAAGGCCCGACATCGCCGCTTTCACATCATCCACCAGATCGTAGATGATGTTGTAGTAGCGGATTTCTGTGCCCTGCTGTTCGGCCGCATCGCGCGCCTGCTTGTTGGCGCGGACGTTGAAGCCGATGATCGCCGCGTTGGAGGCTTCCGCCAGCGACACGTCGCTCTCGGTGATGCCGCCTGCGCCCGAATGCACGATGCGCGCCCGCACTTCGTCGGTGCCGAGCTTGTCCAGCGCGCCGGCGATGGCTTCGATCGAACCCTGCACGTCACCCTTGATGACCAGCGGGAATTCCTTCACGCCGCTCACCTGCAACTGGCTCATCATCTGCTCCAGCGAACCGCGCGAACCGGCCTGCCTTGCGACGGCCTTGTCACGGGCCAGACGCTGGCGATACTCGGAAATCTCGCGGGCACGGGCCTCGTTTTCGACGACGGCGATGCGATCGCCGGCCTGCGGCGGTCCCTGGAGACCGAGAATTTCGACCGGCATCGCCGGTCCGGCTTCCTTGACGTTCTCGCCACGGTCATTGATCAGAGCGCGCACGCGGCCCCATTCGCTGCCCGCGACGATGATGTCGCCCGGATGCAGCGTACCTTTCTGGACGAGAACGGTTGCAACGGAACCACGACCGCGATCAAGCTTCGCCTCGACGACGACGCCTTCGGCGGTTCGCTCCGGATCGGCCTTCAAATCGAGGACTTCAGCCTGAAGCAGGATCGCTTCCAGAAGCCTGTCGAGACCGGAGCCTGCCTTGGCCGAAACTTCCACATCAAGCACCTCACCACCCATCGTTTCAACAAAGACGTCGTGCTGCAGGAGCCCGGTGCGAACCTTCTGCGGATCGGCCTCCGGCTTGTCGACCTTGTTGATGGCGACGATGATCGGGACCCCCGCCGCCTTGGCGTGATTGATCGATTCGATCGTCTGCGGCATGACGCTGTCGTCCGCCGCAACGACCAGAATGGCGATATCGGTCGCCTGCGCGCCACGGGCACGCATCGCGGTGAAGGCGGCGTGGCCCGGCGTATCGATGAAGGTGATCTTCTGGCCGTTCTGCTCGACCTGATAGGCGCCGATATGCTGGGTGATGCCGCCGGCCTCGCCGGAAACGACATTGGCGTGGCGGATGGCATCGAGCAGCGAGGTCTTGCCGTGATCGACATGGCCCATGATGGTGACGACAGGCGGACGCGACTTCAAAGCCGCGGTATCGTCCTGAACGTTGAAGATGCCTTCCTCGACGTCGGATTCGGCAACGCGCCTGACGGTATGGCCAAACTCCTCGGCGAGCAGTTGCGCCATATCCGCATCGATCACGTCGCCGGGCTTCATCATCTGGCCCTGCTTCATCAGGTACTTGATGACGTCGACCGAACGCTCGGCCATGCGCTGCGCCAGCTCCTGGATGGTGATCGTCTCGGGGAGGACCACCTCACGCGAGATCTTCTCGCGGCTCTCCTGTTGCATCGCACGCTTGGCTTTTTCCTGACGCCGGCGCATGGCCGACAGCGAACGGCCGCGAGCGGTGTCGTCATCGAGAGCGCTGGTCAGCGTCAGCTTGCCGCGGCGGCGGTCGTCATCGGTCTTGACAACCTTGGGCGTACGCGCCTCCGGCTTGGCCGGGGTTCCACGGCGCACGGCTGCGGCTCCGCGACGCACTTCTTCCTCGGCGACCAGAGGTTTGCGCACCGGGGCAGCCGATGCGGCATCCTGCGCCGCGGCCTGATCGGGGGCACGCTTGCGTGCCTCTTCCTCGGCGCGCTGCTTGGCAGCCGCTTCGGCTTTCAGGCGAGCTTCTTCCTCAGCCTGACGCTGTGCGGAATCTTCGCGCTCCTTGGCACGGCGGATATCATCTTCGGCGCGGCGCTTGGCCTCTTCGGCAGCACGCGCACGTTCTTCCGCATCACGCACCTGGGCGCCTTCGAGCGCACGGCGACGCGCTTCGATTTCCGAGCGCGACAGCGTATTCAGCACCATGCCGGAACGGTCAGCAGGTGTGGCACGCGGCGGCGGCGGCGTTTCGGTGCGCGGCGCGGCGTGCGGCGCCACATGCGGCTTGGTGACCGGCTGAGCCACTTCGGGCGCGGCAGCGGCAGGCGCCGGCGTCTCGGGCTTTTCGTCCGGACGCGAGAACTTGCGCTTCTTCGTTTCAACGACAACGGACTTCGTGCGCCCGTGGCTGAAATTCTGCCTAACGGTGCTCTGCTCGACGCCGGGCCGCTTCAGGGTCAACGTCTTCTTCGTATTGACGCTTAGCGTCTTGTCGTCGGTCGATTTGGTATCGCTCATTCCGTTTCCGTTTCCTTCGCGGCATCTACCGCATATCTGTCCGAATTCGTTGCGCTTCCGCCGCGAAAATGATGCAGCAGGCGCGCCCGCGTGACGAACCCGGTCGCCGCCATTCCTTTAAGCACGGCAGCATGTATCACATTTCCGCCCCCGAATGCCAAATCCATTTCGTCTCCCGTAAAAAGAGACAGGGCGGGGATATCAGGTCCGCCCGCATAAACAAGCGCGCGACGGGCCTGGTCGAGTTTTCTGACGCCGTCTGCGGCAGCCTCGGCGATATGCAGAACCATGATCGCCTTGCCGCTGCGTATGGCGATGTCCACCTTGGCCGACCCCGTCACCACGACGCCGGATTTGCGCGCCAGCGCCAGACTGCCGAGCGCGGATTTTGCCAGAAGCCGATCCACCAGCGCGCCCAGATCATCGGGCGCTGTCACGCTCTCCTTCAGAGCGCGAGGGAACAGCTTGCGCCGTACCGCTTCGTCCACATGGCGCCGCTCAGCCTTGACCCAGCAACCGCGACCGGGAAGGTTGCGCTTGATATCCGGGACGACGGCCCCATCCGGCCCGGCCACGAACCGGATCATGTCTTCGGCGGGACCGCTTTCGCGCGTGACGATACAGGTCCTGTCGTTCATATCCAGTTCCACGCGGCACTCACTCCCGCTCCTAGCGCATTGTTCCGCGCCCCAATCTACAGCCCTGGACCGACAACCCTGGTCCGATCCACGGCCTCGGAGGCGGTTTTATTCCGCAGCCGCCTCGCCTTCCAATTCTTCCGCAGCTTCTTCTTCGCCCTTTGCCAGATCCTCTTCGGTGATCCAGCCGCATTTCAGACGCGCTGCGAGAACCATTTGCTCGGCATCGGCACGCGAGACATCGTACGGCGTCAGCACGCCGGGATGATTGATGGTCTCGCCTTCCTTGCGCTCACGCCAGCCGGTCAGTTCGTCGACCGCATAACCGGCGAAATCCTCGACGGTCTTGACGCCGTCCTCACCGAGAGCGACCAGCATCGCCGAGGTGATGCCGGGCAATTCGCGCAGCTCGTCCTCGACACCAAGCTCCTTGCGGCGCTCGTCGCGCTCGCCCTCGATGCGATCGAGATATTCCTTGGCGCGCTCCTGAAGTTCGCTTGCCGTATCTTCGTCGAAACCGTCGATAGATGCAATGTCATCGGATTCGACAAAGGCGATTTCCTCGACAGAGGCAAAACCTTCCGAGGCCAGCACCTGGCCGACCATTTCGTCGACATTGAGCGCGTCCATGAAGAGATTCGAACGCTCAAGGAATTCCTTCTGGCGACGCTCGGATTCTTCCTGCTCCGTCAGAATATCGATGTCCCAGCCGGTGAGCTGCGAAGCGAGGCGGACATTCTGTCCGCGACGACCGATGGCAAGTGATAATTGGTCATCGGGGACGACAACTTCAATACGCTCGGCGTCCTCATCGAGCACAACCTTGGCCACTTCGGCGGGCTGAAGGGCATTGACGATGAAGGATGCCGCGTCGGGCGACCATGGAATGATGTCGATCTTCTCGCCCTGCAGCTCGGCGACCACCGCCTGAACGCGCGAGCCGCGCATGCCGACGCAGGCGCCGACCGGGTCGATCAAGGCATCGCGCGAAATCACCGCGATCTTGGCGCGCGAGCCCGGATCACGGGCAACCGACTTGATCTCGATGATGCCGTCGTAGATTTCAGGCACTTCCATAGTGAACAGCTTCGCCATGAACTGCGGATGGGTGCGCGACAGGAAAATCTGCGGTCCGCGCTGCTCGCGGCGCACATCATAGACATAGGCGCGGATGCGGTCGCCATAGCGGAACGCCTCGCGCGGGATCAGCTCGTCGCGGCGCACGATGGCCTCGCCACGCCCGAGATCGACGATGACATTGCCATATTCGACGCGCTTGACCGAGCCGTTGATGATCTCGCCGACGCGATCCTTATATTCGTCATACTGCCGATCGCGCTCGGCTTCGCGCACCTTCTGCACGATGACCTGCTTGGCCGACTGCGCTGCGATGCGGCCGAAATCCATCGGCGGAAGCTGGTCGGCAATGAAATCGCCGACCAGCGCATCGGGATTGCGCTCGCGGGCTACATCGAGCGACACCTGCGTCGTATAATCCTCGACGGTCTCCACGACTTCGAGAAGGCGCTGCAGCTTGATTTCGCCGGTCTTGGCGTTGATGTCGGCGCGAATGTTGGTTTCCTGGCCGTAGCGCGAACGCGCCGCCTTCTGGATGGCGTCGGCCATCGCCGCGATGACGATCTCGCGGTCGATCGACTTCTCGCGTGCGACCGCATCGGCGATCTGCAGAAGCTCTAGCCTGTTTGCACTGACTGCCATAACTCTCTCCTTGGTATCACGCCGCGATTTCTTTCATCGCCGGGCGCATAAAGATCAATTGTCTTTCGCGTCGCCTTCGCCAGCGCCGGCTTCATCCGGGCCGGTTTCGACGGCTTCATCTTGCAGCGTTCCCGCGCCGTCATCGGCTATGC
The DNA here is from genome assembly GCF_002980495.1 of Phyllobacterium phragmitis. Taxonomy (GTDB): domain Bacteria; phylum Pseudomonadota; class Alphaproteobacteria; order Rhizobiales; family Rhizobiaceae; genus Paramesorhizobium; species Paramesorhizobium phragmitis. Next base: position 83,687 of record NZ_PVBR01000004.1, read on the forward strand.
GGCCCTCGCGCAGCGCCTTGTCCTTGCGCAGCGCATCGCGGATCAGATCGTCGGTCAGGATCAGCCGCGCATCGGAAAGCAGGTCCAAGGGAATGCGCACGACGGGATCGTCGCCATAGCTCGCCTGATCGCTTTCGATGGTGACATTCTCGTCGTCGACCGCCGCGATGCGGCCACGGAATTTCTTGCGGCCATTGTGGATGAGCGAGGTTTCGACCTTGGCGATATGGCCCTGCCAGTCGGAGAAATCCGATTTGCGGACCAGAGGCCGATCGATACCGGGCGACGACACCTCCAGATGATATTTGCGGTCGATCGGATCCTCGACATCGAGGACCGGCGATACCGTGCGGCTGACAAGCTCGCAATCCTCGACCGTCATCGTGCCATCGAAGCGCTCGGCCATGATCTGCAACGTCAGACCGTTGAGGCCCGAAAGCCTGACCCGCACCAGGCGAAAGCCCAGCGCTTCCAGCACCGGCTCGATGATGCCGGCGACACGTGCGTCTACGCCGGTTTCGCGGATGATCCGCTCGTCACCGGCGGGCGCTCCATCATCGTGAAGCTTTGCAGCCTTTTCCGTCACCCGGACCCATTCCCTTTTTTGCATGACAGGCCGTCAGGTAACAAAAAAGAGCGGGACCGGTCGGACCCACTCTTGTTCTAACGACCAAGAATTTGAACTTCATATACCCGATTGGGCAAGGATTTTCAAGGGCCGGACCGGAGAACATGTCCGTCGGGGAGCGGCTTGGCATATTTCTGAAAAATCGAACGATCGTTGGTTGAAAATTCGTTAGCAGGGCAATGCGCGCCACGCATAGCAGCCCTGCCATATGCGCCCTGCTATTTCCGGGGCAATGCGCCTATTTATATTGCAGCGCACCATAGTGATGAAAATGGGCGAAAAGGATCAAGATCATGACATATAAGAATATGCCTGCCCGGATCACCGGCTTCCTCAGTATTTTTGCCAGCTCCATTGCTGTTGCTTCCGCGACCCGTGAAGGCCGGCAGCCGCATGCGCGCGATCTACTGGTGCTCGGCATCGAGCCTTCGCAGTTCCGCAAGATCCGCCAGAGCTAAAATCCAGGCTCATATCGGAGCCAATACCCGGTACGACCCGGCGCAAGGGCATTACAGCATCGGCCCGAAAATCGGAATCGATTTTCGGAAAGCACGATGCGTAGATTCAAAGGCTTGAGACGCGTCCTTTGTACGTCCAATTGGACACACGGCGCTCTAATGGCTGCGGCGACGAGACGATCAGTCTTCGTCAGCCGCCAATTGCGTTAGCAATCCGCCCTTGCCGCGTGAGCGCAGGACCAGCGGCACGATCACGGACGCAGAGCAGCAAGCAACAGCAGAATGACGGCGATCGGCGATTGCACCAGAACGGTCGGGCCTCCCCGGCTGATCGATAAAGCACGCCGTAATTGCTGTTCCGCCATCGGCCCCAGGATGAGCCCGACGACCACCGGTGCTATGAGATAGCCCATCAATCCAAAGACGAGCAGCATCCCCAGTTCGAATGTCGACGGATTGGCGCCGATGGTGCCGAGCGTCGCGAAAACGAGAATACCGGCGTAGAGCCATGGCGCGGGATCGACAGCATCCACGAAAGGGAAGAAAGGCTGCCTGCCGATCCGCGAATGCTCAAAGACGGAGAAATGTGAGATAGGCGGCGCGTCGTTCCTCACGGATGGCCTTCGCCTCGTAGCGCGTGCCGGGCCATGCCTCATAAGGCGTGTGCCAATCGGCCGACGAGGAGGCCCGCCATTCGAAGGCATCGTGTTTGCGGCAGTGCAGAAGCGTCCAGTTGACGTAGGACTCGATATCGGAGGCAAAACGGAAACGGCCGCCCGGTTTCAGAACACGGGCGAAACGGTCCAGGTTTTTGCTGCTGACGAAACGGCGTTTCCAGTGGCGCTTCTTCGGCCACGGATCGGGATAGAAAAGATCGATGCCGTCAAGCGAGGCTGACGGCAGCCAATCGAGGACCAGCGTCGCATCCTCATCATAAAGGCGCAGATTGGCGAGCGGTTGTTCCTTCAGCGCGGCGAGGAGCTTGGCCATGCCGTTGACGAAGGGTTCGACACCGATGAAGCCCGCCTTGGGAAAGCGCCCCGCCTCATGCAGGAGATGCTCGCCGCCGCCGAACCCGATCTCGAGCCGCACGCCCTCGACCGGAACGCCGAAAAGCTGGCGCAGATCGGCCGGTGCGGGCGATGCGAGATCGAGCCGCAGGCGCGGCAGAAGATCATCACGGGTGGCGCGCTGCAGCGGCCGCAAAGGCTTGCCGTGACGGCGACCGAAGAAAGCTTCGGTCGCGCGCTTGCGGCGGGGCTCATCCGTCATGACAGGTTTCAGGCCGCGATGGCGAGCGTGGCCCGGAGCGCCTTGGCCAGATCGGTCCTCTCCCAGGAGAAGGAACCATCGCGCCCCGGCTTGCGGCCGAAATGGCCATAGGCCGAGGTTCTTGCGTAGATGGGCCTGTTGAGATCGAGGTGCTTGCGGATGCCGGATGGCGAGAGGTCCATGACCTGGCGCAAAGCATCCTCCACCGTCGCTTCCAGCACCTTGCCGGTACCATGCAGATCGACATAGACCGACAGCGGCTGCGCAACGCCGATGGCATAGGCAAGCTGAATGGTGCAGCGGTCGGCAAGACCGGCGGCGACCACATTCTTGGCGAGATAGCGCGCGGCATAAGCGGCCGAACGATCGACCTTGGTGGTATCCTTGCCCGAGAATGCGCCGCCGCCATGCGGGGCCGCGCCGCCATAGGTATCCACGATGATCTTGCGCCCGGTCAGGCCTGCATCGCCGTCCGGTCCGCCGATGACGAACTTGCCCGTCGGGTTGATGTACCAGTTGCAGTTCGTGGCAATGGGAAGATCGCCCAGCGCCTGGAGGATATAGGGCTCGACGACCTGGCGTACCTTCTTCGAATCCCAATCGGGATCGAGATGCTGTGTCGATAGCACGATCTGCGTAACCTCGGCGGCCTTGCCGTCGATATAGTGCACGGTCACCTGGCTCTTGGCATCGGGACCAAGCTTGCCGGCATCGCCTTCGCCCTTATGGCGGGCATCGGCGAGCAGTTCCAGGATCTTGTGGGAATAATAGATCGGCGCGGGCATGAGATCCGGCGTCTCGCGGCAGGCATAGCCGAACATGATGCCCTGGTCGCCCGCACCTTCTTCGCCCTGCCGGTCAGCGGCATTGTCGACGCCCTGCGCGATATCGGCGGATTGCGAATGCAGAAGTACGTCGATCTTGGCCGTCTTCCAATGGAAACCGTCCTGCTCATAGCCGATGTCACGGATAGCGCGGCGGGCGGCGGAACGGAAGCGGGAAGGGTTGATCAGCGGATGGCCGTTGGCATCCTTCACGATATTGCCCTCTTTGTCCTTCTTCAAAAGCGTATCGGGAACGCGGACTTCGCCGGCAATGACGACGCGGTTGGTCGTCGCCAGCGTTTCACAGGCGATACGGACCGACCAGGGATCGACGCCCGTCTTGCGCGCCTCCTTGTAGATCATGTCGACGATTTCATCGGAGATGCGGTCGCAAACCTTGTCCGGATGGCCTTCGGATACTGATTCGCTGGTGAAGAGATAAGAACTGCGTGGCACGGGGAACCCCTCTTGAAAGTCCTGCGGAAAATATTCCGCAGATAGAATGATGACCGGAACGGCCAGCATGTCTTTGCCAATATAGGCGGGAACCGTCAATGGAGATTCGTTTTGGAGGGGTGCAGATCGGAGGAATTTTCATTCCCCGAAACCACAATCACTCACTGTCGCTGGCCAGCGATTTCACGAGATCTATGATCTTGCGCCTTACCTTGGGGTCGGAAATCTTAGTGAAGGAGCGGGTCAGTTGCACCCCTTCATTGCTGTTGAGGAAATCGACGACATAGGTCGCCTCATTGTCCTCGCCAAAACTTCCCGTCCCCGGAAGGCCGGTGCCCGGCGCGTCTTCGAAAAAGAACGACACAGGAACATTCAGGATTGCCGAAATCGCCTGGAGACGGCTCGCTCCCACGCGGTTCGTCCCCTTTTCGTATTTCTGGATCTGCTGAAACGTGATCCCGAGGCTTTCTCCCAGTTTTTCCTGACTGAGGCCCAGCATGTTCCGTCGTAAGCGGATGCGGCTTCCGACATGAACATCGATGGGATTAGGTTTCTTCTTGTTCTCAGTCATTAATGGTTGCTCCTCGCCGATGCGAGCTTTCGGCATCATCTGTCCTGCGGCGAACAGGTCAAAATACTACTGTCTGGGAGGTAGTCGGACAAATGAAATTTGGAACATTTGTCGCGGGCGCATAACATAGTATCAAATATGTGATGTCAATCGAAACGCCAACGGGATAACACTTCAAAACCCCCGGAAATCGCCAGCAAGAGTATTAAAATCGCCCATGTTTGCGGCGGCCCTGGAGGTGTGCCCCAAAACGGGTCAACTCCTGACGGTAGGGAAGCATCGATGTCGCCCACCGCGTTGAGCGCAAGGCCGTCAGTGATTCGACCAAAGGGGTCGACGATCCCCGACAAACCATTGTTGGCGGCCCTTATCAGAGGCAATCCCTGCTCCACCGCACGCAGCTGCGCCTGCCGGAAATGCTGATATGGTCCGGGCGTGTTTCCGTACCAGGCATCGTTCGTCACATTGAGGATCGCGGCAGCTTTCGGGCCGGTATAGGCGAGCTCGGAGGGGAAGATCGCCTCGTAACAAATGAGCGGCAAAAAGGCCAGATCATCATTCACCCGTAGCGAACGGCGGCTCGCCCCCATCGTGAAACCGCCGGGCATCTCGGCCACTTCCTGAAGCCCCAGTCCGCGCAGCCATTTTTCCAGGGGCAGATACTCGCCGAAGGGCACGAGATGCACCTTGTCGACCGCATCGATGATCTCGCCCCTATCGTTGATGGCGACGATGGAATTGTAATAGAGCGGCCCGGTACCGCCCGCGCCCGTCTCCTCGCGCACGGCGCCTGCAAGGAGCATCTGGCCATCCGACAAGGCTTCACCGATGCGCGACAGCGCCTCAGGCGTATCCGTCAATATGTAGGGGATGGAGGTTTCGGGCCAGATAATGACCGACGGTTTCGGCTCTCCCGGTCTGGGCGGCGCCTCGGTCAGCGCGATATGCTTGTCGAAGATCGCACGGCGGGCGGCATTGTCCCATTTGGCGCTCTGCGCGATCGAAGGCTGGACGATGCGCACGCGCAACCCGCCGGCAGCCTCATCGGCTGTCGAGGGTGCAGTGTGCAGGCGATAAAAGCCGAACCCGACATGGGCGGCGACAAGCAGCAGCGCGAGCGCCAGGCCCATCCGGCGATGCCGCTTGTCCGCCAGAAGGGCAGGCGAGGCGAAGACGAGGACGGCAAGCGCATTCATGGCGTAAAGGCCGATGACGGCATCGGACTGCATCAGGAGCGGGACGGGCATGGCCGCATAGCCGATGGCATTCCAGGGAAAACCCGTCATCACGAAGGAACGCAGCCATTCGGCGATGCCGAAGCCGAAGGCCAGCGCGAAAATCCGGCCAAGCCCGTCGGACCAGAGGAGGCGGGCGATGAGGACGCCAAGCGCATAGAAGAAGGCGAGGAAGGCCGGCAGCCCCAGGATCGCCAGCGGCAGCGCCCAGGCGAAGTTCTGCGCATCGACCAGGAGCGCATTGCCGATCCACCAGAGCCCCGCGACGAAATAACCGAAGCCGAACCACCAGCCGACGACGGCTGCAGGCAGCGCGCGCCTGAGCCAGCCGCCATCGGCCGTATCGACTGCGCCGTCGATCAGCCATACCAGAACCGGAAACGAAACCAGGCAGACGGCAAAAAAATCGTAAGGAGGAAGGGCAAGCGTCGCCAGGGCTCCAGCCAGAAAAGCTGCAAGCGCCCGTCGCCATCCACTCAACAGTATGATCCTGCCAGCCAGCCGCCCGATCAATTCATATCCCCGAAATTCCCCTTGGATCATTTCTGATCGGGATGAAAACACTTAAACAGCACGCTGTCTTCCGCCAAATCCTCGAAGCCAAAGCCTCTCGTCAACCCTCGGCGACGATGTCCTCGCTCTCCGCTTTCACCGGGCGGATCAGGCGGCGGCGGCGTTCAGCCGTGCGCAACGGCACGATGCGCACCTTGCGGATGCGGCGGGGGTCGGCTTCGAGCACATGGAATTCATAATCCGTCACCGCCTGGACCACCTCACCGCGTATGGGAATACGGCCCAGCACCGAGAAGATCAGGCCGCCGACGGTATCGACATCCTCGCCATGTTCACCGACGACGAAGCTCGGGCCGATCTTTTCGGCAAGTTCTTCGAGATCGGCACGGGCATCGACGATGAACACGCCGTCAGCCTCCTGGGCGATCATGACTTCCTCGTCGTCATGCTCGTCCTCGATATCGCCGACCACCATCTCGACGATATCTTCAAGCGACACCAGCCCGTCGGTGCCGCCATATTCGTCGATGACCAGCGCCATCTGGATCCGGCTTGCCTGCATCCGCGCCATAAGGTTGCTCGCCTGCATCGAAGGCGGCACGAACAGCACTTTTCGCATCAGGCTGAGTTCGCCGATGGTCTTGTCCAGATCGATGCGGCTCAGATCGAATTTCGATGCCTTGGACGCAACCTTGGCGCTGGATTTGGGCGCGGCCGCGCCATTCCGGCGCGGGGCGGCGGGACGGCGTCCGTTCTTCTGGCGGGCCAGGCGGGTGATATGGCTGAGCACGTCGCGGATATGGATCATGCCGCGCGGATCGTCGAGCGTATCGGAATAGACCGGCATGCGCGAATGGCCGGATTGCTCGAAAAGCTCCAGCGTTTCGCCGAGCGTCGTCGTGATCTCGATCGCCTCGATGTCGGAGCGCGGGATCATCACGTCCTCGACGCGGATCTCCTGCAGCCGCAGGATATTGTGCAGCATCGCGCGTTCTTCAGGCGAGAACGCCGCGTCGGTGCTCGCCTTGTCCGACAGCGCTTCGGCCAAATCCTTGCGAAGGGAACTAGCCTGCCGGGCACGAAGGAAGGGGAAAATGCCTGAAAGGAGGGAGCGCTTCTCGGCCGGTTGCGGCCGCTGCGTACTCTGCTCGTCGGCGTCGTTTGTCTGCGAAGCCTCGGATTTGGCGTCGGCGGCAGACGGAGGTTGGTCTGTCAGGTCAGGCATGGTCAATCGATTTCATCGTCTTTCTGCGATACAGCATATGGATCGGGAATAGCAAGCGCTTCGAGAATCCTGCGCTCCCAACCCTCCATTTCCTCGGCCTCCCCGTCATCCTCATGGTCATAGCCAAGAAGATGCAGGAAGCCGTGCACTACCAGATGTGTGAGATGGTGATCGAGCGGCTTTTTTTCCAGAGCCGCCTCACGCTCCACTGTTTCACGCGCGATGACAATATCGCCGAGCATCGGCCCCGGCCTCGCGCCCGCCTTCACCGGAAAGGCCGGAAAGGAAAGCACATTGGTCGGCTTGTCCTTGCCGCGCCATTCGGCATTGAGCTTTTGGATCGAGGCATCGTCGGTGAAGACGATGCTCAGCTCCGTCTCCACATTTGCGGCATCCGGTGTGCTGAAGAGCGTCTTCCAGGCAACGGCGACGGCGCGATCGGCAAGCCGGTGCAGCGTCGCTTCGTCCGGCCAGCCTTCCGTCTCTATCAGGATATCGATATCGATCAAATCGACCTGTCCCGCGAATGCCGGGCGTCAGATCTTCGCCCGGCAACGTTTTCGCCAATCACGTTTTCGCATGCCCCTTCCCATCCCTGTCATAGGCGGTAACGATCGCCGCGACCAAGGGATGGCGCACGACGTCCTTTTCGGTAAACCGCACGGTGACAACGCCTGATACTCCATCGAGGATGCGCAGCGCATCGACCAGGCCGGATTTCTGGCCCGAGGGAAGATCGATCTGGCTCGGATCGCCTGTCACGATCATGCGCGCATTTTCACCAAGACGGGTGAGGAACATCTTCATCTGCATGGATGTCGTGTTCTGCGCCTCGTCGAGAATAACGGCTGCATGGGCCAGCGTACGGCCACGCATGAAGGCGAGCGGCGCAATCTCGATGACGCCGGCCGTCAGCGCCCGCTCGACCTTGTCGGCCGGCATCATGTCGTAGAGCGCATCATAGAGGGGACGGAGATAGGGATCGACCTTCTCCTTCATGTCGCCGGGCAGGAAGCCGAGCCTTTCGCCAGCCTCCACCGCGGGACGCGAAAGGATGATGCGTTCCACCAGGCCGCGCTCCAGAAGCATGGCGGCATGGGCCACGGCGAGATAGGTCTTGCCGGTGCCGGCGGGACCGACGCCGAACACCAGTTCCGAGCGGTCCAGCGCCCGCATATAGGCGTCCTGGGTCGGCGTCCGGGCAAAGATGGTTCTCTTGCGGGTCGAGATCTGGGCCGCGGCCATCTTGCTCTTGTTTTCCATCGTCGGCAGGGTGAGCTGATCATCGGCGGCAATCGCCATGCGGATCGCCCCGTCGACGTCGGACACCGAGAGTTCGTGCCCGTTCTGCACGAGGTCGTAAAGCTGGTCGAGCGCCCTGCGCGCCTGCTCGGTCGCGCCCGGTTCGCCCCGGATCGAAAGCTGATTACCTTTCGAGCGCACGTCGACGCCGAGTTTCTGTTCGATGCGGGCGAGATTTTCGTCAAACTGGCCGAAGAGCGCGCTGGCCAGCCGGTTGTTGTCGAATGTCAGTACGATATGCGCCATGTCCGAGGCCCCTGTGGGGGCTGTTTTCAGCTTTTCGGTGGCGTTCAACCGGTTCTCCTCATGAATGGATATCAAGCATTGACCTATCTGTTCTCACGCAAGTCCGGACGGAAAACCGCTGAGCACTTTTCCTGGACTTGCTCCATCGAGCGCCTGCGGAGCGCCGTCGGCCTGCCGTTTCGCCGCCACCGCCTCGGCCACAAGGCTGTTGGTTCCGGTGGAGATGATTCGTACAGTGATAATGTCGCCGATTTCTCCGGGGTTTTCACCAACTATTACGGGAAGCAGCCATGGCGAGCGGCCGACCATCTGTCCGGGCAGGCGGCCCGGCTTTTCAAGCAGCACATCCATGCTCTGCCCGACCATGCCGCGCTGGAACGCGTGCTGCTGTTCGGTCAAGAGCGCCTGAAGCCGCTGCAGCCTGTCATCCTTGACCGCCTCCTCGACATGATCGGGGAGATCGGCCCCCGGCGTGCCCGGACGCGGCGAATATTTGAACGAATAGGCCTGGGCATAGGTGACGTCGCGCACCAGCTGCATCGTCGCCTGGAAATCCTCCTCCGTCTCGCCGGGGAAGCCGACGATGAAATCGCCGGAAAGGGCGATGTCGGGACGGGCTGCACGAATGCGCTCGACGAGGCGGAGATAATCGGCGCCGGTATGCCTGCGGTTCATCGCCTTGAGAATGCGGTCGGAGCCTGCCTGCACCGGCAGGTGCAGATAGGGCATCAGCTGGTCCAGGTCGCGATGCGCGGCGATCAGCGCATCGTCCATGTCGCGCGGATGGCTGGTGGTGTAGCGCAGCCGGGCGATGCCGGGGATTTCGGCCAGGCGGAACAGCAGTTCGCCCAATCCCCATTCGCGCCCGCCCGCCCCTTGACCATGCCAGGCATTGACGTTCTGGCCGAGCAAGGTGAGTTCGCGCACACCGGCGGCGGCAAGCCTTTCGGCCTCGGCGACGATCTGCGAAACCGGACGCGAGACTTCCGACCCGCGCGTATAGGGCACGACGCAGAAGGTGCAGAACTTGTCGCAGCCTTCCTGGACCGTCAGGAAAGCGGTGACGCCACGGCTCCTCACCTGCTCTTTTCCAGGCGCGGGCAGGTGCTCGAACTTGTCCTCGATGGCATATTCGGTCTCGACCACCTTCTCGCCACGGCCGACGCGGGTGAGCGCCTGCGGCAGGCGGTGATAGGTCTGCGGGCCAATGACCAGATCGACGGATGGCGCGCGCCGGATGATCTCCTCGCCCTCGGCCTGCGCGACGCAGCCGGCGACGCCGATCAGCATGTCCCTGCCGTCGGCGGCCCGTTCATCCTTCATCTTGCGCAGGCGGCCCAGCGCGGAATAGAGCTTCTCAGATGCCTTCTCGCGGATATGGCAGGTGTTGAGCAAAACCAGGTCGGCGTCTTCGGGCGTCTGCGTCGTCACATAGCCCTGCTGCGCCAGGCTGTCGGTCATGCGCTGGCTGTCATAGACATTCATCTGGCAGCCATAGGTCTTGACGAAAACCTTGCGTTCGGGAACCGCGCGCACAGGATCGTCCGAAGTCCCGGACGGGGACACTGCCGCTGCACCGGTGGCTTCATGGATCAGATTGGTGTTTGTTTCCTTCATTCCGGCGCTTCTAGCGCTTTTCGGCGCGGTTGAGAATAGGTTGCATACATCCGGGGGCACTATTCGCTTTCGATATCTCGTCCCATCAGTGAGGTCTGAAGCATGGCGCGCACCCGTTCTTCCATGGTACGGGCGAGCGTCTTGCGGTCGGTACGCGCCGTGATGACAACAGGCTCGCCGAAGCGTATCTCCGCATCGAGCGCGCCTTCGCGAAGAATAATCTTGAGATGCGGCAGCAATTCGACATCGCCCGGCCAGGAGGCGATGGGGCGATGGTAGCGGCCCATCGGCATGCCGTGAAGCCTGGTATAGGCGATCGCCACCGGCTGTACGATCACGGCCTCGGCGCCGGTCTCGCGGATCGCCGCCGAAGCCGCCCCGAACAGCGAGGTCTTGAAGGGCAGGACGCGATTTCCGTCGGATGTCGTTCCCTCGGCAAAAAGCACCATCGCGTCGCCTGACACGAGCCTGGTGGCGATCTGAGAGGCCTGCTCGCCGGTTTTGCCGCGCCGGTCGCGCTCGACGAAGACGGAACGCTGCAGAACGGCGAAGGTGCCGAACAGCGGCCAATCGCGCACTTCCGTCTTGGCGATGAAGGAGACATCGCCGACGGTGGAAAGAACTGTTATATCGCTCCACGACACATGGTTCGAGACGAGCAGCAGCGGACGCCCCTTGGTCATCTCGCCATGGGTGCGGATACGGAAGCCGAGAAGCCGGGCCAGCACACGATGGAAGAGGCGCGGCAGACGGTTTTTAAGCGCCAATCCGGTTTTGAGGAACAGGTACTGGAGCGGCACCAGCGTCAACGCGAGCGCCGCAAAACAGATCAGCACCAGCGCTATGCGCAAACTACCGATCATCGCATTACGCTCATCGCGGGGCCAGATCGCGACGCAGGATGAGCGCCGCCGACCGGCCTTCCCTGGTCTCGTAATAGGCGGGACGGTCACCGACCTTGATGAAGCCGAGGCGGCGATAGAGCGCCTGCGCGGCACTATTGGCCTGATCGACTTCCAGGAACAGCGTGCGCGCCCGCTCGCCGTGGAGATGGCGCAGGACCGCATCCATCAAGGCGTGGCCCACGCCCTTGCGCTGCATGGCCGGCGAGACCGCGATGGTCAATATCTCCGCTTCGTCCACGACCAGACGCGCCAGCACGAAACCCGCAGCGCTCCGCGGCCTGCCCTCCAGACGCGCGATGAAACCGAAGACGGTATCCTGCCCGAGCAATGCGTGGAAAGCCTCCTCGCTCCAGGGATGCTGGAAGGTCTGGGCATGGATCTGCTGCAAATGCGGGCAATCCGCCGGATCGAGCGGTTCGACGACGAAATTCCGGCGTGCGAACGGGCCGAAGGACAGGCCTATCATGACGCGGTTTTCCGCAGCAGGGCAAATCCCGTCTGGGGCTTGGCATCCGGCCCGCGCAGATAGAGGGGCTTGGGCGCCTCTCCCGGCTTTCGCGATGCTGCGATCCGCGCGATGGTTTCGATGCTGCCGGTAGCGGCTTCGCTCACGACGGAAAGCGCAGATTCACCCAGTGCTTCGTTGATGATCGGCGCCGCCGATCCGGTCAGAACCGGCTTTTGCGGCGCTCGCGCCAAGAGCGCCAGCATATCCTCCAGGCTTGCCGCCAGCGGCTCGCCTTCTGCCTCGCCATCGGGCCTGAAAAGCTGAGCGTAGATTTCACCACGATGCGCGTCGATCGCCACCAGAACCGGCTTGTCCGGGTGAACGTCACGCGCTTCCAGCGCCAACGCCTCGAAGGCGGTGACGCCGATGGCGGGGCAATTCAGCGCCAGCGCAAAGCCGCGCGCCGCTGAAACGCCGATGCGCACGCCGGTGAACGAGCCCGGCCCGACATTGACCGCGATCCGGCCGATATCGGCAAAACCCATATTCGCCTGGTGGAGCGCGCGCTCGATATAGCCCATCAGCACTTCGGCATGGCCCTTGCCGATATTTTCGCTGACAGCCGCCAAAACATGCTGCCCATCCGTGTCATAGACAGCGGCGGCACAGATATTGGCGGCAGTATCGACAGCGAGAATCTTCATGGCTGATCAACCGCCTAAAGGAGAAAAGGCCCGCAAACAAGCGGACCTTTCGGTTTGGACCAGGAATCATGCACTTACCGGCCCAAGTGCCCGTTCAGGCAGCCTGATCGGTTCCATTCGTGTCGCTATAGTCGGCAAGCGTATCGAGGAAACTGGTGCACCAGCGCGATACGTCGTGCTCCAGGAGATGCGGCATCATCTGGTTCCAGCGTTCGCGGCGCGCTTCGAGCGGCATGGAAAGCGCACGCGCAATGGCGTTCGACACGGCCTCGATATCGTAGGGATTGACCAGAAGCGCGCCATCGAGCTCACGCGCGGCGCCGGCGAAGCGCGACAGGATGAGAACGCCCGGATCCTCGGCGCGCTGGGCGGCGACATATTCCTTGGCGACCAGATTCATGCCGTCGCGAAGCGGCGTCACCAGTCCGACCCGCGCCATGCGGAACAATCCGGCAAGAACGTTGCGCCCGATGGAGCGGTTGACATAGCGGATCGGCACCCAATCGACGGCGCTGACGGCGCCATTCACCCGGCCGGCAAGTTCGGCCACCGTGCGCTGCATATCCTCATATTCGGGCACTTCCGAGCGCGATTTGGGCGTGATCTGCAGAAAGGTGACCCTGCCCTGGCTGCCGGGATTGTTGATGATGAAATGTTCGAACGCTTCGATGCGGTTGGTGATGCCCTTGGAATAATCGAGCCGGTCGACGCCGATGATAAGATCGCGGTCGCCAAGGCTCTTCTGCATCCGCTGCACCATGGTATTGCGCTGCGAAGTCTGCGCGGCATGGGCGAAGGACGCCGTATCGATGCTGATCGGGAACACTTCTGCCCGGAAGGTATGGCCATAGGCTTCGAAAAGACCTTTTCCGAGTTCCCTGCCGATGCCCTCGCGCTTGAGGCAACCGGCGAAATTCTCGACATCATGGCTGGTCTGAAAGCCGATCACGTCATAAGAGGCGAGCCCGCGCATGATCGTCTCGTGAACGGGGAGCGTGAACAGGAGGTCAGCCGGCGGCCACGGAATGTGCAGGAAGAAGCCGATACGGTTCTTCAGCCCCATCTGGCGCAGTTCCGAAGCAAGCGGAATGAGATGATAATCATGCACCCAGATCACGTCGTCCGGCTTGATCAGCGGTGCGAGATGATGGGCGAAGAGGCGGTTGACCCGGAAATAGCCCGCCATGTCCTTGCGCGCATATTCGGTAAGGTCGAGGCGGTAGTGGCAGAGCGGCCAGAGAACGCGGTTGGCAAAGCCCGCGTAATACTCATCGACATCCTTGCGGCTGAGATCGACCAGGGCGTAGGTGATCTTGCCATGCTCTTGAATGTTGACGCCGGGCTTTTCGCGGGCGGATATCGACTTGCCCGACCAGCCCATCCATACGCCGCCGCGCTCCTCAAGTGCTGCCTGAAGCGCGACGGCAAGCCCACCTGCGGGGGCGGTACCGCTTTTATCCGGGAGCGGAACCCGGTTCGATATGACGACAAGTCGGCTCATAATACCTCCTCCCAGGAGCGCGAAAGATGCATGGCGGCATTGATCAGGCCGACCATGGAATAAGTCTGCGGAAAATTGCCCCACAATTCTCCGGTCTCGACATGCAGCCCCTCCGAAAGCAGGCCGAGATGATTGCGATGCGCCAGCACGTCCTCGAAGACCGCGCGGGCGTCATCCGTGCGTCCGACACGGGCCAACGCTTCGATCAGCCAGAACGTGCAGGCCGTGAACGCAGTCTCCGGCTCGCCGAAATCGTCCGGCGTCCGGTAACGGTAAAGATGATTGCCGAAACGGAGATGTTTTTCAACCGCATCGAGCGTTGCGAGGAAACGCGGATCGGACGCCTCCAATATGCCGATCTCCGGCATCAGAAGCAGGCCCGCGTCGAGATCCTCGCCGTCGAAGGCGGAGGCGAAAAACCCCTTTTCGGCATTCCACGAACTGACAAGCGTCTCCTCGCGTATGGTATTGGCGATTTGGCGCCAATGGGCGGCGCGGTTCTCGAGGCCGAGCTTGGCGGCAATGCGCGAAAGCCGGTCGCAGGCAGCCCAGCACATGACGCTGGAATGGGTGTGGATGCCGTTGCGGGTGCGGAATTCCCACAGTCCCGCATCCGGCTGGTTCCAGCGCGCCGCAGCCTGTTCGCCCAAGGGCTCGAGGCGGCGAAACAGCGCCTCGTCGCCCATGGTCGGCAGCCGCTCATCGAAGAAGCATTGCGCAATGGCCAGAATGACCGAACCGTAGCCGTCATTCTGCACCTGCAAATAGGCGGCATTGCCGCTGCGCACCGGTCCGAGATTGCGATAGCCGGGAAGGCTCGTCATCAACTCCTCGTCGAAGCGGCGCTCGAGGCCGAGGCCGAACAGCGGCTGGAGATAACCATCGGGCGAGCCCGCGGCTATATTGGTGACATAGCGCAGGTAATCCTCCATCGTCCTGGTGGCGCCGAGCCGGTTCAGCGCCTTGACCGTGAAGTAGGAATCGCGCAGCCAACAGAAGCGATAATCCCATGTGCGCCCGCTTTCGCCATATTCGGGGATGGAGGTGGTCAGCGCCGCGACGATGCCGCCGGTTTCCTCATTGGCGCACAGCTTCAGCGTGATCGCCGCCCGGATGACGACATCCTGCCAGTCCACCGGTAGCGAGAGATAGCGGACCCACTCGATCCAGTATTCCCGGGTCTCCTCGAGAAAATCCTTCGCCACATGCATCGGCGATTCCTGCAATGTCTCGTCCGGCCCGAGGACAAAGGCGTAGGGGCGGTCGACGATGAAGGGAACCTGCTCCTCGATGAAGCCGATCGGCGCGTCCGTGGTGAGCCTGACCACCTGCGCGCCCGTCAGGAAGCGGATATGGTTGGAGCCACGCGTTTTTTCGGGGATGTCGGCACCATAATTGTAGCGCGGGCGCAGGCGCATCGTCATGCGCGGCGTGCCGACGATCGGCTCGATCAGCCTGATGATGGCCATCGGCCTGAAGATACGGTCATGATGCTTGAAGCGCGGGGCGAAATCGCGGATGCGCAGGCTGTTGCCCTTTTCGTCGGTCAGTATCGTTTCGAGGATCGCGGTGTTGCGCATATAGCTTTGCTGACTGCTGACGAGATTGTCGATCTCGATCGACCAGTCGCCGCTTTCCCGGTCCGCTTCTCCATGTCCCAAAAGATTGCAGAAGATCGGGTCGCCGTCGAGACGCGGCATGCACATCCAGACGAGCTTGCCGTAGCGGTCGATGAGTGCAGCGGCGGCGGAATTGCCGATGACGCCCAGATCCAGCGATGGGGGCATTTTAATGTTGAGGGGAGCATTATTATTCATCAAAGAATCCGGACTGTTCATTGCGCTATCTCCGATAGCCACGACCGCAGGATTGCGGGAGATCCCATATAAATCGTTGCCGCGGTGTCGGAGGTTTCGGCTGACGGGGCACCGATCTTCACCGAGAGACCGTTTGCGGCATTGGCCGCCTTGAACATCGCCTCGTCGGTCACATCGTCGCCGAAGACGAGCGGCCGTCTTGCCGAAAAGGGCGGATCGGCCATGAAAGCCTTGAGCGCATAACCCTTGTCGTGCGCCGCCGGCCGCAATTCCGTGACCATCTTGCCTTCCTGCAATGTCCATTGCGGGCCGGCCATGTCGGCGATCTCGCGCATCAACACCTGCATGTCGCCTTGGTATTGCGGCGCCTGGCGGTAATGTACCGCGATCGCCGCATGCTTGTCCTCGACGAGAATATCCGGCCAGCGGCGCGCCTGCTGCTTCAGCATATCCTTTGCCCGCATGAAGTCCGGCGTGAGTTCGATCCGGCTTGTGCGACCGGCCGCATCACGGCATTCGGCGCCATGCAAACCGGCCACGGGAAAGCGTACGCCACGGAATATCTCGTCGACGAAAGGGATGGAACGTCCGGTTACCAGGGCCAGCGCCCCGTCGAGCTTGCGCGAGAGACGGACAAGATCATGGATGAGGCTTTCCGGCACGCGCACGGCATCGGGCGTTTCGGCGATATCGAGCAGCGTTCCATCGATATCGAAGAAAATCGCCCAGCCGGAAAGCGCGTTGCCGCTGCCGTCGGGCAAACCGCGCGGAAAGGCAGGGTTTTCAGGTGGTGCCGCCCTGGATGTGACGGTCTGAGGAGGACGGGCCATCGGGTCGTGCTCTTTTAAAGACATGACGTAAAGGTAGTTCGGACCATCCGTGGAGACAACCGCTGGATTGTCGAAAATACCGCATTGCGGTAAGTTATTGGAATTTTTCAGGCTTTCCCTGCCTATGGTCCATATCTGCGCCACGGAAGACGGTCATCGGCTGCTTGCCGTGCCGCGGTGGCCTGCCTGCTCGCCGGCCGAAAACAAAATTTTCCGGCGCGCCCTTTAAAGCCGGAATTTTCTCCATATGTTGAAGGGATGAGAGGCAAGTTCATGCGTTCATAACCGGTTTGGCCAGCCCCATTTCAGGGCTACCCGCCTTCCTCGAAAATGTTTTCGAAAATGGAGAAAGCGATGGACGACAAACGTTTCCCCGTTCCCGTGGTCATTCGCATCAGCGAGACGCGCAGCCGTGTCGTGGCCAGTGCCTGGGAGGCCGTCGAATGTCTCAAAACCTATTGGCCGCGCGACCATGGGCGAACCTACCGGCATGCGCTTCAGACATGTCTCGATGCGCTGGACGGCCTGAAGCCGGTTGCCAAGGCGCGACGGGCCTTCGTCCATGCGGCAGAGGAAGCAGGCTTCATCCTGCGCTCCGCATCCGCGCACAACCGAACCCATCACGACAGAACGGCGAACGGCCTCTGAAGAGAGAAAATTTCGTCGTTATCTTCAAAAAAACCCCGAAAAACACAGTGGTTTTTCGGGGTTTTCAGGTGGTTTTTCAATTTCACACAGCCGGAAACGGCCGCTTTTCCGGGATTACGCCTTGCGCCGTTTGCGCTGGCGATACTGATCGGCGACAACCGCGGCGACGATGATCATTCCCTTGACGATCTCCTGATAATAGGCGTCGATGCGCAGGAAGGTGAAGCCCGATGTCATGACGCCGAGGATGATCGTGCCGATGACGGTCCCGGTGATGCGCCCGACGCCGCCCGATAGCGAGGTTCCGCCGATGACGGCTGCCGCGATGGCATCCAGCTCATAGGCGACGCCCATGCCGGCCTGGCCCGAGATCGCACGCGCCGAGAGCACCACACCCGCCAGGCCCGAGAGAAGGCCGGCAATGGCATAGACCTTGATGAGATGGCGGCCGACATTGATGCCCGATACCCGCGCCGCCTGCATGTTGGCGCCGATGGCGTAGGTGAATTTGCCATAGCGCGTGTAGCGTAGCGCGATATGGAAGATGAACGCCACCGCGAGGAAGATCACCACCGGCCATATGCCGGAGCCGATGGCGGCATAATTGTCGCTGAGCATGCTGACCGGCTGGCCGCGCGTATACCATTTGGCGACGCCACGTGCCGCCACCATCATGCCGAGCGTGGCGATGAAGGGCGGGATCCCGGTATAGGCGATCAGGCTGCCATTGATGAGGCCGGCGACCGTGCCGGCGGCAAGGCCCGCCAGCACAGGCACCAGCACCGGCATATCGGTCAGCGCCGGATAGACCGCCCGCGCGAAGTCGGAGGTCTGCGCAAGGCTCGCCGCGACCATCGCGGTCAGGCCAACCACCGAGCCGGACGAAAGATCGATGCCGCCGGTGATGATGACCTGGGTGACACCGACGGAGATGATGCCGATGACCGAAACCTGAAGGATCATCACCACAAGGCGCTGCCTGTTGAAAAGGAAGCTCTGGCCGGTCACCAGCCATCCCAGAATCTCGAAGATCAGCGCAATGCCGATCAGCACCAGAAAGATATTCGCTTCCGACGGCAGCTTGCGCCAGCGCCGCGGTTCTTCCAGCCGTTGCACGGGTTGCGTTACCTGTTCCATCGCCATGACTCCCTCCCGGTTTAGGATTATTGCGCGGCCAGTTCCATGATCTTGACCTGGCTGGCCTCGGCTCGATCGAGGAAGCCGGTCACGTGCCCTTCGTGCATCACCATGATGCGATCGCTCATGCCGAGCACCTCGGGCATTTCCGATGAGATCATGATGACGGCGACACCGTCGCTCGCGAGTTGCGAGATCAGCCGATGTATCTCCGCCTTGGCGCCGACATCGATGCCGCGCGTCGGCTCGTCGAGGATCAGGATGCGCGGGCGCGTCAGAAGCCAGCGGCCGATCAGCACCTTCTGCTGATTGCCGCCCGAGAGATTTTCAATTCTCTCGTTGAGATCGGGCGTCTTGATGCGCAGCGCCTGCCGCATCCGCTCGCACTCGCGCGCGACTTCCACTTCCGAGACGAAACCGCGCTTGACATATTTGTCGCGCAGCACCGCCATCTGCATGTTTTCGAGAATGTCGAGCACCAGGAAGCAGCCCGTGTCCTTGCGATCCTCGGTGAGGAAGGCCATGCCGTTGCGCATGGCGATCGCCGGGGTCCTGATGTCGACGGTCTTGCCGTTGATCGCTATCTCGCCTGATGTGGCGGATGTGACGCCGAACAGCGCTTCGGCCACATTGGACCGGCCCGAGCCGACCAGACCGGCGATGCCGAGGATTTCGCCGGCGCGCACGTCGAAGGAAATGTCGTGAAAGACGCCTTTCAGCGTCAGGGTCCTCACCGACAGGACGACGTCGCCGATCGGCACCTCCTCCTTGGGAAACATCTGTGTGATCTCGCGGCCGACCATCATGTGGATGATGTCGTCGCGCGTCACATCACCCGCCTGATGCGTGCCGATATAGCGGCCGTCGCGAAACACCGATACCTCGTCGGCGATCTCGAACAGCTCGTTCATCTTGTGCGTGATGTAGACGATGCCCTTGCCCTCGGCCTTGAGCGCCCGGATGATCTGGAATAGATGCTCGACCTCGCGTTCGGTCAGGGCCGATGTCGGCTCGTCCATGATAAGCACATCGGATTCATAGGAGACGGCCTTGGCGATCTCGACCATCTGCCGGTTGGCCACCGACAAATCGCCGACATTGATTTCGGGGTCGATGCGGATATTGAGCCGGGCGAACAGTTCCGCCGTCTTCTTGCGCAACGCGCCGTGATCGACAAAGCCGAAAACATTCTTCGGCTCGCGCCGGATCCAGATATTTTCGGCAACCGTCATAAAGGGCATCAGGTTCAGTTCCTGATGGATCATGGCGATGCCGTTCTCAAGCGCATCGAGCGGTGAATTGAGCTCGATCTCATTGCCCCGCAGCTTGAACGAGCCGGTGTCAGGCGTATAGACGCCGGCGATGATCTTCATCAGCGTCGATTTTCCGGCGCCGTTCTCGCCCATCAGCGCATGCACGCTGCCGCGCTTGAGCCGGAAGGATACGCCGTCCAGCGCGACGACGCCGGGGAAGGCCTTGCGCACGCCTTCGACTTCCAAAAGAAATTCCGAATTGGGAACCGCACCCATCGTGCGCACGGCGCGCATGGTCACAGGACTTACCATTCCGCTTCCTCCCTTATGCACCTGCCGGAAAATCCCGCCATTCAGCGGATGTCGACAGACATCGATGGCGCGGGGCGCACGGCGAATGCGCCCCGCCAGGTCCGGCGAAGTCAGTTCTTCGCCATGTACTGGTCCATATTGTCGGGGGTCACCAATTCGAACGGCACCCAGACCATGGATTCCACTTTTTCGCCCTTGGCCAGCTTGAGTGCGGCGTCGATCGCGCCGGAACCCTGCGCGGCGGCGTTCTGGAAAACGGTGACGCGCAGATCGCCTGCTTTCATCGCGGCGAGCGCGTCCTGCGTCGCATCGATGCCGGCCACGAGGACATCCTTGGTCGAGACGCCCGAAGCCTTGAGCGCCTGGATCGCGCCGATCGCCATTTCATCATTGTTGGAGACGACAGCATCGGGCTTGAGCCCGGCGCTGATCCAGTTGGTCACGAGATCGGTGCCGAGCGTGCGCTGCCAATTGCCGGTCTGCTTGTCCAGGATCTCGATGCCCTTGCATTCGTCGGTCGCGATCACATCGTCGACATCCTGGGTGCGCTGTCGCGCCGCCTGGTTGGACAGTTCGCCCATGAGCACGACGATCTTGCCCTTTCCGCCGAGAATCCGGCAGACTTCCTTCATCTGCAGCGTACCGGAATCGACCTCGTTGGAACCGACGAAGGAGACCTTCTCCGGCAGTTCCTTGTCCGCCGGCATGCGATTGACATAGACGAGCGGAATGCCGGCGGCAGTTGCAAGCTGCGTCATCTTCGGCGTCGCATCGGTATCGACCGGATTGACCACGATCGCATCCACGCCCTGGGCAATGAAGTTCTGGATCTGGCTCAACTGCTTGGAAACGTCGTTCTGCGCGTCCTCGACCTGGAGATCGAGGCCATCCTTGGTCTTGGCATAGTCCTGCATGCCGTTGCGCAATACGGTCAGGAAATTATCGTCGAACAGCGCCATCGACACGCCGATATTCTCGGCGAGCGCCGAGCCCGTCATCAATACCGAGACGGCAGCAGCCAAAAGAAATTTCTTCATTTCGTTTCTCCTCCACTTGGTTGGTGCCCGGCTGCACCCCGATATCCGGAAACTCCCCCTCCCAGGGGAATTCATCGCCCTTTCCTCCATCAGCGAAAAACGCTTCCAGCGCTTCCCCTGCGAACGGCAATTGCTGATTGACGATCCGGCAAAACAGAATGAATGAACCGTTTTTCTATTTTGTGAAATATTCATTCCATTTTATTGGCGCGCCGTCAATTCCGCAATTGGCGGCGAGAGGGGCGATTTGATGAAAATGCGGACGCGAGTATTTGGCGTCGTGAAGATTGGGACAGTTTTCTGGAAAGGAACTGTAGCGGCTGGTTTTGCCGTCTATGCGTTCCGATCCCGGTGCGGATGACAGGAACGTTTTTCGCCAGAGCCGGCGCGATCGACAAAGCTAAAGCGGTTCCTATTTTAATGGAATCGCGAGGCATACCCCCTCTGCCCGCCCTTCGACAAGCTCAGGAGGGCAGAGGGGGGCGCTGTCCCGCCAGCGTTTCTATTTAAAACTGATCCGCTATAGGCCGGCGGGCAGCCTATGCCGCCCATTCACCGCCGCGCATCACCGGCACCCGGCTGCCGTCCTTGGCGATGCCGTCGACATCGACCTTGTCGGAGCCGATCATCCAGTCGATGTGGATGAAGCTCTTATTGCCGCCGCATGTGGCGATCTCCTCCGCCGACATTGTTGCGCCGTCGAGGAAGCATTTTGAATAGCACTGGCCGAGCGCGATATGGCTTGCGGCGTTCTCATCGAACAGGGTGTTGTAGAACAAAAGCCCGCTCTTCGAGATCGGCGAGGAATGGGGCACGAGCGCCACTTCGCCCAGGCGCCGGGCGCCCTCGTCCGTATCGAGCACCTTGCCCAGAACCTCCTCGCCCCGGCTGGCGCCGGCCTCGACGATGCGCCCTTCCTCGAAGCGCACGGCGATGTTCTCGATCAGGGTGCCTTGATGCGACAGCGGCTTGGTGCTGGTCACATGGCCCTCCACCCGGCGCGCATGCGGCGTGGTGAACACCTCCTCGGTGGGAATGTTCGGATTGCAGGTGATGCCGTTCTTGGCGGTCGACGCGCCGCCATGCCATTCATGACCATCGGCCAGCCCGACGATCAGATCGGTTCCCGGTCCGGTGAAATGCAGCGCATGGAATGCATAGGCGTTCAGCCACTCGGTGCGGCGGCGAAGCGCGGCATTATGCGCCTTCCAGGCACCGACAGGATCATCGACATCGACGCGGGAGGCGGCGAAGATGGCATCGGCGAGCTTCGCCGTCGCCACGTCCTGCGGATCGTCGGGAAACACCTGCTTCGCCCAGGACGGATTGGGATAGGAGACGATGTTCCAGTTGATATCGAAGCCGGCGATCTTTGTCAGCGCCGGCTGATAGGCCATGGAGTTGGCCTTGTTGGCGCGCGACACCTTCGCCGGATCCTGCGACGACAAGAGCAGCGGATTATCGCCGGCGACGGCGAGGCGCGCGGCGCCACCTTCGAAGGCCTTGGCCATGCCCTCGTAGAGCCAGCCGGCGGCGCGGTCGAAACTTGCGTCCGGCGCATTGCGATAACGCGTCAGCGTCAGCTCCTCATCGGCGAAGAACGGCGTCACCAGCCCGGCGCCGGCCTTATAGGCATGTTCGACGATACGGCGCACCAGCGGCAGCGCCGCGAGCGGCGCCGTCAGGACGAGGTCCTGCCCGGCCTGGAGCTGCAGGCCGATCTTGACGGCCACTTCCGCCAACCGGTCGAGCTTGACGGGATCGATGGTTGCGGAAACGTCGCGGGAATGTGTGGTCATGGCGCACCCGATTCTTCTCAAAACGAAAGTAGACGACATTCATACCGCCTCATGGCCGGACTGGCCACCGGCTTTCGATATCGGCAGCGGACTTCGGCTCCACCTGCTATATATCCGCCATATATGTGCGCTGAAATCAGGCCCTCGAATGGAAAGGCAAACCGATGAAGAATGTCTCGCTCTATGGTCTCGCCTTCATCGCCGCGCTCGCCGGATGCACGACGATGACCCCGGAAGAGCGGCGCGCCGCCGATAGCCGGACCTGTCGATCCTATGGCTTCCGTGCGCAGACCGACGCCTTCGCCAATTGTCTCCTGCAGCTCGATCTGGACCGGCGGGCAGCGCGGCGTGTGGCTTTCGACGAGCCGTTCTACGGTCCGCCGCTGGTGGTCTACCAGTCGGTTCCGGTGCGGGCGAGACCTCGCCGATAGCGGAGCCGGGTCACCAAATTACTGGAAAGGGGGCTCCGGGCGATCCTGCGACAGGAGCAGTTCGCCGATCGCATCGACCGATTTCTGCTCGGCACCGTAGCCGAGCGCCGTTTCCTGGGAAATGGCGGTGGTGTGCGCCGTCGCTTGCGATGGCGTCGGCCGATAGGCTGCCGTTTGCGGCTCTGCTGCCAGATGGGGCGTGACGCGGTCGCCCTTGGCGCGCGGGCCGAAACCCTGATCTGCCGCCACGCTCGCGACCTGCACCTGATCCACCGGCGGGGACGTCGGCACGGGGACAGCCTGCGATCTGGCTGTATCAAGACCCATATCGGGCATTGCGGGCGCCTGCATGATATCGGCCTGGGCGACGAGCGTCGGCGCGGCCGGAACAGGTGATTCGAGGCTGCCGTCCCTGCGGCGTTTTTCGTAGAAAGCGTTGCCGCCGGCGACCAGCACGTAATGCATGTTGCGATAGGGGAATTTCAGCCCGGCTGTGTGGAAGAACATGGCGTGTCTGAGAGCGGAATGCCGCTTGCCCTTCAACACCGCATCCGCCGCCGCCTCGACATCCGGCAGGGCCGAGGAATTCATCTTGCGCGAAAGCACGCCCGGCGCAAACTGCTTCTTCTGGCCGACGACGCCGCAGATCGTGTCGGGATATCTGTCCGAGGCGAGACGGTTCATCACCACGGTTCCGACAGCCACCAGGCCATCCTTGCTGGAGCGGTTCGCTTCGAAGAACATCGCCCGCTTGAGGCATTCCTTGTCCTTGGCCGTATAGGCGTAGGTCTTCGTCGAGCCCGATTTCCTGGTCACGCCCTCGGTCAGATCGGCAACGCCGCTTTTGGACGTCGTGCACCCCGTCACCAGAACAGGCGCTGCGATCGCGCCGGCCAAAAACAGGATTTTCCAGTTCCTGGCGCTGCTCAAAAGCTCGTTCTCATGCTTGGACCCCTCAACGGACTTCGGCTAGGAATGAGCATGTTTTAGGCCAAAGAATGGCGAGGGGTCAAATCAGCCGACCGGGCGGATGCCATCCGCTTCGCGTTAACTCTTTGTTTACGCAAGTTAAACGGGAAAGCCGCTGTGTTTTTCCCGGATTTGCTCTTTTTGTCGCCACAAATTCGACGGGAAAGCAGTACCTGTTTTCCCGGACTTGCTTTAGCCGAAGGAATAGCCGGCGCCGCGCACGGTGCGAATCGGATCGGTGACCCGGCCGGTATTGATCGCCTTCCGGAGCCTGCCGACATGCACATCGACGGTGCGGTCATCGACATAGATGTCGGGGCCCCAGACGCCATCGAGAAGCTGGCTGCGCGAGAAGACACGGCCCGGCGACATCATGAAATATTCCAGGAGCCGGAATTCGGTCGGTCCGAGGCGGATTTCCCGCTCCTTGCGGTAGACGCGGTGCTGCTCGCGGTCGAGCACGAGATCGCCGACTTTCAGGACATGCGACAAGAGGCTCGGCTTGGCGCGGCGCAGCATCGCCTTGACGCGGGCGAGAAGCTCCGGCGTCGAGAACGGCTTGACGACATAATCATCGGCGCCGACGCCGAGGCCGCGCACGCGCTCGCTCTCCTCGCCGCGTGCCGTCAGCATGATGATCGGCAGGCGCTCCGTCTCGACGCGCTGGCGCAGGCGGCGGCAAAGCTCGATGCCGGAAACGCCCGGGAGCATCCAGTCGAGGATCAGGAGATCCGGCACATTTTCGCGCAGCGCGATTTCCGCTTCGTCGCCGCGCAGGATGGTATCGACCAGATAGCCCTCCGCCTCGAGATTATAACGCAAGAGGACGCTCAGCGCCTCCTCGTCCTCGACGACGGCCACTTTGGGTGCATGGGCCATTTCACCAATTCTCCGTCAGAGAAACGCTGCGATAACTGGAATGCCCCTCATCCGCCTGCCGGCACCTTCTCCCCGTAAAGAACGGGGAATCGGGCGAAGCGGCAACGCTGACGCCTCCCTCTCCCCGTTCTTTACGGGGAGAGGGTAAGGGTGAGGGGCAAATCACAAACGATTTCATCAAAATAAGAAACGCTTTAGACGCATGATCATGCTTTAGGCTTAGCTTCGTCGACGACGACGCCATGGCTCAGATCGTCCTTCGGGCGATCCGGCGGCATCTGCTCGCCGGTGACGATGTAATAGACCGTCTCGGCGATATTGGTCGCATGGTCGCCGATGCGCTCGATGTTCTTGGCGCAGAAGAGAAGATGCGTGCAGGCGGAGATGTTGCGCGGATCCTCCATCATATAGGTCAGGAGTTCGCGGAACAGCGAGGTGTACATGGCGTCGATCTCGTCGTCGCGGTCGCGCACGATATTGATCTGCTGCACCGAACGCGACGCAAAGGCGTCGAGCACATCTT
Source organism: Phyllobacterium phragmitis (assembly GCF_002980495.1). Classification (GTDB taxonomy): domain Bacteria; phylum Pseudomonadota; class Alphaproteobacteria; order Rhizobiales; family Rhizobiaceae; genus Paramesorhizobium; species Paramesorhizobium phragmitis. The sequence goes on from NZ_PVBR01000004.1 coordinate 109,227, forward strand.
TCAGCTGGGTCAAGGCCAGTTCCGACAGGGTCTGCAGCCCGCGATAGACCTTGATGGACTGGCGCGTATCGGAGATCGCGGCGACGCGCTTGGCGATGTTCTTGCCGAGATCACCGACGCGTTCCAGATCGGCGGAGATACGGATCGCGCCGATGATCTCACGCAGATCGACAGCCATGGGCTGGCGCTTGGCGATGATCGTGATTGCCTTGTCATCGATCTCACGCTCGCCGGCATCGAGGATCAGATCGTCTGAAATGACGCGCTGCGCCAATGCATTATCGGCATTGACGATGGCGGTCACCGACTGCTCGACCATGCGTTCGGCATGGCCGCCCATCTCGGCGATCTTGTGGGCCAGGAACTTCAATTCGTCATCATAAGAGCGGACGGTATGTTGGGACTGCATTTCGTTCATCCTCGTATCTCGAACCAAAAAGGCCGTCAGCCGAAGCGTCCGGTAATGTAGTCCTGGGTGCGCTTTTCCTTGGGCGTGGTGAACATCATCTCGGTCTCGCCCACCTCGACAAGATTGCCCAAATGGAACATCGCCGTCTTCTGCGATACGCGCGCCGCCTGCTGCATCGAATGGGTGACGATGACGATGGTGTAGTTCTCCCGCAACTCGTCGATCAGTTCCTCGACCTTGGCCGTGGCGATAGGGTCGAGCGCCGAGCAGGGTTCATCCATGAGGATCACCTCGGGGCTGACCGCAATGGCGCGGGCGATGCAAAGGCGCTGCTGCTGGCCGCCGGAAAGACCCGTTCCAGCTTCATGAAGACGGTCCTTGACCTCCTCGAAAAGGCTGGCGCGGCGCAGGCTGCTTTCGACGATCTCGTCGATCTCTTGCCGGCTCTTGGCGAGGCCATGAATGCGAGGCCCATAAGCGACGTTCTCATAGATCGACTTGGGAAACGGATTGGGCTTCTGGAAGACCATGCCGACACGGGCGCGAAGCTCCACGACATCAATCTTCGGATCATAGATATCCTCGCCGTCGAGCGTGATCTGGCCGGCAACCCGGCATCCCTCGATGGTGTCGTTCATCCGGTTGAGCGAACGCAGGAAGGTGGATTTTCCGCAACCGGAGGGGCCGATCAGGGCCGTCACCATCTTTTCGGGAACATCAAGATCGACATCGAAAAGCGCCTGCTTCGCGCCGTAGAAGACTGATACCTTATCGCCCTTCATCTTGATCATATTGGCAACGGTGTTCATCTTATCTCCTACCGCTTTGTCGAGAGCTCGTTCGGTCATCAGATTCATTGTCAGTCTCCCGTTTACCAGCGCCGCTCGAAACGGCGACGCAGAATGATGGCGGCAACGTTCATGACGGCCAGGAACAGAAGCAGCACGATGATAGCGCCTGACGTGCGTTCGACAAAGGCCCGTTCGGCTTCGTTCGCCCACATGAAGATCTGCACCGGCAATGCCGTGGCCGGGTCGAGCGGCGTCGTCGGATAATCGGCGACGAACGCCACCATGCCGATGAGGAGCAGCGGCGCGGTTTCACCCAGAGCCTGGGCAAGGCCGATGATCGTTCCGGTCAGGATGCCGGGTGCTGCAAGCGGCAGCACGTGGTGGAAGACCATCTGCGTCTTGGACGCACCGAGGCCGAGCGCTGCGGCGCGGATCGACGGCGGCACGGCGCGCAAGGCGGCGCGGGTCGCGATGATCACCGTCGGCAGCGTCATGAGCGTCAGCACCAGACCGCCGACCAGCGAAGCCGAACGCGGCAGACCGGCCAGATTGATGAATATAGCCAGTCCGAGAAGGCCGTAGACGATGGACGGCACCGCCGCCAGATTGTTGATATTGACCTCGATAATATCGGTGAGGCGGCCTTTCTTGGCGTATTCCTCAAGATAGATCGAGGCCGCAACGCCGATCGGCAGCGACAGCGCCAGCACGATCAGCATCATGTAGAACGAGCCGATCAGCGCGACGCCGAGGCCGGCTGTTTCCGGACGGCTCGATGCGCCGTAGGTGAAGAGCCCGGTATTGAACTCCTGCTTCATGACGCCTTCATCGGAGAGCGTCTTCATCCAGGCGACCTGCTCGTCGGAAACCTTGCGGTTCGCCTCATCCACGTCGAGATTGATCTGGCCCTTGAAGGCCGAGTCGATATCGGCGCCGGCAAGGACGGGTATGGTCTGCGTGGTGCCGATCAGCGATGGATCGGCGGAAACCATGGCGCGAAGCTGATTGCGCACGCCGTCGGAGACGAACTTGCTCAGATCGCGCATCGCCGGACGATTCGTGGTGGCAACGCCGAGCTTTTCAGCAAGCGCATTGCGGACCAGAAGCGGATAATTCGCCGTCAGCAGCACATTGGGATTGGATGCACGCTGGTTGCTCGGATCGATCACCTTCTCGTCCAGCTTCACCGGAAGCTCGATGGTCGTCTGCCAGAAGGCGGTATAGCCATTGGAGATGACCGAGAACAACAGCGCGAACAGGAAGAAGATGCCGATGGCGATGGCGACAATGCCATAGAAACGAAAACGGCGTTCAGCGGCGTAACGGCGCTTGATGCCGATATCCCGGCGCACCGGATGGCCTATCGCTGCGGCGTTCGAATTGAGCGTTGCATCAGTCATTCATACTGCTCCCGGTACTTGCGCACGATATAGAGGGCGAAGATGTTCATCGCGAGCGTAAGGAAGAAAAGGGTGAGGCCGAGTGCAAAGGCAACCAGCGTCTGTGGCGAATTGAATTCAAGATCACCGGTCAGCTGATTGACGATCTTGACGGTGATGGTCGTCATCGCCTCGAACGGATTTGCCGTCAGCCTGGCTGCCACGCCGGCGGCGAGCACGACGATCATGGTCTCGCCGATCGCGCGGGATGCGGTCAAAAGCAGGGCGCCAACGATACCTGGAAGGGCAGCGGGCAGGATGACGCGCTTGACGGTCTCCGACCGGGTGGCGCCGAGCCCCAGCGACCCGTCACGCATGGTTTTGGGAACGGCGGTGATGATATCGTCGGAAAGCGACGAAACGAACGGGATCAGCATGATACCCATGACAAGGCCCGCCGTCAGCACGCTCTGGGCCAGGATGAAGCCGGGACCGCCGGAGATCGCGGCGCTCAGATCCCGGAGAAACGGACCGACGGTGACGAGCGCGAAGAAACCGTAGACGATCGTGGGAATGCCGGCCAGTATCTCGAGAAGAGGCTTGACCGTGGTGCGAACCCTCGGCGAGGCGTATTCGGCCATGTAGATGGCGGCGAACAGGCCGACCGGCACGGCGAAGAGCATCGCGACGAAGGCGATGTAGAGGGTGCCTGCCAGAAGCGGAATGAGGCCGAACTGGCCTTCCGAACCGCCCGAACCCGCATCCGCAAAACGCGGATCCCATACCGTGCCGAAGAAGAAGTTCCACGGCGAAACGACGCTGAAAAAACTGATCGTCTGAAACAGCATCGAGAAGACGATGCCGATCGTCGTCAAAATAGCGATGGTGGATGCAGCGAGCAGGCCCCAAAGCACGATCCGCTCGACATTGTTGCGGGCACGGGCGCGCGGCCGGATGCCCGATAGCCCGAAGATCAGCCCGGCAATGGCAAGGGCAATGGCGATACCCGCGCCGACCGTGCGCGCCACGGCGGCTCCCCTGTGCCAGCGCTCGGCGATCGGGATCATATAATCCTGCCCCTCTGAGGCGAGGGCGACGCCCTTCGAACCGAGGAGGGAGCGCAATTCCCCATAAGACTGGGGGAGGTTCTGCATTTCGGTGGGATCCAGGCGATCGAGTCCGGCGGCAAGGCTTTTGACGATGCCCAGCGCGAGGCCACGGCTGGCGACGACACTCTCTTCCGTCTGCGACGGCAGGCTGGCCTCCGCGGAACGATCGAGATAGATCGACGAAGCTACGGACCATACGGCAATGAAAAGTACAGCAGGCAGGATCGATACGAGGAACACCCACCAGCCATGATAATGGGCGCGGGAATGAACCTTCACCTCTCCGGTATCTTGGGTACCTGCGCGTCGACGTCCAATGAAGAAGCCAACCAGACCTATTCCGAAGACGATAAGCAAAACCAACAATACGGACATTAGATTTCCCCGGTAGCCCCAAATCTCGATCATTCGGACACAGGCGGAAACCGCCTGTGTCCGATTGTACGACTGACCTTATTCGGCCTGCATCGTCTTGCCTTCGGCAAAGGCTGTGCGTTGAGCTTCGCGCTCGGCGTCCGGAGCGGCGACAAGGCCGTATTCGGCGAGCGGGCTGTCAGGTCCGACCATCTGGTCGGAAAGGAAGAACTCGACATATTCCTTCAGGCCAGGAATGACGCCGATATGGGCCTTCTTGACATAGAAGAACAGCGGACGGGAAACCGGATATTCGCCGCTCGAGATGGTTTCAACGGTCGGAACCACGTCATCGACGGTGGCGACCTTCAGCTTGTCGGCATTGTTTTCGTAGAAAGCGAGGCCGAATACGCCGACGCCAGTCTTGTTCGATGCGATGCGGGCGAGCGTTTCGCTGTAATCACCATCGATGTCGACGGCCTTGCCGTCCTTGCGCACCTGGATGCAGGCGTTGCCGACGGCCTTTTTGTCCATGCCGCTTGCCTTGAGGGCTTCAGCGGCACCGGTTTCCTCACAGCCCACAGCCAGAAGCTTTTCTTCGAAAACTTCGCGCGTGCCGTGCTTTTCACCTGGAATGTAGGCGGCAATGTCCCAATCCGGCAGGTTCGGATTGACCTGGTTCCACTTGGTGTTCGGGTTGTCCACCACCTTGCCGTCGACGATGACCTTGGCGGCAAGCGCCGTATAGAGATCCTTCGGCGTCAGCTTCCAATCCGGACCGTTGATATCGGTGGCGAAGACGATACCGTCATAGCCGATGCGGACTTCCTGGACGTCCTTGACGCCGGCGTCGGCGCAAGACTTCAGTTCGCTGCCCTTCATGGCGCGCGAGGCGTTGGCAATGTCGATGGTGTTTTCGCCGACGCCCTTGCAGAATTCCTTGATGCCAGCGCCCGAACCACCGGATTCGACGACAGGCGTCTTGAAGTCCGGGTAGGTTTCACCGAAGGTCTCGGCGACGATCTTGGCATATGGCAGAACGGTCGAAGAACCGGCCACCTGAATCTGGTCGCGAGCCTCAGCGGCTGACACCGACACGGCGGCGGCAATCGCCAGCGCAGCGGTCGTGTAAATCATCTTGTTCATAGGAGCAGCTCCTGTTGGAATGTTGATTGACGCCTCCGACGTCGCTAGCCCTCTACGCGTTCTATATTACAGAGATATGACAGCAATGTTACAGAACTGTATCATTGGGCCCGCGTTTCCGGATTCCTGCTGCTTTCCCAATAATTTGCTAGGTTTTTTGGAATTTACCGGATTTTTGGCGGCGCTTTTCTCAAAGCTCTTTCTTCATCGGCTTGCCGGCGACATAGACTTCAGCCACCGCACGATCGTCGCCCATCGTCTGGAGGAGGAACAGTTCCTCGGCAAGCGTCCGGGCGGTATCCATCCTCATGCGCATGGCAGGCGTCGCCCGGCTGTCAAGGATGGTGATGTCGGCATCCGTTTGCGGCTGCAGCGTTCCGATCCTCTCTTCAAGCGATAAGGCGCGGGCATTGCCGAGCGTCATCATGTAGAAGGAGTGGAGCGGGGATAGGCGTTGGCCTCGCAGTTGGAGGACCTTGTAGGCTTCGTCCAGCGTCTTCAGCATCGAAAAGCTGGTGCCGCCGCCGATATCGGTGGCGACCGCGATGCGTACGCCCGCATTATGAAGCTTTTCCCGGTCGAACAATCCGCTTCCCAGGAAGAGGTTGGAGGTGGGGCAGAAGACCGCGACCGACCCGGTTTCGGCCATGACCGCCATCTCACGCTCCGAGAGATGGATGCAATGACCGAGCAGGGTCTTGCGCCCGAGCAGGCCGTAATGCTCGTAAATGCCGGTATAATCGGGCGCATCGGGATAGAGCGAGTGGGTGAGCGCGATTTCCTCGTGGTTTTCGGAGAGATGCGTCTGGACGTAGCAATCCGGGTGCTCGCGCACCAGTGCGCCGGCCATCTCCATCTGCTCCGGCGTCGAGGTGATGGCGAAACGCGGCGTGATGGCATAATGCAGCCGCCCCTTGCCTTGCCAGCGGGCGATCAGCGCCTTGGTATCGTCATAGCCCGATTGCGGCGTGTCGCAGAGCGCCGGCGGGGCGTTTCGGTCCATCATCACCTTGCCGCCGACCACCCGCATGTTGCGGTGCCGTGCGGCGCGGAAGAAGGCGTCCACGCTTTGCGGATGCACCGAGCAATAGGCGGCGACCGTCGTCGTGCCATGGCGCAATAGCTCATCCATGAAGCGCTCGGCGACGAATTGCGCATGCTGCTCGTCGGCGAATTTCTGCTCTTCGACGAAGGTGTAGGTGTTGAGCCATTCCAGGAGCTGGCCGGCATAGGATGCGACCGCCTGCATCTGGGGAAAATGGATATGCGCATCGATGAGACCGGCGAGGACCAGATGCGGACGGTGATCGGCGATAGGCGTATCCGCGCCTGCCGTCTGCGCCACATCGCGGTATTCGCCCACCGCTTTTATCCGGCCATCCTCGACCAAGAGGGCGCCATCCTCAAAATAGCGATAGGAATTCGTGTCGGCGATATCGCGCGGCTCGTCGACGAATGTCAGAATGCGCCCGCGAATCAATAATCCAGTCATTTCGTCTTTCCGGCTTTCTTCGTCTCGGCCTGCACAGCCGTCTCGTACCAGGCGGCAAGAAGGCTGCGCTCCTGCGCAGTGACGCCGGTTACATTGGCGGGCGGCATGGCATGGGAACGCCCGGCTTGCAAATATATCTCGCGGGCATGGGCGGCGATTTCCACATCCGTCTCCAGCATCACGCCTTTCGGCGGCGCGATGATGCCCTCCCAGGACGGTTCGCGTGCATGGCACATGGAGCAGCGGCCAAGCACGGTGTCACGCACCTGAGGAAACCGGTCCGATGCCAGGAAGGACTGCTGCATGGCGGAAGCCTTCGCCTCGCCCAAGCCTTCCTGAAGCACTTTCGGTTCGGTGGAGAGCCACATGATGACGATGAACAGCAGCACCGTGACGAGCCAGGTCCAGGTCGGATCACCCTTGCGGGCATGGCGGGTGTTGAACCAGTGGCGGATGGTGACGCCCATCAGGAAGACCAGCGAGGCGATGATCCAGCTGTAGCGCGTGGCGAAGGCCAGCGGATAATGGTTGGACAGCATCAGGAAGATGACGGGCAGCGTCAGATAATTATTATGGGTCGAGCGCTGCTTGGCCTGTTTGCCGAGTGCTGGATCAGGCGTGCGGCCGGCGATCAGATCGGCGACGACCTTCTTCTGGTTGGGAATGATGATCATAAAGACATTGGCCGACATGATCGTCGCGGTGAAGGCGCCCAGATGCAGGAAGGCGGCGCGGCCGGTGAAGAGATGGGTGTAGCCCCAGGCCATGGCGACAAGCACGAAATAGAGCAGCACCATGAGCTGCGTGTCATTCCTGCCGAGCGGCGATTTGCAGATCAGATCATAGGCGATCCAGCCGAATGCGATCGAGGCGAGCGAGATGGCGATCGCCACCGGCGCCGAAACATCGAGCACATGCGGATCGATCAAATAGAGATCGGCGCCAGCATAATAGACGATGCAGAGAAGCGCAAAGCCCGACAACCAGGTGGCATAGGATTCCCATTTGAACCAGGTGAGGTGCTCCGGCATGTGGGCCGGCGCGACCATATATTTCTGGATATGATAGAAGCCGCCGCCATGGACCTGCCATTCCTCGCCCTGCACGCCTTCAGGCAGGTCGGGGCGTTTCGTCAGCCCCAGGTCGAGCGCGACGAAATAGAAGGACGAGCCGATCCATGCGATAGCGGTGATGACATGCAGCCAGCGGGCGGCGAAACTCAGCCAATCCCACGCAATGGCATATTCATACATGCGGTTCCCCTAGTCACTGCGCAGGCTGCGTTGCATCGTTGGGAACTATAGAAGAGAATTCCGGGAGATGGCCATATGCCTTTTGTCTTCAGGGGGCGATCAGGACAAGCCGGCCCTCAAGCAGGCGGATGGTCGCGACATCGGCATTTGCGAAGGCAAAGCGCAGAAAGCGTTCCTGGCCCTCACCGAAAAAAGCCCCCGGAAGAGCAAGAACGCCGGCCTCCTTGGCAAGTCTCTCGGCCACCACGACCGATGACACCCCGTCAAAAGGATGGCGGATGAAGGCGAAATAAGCGCCGATGGCCTCAAGCCGCCAGTCCGGAAGACGCTTCATGACATCGTGCAGGGCCTCGGCGCGACCGACGATCTCCATCCGGTTCGCCTCGCGCCATGAGCCAAGCGGCGCGATGGCGCGGGCGATAGCGGCCTGTGGGGGGCGCGGCGCGCATATCTGCAGATTGTCCATGACTTTCGCCACGTTCTCCACCACCTCAGAACCGGCAACGATGGCGCCCAGCCGGTGGCCGGGGATGCAGAAGGATTTGGAGAAGCTGTAGAGCTGGATCAGCGTGTCCTGCCAGCCGGGAAGGCTTAGGAGCCGATGCGGCGCCTCGCTGCCGGAAGGCAGGAAATCACGATAGGTCTCATCGAGGATGAGCCAGGTGCCGTTGGCGCGGCAAAGATCGTAGACAGCCTGCAACATCTGTGGCGGATAGATGGCCCCGGTCGGATTGTTCGGCGTCACCAGGGCCAGTGCCCTGACATCGCTGGTCAGCGCGCCGGCAATCGCCTGCACGTCGGGCACGAAGCCCTGCGCCGCACTTGCATCGACAAAGCGGCTCTCGATGCCCAGCATTGCCAGCGTCGATTCATGGTTGAAATAGAACGGATTGGCCATCAGGACGGTATCGCCCGCCCCGGCTACCGCCACGATGGAAGCAATGAACGCCTGATTGCAGCCGGCGGTGATGTGCACATTTGCCGCTTCGACCGGCGCGCCGTAGAGATCGGCGACATGTTCGGCATAAGCCTTGCGCAGCACCGTTTCTCCCTCGATCGGCCCATAGCCCGTATAGGCCGTGGAAGACGCCGCCTCGCCCAGCCATTGCAGCATGTCGCGATGCGGCGGGTAGCCCGGAACGGCCTGCGAAAGATCGATCAGCGGCCCATGCGCGCCTGAATATTCCTCGGCCCAGGCCTGCACCAGGGGAATGGGCGGCGCGGAGAGGTTGGCCACCAGGGGATTGAAAATCGGAGCCGGCATGTTTTGATAAGTCCTTGGAATTTGGGTATCAGTTCAGGATTTGGTGCGGCGCTTGCTGCCGCGAAGGGGCACTTGCTTGGAGATGAGTGTGCCGGGATCGGTCTTGCCGTTGCGGCGGCGGATGAGGCGGCGGGCCGCTGTCTGGGGTTCGGCAATGCTGTCTGCGGCAAGAGACGCGAAAAGCCAGTCGATGAACACCTTGACGATGGGCGCGGCGCGCACTTCATTGCGGCAAGCCACATAGAAAGCATCGTTCGCCGGAACCGTCAGGTCGAAAGGCACGATCAGTTCGCCCTTGGCGATCAGGTCGCTGGCGGTGATGGTGTCGCCCAGCGCAACACCTTGGCCATGCAATGCCGCCTCGGTCGAAAGCCGGGCATCGCTCATAAAATGTTGCGGCCCGCGTTGTATGTCTGAGGCATCGGCTGCGGCAAGCCAGGTGTTCCACTCGCGCCCGTCATCGGCATGCAGCATCGCATGGTCGCGCAGATCACGCAGCGAGCGCAACGGCCGGCTGTTGAGCAGCGTCGGGCTGACGACAGGGAAAAGCCTGAGGTTGCTCCACAGCCTTGTCCAGCAATCGGCCCAGTTTCCATCACCGTAGAGGATGCAGATATCGATGCCGGGCGAGCGCAAATGATCCGCATCATTGGATGCAGTCAGCGTCAGGCGGATATCGGGATATTGCTCGATGAACTGGTTGAGGCGGGGGATGATCCACAAAGAGAGGAGCGCCGGCACGCAGGTGACGCTCAGTTCCCCGCTGGTCGACGGACGCTTCACCATCGCGGTCGCCGCAGCGATCTCGGCGAAGGCGTTGGAGATGGAGGGCAGGAGCAGCGCGCCTTGCGCGGTCAGTTTCAGGCGCTGCGCGCTGCGCTCGAACAGCTTGACGTCAAGCGACGCCTCCAGCGCCTTGATCTGGTGGCTGATCGCGCCATGGGTGACATTCAACTCCTGCGCGGCAAGCGAAACCGAACCATGACGCGCCGCTGCTTCGAAGGCCCTGAGCGGATTGAGCGGGGGAAGACGGCTTGGCAATGGGGTATCCGAACGGTGTTTTTTCATGTGAGAAAACCTCACACAAAACGCTATAACAATATCAATTGCATTTCAAAGCATTTTGCAGTGATAATCCGGCAAAAGACGAGGCTGAAAGCCCAGGGGAACAAAATGACTTTGATCGTGGCGGAATTCGCTGCGGCTCCGCTTCTCCTGATTTTCGTCTGCCTTTGAACGATGGAACAGGACGGTCGATCATGAATTGGAATGCGAGCAAGCTCGAGGCATTACGCGCCAAATATGGTGAGAGCCATGGCGGCGACCTTTTCGACCCGGAATTCCGCAAGGTAGCTGACAAGATTTTCTCCAAGAACGGAACGCGGCTTGCGCCTTATGCCGGTATCCCGACGTTCCTTTCCGCGCCTTATGTCCCGGTTGATGCAAACGAGCCCGATTTCGGCAATCTCCAAGTGGCGATCACGGGCGTGCCGATGGATCTTGGCGTCACCAATCGTCCCGGCTCACGCTTCGGCCCGCGCGCGATGCGCACCATCGAGCGCATCGGCCCCTATAATCATGTGCTCGGCACGGCGCCGGTGTTCGACCTGCGCGTTGCCGATATCGGCGATGTCCCCTTCGCCAGCCGTTACCGGCTGGAGCAGTGCCATGCCGACATCGAAAAGCGGATCGGCCAGATTGTGGCTGCGGGCGTGGTGCCGCTTTCGGTCGGCGGCGACCATTCGATCACCCATCCGATCCTGAGGGCTGTCGGCAGGGACCGCCCCGTCGGCATGATCCATATCGACGCGCATTGCGATACGGGCGGCGCCTTCGACCAGACCAAGTTCCACCATGGCGGACCGTTCCGCAATGCGGTGCTCGACGGCGTGCTCGATCCGACGCGCACCATCCAGATCGGCATTCGCGGCTCGGCGGAATATCTCTGGGAGTTCTCCTACGAGTCCGGCATGACCGTCATCCACGCCGAAGAGGTGACGGGGTTGGGCATTCCCGCGATCATCGAGAAGGCGCGGGCGATCGTCGGCGACGGGCCGACCTATCTTTCCTTCGACATCGACAGCCTCGACCCGAGCTTCGCGCCCGGCACGGGCACGCCCGAAGTGGGCGGGCTGACAACGCGCGAGGTGCTGGAATTGATCCGCGGCCTCAAAGGCGTCAATCTGGTGGGCGGCGATGTCGTGGAAGTCGCGCCGCAATATGATTCAACGACGAATACGGCCCATGCAGGCGCGCAGGTGCTGTTCGAGATACTAAGCCTGATGGTCTTCAGCCCCTTTATCATGGGCAAGCGGAGTTGATTTTTCACTGATATAATAACAAGCAGACGGGAACAGCCGGCTTCAAGCCGGGACAAAGGAGAAGAAAGATGGACGAAATTCAAAACAGGGTGAGCCGGCGCGCCGTTCTTGGCGCCGGCGTCGCGGGCGCGGCGATGCTTGCCATGCCGTCGGTGCTGCGTGCACAGGACAAGTCGCTGAAAATCGGCGTCTATGGCGGCTACTTCAAGGATTCCTTCGACAAGAACATCTTCCCCGATTTTACCAAGGCGACGGGTATCGCGGTGGAATCGGTCGCGGAACCTACGGGCGAGGCATGGCTGGTGCAACTCGAACAGGCGGCGCGTGCCGGACAGGCGCCGGCGGATGTATCGATGATGTCGCAGGTCGCCATGCTCAAGGGGCAGACGACGGATCTCTGGACCCCGCTCGATCTGGCCAAGATCCCCAATGCCGGCAATCTCATTGACCGCTTCGTCAACAAATATCCGGATGGCCGCATTGCCGGCATCGGCGCGGTGGCGTGGTACATCACGCTCGTCACCAACACCGATACTTACAGGCAAGCCCCCGATTCATGGGCCGCCTTCTGGGACAAGGCGAATGCGGACAAGCTCGGGCTGCTTGCGCTCGTCTCCAACTCGTTCCTGCTGGAAGTGACGGCCAAGACATTCTTCGGCGGTACCGACGCGCTCAGCACGGATGAGGGCCTCTTGAAGGCCTTCGACAAACTCGCCGAGGTCAAGCCGAATGTGCGGCTGTGGTATCGCGACGAGGCGCAATTCGAGCAAGCGCTGAAGTCGGGCGAAATCCCGATGGGGCAATATTATCACGACGTCACCGGCCTTGCCGCAGCCGATGGTAACCCGGTGCGCTCAACCTTCCCCAAGGAGGGCGGCATCCAGGATTCGGGCTGCTGGGCGCTGTCGCGTGCTTCGGAGAAGAGCGAGGAGGCGCATGTCTTCATCAACTATATGAGCCAGCCCGCGATCCAGGCGACGCTGTCGCGCAAGGTCGGCACCGCGCCCACCGTCAAGCGCGAATTGCTCGACCTGACGGATGAAGAATTCGCCGCGGTCTCCTCCGATATCGAACCGATCATTCCGCGCTACGATCTCTACCAGACCAAGTCGGACTGGCTGAACCAGAAATGGACGGAATTGATCGTCGGTTAAGGTCTAGAGGTTGTCATGGTTTAATTGGAGCACTGGCAGGACAGGGCCCCTTGTTCTGCCGTCATTCTCGGGCTTGTCCCGAGAATCTGCTGAGCTATCAGAAGGGTAATCACTTTCCTTTTTCTTATGGCAGATTCTCGGGACAAGCCCGAGAATGACGGCTAGGGGGAAGCTGTTTCAAGATAGTTCTGACAGACTCCAATAATGTCCGCCATTCGCCCTCGTGGTTCGAGGCTCCGCTCACCAAGAGGGCGAATGGCCACAACAATGATTCAAGTAAGAGAAGCGCATGTCCGGACTGGTTCTGAAAGATATATCGAAGCGGTTCGGCAGTTTCACCGCCGTCAGCCATGTGGATATCAGCGTGCCGCACGGCACGTTCGTCTGCATGCTTGGGCCATCGGGATGCGGCAAGACCACGCTTCTGCGCATGATCGCCGGGCTGGACGAGCCCAGCGAAGGCGCCATCTTGCTCGATGGGGCGGATATCACGCCTATCCCCACGCACAAGCGTAATCTCGGCATGGTGTTCCAGTCACTGGCGTTGTTCCCGCATCTCAATGTCGCAGAGAACATCGCCTATCCCCTGCGCATCCGCGGCGTGGCGAAAGAAGACCAGAAGAAACGCGTCGATGAGCTCCTGCAGATGATCCATCTGCAGGGCTATGGCGAAAGGCCTGTCTCGAAACTCTCCGGCGGCCAGCGCCAGCGTGTCGCCATCGCTCGTGCGCTGGCGCTTTCGCCAAAGCTGTTCCTGCTCGACGAACCGCTGTCGGCGCTCGACGCCAAGCTGCGCGAAGCCATGCAGGTGGAATTGCGCCAGTTGCAGCAGCGGCTGGGGATCACCACCATCGTCGTCACCCACGACCAGCGTGAGGCCATGACCATGGCCGATACCGTGGTGGTGATGAATGGCGGCGAAATCCGCCAGGCGGCTTCGCCCGTCGATATCTACCGCAACCCGGCCGATACATTCGTCGCCGACTTCATCGGCTCGACCAATCTTCTCGAAATGTCCGCCGACAGCGCCGGCCGCGCTACGATCCTGGGAAAACCGATGGCGGGGCTGAAGCTTCCTACAGGCCTTGCCAAAGCGTCCGTCTCCATCCGGCCGGAGGATTTGCATCTGACGGCACCGGGCGGGGATGCCATCGATGGTACCGTCACCTTCATCCGGGATCTCGGCGGCACGATCGAGACCTTCATCGATGTCTCGGGCCAGAGCATCGTCGCGGTTTCGACGCCGCGGGCGCGGCCCGAGGTCAGCGTCGGCCAGAAGGTGGGCGTCGTCCTGCCCGATGAAGCCTGCGTGGTGCTCAAACGATGAAACGCGAACCGCCCCGGACACTCGCCGATTACGGGCCATTGTTCTTCCCGGCGACGATGCTGACCGTGTTCTTCGTCGTGCCGTTCGGCACGATGATCGCCGTCAGCTTCTTCCAGCGCCAGCAGGGCGGCTTCTATACGCCGGCTTTCGTCTGGAGCAATTACGAACGCTTCCTGAGTGTCTTCTTCGGCAATGTGCTGGGCTTCTCGCTGATGCTGGCCATCACCGTTGCCATTTGCTGCGTGGTGCTGGCCCTGCCCTTCACCTATTGCCTCACCCGCATGTCGCGACGCGCGCAGGTGCTCTGGCTTGTCGGGCTTCTCTCGGTCCTCTCGCTTTCGGAAGTCATCATCGGCTTTGCCTGGTCGACGCTGTTCTCGCGCACAGCCGGCATCACCAATCTGCTCGTCGCGATCGGCATCATGGATGCGCCACGGGCGCTTTATCCAGGTTTCGGCGCGGTTTTGACCGGAATGGTCTATCAAGCCTTCCCCTATACGGTGCTGGTGCTCTTCCCGGCGCTGGTGCGGCTCGATCCGACATTGACGGAAGCGGCGCGCACGCTCGGCTCCTCGCCGCTTCGCGCCTTCTTCAACGTCGTCGTGCCGGCGCTGCGCAACACCATCGTCGCGACGCTGATCATGGTCTTCATCTTCGCGCTCGGCTCCTATCTGCTACCGCAAATCCTCGGGCGACCGCAGCACTGGACGCTGTCGGTGCTGATCACCGACCAGGCGATCTACCAGTCGAACATGCCGTTCGCCGCGGCGATGGCGGTGTTCCTCGTTCTGGTGACGCTGGCGCTGGTCTCGCTGACGCTCTTTATCGGGCGCAAGGGGGAAGTCGCATGAACCGGATATTGCAGCGGCTCTATTTCACGCTCATCGGCATCTTTCTCGCCGCGCCGCTCATCGTCGTCGCCGGCGTTTCGGTGAATGAGCGCCAGAGCCTGACCTTTCCACCGCAGGGCTTTTCGGTTTCCTGGTATGGCGAGATCTTCAGCAATCCGGAATGGCGCAACGCGCTTTTCGCATCCGTGACGCTTGCCGCGCTTTCCGCAGCGCTCGCGGTCGCCATCGCCCTGCCGCTGGCATGGTTTTCCTGGCGGCGCCTCGCGCCATGGACCAATGTCTTCCAGGTGCTGGGCATCGCGCCTTTCACCCTGCCGCCCGTCATCACCGCGCTCGGCCTTCTCACCTTCTGGGCGACGACAGGCTTTTACGGCCAGCCATGGACGGCGGTGATCAGCCATGCGATCTTCTTCGTCACGCTGCCGCTCGTCACCTTATCGCTCGGCTTCTCCTCGATCGACCGCTCGCTGGTCGAGGCGGCCTCGACGATGGGCGCCGATGACCGGACGGTGTTCTTCACGGTCATCGTGCCTTTGATCCTGCCCTATATCGTTTCCGGCTATGCCTTCGCCTTCGTGTTGTCACTCAATGAATATATCGTCGCCTACATGACCGTCGGCTTCACGCTCGAAACCCTGCCGATCAAGATCTTCAACGCCCTGCGCTACGGCTATACGCCGACCATGGCGTCGGTGTCGGTTCTGTTCGTCGCCGTCTCCGCTGTGATCTTCGGCCTCGTCGCCTGGTTCGGTGACCTGCCGAAGCTCCTGGGCGCGCTTTCATCCGAGGACAAATAATGCGCGCTGCCCTGTTCCAGATGAAGGTGGCGAGCGGCGATGTCGCGGCCAATCTGGGGAGCATCGCTGAGGCGGCGCAAAAGGCTTCCGGCAATGGCGCAAGCCTGCTCGTCGCGCCCGAACTGGCGCTGACGGGCTATGGCGCGGGCGATGCCCTTCGCGATCTTGCCGAACCGGCCGACGGCGCGCAAATGGTACGGCTCGAAGCGATCGCAGCGGCATATGGCATCGCCATCGTCGCGGGTTTCGCGGAACGCGACGGCGCAGTCGTCTACAACAGCGCGGCCTATGTGGATGGCAAGGGCGGACGCACGATCTACCGCAAATCGCATCTTTTCGGCGATTATGAGCGCGCATTGTTCCAGCCCGCTCCACCGGCGACATGCCTTTTCGAGCATGGTGGGATGAAGATCGGCATGCTGATCTGCTACGATGTGGAGTTCCCCGAAAACGTCCGGCGGTTGGCGCTTGCCGGCGCTGATATGGTGGTCGTGCCGACCGCATTGCCGGCAGGGCCGTCTGGAACGTTCATCGCGCAGAAGATGATCCAGGTGCGGGCCTTCGAAAACCAGATATTCGTGACCTATGTGAACCATGCCGGGGCGGACGAGAAATTCACCTTCGCCGGAATGTCGCGTCTGGCCGCGCCGGATGGCGGCCTGATCGTGGAGATCAGGGATGCGAAGGAACATCTGCGTTTTGCCGATATCGATCCCACCGCACGCACGGCGACGATGACGGAATACAGCTATCTGCGCGATCTTGGCTGATTAGCTCAGGCGATCAACGCCTTCAGTCCGGTCTCGACAGGACAAAGGCGGCACACGATAGCATGAGCACCGCTACCCCTGTTGCAAGCGGCCACCCCGGGCGGGCGCTCCACCAGAACAGCCCGTAACCGGCAATCATTCCCGCCGAGGCCGCGATCTTGGCCCTGCGGGGAATTGCACCCTTGTCACGCCATTTTCGCAGGAGCGGGCCGAACGTGGGATGGTCGAGCAGCCATGCCTCGATCCTGGGCGATGACCTGCCGAAGAACCACGCCGCAAGGATGATGAAGATCGTCGTCGGCATGACGGGCAGGAACGCCCCGATCCCGCCGAGCGCGAGCATCAGGAAGCCGAGGAAAAGATAGGCCCAGCGCAGCGTGCCCGACAGCTGCCGGCGCTCCACCTCACTCTTCCCACCATCCGGTTTCATCTGGATGCAAGCTCCCTTCGCCGCTTTCGCTCAAACATATGCTCTATAAAGGGGGCTCTATAGAGGGAAAATCGGCAGATGCGCGAAAAAAATGCCGGATTCCGACTGTTTGAGCAGTCCAGAGAAGAACTTGCCGTTCAAATAAACATTCCGTGGAGAAGGTGTGCGATCCGTATGCAAAGGCGGACATTATTTGGAAATCAGCTATTAAAACCATTCAGCTTCTCGAAATTCACCCCGTTATATCGATTCTGAAAAACAGATTCAGCATCCCTCATGTAACAATGAAGCAATATATCCGCACTTCTTCCTATATATATTTACGATCATGATATTTTTCCCGCGCCATCACAATTCTGAATCACTTCGTAATTCTATGTGAAGCCATTTCTCGCCACATTTCCACTGCAGCAAATCTTTGCTTCCAACGGGGACGACATGAGTTTCAATATGCGCATGGCTCTTCTGGCTGCGATGGCGGCCGGCATTCTTTCTGCAACCGCCATCGAGGCGTCAGCCCAATGCGGCCGGGCCTCCTGGTACGCCCTCACCTCGCGCACGGCGTCCGGCGAACGGATGAACCCGGCGGCGATGACGGCCGCGCACCGCACGCTGCCGCTCGGCAGCAAGGTGAAGGTGACGAACCAGAAAAACGGCAGATCGCTCGTCGTGCGTATCAACGATCGCGGCCCGTTCATCAAGGGACGCATTCTCGACCTGTCAAAAGGCGCGGCACGGCGCCTCGGCTTTATCAACGCAGGCCATGCAAAGGTCTGTCTCGACCGGCTGTAGGAAATATCTCGCGCTCCAGCCGTTCGATGAACCAGCGCGTCGGGTTCAGCCAGACCTCATCCTTCCCGGCAGCGTCTTCTATGCCATGTTCGAGATTGGCACCGGCCGATGCATCGTCTCCGGAACAGGCAAGCATCACGGCATTGGCGGGATTGTGGCGGCGCGAACGGCGGTCGATTGGTGCACAGCAACAAATCCGCTCAAGAATGTGTGCATTGCAATATCGCCATATTGCACTATGTTCAGGAAGGAGAAACGCTGTTTCGGTTAAAGTTTTCCGGTATCTCTATTTTTACCGCCGAAGAGGTTTGGAAAATGTATTATCAGCTTTATGAACTCAATCACGCTGCGCTGCAGCCCTACCGGGCCTTAGCGGACGCGACGAAGCTGTTTTTCGAAAACCCTTTCAACCCGATCTCACAGAGTTCCTATGGCCGCTCGATGGCCGCGCTGATGGAGCTTTTCGAGCGCACCACGCGGCGTTACGACAAGCCGACCTTCAATCTTCCGGAAACCAGGGTCGATGGAAAGACCGTGGCCGTGACGGAAGAGATCGTCTGGCGGAAGCCCTTCTGCAATCTTCTGCATTTCCGGCGCGACGTGGCGAAGAGCCGTGCGGCGGACCCGAAGATCCTGCTCGTCGCGCCCCTGTCCGGCCATTACGCGACGCTTCTGCGGGGAACGGTGGAAACCCTTTTGCCGCATGCGGAGATCTACATCACCGATTGGGTCGATGCACGCATGGTGCCGCTGAGCGACGGCCCGTTCGATCTCGACGACTATATCGATTATATCATCGAGATGTTCCACGCTCTCGGCGAGAATACCCATGTCATCGCCGTCTGCCAGCCGTCGGTGCCGGTTCTGGCCGCCGTGGCGATGATGGAAAAAGGCGGCGACCGGTTCGCGCCTTCGTCGATGACGCTGATGGGCGGGCCGATCGACACCCGCATCAATCCGACCGCCGTCAACAGACTAGCGGCGGAAAAGGACATCGGCTGGTTCCGCGACAATGTCGTCATGCCCGTGCCGTGGCCGCATCCCGGCGTCATGCGGTCGGTTTATCCCGGCTTCCTGCAATTGTCGGGATTCATGAGCATGAATCTCGACCGGCACATTACCGCACACAAGGAATTCTTCTTCCATCTGGTGAAGGAAGATGGCGAACCCGCCGAAAAGCACCGCGATTTCTACGATGAATATCTGGCGGTGATGGATATGTCGGCGGAGTTCTACCTGCAGACCGTCGAGACGGTTTTCATCCGCCACGATCTGCCGAAGGGCCAGATGAAGCATCGCGGCAACAGTGTCGATCTTTCCGCCATCAGGAATGTGGCGCTGCTGACGGTGGAAGGCGAGAACGACGATATTTCCGGCGTCGGCCAGACCGAAGCGGCGCAGACGCTGTGCGTCAATATCCCGGCGGAGCGCCGGATGCATTATCTGCAACCCAAGGTCGGCCATTACGGCGTGTTCAACGGCTCGCGCTTTCGCAACGAGATCGCGCCGCGCATCGTTGATTTCATTCACGCAAGCGAAAAGCCATCGCCAAAGCCAGCTGCTTCGGCGCAAAAGCGCTCCCGCAAGCGCTGAGGCTTCTACCTCAGCGCGAAAAGCTCTGTTGTTCCTTTCATCCCGCCAGCGCTCGACGATCGGATTTTTATCCGGCGGCGGACGGACCTGGATCCCGCATTCTCCCCATTAAGTTGCGCCTTTACGGCAGTCTCGCGTGGTAACCATAAGCCGAATTGAGCAGTTTGGTGACGGCATTATGAATTGACTCTCCTCCTCCTCAACCTTTAACGTTTTGTTAACGATTAAGCGTGCGGCGGAGTGGTGTGTATGTTCAGGGGCGTATGGTCTTGCGGGGCGATTGGGGCAGCAATGCTTGCCGGTGCGCTTTTTTCCGGCTCCTCCGGAGCGTCGGCTGCGTCTGACGACTTTATGCGTATTGGCGGCCTGAGCTCACAGCCGATCGGCCATTACGAACTCTGCAAACGTCTGCCGCAGGAGTGCTCCGTCCGCACCAAGGACACTTCGCCTCTGAGCCTGACACATGACGTCTGGCAGCGCCTCGTCACCGTCAATGCCTCGGTCAATGAGCGCATCAAGCCGCTGACCGACAAGGAAATCTACGGCAAGGAAGAGTATTGGGCCTATCCAAAACTCTTCGGCGACTGCGAGGATTACGTGCTCCTGAAGCGCCGTGAACTTGCGCAGACAGGGATTTCCCTTGGCGCCCTCCTGATCACCGTGGTCCGCAAGCGTGACGGCGAAGGCCATGCCGTTTTGACGGTCCGCACCGATCGCGGCGATTTCATCCTCGACAATCTGACCGACGAGATCAAGAACTGGCAGCAGACGAACTACACCTATCTGAAACGCCAGGCGGCAAACTATAGCGGCCGCTGGGTCAGCATCGAGGCTCCGAGCAATCTGCTGGTCGGCTCGGTTCAGTAGTTTCCTGCATCCCTGGATGCTCCGCCGCCTGCGGGAGCTTCTGTGCGAATTGTCAGCGGTTCATGCCGCCGACATAAGCCTTTCACCGCCCATGCGATAGGAAATCGCCTCGGCGAGATGCAACCGTCCGACCGTCTCCGCACCATCGAGGTCGGCCAGTGTGCGCGCCACCTTCAAGATGCGGTGATAGGCGCGGGCGGAGAATTTCATCTGCTCGCTGGCATCGCGCAGAAGCGCCGTTCCGCCGGCATCGGGCGCGGCGATCCGTTCGATCAGGGCTGCGGAACAATGCGCATTGGTCGAAACATTGGAAAGCCCCAGCGCTTCATAGCGGTTCTTCTGGATTGCCCGGGCCTGCGCCACTCTCTCCGCCACGACCTTGCTGTTCTCGGCCTGCGAGGGGCGGATGAGATCGGCCGCCGACACCGCCGGCACATCGATGCGCAGATCGATACGGTCGAGCAGAGGGCCTGAAATCCGTGCCTGATAGTCCGCCTGGCAGCGCGGCCCCCGCGCGCAACGGTGGCCCGGCTCGCCCGCCATACCGCAGCGGCACGGGTTCATCGCCGCGACAAGCTGTATCTGAGCGGGATAGCTGACCCTGTGGTTGGCGCGCGCGATCATGCAATCGCCCGTTTCCAGCGGCTGGCGCAGCGAATCGAGAACCTGCGGCGTGAATTCGGGAAATTCGTCGAGGAACAGCACGCCATTATGAGCAAGCGACACTTCCCCCGGCCTCGCCCTGAAGCCGCCGCCGACCATCGCCGCCATCGAGGCGGAGTGATGGGGTGCACGGAATGGCCGGCGATCGGAGAGTTTTCCACCAGTCAGTTCGCCGGCAATGGACGCGATCATCGACACGTCCAGCAATTCGCGCGGTGAAAGCGGCGGCAGGATGGAGGGCAGACGCTGCGCCAGCATCGATTTGCCCGATCCCGGCGGCCCGACCAGAAGCAGATTGTGATTGCCCGCCGCGGCCACTTCAAGTGCGCGCTTCGCCGTCTCCTGCCCCTTGATATCGGCAAGATCGGGCAGATCGTCCGCCCTGGGGCGCATCACCGGTTCGGGACGCGACAAAACTTGCGTGCCGCGAAAATGATTGGCGAGCGCAATCAGGCTGCGCGGCGCCAGAATGTCGATCTCGGCGCCCGCCCATGCGGCCTCCGGCCCGCAGGCATGAGGGCAGATCAGCCCCTTGTCCTGGCGGTTGGCGCCGATAGCGGCAGGCAGGACGCCGGCAACCGCGCTGATGGTTCCGTCAAGCGAGAGCTCGCCCAGAACCACATAGGATTGCAGGGCATCGCCGGGAAGGGCGCCCAGCGCCGCCATCAGGGCAACCGCAATCGGCAGATCGTAATGAGAACCTTCCTTCGGCAGATCGGCGGGGGCGAGATTGACCGTCACTTTTTTCGGCGGCATTGAAAGGCCGGAGGCATGAAGTGCCGCCTGCACCCTCTCACGGCTTTCGGCCACTGCCTTATCGGGCAGACCAACGATCGACATGCCCATCTTGCCAGGCGCGACCATCACCTGGACATCGACGGTGACCGCCTCGACCCCCTGAAACGCTACGGTGCTGACCCGCGATACCATTTTGCCGCCGCCCCCAAACACACTCCCCGCCGCCCTTCGCGGAAAATCCTACATCACTCAATTGCGCGAGATAAGCATAGATCGGTCGAAGCCGCAAGAACGTTTGCAGAACGAAAACAACCTACAGGGCGTTTAACGGATGTGTGGAGTTGCATCGGCAGAACAAAAGGGGAGACGAAGCGAATACAGGAAAATGAACCTGGTTTATATTTGTATATGCTCAAGAACAAATATGAACAGCCTCCATCAAAGTGGAAACCGCTCGGGGAGTAATACATCGCCGGGTGAATTCGAGATGAGCTTCTATATCGCTTACCGGCGCTTGACCTCGACAGCATCCCAGAAAAGAGCTGCTACATCCGCCCCGCCGAAGCGTTTGATTTCGCGGATGCCGGTCGGCGAGGTGACATTGATCTCAGTCATGTAATCGCCGATGACATCGATGCCGACAAGGATGAAGCCGCGCTCCCGCAACGATGGGCCGATACGGGCGCAGATTTCATGTTCGCGTTTCGTCAATCGGGATGCTTCGGCCTTGCCGCCCGCATGCATGTTCGAGCGGGCGTCATGCTCGGCGGGCACGCGGTTGATCGCGCCGACCGGTTCGCCGTCGATCAGGATGATGCGCTTGTCGCCGGCTCGCACGTCCTTGAGATAGCGCTGGACGATGAACGGTTCACGGTACATCTGGGCGAACATCTCGAGCAGCGAGGCGAGATTGCGGTCGCCATTGGCCATGTGGAACACGCCGGCGCCGCCATTGCCGTAGAGCGGCTTCAGGATGATATCGCCGAATTCGCGGCGGAAATCCGCCACCTCCTGAGGATCCTTGGTAATCAGCGTTTCCGGCATCAGATCGGGGAATTCGGTGACGAAGATCTTTTCCGGGCTGTTGCGCACCCAGGCCGGATCATTGACCACCAGCGTCTTTGGGTGGATGCGCTCCAGAAGATGGGTCGTGGTGATGTAGTTCATGTCGAAGGGCGGGTCCTGGCGGAGCAGGACCACATCCATTTCGGAGAGATCGCGGCGTTCGGGCTCGCCCAGCGTGAAATGGTCACCCTCGACGTCACGCACTTCGAGGCTCTCGACACGAGCCGAGACCACGCCGTCACGCATGGAAAGACGGTCCGCTGTGTAGTGGAAAAGCGTGTGGCCGCGCCGCGCTGCCTCGAGGCAAAGCGCGAATGTGGTATCGCCTGAGATTTTGATGGAATTGATATGGTCCATCTGGACCGCGATTTTCATTGCCATGATTGTCCTCGGCGATTCGCTACAGTCGAAACGGAGCACAACCTGTCACGGTCGGCGCTGCGATAACAGGAATTTTTATTTATCATACTATACGATATGGCTGAATTCCGCTAAGCGGTTCGGGCCGGCCAAAAGCCGATAGGTAATTTATGCAAGCCCAGCCTGGGAGGAGCCTTCATGCTGCCATCAACCATATTTCCCGACCTGAAGGACCGTTCCGTCCTGATTACCGGCGGCGGTTCCGGCATCGGAGCCTCTCTCACCGAAGGCTTCGTCGCGCAAGGCGCGAAGGTCGCCTTCATCGACATCGCCGCAGAGCCCTCCACGGCGCTCGTCGACCGGCTGGAAAAGAAATATGGCCAGCGGCCGCTCTATCTCGACGCGGATCTGCGCGATCTCGACGCGCTGCGCAATGCAGTGGCGAAAGCCGAGGCGGCAAATGGCCCTGTTACCGTTCTCATCAACAACGCCGCATGGGACGACCGGCACACCGTCGAGGACGTGACGGAAGAATATTGGAACCTGAACCAGTCGATCAATCTGCGCCCGCAGTTCTTCGCGGTGCAGGCGGTGCTGCCCGGCATGAGACAAGCCGGCGGCGGCGCCGTCGTCAATTTCACCTCCATTTCCTTCATGATCAACCAGGGCGACCTGCCCGTATACACGGCGGCGAAGGCCGGCGTCATCGGCCTCACCAAAGGTCTTGCCGGAGCGCTCGGACCCGATAAAATCCGCGTCAACGCGATTGCGCCCGGCTGGGTGATGACGGAGCGCCAGAAGGCGCTCTGGGTGACGGACGAAAGCCTCAACGCCCATCTCGGCAAGCAGTGCCTCAAGGAGGAGGTGCAGCCGGACGACATGGTCGGGCCCTGCCTGTTTCTCGCTTCCGACGCCGCCCGCATGCTGACCGCGCAGACGATGATCGTCGACGGAGGCTATTTGTGAGCAAAGACGGAGAGCCCGCCTTCGCCGGTGCCGACTGGGGCACGAGCCGGTTCCGGCTCTGGCTGATGGACAGAGCCGGCAATGTGCTGGCCGAGAGGCGCAGCGACGATGGGCTCGACGCTTCGCGCACAAACGGATTCTCGCAGGTTCTCGAAGGTCATCTCGCAGCGGTCGGGGCGCCGGCCGACCTGCCTGTTGTCGTCTGCGGCATGGCTGGGTCGCGGCAAGGCTGGATGGAAGCGTCCTATGTGGATATTCCAGCCGATCCGGCGGCCATTCTCGCGGCTTCAGCGCGCATCATCGATACCAGACGCGATATCCGCATCGTGCCGGGCCTGGCACAGCAGGGCGCACGGCCGAATGTCATGCGCGGCGAGGAAACCCAGCTTCTCGGCCTCGTCCACGGCAAGCCGGGCTTTTCCGGCCTCGTCGCCATGCCCGGCACCCATTCCAAATGGGTGTATCTGGAAGGCGGAAAAGTATCCCGGTTCGCCACCTATCTGACCGGCGAGCTCTACGCGCTGCTTTGCAACCAATCGATCCTGCGTCATTCCATCGGCCAGGATGCCGACGGTATCGATGCGGATCATCCCGGCTTTAGCGCCGGCCTGGCGCTGGCGCTCGCGCCTGATTTCAGCCTGCTCGGCACGCTTTTCGAGATCAGGGCAGCGATGCTGCTGGACGGACAGAGCGAAGACGCGGCAGCAGCGCGGCTTTCCGGCATGGTGATCGGCACGGAAGCAGCCGATGCCCGCGCCAAGGCGCCTGCCGAGATCAAGACCGTGCAGCTGGTCGCATCGGGACGCATGGAACGGCTCTATCGCAAGGCGCTCGGCGCGGCGGGATTTGACTGTGAAACGATCGACGCCGACGATGCGGTCAGGAAGGGCCTGCATGCCGCCGCCGCAGGCCTGTGGTTCTCCAGAAAGGAAACGACAGCATGATACATGCTCCCTCCATCGCCTGGCCGAAGCTGAAGCGCGACCTGATCGCCATCCTGCGCGGCATCAAGCCGCAAGAGGCCGTGGATATCAGCCATGCCCTGGCCGATGCGGGCTTCGAGGCGATCGAAATACCGCTCAACTCGCCGGAGCCGTTCCGTTCCATCGAAATGGTGGCAAAGGCAATGCCACCCAATGTGCTGGTCGGGGCGGGCACGGTGCTAAGCCCGGCCAATGTCGCACGGCTTCAAACCGTGGGCGGACGGCTGATGGTGAGCCCCAATGTCGATGCGGAGGTCATCGCCGCCGCCGCGGCGTCCGGCATGGTGACGTTACCAGGCGTTTTCTCGCCGAGCGAGGCACTTGCCGCGCTGAAGGCGGGCGCCTCCGGGCTGAAATTCTTCCCCGCCAATGTGCTTGGGCCCGACGGCATCAAGGCGATCAGCGCTATTCTGCCGAAAGGAACGGTGATCGGCGCGGTCGGGGGCGTTGCCGAGGGCGACTTCGCCGCCTATGCCGGGGTGGGCATACGTGCCTTCGGCCTCGGCTCCAGCATCTACAGACCGGGCATGAATGCAGCGGATGTGGCGGAGCGTGCCCGTCTGACGATCCGCGCCTATGACGCGGTCTATGCAGGAGCAGCGTGATGACCGAATCAGATATAATCGTCTTTTCCGAAATCGTCTGCGAACTCGGCGAAGGGCCGGGCTACGATCCGCTGACCAACACGGTCTGGTGGTTCGATATCCTGGCGGGCAAGCTGATGCAGAAAAGCTGGCCCGATGGCGAAACGCGCGTCCAGGAGCTCGGCATGATGGCGAGCGCACTCGCCGTCATCGATGCGAAAAGCCAACTCCTGTGGACCGAGAAGGGGCTGTTCATCCGCGACCGCGAAAGCGGCAGGCTGACGCTTCACAAGGCGATCGAGGCCGACAATCCGATCACCCGTTCGAATGATGCGCGGGTCCACCCATCCGGCGCCTTCTGGATGGGAACGATGGGCAGACGAGCCGAGGACGGAGCCGGCTCGATCTGGTGGTATCGCGAGGGCGAAGTCCGCCAGCTCTTCTCCGGCATCACCATCACCAACTCGATCTGCTTTTCGCCAGACGGTCGCATCGCCTATTTCGCCGATACCGACAAAAACATCCTGTGGCGCGTCGATACGGATCCCGAAACGGGCCTGCCGACCAGCGAAAGAAGCGTCTTTCATCATCGCGTGGAAGAGGGTGGCATGGACGGCTCCGTCGTTGATGCGAATGGCGTTCTCTGGAATGCCTGCTGGGGTGGGAGAAGCGTCAACGCCTATTCGCCGGAGGGCAGGCTGATCCGTTCCGTTCCGGTGCCGACCCTGCAGCCATCCTGTCCAGCCTTCGTCGGCCCCGATGCCGACCGGCTTCTCGTCTCGACGGCCCGGGAAGGCATGAGCCGGAGCGATCGCGACGCCGATCCTTATGCCGGCCGGCCCTTGCTCCTCGATATCGCCGTGCAGGGAATTTTCGATCGACCCGTCAGGCTTTGATCGCACGAACCGCGTGGCGCAATTCGACGCTGCGTGATATCGTCAATCATGAGGATGCGCGTGCGTTTGGCTATTGCCGGTACTTTGCTTGCGCAGCCCGCTTTCGCGGACTGCCAGTGCCTCGGCAATGGCCTGCGCTACAATGAGGGCGAGCAGGTCTGCCTCAAGCTATCCACGGGACCGCAGCTCGCACGCTGCGAAAAAGTGCTCAACAACAGCTCATGGAAGATGCTTGGGAGCAATTGCCAATTGATCACCCGTAGCGAGCAGTCGCCGACGCCGCCTCCGCAACGCGCGGTGAAAGCAGTGACCGGCGAACCGCAATCGTCGACTGGCCGGACGTTCGCGGCATCGCGAGGGTTCTAAGCGTCGTAGCCTTCCATGATGACGATTTCGCCGTCCGCAACCGTCTGACGGATCGCCTTCGCGGCCTGATATTCCGGTGAATTGTAGCAATCGAGCGCGGCCTGGAGGGACGGAAATTCGATGACGACGTTGCGGGCGCGGCCCGTCCCCTCGACGGCATGTGCCGTGCCGCCGCGCGCCAGAAACTTGGCGCCGTAGCGCTCAAAGGCGGGCTTGGCTGTCGAGACATAATCCTTGTAGCGTTCGGCATCCCTGACGTCGACGCGTGCGATCCAATAGCCTTTGGCCATGCTCTTTCTCCTCCAGTTCACATTTTAGACAAAGCGGGAGGGAAAGCCGAGATCCCTCACTTTCCTAGGCTTACGCTCAGAGATCGCCATTTCCTTGAGAATAGCGCGTGCGGCGGCCTGCTTGTCAGCCGCGTCGACGATGGGACGCCCGACGACGAGATGGCTTGAGCCGGCCTTCAAGGCCTCGGCCGGCGTCATGACGCGCTTCTGGTCGCCCTTCTCGGCGCCTGCGGGGCGGATGCCGGGTGTGACCAGCGCCATGTCGGGGCCGATGATGCGACGTACGGCGGATGCCTCGGGCGCGGCGCAGACGATGCCGCCCATACCCGCCTCGCGCGCCTGCTCGGCACGCCTGAGAACCAGCGCCTGCGGATCATCATGATAGCCGGCTTCGATCAGATCCTCGCCGTCCATGGACGTGAGCACCGTAACGCCCAGAAGGCAGAGGTCGGAACCCTTCGCCGCTTCGACACCGGCGCGCATTGCCTTGGGATAAGCGTGCAGCGTCAGCATCGAGACGCCCATCTTGACGATATTCTCGACGCCCTTTGCGACCGTGTTGTCGATATCGAGCAGCTTCATATCGAGAAAGACTTGTCTGCCCGACCGGACGAGATCACCGGCAAAATCCAGGCCGCCCGCGAAGACGAGCTGATAACCGATCTTGTAGAAGGAGACCGTTTCGCCCAAGGCCGCGACGACGGCTTCGGCTTCTCTTACCGTCGGGACATCGAGGCCGACGATGAGCCGGTCGCGCACTGCATTCTCATCCCCACTATTCTCATTCATGAAAATCACCGCTGAATGTTTCCAGGGGTTCCCAATCGCACAAGAGAGCTCGGTCGGAAAGTCGGAAGGCGAAGATATTTCCACCGCCAGGCGGCTGGTCGCGAATGCGCGAAATCGGGGTGCGGCCCAGATGGTGCTTCAAAAGCGTGCCGACGCCGCCATGGCCGACAAATGCCACGGGCTCATTGCCGGACGAGTGATCAATCGCGGTTTCGACAGCCTGGACGATGCGGGCCTGGGCGTCCACCGCCCGTTCCCATCCGTTGAAGCTCAGTTCAGGCTCGGCGAAGAACCGGTCGGCCGCCTTTTCGAATTCAGGCGGCGGCAGGAAGCCGGTCGACGCGCGATCGTTTTCGCCCATCATGGCGTCGATCTCGATCGGACAGCCGGAGCCGCGCGCCAGTATCTCCGCCGTCTCGAGCGCCTTCTTCTCGTCGCTGGAAAATATCCGCGTGAGCGAGAGCACCCATGGCCTGTCGCAAATGGCCTCGAGCCGCGCTCTTCCCGTCTGCGACAATCCCCATTGCGGGACCGGGATCGCCGGGTCCATGACGATCTGAGGATGGGTGATGTAATAGAAGCGCATCATCGCCGCAACGATGCCATGTGCACATGCTCGATCAGCGAGCGGCAGACCTTTGCCATCGCCCTGGCCATGCGCTCCTCCCTGAAGGAGCCATCCTGGTTGAAGGCCTCCGAGGCATGGGCGACGGAGCATTGCTCGGTGATGATCTGCGTGCCGACATTCATCAGCACCGAGCGCAGATGATAAAGGCCGCGAATGCCGGCGAGATTGCCATCCGACGAGGAACAGAGCCCGACGATCTTGCCGGCATAGGGCTTCAGCACCCGCTCGCCGTCACGCGAGATGCGGCTGACCCAGTCGATGGTGTTCTTGAGGAGCGGCGGGATGGAGGAATTATATTCGGGCGAGCAGATCAGCAGCCCTTCATGGGCGGCGAACATGCGCCCGAGCCGCACGGCGTTTTCCGGGATGCCCTTTTCCTTCTCCAGATCCTCATCCATGATCGGCAGGGGATAATCGGCGAACGAGATGCGCGTGACCTCGGCACCCTGAAGCGCCAGTTCCTTCATCGCGGCATCCGCCGTCCTGCCGCTATAGGCGCCCGAGCGGATCGATCCGGAAAAGACGAGAATCCTGGGAGCCATATTTATCCTGCGGGGAAAAGATCAGGTGCGTCCGCGTTTATAGACCCATAGCCGCGCCGGCGGAACATTGCGGATGACGAAATCATAATGTTGGACGATATAATTTCCGCGCCCGGCTGGAATTGGCGACAGCGGTCCATAGGTGATCTGCATCACCGGACGTCCCTCGGGAATCCTGTTCAGCAAATCCTCGAGGATCGCCACCCGCTTTTCGACCGGAAAGCTCAAAAGCGGCACGGCGGAGATGACGCTGTCGAAGACGAGACCCTTATGCTCTCCGAGCGTCGTGCCGAGATCGAAGGCATCGCCCTGGATGATGTTGACGTCGGGGAAATCCTCGCGCAGGTGGCGGGCGAAATCCTCCGAATATTCGACGCAATAGAGATCCGACGGCTTCACACCGCGCTGCAGAATCGCCTTGGTGATGACGCCGGTTCCCGGCCCGAGTTCCAGCACCGGGAGGCTGGAATGGAGGTCGATGACGCTTGCCATGCGGCGCGCCGTGATCGAGCTGGTCGGCAGGATAGCGCCAACCGCCTTCGGACCGTCGATCCATCCCTTGAAGAAACGGATTTCCTCATCGAACTTCTCGGCAAGCTTCTTGCTGAGTGGTCCTGCCATGGCGTACTGCTCCCAAATGTCATTATCGGGCAGATTTATGACGCTTTGCATGACGGAAGCAAGGCATCACGGCTAGTCTAGACGATTATTCGCCGATACCTTCAAAGAATTCTTTCATTCGCGCAAAGAAGCCGGTGGACTGCGGGCTGTTGTCCTTCGAGGAGATCTTCTCGAATTCTTCCAGGAGATCGCGCTGACGCCGGGTAAGATTTTGCGGCGTCTCGATGGCGATCTGGATATAGAGATCGCCGAGCGCCGGCTGACGCAAGATAGGCATCCCTTTGCCTTTGAGGCGGAACTGCTTGCCGTTCTGCGTGCCTTCGGGGATCTTCACGCGCGTCTGCGTGCCGTCGAGCGTCGATACCTCGAACTGGCCGCCAAGTGCTGCCGTGGTCATCGAGATGGGCACCTTGCAATAGAGATCGGCCCCGTCGCGCTGGAAGAATTCATGCGGCTTGATCGAGAGAAAAATATAGAGATCACCCGACGGACCGCCGCGAAGCCCCGCCTCGCCCTCGCCGGACAGGCGTATGCGCGTGCCGTCCTCGATGCCCGCCGGAATATTGACCGAAAGCGAACGCTCCTGGATGACGCGGCCCTGGCCTGCGCATTTCGTGCATGGATCCTTGATGATCTGGCCGCGCCCGTTGCACGAGGGACAGGTCCGCTCGATGGAGAAAAAGCCCTGCGCCGCGCGCACGCGCCCAGCGCCGCCGCACATCGAGCAGGTGACGGGCTGCGTGCCCGGTTTTGCGCCGGTGCCCGAACAGTCCTCGCAGACGATGGAGGTCGGCACCCTGATCTGCGCCGTCTTGCCCGTAAAGGCTTCCTCCAGCGAGATATCCATATTGTAGCGAAGGTCGGCGCCGCGCTCGCGTCCATTGGCGCGGCGTTGGCGTCCGCCGCCCATCATCTCGCCGAAAATATCCTCGAAAATATCGGCAAAGCCGCCGGCTCCACCGAAACCTTGGGCGCCGAAGCCGCCGCCATTCTCGAAAGCGGCATGACCGAAACGATCATAGGCGGCCCGCTTTTGCGGGTCCTTCAGCGTCTCGTAAGCCTCACCGATTTCCTTGAACTTGCGCTCGGCCTCGTGATCTCCGGGATTCTTGTCCGGATGAAACTGCATGGCAAGTTTGCGGAAGGCGCTTTTCAGGGTCTTTTCGTCCGCGCCCTTGGTGACGCCGAGCGTTTCGTAGTAGTCAGGCTTCATAAACCAGTCATCCCGATGGCAATATTCATGCAGCCATAAATCATGGCGTCCTCTCTTCCGAGTGAAAATCGGCTAAGACCGCTATTTAGGCGTTCCGCGCGGCGAATGCCATAGCAGAACAGAAATTCTATCTCGGTGATTCGCATCATCTTTCGCGGCCTTTGCGCCGGGGTGTCGTGGGAAAAGCAGCTTCCACTTTCCTGGACTTGACGTCGGGCACACAAGCTCCGAACCTATCTCACACCCGAACCTGCCCCACGCCATCGTCTGCGGAGGAATGAACATGCACGATCCCTACAAGCGAGCGGTTGCCGTCGTCTTCGCCTTTGTCCTCAGCCTGTCTCCGCTTGCGGAGGTTTACGCCGCCTCTCCCGAACCGGTCGAAGCCGAACACGGAATGGTGGTCACAGCCCAGCATCTGGCATCGGATATCGGCGTCGATGTCCTGAAGAAGGGCGGCAATGCCGTGGATGCGGCCATTGCCGTCGGTTATGCGCTGGCGGTCGCCTATCCCACGGCAGGCAATATCGGCGGCGGCGGGTTCATGACCATCCGTCTCAAGGACGGAAAGACGACTTTCCTCGATTTTCGCGAGCGTGCGCCGCGCGCCTCGACCAGGACGATGTATCTCGACGACAAGGGCAATCCGGTAAAAGGCCTGAGCACCGATGGATATCTGGCCGTGGGAGTGCCCGGCTCGGTGCTCGGTTTCGAGACAGCCCGGACCCGATATGGCACAAAATCGCGGGAAGAGCTGATGGAGCCGGCAATCAAGCTCGCCAGAGACGGCTTCGTCCTGGAAGAAGGCGATATCGCTTCGCTTGCCGACGGCGCCAAAAAGCTTGCGAAGGACCCAGCGGCCGCGGCCATTTTCTTCAAGCCGGACGGCAAACCCTATGCGCTTGGCGAGACGCTGGTTCAGGCGGATCTCGCCGCATCGCTCTCCAGCATTTCGCAACAAGGACCCGACGCCTTCTACAAGGGGCCGATCGCGGATGCGATCGTGAAAGCGAGCCAGGATGGGAAGGGCATCCTCGCAAGCCAAGATTTCGAACAATATGACGTTCGGGAACTGGAGCCGATAAAATGCAATTATCGCGGCTATGACATCTTTTCCTCACCGCCACCCAGTTCCGGCGGGGTGATCATCTGCGAAATCCTCAACGTTCTCGAGGGTTATCCGATCTCCTATCTCGGTTATGGTTCGGCCGACACGGTGCATGTCATGATCGAGGCGATGCGCCACGCCTATGTCGACCGCAACACGGCGCTGGGCGACCCGGACTTCGTCGAAAATCCGATCGGGAAACTGCTCGACAAGCGCTACGCCAAGGAAATCCGCGAGCAGATCAGCCCGTTCAAGGCCGGTGTATCGCAGGAACTGATGCCGAAAGGTTTCGGCGAGAGCACGGAAACCACGCATTATTCCATCATCGACGACGAAGGAAATGCCGTCGCGGTCACCTATACGCTCAATGGCTCGTTCGGTGCCGGCGTCGTCGCACCGGGAACCGGCATTCTCCTCAACAACGAGATGGACGATTTCACCGCGAAGCCGGGGGTTCCCAATCTTTACGGCCTTGTGCAGGGCGAGGCGAACGCCATAGCACCAGGGAAAACGCCACTGTCATCGATGAGCCCGACAATCATCGCCAAAGACGACAAGCCGTTCATGGTCATCGGCAGCCCGGGCGGCGCACGCATCATCACCATCACGCTCGAGGCGATCATCAATGTGATCGATCATGGCATGGATATCCAGGAAGCGATCGATGCGCCACGCATCCATCACCAATGGCTGCCCGACAAGGTCTATATGGAACCCTATGCGCTGTCACCCGACACGCGCCGTCTACTCGCCGGCATGGGGCATGACATCGATGTCGATGAGAGATGGACGATATGGGGCAAGGCTGCCGGAATACTGGTCGGCGGGAAGAGCCTCGCCGACATGGAGCAAGCCAACAGCGAAGAGGCCGGCAGCGGCCGCTACTATGGCGCGATCGACAGCCGCGCAGCTTCGGGCGCCGCGCGTGGTTATTAAAAAGCGGCGCGGCTCTCCTGGCTTGAATTATCGGGCAATCATGAGGGAGTTCAAATATAGATATCGTCATGGGGCGTTTATCCGACAAGGAAAGCCATCAACTTTCATATGACGGAAATAAAGATAAATACAGACCATGCCATGTCACGACTGAAACGAAAAAAACATGGCTGGAATGGATATACGACATATATAATACTTCACTCATTCCTCGCTAAAGAAGATATAAACTCAGCATAATATGTCATTTATTGTACGTCTGCATGGAATGCTTTCTTAACCAGCCCCGAAGAAATGCAACCACTTAGTGTATTTTTATTTTCACCCTTGCTGAAATGCGTGGCAGTTTCCGTCCGTGACGACGCGAAATGGTTCCGTCGCAGAAGCAGGGATACGTATAATGAAAACTTTCACCCTTACCATTGCTGCCTTGGCTTTCAGTGCAGGTGCGGCTTTCGCCGAGAACCCGAATCTTGGAATTCCGGCCTATTTGCAGGATCCCACCCAGCTTGGCACCGACCATATGGCACAGCCCGCCATCGACTATACGGCGACCAGCGATATCGGCGCCAGCGATATGGGCGTATGGGCAGAGCCTTCGGCTCACCGTGTGCCGGCCGCCATGGACAATCCAGCCGCGAACCGTTTCAGCGACGCTTCACCAAAGATCCAGGATGATCTTTGATCCAATGGTCATCGCATGCGCAAGGGCGGCGAAGATGAATTCACCGCCCTTGTTCTAATGCACGCTTGTCTACCGATGCTTACCTTACCGGGTCCTCACCACTTGATGCGCAAGCCCAGCGTACCGCCGAGGGAATAGCTGTCGCCGAAATCGGCCAGGCTTGTGCGGGCGAAGGCCTCGCCATAGAGCGAATAGCGATCGTCAGACCAGTTATAGGAACCGCCAAGGCCGATGCCGCCCCAGATACGATCGTTCTCGCTGGCGAAATTGACCTTCCTGGTACTCCCGACGCTCACCTCCGTTCCGTTGAGGAACTCGTAGTAGAAATTGCCGGCACCATAGGCGCTGATGCGGCTGGTGGTGCCGTTGCCGGCCTGCCAGCTATGCTGATAATCGAGCTGCAGGCCCGTCCGGCCGAGAAGGCTGTCGCCGCGGAGCAGCGATACATTCGCAAGGAAGGGCACACGATCGACGAAATCGTCGAAGTCGATGCTGGAATAGACCAGTTGCGCCTGCGGCGTCAGCGTCCAATTGTCATTGAGATCAAAACGCCGTCCAGTCTCGAGCCCGACCGCATAGCCGAAGCCCTTCAGCCCCGATGCCATGCTGCTTTCGAGCCGCGAGGAGGTGAGATCGGTCTTGTACCAGGTCGCCTGTGCCTGACCGTCGAGATAGAACCCGTCATAACCATACCAGGTCAGCGCGCCGCCGACCCCGTAACCCTTGGTGTCGATCTTGCCGTCACCATAGGGCGAGGACACGTCCGCCGTGCCGGTGGCGTAATGGCCGGTGAGCGAAGCTATCACGACGCCGCTTTGATTTTCGTAGAGCTGGCCGTCCAGTCCGGCTTGCGCCTTCCAGAGTGTCTGATCGTAGTCGGCTTTGCTCGTTGATGTATCGGGACGCATTGTGCCACGAGACGCCTCCATCCGGCCCCATACGGCCTGCCGTTCCACCAGAGGGCCGCTGACCGCGGATACGGCGGCATCCGGGGTGGGCGGCACGTCGGCGATGCCGGGGCCGTCACCCTGTTCGATCATCAGGTTTCCGGCACCCGACCAGTAGCGGTTGCCGACGCGCTGCTTCAGGGTCGGCAGCGTGTTCATCGCCAGCAGGAGCTGTGGATAAGCCTCGTAGAGCGCCACGCCGGGCTGATAGGTTCCGCGCAGATACCAATCGCCATCGGCCGGCGTGGCAATCCCGTTCTTCTCCAGGCTATAGCTATAGGCGCCGAACCCGATCGCCTGCTTGCCTTTGGCCTGATAGTTGCCGACCAGTTGGAACGTACCGTCGGACGCTCCGTCGACATCTATGATCTTGATCCCCTCCTGGGTCAATTCTCCCTTGCCATCGATGTTGGTGATGATGACGTTGGACGTTCCCGATGTACCGCCGCCGACGCGAAGCAGGTCGGTCGGCGCATCATCGCCCTCCAGCACGGTGTTGAAATGCACAAATCCGTCCTGGCCGGTATAGGCCTCGCGCGCAGTCAGGACCGTTCCCGGCTTGCCGCCCAGATCGACCAGACCGGCATTGGCGAGCGATTTCACCGTCTGGTCATAGCCGGCCAGTTCAAGAACCGTGCGCTGTTTGACGATATGGTCGGAATTAGCACTGAAAGTCTCGCGCGCTCCCGCGGCCAAAGTGCCGATATCGACCGTCGTTATCCCGGAATAATCGTTCTTGCCGGTGAGGATCGTCTTGCCGGAACCGATCTGGTGCAGATCGCCGGTTCCGGAAATATCGCCTTCGAACGTATAGGCGTCGGAGCGGTTGAAGATGAACGTGCCGTCATTGTCGACATCGCCGGTGATGCTGCCGGAGTTGCCGCCATTGCCGAGCTGGAGAACCGCGGCCTTGCCGATCGTCGTACCGCCCGCATAGGTGTTGGCGCCGGTCAGCGTCTCCCATCCGCCGTCGACATCAAGGCCGCCCGCGCCATCGATGACACCTTCGAACATATCATTGGCATTGGAGAGGATGAGATCCTTGCCGCCAAGATGGACCTGGCCTGCCTTTCCGCCGGCGAGGCTGCGGATCGTCGAGCTTGGACCACTCACGCCGGATATATCGAATACCGTATCCGCCTTGACCCGGTTCGACTGCGCGATGCTGCCACTGCCGGCAAGCTTCAGCGCGCCCTGGTCGATATTGGTGTCGCCCGTATAGGTATCGACAGCCGTCAACGTCAGCGCGCCGGTTCCTATCTTGGTCAAAGGTCCGGAACCATCGATCACGCCATTCAAAGTGATATTGTTATTTTGCGTATCGATGATGTTGTTATTTTCGGCAGTGCTGTCCTTCGCGGCGGACATGAGGCTGCGGTTCGAGGCGTTGTCGCTGCCGGTCTTCTTGCCCAGCGTGATCTTGCGGTTCGAATCGAAGCTCTCTGCGAACTGCAGGACACCGCCGTCGATTCTCACTCCGCCGCTGGCGTGGCCGAGATTCTTGTCAGCGGCGACGTTGACCTTACCGCTGTTTATCGTCGTGCCGCCCACATAGGTGTTGTTTCCCCTCAAAGCCAGCGTGCCCTTGCCATTATGAATGACGCCGTGGTCCACCCCGTCGCCTGCCGGATCAGCATTGTTCGCAAAACCGGGGCCGTTATAGGCGTCGCTGACGATATCGTCATAGATGGTGATGGTTTCACCCTCGTCGGCAGCGACAGTCAGCGAATTCGTGCCATTGAGAAAGACGCCGCTGCCGAGCCCGAGACCGTTACCGCCAAAATATCCATTGCCGCCGGATACCGAGCCGCCGGACAAGGTGCCCTTGCCCTTATATGTAAGGGAGCCACCATCCTCGGTAAATACAGCGCCGCCAAATCCGGCACCGCCGCCGCCAGCATTGATTCCTGAGTGCCCGCCGCCATATCCTGCCGTCGATCCCTCGCCGCGGGCATTGCCGCCGGCGCCGCCGCCAAAACCACCGTTTCCGCCCTTGCTATACACGCCGTCAATACCGCCAGCGCCGCCGCCGCCGCCGCCGAAGCCGCCATCTCCACCGCCTGCGGGATTAAGCCCGGCATCCCCGCCACCGCCACCGCCGCCAAAGCCGCCCTTCCCGCCCTTCCCATTATTGCCCCCACCGCCGCCGGAATAGTTTCCGCCATTGCCGCCACCCTGCGCGCCGCCAGCCGGTCCGCCGCCACGGTGGTTTGCGCCGTTGGCGCCGGCGCCCAAGCCGCCGCCTCCACCTCCGTGCCCTCCCGTATTGGCTTCGCCATTGCCACCGTTCAACCCGCCGCCACCGGTCCCGGTAGGGGTACAGCAATTTTGCCCCGACGTGCCTGCATTGCCGCCTTGCGCCCTGTTTCCCGCCAGATTGACATTCTCGATGGTGACATTGCTGCCCTTGCCGGCAAAGAGAGCGCCGCCGGCTCCCATGCCGCCGCCTGACGAATACCCAGTATTGTTTATGCCTGAACCGCCATCACCGCCTTTGGCGCGGCCATTGGCCAGGTTGAGGTTGCGTATGTTGACGTCGATCGGGCTGCCGGAACCGGGATTGTCCGGGCGCACGAAGAAGATCTCGCGCTGATTGCTGCCATCGATCGTCAGGCCGGGCACGCCGGAGCCGTCGATGGTGACGCCGGCCGCGATGCGCGTCGTCTGCGCATTGGTACCGGTCAGGGTCAGCCTCGGATCCTTCCCTGCAAAAGCATCGGGATCGAAGGCGATCGTCTGATCGCCGCCTCTATTGGCCTGGCTGATCGCCCAGCTCAGGCTGCCGGTAACGTTCGCATCGCCCGTGTCGGTGGTGCGCGTCACGCAGATTGCGGTCCCGCCACATGCCGCCTGCGCGCCAGTCGTGAACAATGCGGGCAGAATAGCGGTGCTGCCCAGAAGCAGAAAAACGAGCTTGAAATACCTGTTCTGGCGCGATGGCTTGTGCTTTGGGATGTTGTGGCAAGCATCGGAGTTCAAAAAGATTGGATCGGACAGGTTTATACGCGTCACTTTCTGGAATCCTTAAAAACAATTTATGAGGTAAAATAATTTAAATGAAACTCGCGATGGTTGTATGTTCTTGCGCGAATGGTCCGCAACTCCAACTCTGTGGGTGCACAAATCCATCGGGCAGCCACGGTTGGATAAACCGGCCTGAAACTCAGATTGCATGAAAAGAGAGGGAAGAAGTCGGGCGCGAAAATGCGATAACAGGGATAGCGCTCGCGAATATCGCGTCGCGATCAAGAAGCGTCACCGAACCCTATAGAGATGCGGCCCCGGCCAATCTCATATAGTAGGAGCGGCCGGGGCGGCCATGTCGATCATATGTGGATCAGACGGCTTCTATCGCCGGATAACCCGTCCAAGAGCGATCAGAATACATGCGCCGACGAAGCCCGCGACGAGATATCCGATCCAGCCGGTAAGAGTGACACCGACGAGCCCCAGGAGCGCATTTGCGATAATGGCTCCAACGATACCGAGAAGGATATTGGCGATGAGGCCCATATTGCTCTTCATGACCATTTCAGCGAGCCAACCGGCAATGCCGCCGATAATGATTGCTGCGATCCAGCCGACGCCAGCATTTTCCATTTAAGTGTCTCCCGTCCTTGATTTATCGAAATGGTTTATGAGCAAAGATATTAGCCGGGTTATCTCCCCGTTAAGCCGGAGAGCCGACGCACGATCATAACCCCGGCAGCGGTCGGAGAAAACACCCGAATCAACGGGTCCCACAGGCATCTGCGCGAGACGCGGATCATTCCCGCTTCCATGCCCGGTCGAACGCCTTCCGTCGAGTTCATAGGTGCCGAAGGTGAACTGGTAACCCGGTTCTGGCCGCAATCAGCTGCTTATCCGCTCGCCAGACCATCCCCTTTCGACTCCGCCTCCTGCAACGGCGCCCGCTTCTATGCACAGGTGCTCAGGCCGATATGGCCGGGCTAATTGCCTGAATTTCCCGTTCATGAGATACTAGCTGCGGAATTTCTACAGATTGCGGGTTCGTGTCCACAGCCGGTCAAGGCAGGGAGGGGCAAGAAAATGGCTGTAGTCGTGGTTCTGGTTGTCCTGGCGGTCGGGTCCGTATTATTCCATCTGCTCAGTCCGTGGTGGTGGACGCCGATAGCGTCCAACTGGAACTATATCGACAATACGATCATCATTACATTCTGGATCACCGGCATCGTCTTTGTCGCGGTCGTGCTGTTCATGGCCTATTGCGTCCTGCGCTTTCGCCACCGGCCCGGAAGCCGCGCAGCCTATGAACCGGAGAACCGCAAGCTGGAATGGTGGCTGGCCACGGTGACGGCCGTAGGCGTCGTGGCAATGCTGACACCCGGCCTTTTCGTATGGCACCAGTTCGTCACCGTCCCCGACGACGCCACCGAGGTGGAAGTCGTCGGCCAGCAATGGCTGTGGAGCTTCCGGCTTCCCGGAAGCAACGGGCAGTTGGGCACATCGGAAATCAGCAGCGTCGCCATGGACAATTCGCTGGGCCTCAACAAGAACGACGCCAATGGTCTCGACGACATCATCATAGAAGGCGGAGAATTGCACCTGCCGGTCGGCAAGCCCGTCAAGGTGCTGCTGCGCTCCATCGACGTCCTGCACAATTTCTATGTGCCCGAGTTCAGAGCCAAGATGGATATGGTTCCGGGGATGGTGACCTATTTCTGGTTCACGCCCACACGGACGGGAACCTTCGAGATTCTCTGCGCCGAACTTTGCGGCGTCGGTCATCCGCAAATGCGCGGAACCGTCGTGATCGAGAGTGAGGCGGACTACCAGGCATGGCTGCAGGAGCAGCCGACATTCAATCAACTGACGGCATCCGGAGAAGCACAGGCAGCGAATTGAGCAGGCACGGCCGCTTGGAGGATGAAGGCGGCTAGAACGACAGGGAGGTGTAAAGATGGTCGAGATCCAATCCGGCATAGACGAAGCCATCCCGCCAGCCGAAACCGAAGATGTGGAGCTTTACCATCCGAAGAGCTGGTGGACGAAATACGTCTTCAGCCAGGACGCCAAAGTGATCGCCATCCAATATTCCATGACGGCCATATCGATCGGGATGGTCGCGCTGGTTCTGTCATGGCTGATGCGCCTGCAGCTGGCCTTTCCCGGCACGTTCACCTTCATCGACGCGGAGAGCTATTACCAGTTCATCACCATGCACGGCATGATCATGGTGATCTATCTCCTCACTGCGCTGTTTCTCGGCGGGTTCGGCAATTATCTGATCCCGCTGATGCTCGGCGCGCGCGACATGGTGTTTCCCTACGCCAACATGCTGAGCTACTGGCTCTATCTGCTGGCCGTGCTGGTGCTGGTTGCCAGCTTCTTCGTACCCGGTGGACCAACGGGCGCCGGCTGGACGCTCTACCCGCCGCAAGCGGTCCTGTCCGGCACTCCGGGAGGGCAGGACTGGGGCATCATCCTGATGCTGGTATCGCTGATCCTGTTCATCATCGGCTTCACCATGGGCGGATTGAACTATGTCGTCACCGTCCTGCAGGGACGGACGCGCGGCATGACACTGATGCGCATGCCGCTGACGATATGGGGGATTTTCACCGCCACCGTCATGGCGCTATTGGCTTTTCCCGCGCTCTTCGTTGCCGCGGTGATGATGCTGTTCGACCGGCTGCTCGGGACGAGCTTCTTCATGCCCGCCATCATCGAAATGGGCGAGCGTCTGCAGCATGGCGGCGGCAGCCCGATCCTGTTCCAACACCTGTTCTGGTTCTTCGGCCATCCGGAAGTCTATATCGTCGCCCTGCCGGCCTTCGGCATCGTCTCCGATCTGATCAGCACCCATGCGCGGAAGAATATCTTCGGCTATCGCATGATGGTGTGGGCGATCGTGGTCATCGGCGCGCTCAGCTTCATCGTCTGGGCGCACCATATGTATGTCAGCGGCATGAACCCGACCTTCGGCTTCTTCTTCGCCACCACGACGCTGATCATCGCGGTTCCCACCGCCATCAAGGTTTACAACTGGGTGCTCACGCTGTGGCGGGGCGATATTCACCTGACGCTGCCGATGCTGTTTGCCCTCGGCTTCATCGTCACCTTCGTCAATGGCGGGTTGACGGGTCTGTTCCTCGGCAATGTCGTGGTCGACGTTCCGCTTTCGGACACGATGTTCGTCGTCGCGCATTTCCATATGGTGATGGGCGTCGCGCCGATCATGGTGATCTTCGGGGCGATCTATCATTGGTACCCCAAGGTCACCGGACGCATGCTGAACGAGACGATGGGCCATATCCACTTCTGGATCACGTTTCTCGGCGCCTATGCGATCTTCTTCCCCATGCATTATCTCGGACTGATGGGCGTGCCGCGGCGCTATCATGAAATGGGCGAGACGATCTTCAATCCACCATCGGCGCAGACGCTGAACATTTTCATCACCGCGATGGCGCTGGCTGTCGGCGCCGCCCAGATGCTGTTCCTGTTCAACCTGGCGTGGAGCCTGTTCAAAGGCAAGTTGGCGGGCGGCAATCCGTGGCGGGCGACGACGCTCGAATGGCAGACGCCGCAGACACCGCCGGCCCATGGCAATTGGGGCAAGGAATTGCCGATCGTCTATCGCTGGGCCTATGATTACAGCGTTCCCGGTGCCGCGGAGGATTTCATCCCGCAGAACCAGCCGGCACCCGACAGGCTATCCAGAGGAGCGCTGACATGAGCGCCATCCTCATCTTCATGGCCGGGATCGCCGCAATCATCACCTGGTGGATGGCGCAGCAGAGGCTGACGTCGAAGCCCTGGCTGGAGGTGGGCCGCGCCGGCGACGCACCCGGCAGGGACGGATCATCCCTGGCAATCGAGAAAATCGGCCTCGGCGTGTTTCTCGCCGTGGTCGGCGCTTTGTTCGCGCTTTTCATCAGCGCCTATTTCATGCGCATGGACATGGCCGATTGGTGGGCGGTCCCGGTGCCGAAACTGCTCTGGGTCAATACGGTCGCGCTGGGCTTGAGCAGCGTCGCGCTGCAATGGGCGAAGACCGAGATACGGGAAGGCCACGACGAAGCCGTGAAAATGGCGCTTCTCGCAGCGCTTGCGACAGCCGTGCTGTTTCTGGTCGGGCAGGTCCTGGCGTGGCGGGAGCTGGTGGCGGCAGGTTACGTCCTTGCCGACAATCCGGCGAACAGCTTCTTCTACATGATCACCGGAATGCATGGCCTGCACATCATCGGCGGGCTCGTCGTGCTGAGCCGGACAACGCTCAGGACCTGGAACGGTGCTGTGCAGCAGGACAAGCTGCGCTTGAGCGTGGAGCTTTGCGCCATGTACTGGCATTTCATGCTGTTCGTCTGGCTCATCCTGTTTGCCCTCTTCGCCGGCTGGGCGAATGATTTCATCGATATCTGCCGTCAGTTGCTCACATGAGGGGGTTGGGGATGTCTGAAACCACACAAACGAATACCGGTGAAGTTCTCCCAAGGCCCGGAGGGCTGCGCGGCATCGCCGCCGATTGGGCGTCGGATCAGCGGACGTTCAAGAACGTCTCCTGGGGAAAG
Source organism: Phyllobacterium phragmitis (assembly GCF_002980495.1). Taxonomy (GTDB): domain Bacteria; phylum Pseudomonadota; class Alphaproteobacteria; order Rhizobiales; family Rhizobiaceae; genus Paramesorhizobium; species Paramesorhizobium phragmitis. The sequence continues at coordinate 151,241 of NZ_PVBR01000004.1, forward strand.
GCCATGATGTGGATCTTCCTCCTGAGCGATACCTTCGTCTTCGGCTGTTTCCTGCTGGCCTATATGACGGCGCGCATGTCCACGACCGTACCCTGGCCCATCCCCAGCGAGGTCTTCGCGCTGACGATCGGCGGGCATGAAATCCCCCTGATCCTGATTGCGATCATGACCTTCGTGCTGATCTCAAGCAGCGGAACGATGGCCATGGCCGTCAATTACGGATACCGTCGCGACCGCCGCAAGACGGCTGTCCTGATGCTGGTGACGGCAGCCTTCGGCGCGGCATTCGTCGGCATGCAGGCCTTCGAATGGACCAAGCTGATCATGGAAGGGGTCCGGCCCTGGGGCAACCCATGGGGTGCGGCGCAGTTCGGTTCGACCTTCTTCATGATCACCGGCTTTCACGGCACCCATGTGACAATCGGCGTCATCTTTCTCCTGATCATCGCCCGCAAGGTTCTGCGTGGAGATTTCGATGTCGAAAGACGCGGCTTCTTCACCAGCAGAAAGGGTCATTACGAGACCGTCGAAATCATGGGCCTCTACTGGCACTTCGTCGATCTGGTGTGGGTGTTCATCTTCGCTTTCTTCTATCTCTGGTGAGGGTCAGGGCCATGGCGCAAACGCAAACCACAACACATGCCGCGCAGGGCGAACAGCAGCAGCATCCGATCAAGCTCTATCTCATGGTCTGGGGTTTGCTCTTCATTCTCAGCGCCTTCTCCTATCTCGTCGACTATATCGGGCTCCACGGTTATCTGAGATGGTCGCTGATCCTCATTTTCATGATGCTGAAGGCGGGACTGATCGTCGCGATATTCATGCACATGGCCTGGGAGAGGCTGGCGCTCGTCTACGCCATGCTGCTTCCCCCTGTGCTGGTGCTGGTATTCGTGGCGATGATGGTGTCGGAATCGAACTATACCGTCCTGACGCGAACGATGTTCTTCAGTGCGGCGCCATGAGAAGAGAGCTGTAGCGCCGCACTTTCATGCGAAGAGATGTTCAGGCGGCAGCGCGGCCGCCCGCCTTCTTCCTTGCCTGCATCGAAGCTTCAGGCGCCACGACCCGGCGATAGAGATGCCAGGTCGCATGTCCGAGCACCGGTATCACAACCGCAAGACCGGCGAACAACGTCACGAAGCCGACCACGAGCAGGGCTGCGACGATCAATCCCCAAAGCGCCATGGCGACGGGATTTACCAGCACGGTCTTGATCGACGTCCAGACCGCCACCAGCGCGCCAACATCGCGATCGAGCAGCAGGGGAAATGTGACGACGGTCGTGCAAAGCACCACGACGGCGAAGACGAAGCCGATGAGATTGCCCCACACGATCAGCCTCAAGCCTTGTTCCGTGGCGAAAACCTGACGGAGGAATCCGCTGATCGTATCGGCCGCCATGGGACCGAACAGATTCCCGTAAAGTGCTTGCGCCGTGAGAAGCCAGGCGATGAAAATGGCAAAAAGCAGAGCGGCCACAGCCATGATGGAAGGAATGGCCGGAGAGCGCACCACATCAAAGGCATACCGCCAGGAGGTGTCGAGCCCGAGTTCCCGCCGGCGGCTGATCTCATAAAGACCGATCGCCGCGAGTGGCCCGAGCAAGGCAAAACCGGACATCAGCGGGTAGAGGAGCGGCAGGGTATTGGCACCTGACGTCCACCGGGCAATGACGAGACCGGCGATGGGATAAATCAGGCAGAGAAAGACGTAATGCGACGGCTTGTCCCAAAAATCATCAAGCCCCTGGCGAAGAACGGCAACAACATCCGAGACGCCGATCCGGCGCACCTGGGGAAACGCAGGGGTCTCACTTGCACCGGCGATGACATGAAAATGGGCCATGGCTGTTTCTCCCAATCTCGTTCAGAGCGGAACAGGTCGCCAGCGGCACCGCACGAGACCGGAGCCATGGGACCGAAATCTGCACGTGGGATAAACATACGACAATCGGCGATGTTTTGCCAGAGACGAGCTTGCAAAGCTGATTGCGCCGGCGGGCATCCGATCGAAAACCGGGTAGAAGAGCGTGGTGGGGAATGCGGGACTTCCAGGCGAAGCCCCGCATTCCGGTAATCAGATCATGGCAATCAGATCAGAATGGCGAATCCGGGAAATAGAATTCCTGGGCGTTTTCCTTCGTCACCAGCGTGGCATCGAGGATATAGCTGCCGCGCACCGGCACCTGATCATAAAAATTGCCAGCCGTCAGCTCCATGGCGGTCGCGATCATTGCCGGCGGATACAGGACATCGACCGGGATCATGCTATCGCCATCGGCGACGCGCTTGATCATTTCCTTCATGCCGGCGCCGCCGACGACGAATTTGATATCGGTGCGGTCGGCCTGCTGGATCGCCTCGAGAACGCCGACCGCCATGTCGTCATCCTGGCACCAGACGGCATCGATCTTCTTGTATTTGGCGAGATAGTCCTGCATCACCTTGAACGCATCGTCGCGCGACCAGTTGCCGAACTGGCGATCGAGCACCTTGATATCGCTTCCCTTGATCCCCTCGTCAAAACCCTTCTGGCGTTCCTCATCAATGACGATGGGCAGACCGCGGATGACGACGATATCGCCCTTACCGCCAAGCTCCTTCTTGATGTATTCGCCAGCGACGCGGCCGAGCTCAGGATTGTTGCCCGCCACATAGAGATCCTGGATCGTCGGATCGGACAAGGCCCGGTCGACGACGGTGACGAAGACGCCCTTTTCCTTGACCTGCCGGATCGGATCGGTCAGTTCATCGGAATTGTGCGGCAGCGTCACCAGCGCGTCGATGCCCTGTGCGGTCAGATCCTCCAGCGCATTTGCCTGGGTGGCGCCGTCGGGCGATGTCTTCACCGTGATCTTCAGCCCGGGATAACGGGCTTCCAACGTCTTTTTCGCGCGTTCGGCGTGATAGACGACACCACCGGTCCAGCCATGGTCGGCGGCCGGAATGGAAACGGCCATGTTGACCTGCCTCTCCTGTGCCTGGACCGCGGTCGCCGCCGACGCAAGCGCGAAGGCGGCTAAACCCATCAACATACTTTTCATGTCACTCTCTCCCTAACGAGGCCTCTCTCACGAATGGCGGCCGGCCCCCTCGCCGCCTCTCCTCCACGAATTAGGTCGCAATATCTCGCCCGCGACCGCACTCGAATCAATCTTCCTCATCGACGCCCGAGCGAGCGCTGTATCAGCATGGCAATGATGATGATCGACCCCTGGACAGCACCGATGAGATATTCGCTGACGAGATCGGAGAGTACCATGATATTGCCGACCAGTTCCAATATCAGCGCGCCGCAGATCGTGCCCCAGATGCGCCCGACCCCGCCGCGCAAGGCGGTGCCGCCGATGACCACTGCCGTAATCGCCTGCAACTCCCACAACAGCCCCGTCGTCGCCGTCGCAGCGCCAAGCCGCGGCACATAGATCAACACGGCGATAGCGACGCAAACGCCCTGAATGACATAGGTCAATGTGCGCACCCGATTGACGGAAATGCCGGAATAACGGGCCACTTCCTCGTTGGAGCCCACTGCCGTGACGTGGCGGCCAAAGCGGGTCCGGTAGAGAATGAAGGCGCCGAGCGCCGCCACCACCAGGATCATGATGACGGGTATCGGCACCCCCAGCACATCACTGAAATAGATCGGCCGGTAGGCCGCGCGCAATTCCTGCGATTTGATGGCGATGGACCCGCCCTCCGCCAGGTAGATCGTCAGCGCCCGGAAGATGCCCATCGTGCCGAGCGTCACGATGAACGGCTCAATGCGGCCCAATGTGGTGATCAGCCCGTTGGCGAGCCCACACAGCGCGCCGGTGGCAAGCGCCAGCAGCATGGCCGTGGCGATCATCCCGGTATCCCCGGAAACGGCGCCGCTGTTGAGGAAGAGGATCATCGTGCCGGCGACGAAAGCCGACATGGAGCCCACGGAAAGGTCGAGCCCGCCCGCCGAAATGACGAAGGTCGCACCTACCGCGATGATCGCTATGAAGGCGCTGCGCGTGACGACGTTCGTGAGATTGTCGAGCCCGAGAAAATTCGGATTGACCATGGCGCCGAACCCGAACAGCACCGCCAGCGCAACGAAAGGGGCAACGGCCCGCAGATCGATATCGCTTATGGATCGTCTCCGGGTTTGCACTACCGTCGTGTTGCTCATGCAGTTTCCGCCACCAGGGCGGCCTCCCTCTTTGTCGCGCCGGTTGCAAGCACGACGATCTCGGCTTCCGTCATGTGTTCACCTGAAACCTCACCGGCGATTTCGCCATTGCGCATCACGATGATACGGTCGCAAACGCCGATCAGCTCCGGCATTTCCGACGAGATGACGATGACGGATTTTCCCTCAGCCGCAAGGCCGGTGATGAATTTATAGATCTGCTCCTTGGTGCCGATATCGATGCCGCGCGTCGGCTCGTCGATAACGACGATCTTGGGGCCGAGCAGCATCATCTTGGCAAGCAGCAGCTTCTGCTGGTTTCCACCGGAAAGCTGGCCGGCGAGAAGATCGCGGTTGCCCGTGCGGATATCGAAATCGCGGATCGCCTCATCAAGCGCCCGATCCTCGCGCTTGCGGTCGATCAATATACCGCGCACGAATTTGTCGAGACCGGCCAAAGTGAGATTGATCTTGAGATTTTGCCCGAGCAGAAGCCCCTTGCCCTTGCGGTCCTCGCTCAGATAGACGATGCCCGCCTGCATGCTCTGCCTGGCATCCTTGAAATGTACCGGATTGCCGTTGAGGCGGACCGTTCCCTGGGCCGGCCTGAGCCCCAGAACGCCTTCCAAGAGCTCCGTCCGTCCGGCACCGATGAGGCCGGCAAAACCGAGGATTTCTCCGTGCTTGAGCGAAAAGCCGGCATTCCTGGCAAAGCCCGGCACATTCATATTCTCGACTTCGAGAACGGTTTCGCCCGCCTTCGCTCCGGCGCGCTCTGGATAGAGTTTCGAGACATCGCGACCGACCATCAACCGGGCCATATCCATCGGCTCGAGATCGGCGGCTTCATAGGTGCCGACCAAATTCCCGTCACGGAGGACCGTGACGCGATCGGCGATGGTCTTCACCTCGGGCAGCCGATGGGAAATATAAAGGATCGCGGCGTTTTTCGCTTTTATGGCGCTGATCACCTTGAGCAGGGCTTTGGTCTCGACAGGGGTCAGCGAGGCCGTCGGTTCGTCGAAAATGACGATCTGGTGGGGAACCAGCAAGGCCCGGGCGATCTGGACGAGCTGGCGCTGGGCGATCGAAAGACGGTTGACCACCGTCGCCGGATCGATGTCGGCGCCGAGATCGAGAACGGCGCGATACGCGCCTTCCGCCATGGCCCGCTCGTCAAGCACGATGCCTTTACGAAGCTCGCGCCCGAGATAGATATTCTGCGCCACCGTCAGATCCGGCGCCAGCAGGATTTCCTGATGGACGAGGACGATGCCGCGCTCTTCGGCATCGACCGGGCCGGTGAAGGTGATCTGTTCCCCATTGACCTTCAGCGTGCCTTTCGACGGCGCGAGATGGCCCGAAAGGATTTTCATCAATGTCGACTTGCCGGCGCCATTTTCGCCGATGATTGCGTGGACTTCCCCCGGCGCCAGCCGAAGGCCGATGTCCCGCAACACCTCGACAGGTCCGAAGGATTTCGAAATGCCTTCGGTCTCAAGCAAGGTCTTTGCTGCCGGCGGATCGACCGGCGAAGGGGGAGGTATCTCGCTCATCCGACTTTGGTCCAGATATTGCCGGCCTTGGAAGAAGCGACTGCCGCCTCGATGAACTGCATGCCGGCGAGACCGTCCCGGACCGTCGGGAAGATGACCGCATCATCCGGCTTGCTGCCGCTGCGGGCAGCCTGAATGGCACGCGCGGCTTCCGCATAGATATTGGCGAAACCTTCCAGGTAACCTTCCGGGTGCCCAGCTGGAACGCGGGTGACCCGCGTCGCTTCCGGCCAGGCACCCGCGCCCCCGCGTGTGAGAAGTTGCTTCGGCTCGCCGAAACGGGTGAACCAGAGATAGTTCGGATCGGCCTGCGTCCATTCAAGCCCGCCTTTGGTCCCGTAGACGCGCAATTTCAGGCCGTTCTCATGGCCCACCGCCACCTGGCTCGCCCAGAGCAAGCCCCGCGCGCCGCCCTTGAAGCGGAGCATGATCTGGACGTCGTCGTCGAGAAGCCTGCCTTCGACAAAGGTGGTGAGCTGGGCCAGGAGTTCGTCAAGCTGCAGCCCGGTCACGAAGCAGGCGAGATTATAGGCATGCGTGCCGATATCGCCGATGCAGCCGCCGGCGCCGGACCGCTTGGGATCGGTGCGCCATTCGGCCTGCTTGCTGCCTGATGCCTCGGCCCGTTCGGTGAGCCAGTCCTGCGGATATTCGGCCTGGACCAGCCGGATATCGCCGAGCTCGCCCTTCTCGACCATGGCGCGGGCCTGGCGGATCATGGGATAGCCGGTATAGTTGTGGGTGACGGCAAACACCTTGCCCGTCCTGTCGACGAGATCGACGAGTTCCTTCGCCTCCTCGACATCGAGCGTCAGCGGCTTGTCGCAGATGACGTGGATGCCTGCTTCGAGGAAGGCCTTTGCCGCCGGGGCATGCATGTGGTTGGGCGTGACGATGGCGACCGCCTCGATGCCGTCGGGCCGTGCGGCCTCGGCCTTCGCCATCTCCTCGAACGAGCCATAGGCGCGGTCTGGTGCGATACCGAGTTCCAGCGCGGACGCACGGGCGCGCGCCGGGTCGGACGAAAGGGCGCCGGCCACGAGTTCGTACTGGTCATCGATACGCGAGGCGATGCGGTGCACCGCGCCGATAAACGCGCCCTGGCCGCCGCCGACCATGCCGAGACGGATCCGCTCCGCATTCTGTTCCTGCCTGCTTGCTTCAATCGCCATGAGTTAAATTCCTTCCAAGTCTTTACAGCAGGCCGAGCATCTTGCGGTTGGCGGCATCATCGGTGCCCGCACCGGCAAAATCGTCGAATGCATGTTCGGTGACGCGGATGATATGAGCCTGAATGAATTCCGCGCCTTCGCGCGCGCCGTCTTCCGGGTGCTTCAAGGCGCACTCCCATTCGAGCACCGCCCAGCTGGCAAAGTCATAGGCGGTGAGCTTCGAAAAGATCGCGCCGAAATCGACCTGGCCATCGCCGAGCGAACGGAAACGGCCGGCCCGGTTCACCCAATTCTGGAACCCGCCATAAACACCCTGGCGGCCGGTCGGATTGAACTCGGCGTCCTTGACGTGGAAAGCTTTGATCCGCTCGTGATAGATGTCGATATAATCGAGATAATCGAGCTGCTGCAGCACGAAATGCGAGGGGTCGTAGAGCAGGTTCGCTCTGGCGTGGTTCTTCACACGATCGAGAAACATCTCATAGGAAATGCCGTCGTGCAGATCCTCTCCCGGATGGATCTCATAGCAGATATCGACGCCGTTCTCCTCGGCATAATCGAGGATGGGATGCCAGCGTCTTGCCAGTTCATCGAATGCGGTCTCGACAAGACCGGCGGGGCGCTGCGGCCAGGGATAGACATAAGGCCAGGCCAGCGCGCCGGAGAAGGTAGCGTGCGCCGTCAGCCCGAAATGTTTCGATGCCCTGAGTGCGCGGCGAACCTGGTCGATGGCCCATTCGGTGCGGGCCTTGGGATCACCCCGGACCGCGGGCGCGGCGAAACCGTCGAAGGCGATATCATAGGCCGGATGGACCGCGACGAGCTGTCCCTGCAGATGCGTGGACAACTCGGTGATCTCCAGGCCGTGGCTAGCCGCCACGCCTTTTATCTCATCGCAGTAATCCTTGGAATCCGACGCCTTTTCCAGATCGAAGAGACGCGCATCCCATGTGGGAATCTGAACGCCCTTATAGCCCAGCGAAGCAGCCCATTTGCAGATGGAATCGAATGAATTGAAAGGTGCGGCATCGCCCGCGAACTGCGCCAGGAAAATGGCCGGTCCCTTGATGGTCTTCATGATCTTCTCCTTATTCTCGATCTGCAAACTGGCTGGTGCGAGTAGGGTCAGACATTCATGGCGCCGGGCCCGGGAACGGCCCCCGGCGGACATTTCCCGAGGATGATCATGCCGAGAATCTCGTCCTCTGTCACATCCGTCACCCTGGCCGTGCCGACGACACGGCCATTCTTCATGACCATCACGCGGTCGGCCAGGTGGAACACGTCATGGATGTCGTGACTGATCAGGAAGATACCGATGCCTTCGCTCTTCAACTGCTCGATGAGTTCGCCGACCTGCGCCGTTTCCTGAGGTCCGAGCGCCGCCGTCGGCTCGTCCATGATCAGGATGCGGGCATTGAAAAGGATGGCGCGGGCGATCGCCACCGATTGGCGCTGGCCGCCGGACAGTGCCTTCACCGGGTCCTTGAAGCGCTCAAAACGGGGATTGAGGCGGCCCATCACCTCGCGCGCCCTCGCCTCCATCGCCACATCGTCGAGCGTGCCCCACGGGGTCATGATCTCGCGGCCGAGATAGAGATTGGCGGCCGTGTCGACATTATCGGCGAGCGCCAGCGTCTGGTAGATCGTTTCGATGCCATAGGCCTTGGCATCGCGCGGATTGTTGATGACCGCCTCTTCGCCATTCATCCGGATCGTTCCGCTGTCGCGCCTGTAAGCGCCGGAGAGGATCTTGATCAGCGTCGATTTGCCCGCGCCATTGTGCCCGAGCAGCGCCACCACTTCGCCGGCATGAAGATCCGCTGACGCATCGTCGACGGCGCGGATGCCGCCGAAGGCGATCGAGATATTCTCCATCTCCACGAGAGGCGTGTTGCTCATGTTCTCCTCCCCATTCTCATTTCCGCGGCTCATGAAACGCGGCGACGATACATCGTATCAAGCCAGACGGCGATGACCAGCACGATGCCGACGATGATGTTCTGCAGCGGTGTATCGAGACCGAGCAGCACCATGCCCGACGACAGGGATTGCATCGTCACCGCGCCGAGCATGGCGCCTGCGATCGTGCCGACGCCTCCGCCAAGCGACGTGCCGCCGATGACGGCCGCAGCGATCGTCAGGAGTTCGTCAAGCGTGCCTTGCGCGTTGGTGGCGGCGTTGAGGCGGGCGGTGGAGATGGCGGCTGAAATGGCGCAGAGAACGCCCATCAGCATGAAGATCTTCATGATCACCCATTTGGTGTTGATGCCGGCCAGTTCGGCTGCTTCCGGGTTGCCGCCGAGCGCGAAGATATAGCGGCCGAACCGCGTGCGCGTGGTCACGAATGTCATGACGATGCCGACAGCAATGGCAATGAGCACGGGAATGGCGATGCCATGCGCGATAAAGAGGCCGCCTTCGGGAACGACGATATTGTGTTCCTCGGCATATCTTCTGACGATGCCCGTCGGCCAGGGATAGGAATTGGCGATCATCACCGCGCCCAGAACCAGCGCGCTTCCCACCACCGCCAGCAATATTTCAGCCCATATCGGGCGGCTGGGAAAATTGAAGCGTTTGCGCTGCCGCCGCGCATTGACGATGAGGCCGATGATGCCGAGACAGGCGATCGCAGCAACCACCCAGCTCCACACCGCTCCGATCGACCCGCCGGGACCGCCGCCCATCAAGCGGAAGGTGGCATCCATCGGCGCGACGGTGCGCCCTGATGTGACCCACCAGGCGGCGCCGCGCCAGACGAGAAGCCCGCCGAGCGTGACGATGAAGGAGGGGACGCCGAGGAATGCGATGATGAAGCCCTGAAGGCCGCCGATGGCAGCGCCGACGACCATGCCAAGCGCGAGCACGATGATCCATGTGAACGGGTTGCCGAAGCCCAGGAGCGGCGGCAGCCATTCCGTCTGCGCCACGCCCATGATCATGCCGACGAAGCCGAGAATGGATCCGACGGAGAGATCGATGTTGCGGGTAACGATGACCAGAACCATGCCGGTCGCCATAACCGCGATGGACGCCGTCTGGACAGACAGGTTCCACAGATTGCGCGGTGTCAGAAACAGTCCGCCGGAGAGGACATGGAAGGTGATCCAGATGATCAGGAGCGCGAAGATCATGCCAAGGAGGCGGACATCGAGTTCCGTCGCCTTGAAGAATCGCGCGACAATGCCGAGTTCAGCCGATCGAGCCCCGTCGGTCGAGTTGGACCCAGTGCTCGCAATCTCGCTCATGCTGCCCCTCCCACGGGCTGCGGACAATCAGGAAACGCCGCGACTTCTGGCGCATCGGTCCGAAAACCCGCTGCGGCTTTCGGACCGCACGATGCGCCGGTTGAAAAACTTACAGCGTCAATGCATCCCGATGAATGCATGGCGCTGCAAGCCGCGGCATTTGCCGTCCTCAGTTACATTCTCAGTTGCACGCAGCCACGGAACCGGCGGCAACGCCCTGGCAGACGACATCCTTCGTCACCCAGCCGGCATCAATGACAAGATCGAGATTGTCCTTGGTGATCGGCACGGGCTTGAGGAAGATGGAATTCATCTCGATTCCCTCGGGACCGCCGCTGAATTTCTGCACGCCGGAGATTTCATCCATCTTCTTGCCATCGGCCAGCTCGGAAGCGATCATCGCAGCATTCTTTCCGAGTTCCCGGCTATCCTTCCAGACCGAGACGGTCTGCGTGCCGAGCGCGATGCGGTTGAGCGCCGCAAAATCCGCATCCTGGCCGGACACCGGCACGGAGCCGGCAAGCCCCTGCGCGGAAAGTGCGGCGATCGCACCGCCCGCCGTGCCGTCATTGGAAGCCACGACCGCATCCACATCGTTGTTGTTGGCGGTCAGGATCTGCTCCATGTTCTTCTGCGCGTTGGCGGGCAGCCAGCCATCGGTATAGGCCTCGCCGACATTCTTGATCTTGCCGGCGTCGATCGCATCTTCCAGCACTTCCATCTGTCCGGCAAACAGGAAATCCGCATTGGGATCGGCAGCGTTGCCCTTGATGAAGGCATAATTGCCCTCGGGCTTGACCGCAAAGACGGCGCGCGCCTGCATGCGGCCGACTTCCTTATTGTCGAAGGTAATGTAGAAGGCATCCTTGTTTTCGATCAGACGATCATAGCCGATGACCGGAATGCCTTCGTCTGTGGCCTTTTCCACCGCCGGACCGATCGCGCCCGAATCCTGCGCAAGGATGATCAGCGCATTGGCGCCTTGCGCGATGAGGCTTTCGACATCGGTCAGCTGTTTTGCCGCCGATGATTGTGCGTCGGCAGAGATGTATTTATCGCCATTGGCCTCAAGCGCGGCCTTGATCGCCGTTTCATCGGTCTTCCAGCGTTCCTCCTGGAAATTCGACCAGGATACGCCGATGATCTTGTCCTTGGCGAAAACGGGGCCCGCGAAAGACACGGCAAACACCGCGCCCGCGAGAGCTGCTGCAAATTTCTTCATGACATTCCTCCCCAGTGCACCCAGCACTATAAAACATGATCAGGTACGATCATTCCCTGCCCCTCCATTGGCAGGCCAGCCTTTTATTTCGAGGCTCGAAAAAAATAGTGACTAAAATTCCTTTCCATGTCAACATCGAAAGTGAGGAGCTTAAGCTGTTGCAATGCAACAATAATTTTGCGTCGCAGCGAAAAAGACGAGGGAGGGAGGAACGCTTTGGCTGGAGCGATCGCACGCTCGGACGATGTGCGCCGACAGAACCGCAGGCTGGTTCTCACCGCCGTAAGACGCAGAGGCGCGCTTTCCCGGACCGACCTCACCGGTATGACCGGCTTGAGCGCCTCGACCGTTTCGGCCATCGTGGCGGCGCTGGTTTCGGAAGGGGTTCTGCTGGAAAACCGTGACAGCGATGGCAGCACGGTGCGGCGCGGCCGGCCGCAGGTCAGTCTCATGCCCAACCCCGATATCGCCAAGGTCGGCGTCGTCAATCTTTCGCTCAACAGCATCACGGTCGCCCTGGTCGATTATGCCGGCGGCACCATCGCCGAGCAGATCGCCGACCTGCCGACATGGCCGGCAACGGGTCGTGACCTTCTAGCCGAGATCAGCGCAATGCTGCGCCAGCAAGTGCAATCCGGCGCCGGCAGCGGCGGCAAGCTCATGCATATCTCCATGTCCGTGCAAGGCGTCACCGATGCCGCCGGCGAGAAGATGCTGTGGGCGCCGATCATCCGTGAGCGAAACATCGGCTTCGGCCCGGCGCTGACGCGCGCCTTCGGCGTGCCGGTGGCGCTGGCCAATGATTGCACGATGCTCGCCGAGGCGTTGCGCTGGACGGATCCCGATCATTACAGCGGCGATTTCGCCGCCATATTGCTGTCCTACGGCATCGGCATGGGCCTTTATCTGAAGGGCAAGCCCTTTTCCGGCTCCCATTCATCGGCGGCGGAATTCGGCCATATGGCGCATATTCCCTATGGCGCACTGTGCCGCTGCGGCCGGCGCGGATGCATAGAGGCCTATGCCGGTGATTACGCCATATGGCGGAACGCCATGGGCATGCCCGATACCGCGCCGCCGGCATTCAGCATCGACGCCAAGGTTTTCACCGAGCTTGCGGAGCAGGCACGGGAGACGGCCGGGATAGAGCGTGAAGCGTTCCATACGGCCGGCCGCGCCATCGGCTTCGGCCTCAACAATCTGTTCTCCCTGATCGATCCGGTGCCGATCGCTCTGGTTGGTCCAGGCGCCAGGGTCTTCGACCTGATCGAGCCGGAAATCCGCAACGCGATCTCCGGCTCCGCCGGCTGGGACGGGGCGCAGGAGCTGGCGATACGGTGTTACCCGGAGGAGCATCCCCTGATCCTTCAAGGCTGCGCGATGACATCGCTCTTGCATCTGGATGCGGATGTATTTTCGGGCGGCGAGGCACGCGGATTCTCCCAGACCAGCGCGGCATAGGAACATTATTGAAATCTTGGGCACATAGACGGCGGGCCCGCCGCAATCCATCAGCCATAGGAGGAATATAAACATGAGCACCGGGTTTTTCGGCGATATCAAGACGATCAAATATGAGGGGCCGGAGAGCAGGAATCCGCTGGCCTATCGCTTCTACAACCCCGACGAGGTCGTGCTCGGCAAACGGCTGGAGGACCATCTGCGCTTCGCCGTCGCCTATTGGCATTCCTTCGTCTGGCCGGGGGGCGATCCGTTCGGCGGCCAGACCTTCGAGCGCCCGTGGTTCGACGACACGATGGAGGCGGCGAAGCTCAAGGCGGATGTGGCGTTCGAAATGTTCTCGCTGCTCGGCGCGCCCTATTTCTGCTTCCACGATGCCGATGTCCGCCCGGAAGGCGAAACGCTTGCCGAAAGCAACCGGCGGCTGCATGAAATTGCCGATTATTTCGCAGACAAGATGCAGGCGACCGGCACGAAGCTCCTTTGGGGAACGGCGAACCTCTTCTCCAACCGCCGCTATATGGCGGGCGCCGCGACCAATCCGGACCCCGACGTCTTCGCCTATGCGGCGGCCACGGTGAAGAACTGCATGGACGTGACGCAGAAGCTCGGCGGAGAGAATTACGTGCTGTGGGGTGGCCGCGAGGGATACGAGACCCTGCTCAACACCGACATGAAGCGCGAACTCGACCAGATGGGGCGCTTCCTCAGCCTCGTCGTCGATTACAAGCACAAAATTGGCTTCAAGGGAACGATCCTGATCGAGCCCAAGCCGCAGGAGCCGACCAAGCACCAGTATGATTATGACGCGGCGACCGTCTATGGCTTCCTCAAGCGCTTCGGGCTGGAAAACGAAGTGAAGCTCAATCTCGAGCAGGGCCATGCCATCCTGGCGGGGCATTCCTTCGAACATGAGCTGGCGACGGCGGCGGCCCTCGATATCCTCGGCTCGATCGATATGAACCGCAACGACTATCAGTCGGGCTGGGATACGGACCAGTTCCCCAATAATGCGGCCGAGGCGGCGCTGGCCTATTACGAGATATTGAAGGCCGGCGGCTTCACCACGGGCGGCACCAATTTCGACGCCAAGCTCAGGCGCCAATCGCTCGACCCTCAGGATCTGATCATCGCGCATATCGGCGGGATGGACACATGCGCGCGCGGGCTGAAGGCGGCGGCGCAGATGATGGAGGACAAGGCGCTGACCGATTTCGTGTCGGATCGCTATGCCGGCTGGAACAGCCCCGAGGCGAAAGCCATGCTTGCCGGCGAACGCTCATTGGAGGAGATCTCGACGCGCGTCGAGGCCGAGGGGCTTCAGCCGAAGCCCCGCTCCGGCAGGCAGGAATATCTGGAGAATATCGTCAACCGTTACGTCTGAACCGCGGCAACGGTTTTGCTGACAGTAGAGGGCCTGGAAGACATTCAGGCCCTCTTTTTCTAGACCTTTGGCATGCCCTTGGGCCGCACGAAGCGCATTTGGGCGGCGAGCGCTCAATTTGCTTTGTTTCGCGCCACCGTCTCCTCGTAGGCTGCCTGAAGTTCGGCCAGGACCGACGGGCCGGAAACGGGCGCGCCGAGGTGGAGCGTTCGCAGCTCCGCCATGAAGGCTTCCCACATCGGCGGGCCGCCCTCCTCCAAAAGCTGGGCACGGATCGACAGTTCCTCCGTGACGGGCGTGTGGCGACGTCCCCATGCACCCATCTGCGCAAATAGCGGCACAAGCTGTATGGCGGGTTCGGCAAGGCTGTAGATCGCCTTCTGCCGGTGGGTGGGATCATCGCGCTTGGTCAGCAGTCCTTCCGCAACCAGCCGCTTCAAGCGGTCAGCGAGAATATTGGACGCGATCCCCTCATCCGAGAGGTTGAGCAGTTCGCGATAATGGCGGCGATTGCCGAACATGATGTCGCGAATAATGATCAGGCTCCAGCGATCGCCCAGTATTTCCAGCGTCAAATTGATCGGGCAGCCCGAACGGTGCGCATTTCCCATTCTAAAAATCTCCACATCACTGCTTGCAAAATAGGGTCAGCTGCGTTACAACGCAACCACTTGCGAAATGAAAGCAGTTTTGGAGATATAGGAGGAAACGATGGCAAAGCTGGTTTTATCGATGTTCATGAGCCTAGACGGCTATATCGAAAAGCCTGATGGAGAGTTCGCGCCGCCGGCCTGGTCGGACGATCTGGAGCGGCACTGGTCGGGTTATGCACTCGAACGGGCCGGTCAGCGCAACCGTACGAACTGAGGAGACCATGATGCCTCTTAATCTTTATGCCCATCCCTTCTCCTCCTATTGCCAGAAGGCACTGATCGCTCTGTACGAGAACGACACCCCCTTCGAATTCCGCATGCTCGGCCCCGACGACGAGAGCACGGTGGCCGAATGGATGGCTCTGTGGCCGCTCAAACGCTTTCCGGTGCTGGTCGACGGAGATCGCACCATCATGGAGGCGAGCATCATCATCGAATATCTCGGACTTCATCATCCCGGGCCGGTGCGGCTGATCCCCAGTGATGCGGACGCCGCGCTCGACATACGGCTGATGGATCGCTTCTTCGACAATTACGTCATGACCCCGCAGGGGAAGATCGTCGTCAACGCGATCCGCCCAGCGGAGGTCCGCGATGCCTATGGCGTGGAAGAGGCGCGGGCCATGCTCGATGCGGCCTATCGCTGGCTCGACGGCAGAATGGCAGGGCGCGAATGGGCTTCCGGCGACAGTTTCAGTCTCGCCGATTGCGCCGCAGCACCTGCGCTATTCTATGCCGATTGGAGCCATGCGATCGGCGAGGAATTTGCCCATGTCCATGCTTATCGGCAGCGGCTCCTGGCGCGCCCGTCCTTTGCACGGGCGGTGGACGAGGCCCGTCCCTATCGACCGCTCTTCCCGCTCGGCGCTCCCGACCGAGACTGATCATCACAAACCGGCAGCGCGTTGCCAGATGGCGACAAGCGGGCCGTCTTTTCCCTCGATCGGGTCGGATTGCGGAAGCGGAAGGTGCTCGATCCTCTCCAGATCCTGCCTTGAAGGCGGATCGCGGCAGATATCGGCATGCTGCCCCCGGCGGATAGGCGCCGATCACCAGGAAATCGTCACTCGCATCCAGCCGGCAATGGCCTGTGCCGGCTGGGAGCACCAGCAGGCACATGTCTCGACATCCTCATCTCGATTGGCCCTGGTGCAATTTCTATCTCGCCATCGCGAATTGCAGAAAAGCGTGGACATAATAGCTTTTCGGCCTTCTCACCTGCCCACAAGTGCGGCTAGTTAGCTTATTGCACTGTTCCAGCGCGCCCGATGCGCTGCTTGTGGGACTGGGACGGTCGCCATTCTTCGCAAGAAGCGGCCAAAGGGGACACGCATGGATAGCATCATCAATTTTCTCAACGAGATATTCTGGGGCTATGTTCTGATCTATGGCCTTCTGGCGGTCGGCATCTTTTTCACCGTGCGGCTGAAATTCATCCAGTTCATGCATTTTCCGGAATTTTTCCGCTCGATCCTTGCGGCACCTACCGAAGACAAGAGCGGCATCACCCCTTTCCAGGCACTGTGCACGAGCCTCGCCTCGCGCGTCGGCACGGGCAATCTCGCCGGTGTCGCCGTGGCGCTTTATCTCGGCGGTCCTGGCGCCATCTTCTGGATGTGGATGGTTGCGCTGGTCGGCATGGCCACCGCTTATTCCGAAAGCTCGCTGGCGCAGCTCTACAAGGTGCGCGACGAAAACGGCCAATATCGCGGAGGACCGGCCTTCTACATCGCCAGGGGCCTGAATGCGCCCCGGGCCGCAGTCATTTTCTCGATCTGCCTGATCCTCGTTTTCGGCCTGGTGTTCAATGCCGTCCAGGCAAATTCGATCGCCGACGCCATGCAAGGCGCCTTCGGCTTCAACAAGCTTTATGTCGGTATCGCGATCGCCCTCCTCTCCGCAGTCGTGATCTTCGGCGGCATCAAGCAGATCGCGCGTGTCGCCGAACTGCTGGTGCCGTTCATGGCGATCGCCTACCTGCTGGTGGCGATTTATGTGCTGATCGCAAACATCGCGGAAGTCCCCGCCGTGATAAGCTTGATCGTCAAGAGCGCATTCGGGCTCGAAGCGGCGGGCGGCGGCATTGCCGCGGCGATGCTGAACGGCGTGAAGCGGGGTCTGTTCTCAAATGAAGCCGGCATGGGCTCGGCTCCCAATATCGCGGCAGTTGCAACGCCCAACCCGCATCATCCCTCATCGCAGGGATTTGTGCAGGCGCTCGGCGTGTTCATCGACACGATCCTGATCTGCACGGCAACAGCGGTGATGATCCTCCTGTCGCACAAGCTGATACCCGGCTCCGAACTCACGGGAACGCCACTGACCCAGGAAGCTCTGGTCGTCCATATCGGCGAATTCGGCCGCTATTTCATTGCCATTGCGATCTTCTTCTTCGCCTTCACGTCGATCATCGGCAATTATGCCTATGCCGAAAATGCACTGACCTATCTGGGCGCCGACAACAGGTCCGGATTGACCCTCCTGCGTCTCGGCGCTCTGCTCATGGTCATCTGGGGCGCCTATCAGTCGGTTGCGACCGTCTTCAATACGGCCGACGCCGTGATGGGTCTGATGGCGACGATAAACCTGGTGGCGATCGTGCTTCTTTCAGGAACGGTCGCCAAACTGACCGCGGACTTCATCGCGCAGCGCAAGACCGGCACGCCGCATTTCGAAGTGGCCCAATATCCCGAGCTTGCCGGCAAGATCGACATGGGTATCTGGAGCGAACGGGATGCTCCCGCTGCCTCCGTGAAATAAAGCCGCAAGACAATCGGTTGGAGCGGCTCCCGTTCGGGGAGCCGCTCTCATCATTTCAGGCAAGCCAGGACGGAAAGGATCAGCCGATCCGGATGACCGCCTTGATCAATCCGCTCTTCTCGTGCGCCCAGCGAGCGATATTTTCCGGTGCGTCGTCAATGCTGGTTTCATGCGTCACCAGCACATCGAGCGGAACGAGACCGGCACGGATCGAAGCGGTCACATGCTCGAAATCCTGACGCGTCGCATTGCGGCTGGCGATCAGCATCATCTCGCGCTTGTGGAATTCGGGATCGGAAAAGCTGATCGTGTCCTTCACCACACCGACCAGGACAAGCACGCCGCCATGCGCCACATAGGCGAAGGCGCTTTCCATCGAGCCGGCATTTCCGGTGGCGTCGAACACCGTATCGAAGCCTTCGCCATCGGTTACCCCCGCCACGGCCTCGCCCGTATCCGCACCGAGCGCAATGGTGGAGATAAAGCCGAGCCTGGCCGACGCGAAATCCAGTCTCTCGCGGCTGGCATCGAGCAATGACACCGCATGGCCGGCGATGCGGGCGAAGATGGCGGCTCCGATGCCGATCGGCCCGGCGCCGATGACCAGCGTTCGCGATCCCGGACGGGCCAGCGAGCGGCGGACCGCGTGAGCGCCGATGCGAGGAATTCGACCGTCGCCGCATCGCGCAGGGAAAGGCCGTCCGCCGCATAGAGGTTGGTCTCCGGCATGAGAATCCGCTCGCACATGGCGCCATCGGCATGAACGCCGAGCACACTGATCGACGTGCAGCAATTGGGCTTTCCCTGGCGGCAGGCGACACAACGACCGCAGGAAATATAGGGATTGATGATGACGGGTGCGCCCGCCGGAAGCGAGACGCCCGCACCCGCCTTCACCACGCGGCCCGACACTTCATGGCCCATCACACGCGGATATTCGAGGAAAGGGTGCTTGCCTCGAATATATGATAATCGGTGCCGCAGATGCCGACATGACTGACGTCGACAAGCACCATGCCCGGCGGCACGGTATCGTGTTCCGGGCGCTCCTCGACGAGGAGGGTGCCGGGTGAGCGGCAGACGATGGCTTTCATAGGCGGTGTTCCTTCATTATCGGCAGAAGATATTTTGCCGTCAATCATCGTTGGCGTGCTTCACATTCCACCCGATCGCCCGCCCCCCTCAAATGAGCGGCGAAACAGCCGCGGTCGATGCCGGGCGCTTGAGACCGAGGCGACGGAGGAACCAGTCGCCGGCGGGCTTCTCGAACCAGCGGTAGGACAGGACCGCCACAACCATGGTGATAGCCATCGGGAGAGGCAGGAAGAGGTAGAAATCGGTCGCTCCCAGCGGCGCAAGCAGCCTTTTCCAGACAAAACCGAACATGACGACTTCGACGACCGGGTGCCAGAGATAAATGCCGAAGGACACGGCGGCGAAGGGCCGCAACGGCTTGGGATAAACAAATGTCTTTTGATCGTTGCGTTCGGCGACCGCGGCGAGGAACACCGCAACGGCCATGACAGCGACGCTGTAATAATAATCGACCTGAAGCTGCATCAGCGTGCAGGATGCCAGAATGGCGAGCCAGGCGGGCCAACGCGCCGTCAATGTCAGGCGGCTGCGGGAGGCGAGCACGGCGATCAATGCGCCAGTGATGAAATCGGCAAAGGCGCGATAGGCCCCCCAGGTATCGGCCTCCAGCCAGTGCTTGCCCGGCATGATGTGCAGCGCCAGCAGCGTTTCCAGAAGCGCGATCCACAGTACCAGCAGCGCGACAAGTCCTTTTGCCCCGGCGATCCGGTTGGCGAAAAGGATGAGCGGCAGCATGAGATAGGCAAACCATTCCGCCGACAGCGACCAGGAAACGAAATTGAACGTCAATTCGTTCGAGAAGCCCCATGCCTGGATAAGCAGCAGATTGGGAATGATCTGCGCCAGATCATAGCGCTCTGCGCCGCCGAACGGGCGCAGAATACCTAAATGATAGAAGATGCCGACGGCGAGAAAGATGAGAAAGGTGATGAGATGCAGCGGATAAAGCCGGGCGAAGCGCCTGACCATATAAGTGACGTAGCTGCGCCAATCCGTAACCTTGTCGCCATAGTGCACGACGATCAGGAAACCTGAAATGATGAAGAACATGTCAAGCAGCGGACGCAGGCGCTGAAGCCATTCGATCATCCACTCCGTCCCGACCGGTCCATTAAAGGAAAAATGGTAGAGCATGATGAGGAGCGCCGCGCATAAGCGCCAGAACTCGAATAGCCGGAAATACATCGCTTCCTCTCGCTTCGCTGCTTCATGCGACCGGGGGCGGATGGTATCCGCGTTCGGTTAACAAGCGGAAGCGGAGAATGCCGCAATCCCATGGCGAATACAAAAAAGCCCGGCGCTGAAGCCGGGCTTTTCGTGACTGCTGAAGCCGCGCTTTATGCGGACTTCTTCTTGTCGTCGTCGATCTCCTCGTAGTCGGCATCGACAACGTCGTCATTCGGCTGTTCCGAGGCTGCGGCTTCCTCGCCGTCTTCGGAGCCTTGAGCGGACTCATACATGGCCTGCCCGAGCTTCATCGAGACTTCCGCAAGGCTCTGCGTCTTTGCCGTGATGTCCTCGGCATCGTCGCCTTCAAGCGAGGTCTTCAAGGCAGCGATCGCGTCCTCGATGGCCGTCTTGTCATCGGCCGAGACCTTGTCGCCATAGTCCTTGAGCGACTTCTCCGCCGAATGCACCAGAGCTTCGCCCTGGTTCCTGGCCTCGACGGTGGCGCGGCGCGCCTTGTCGGCCTCGGCATTCGCCTCGGCGTCCTTGACCATATTCTCGATATCGGCATCGGAAAGACCGCCAGAAGCCTGGATGCGGATCTGGTGCTCCTTGCCGGTGCCCTTGTCCTTGGCCGAAACATTGACGATGCCATTGGCGTCGATGTCGAAGGTCACTTCGATCTGCGGCACGCCACGCGGTGCGGGCGGAATGCCGACGAGATCGAACTGGCCGAGCACCTTGTTGTCGGCCGCCATTTCACGCTCGCCCTGGAAGACGCGGATCGTCACGGCGGACTGGTTGTCCTCCGCCGTTGAGAAGGTCTGCGACTTCTTGGTCGGGATCGTCGTGTTACGGTCGATCAGGCGAGTGAACACGCCACCCAGCGTTTCGATGCCGAGCGACAGCGGCGTCACGTCGAGCAGCAGAACGTCCTTGACGTCGCCCTGAAGCACACCGGCCTGGATCGCAGCACCGATGGCGACGACTTCATCGGGATTGACGCCCTTGTGGGGCTCCCTGCCGAAGAACGCCTTCACGGCTTCCTGCACCTTCGGCATGCGGGTCATGCCGCCGACGAGAATGACTTCGTCGATCTCGCCCGCCTTGAGGCCGGCATCCTTGAGTGCGGCCTTGCAGGGCTCGATGGTGCGCTGAATGAGATCATCGACCAGGCTCTCGAACTTGGCGCGCGACAGCTTCATCGTCAGGTGCTTCGGACCGCTAGCGTCCGCCGTGATGAACGGCAGGTTGATTTCGGTCTGCTGAGCGGACGACAGCTCGATCTTGGCCTTTTCCGCAGCTTCCTTCAGGCGCTGCAGGGCGAGCTTGTCGTTCTTCAGGTCGATGCCCTGTTCCTTCTTGAACTCGGCTGCCAGATATTCGACCAGACGCATGTCGAAGTCCTCGCCGCCGAGGAAGGTATCACCGTTGGTCGACTTCACCTCGAACACACCATCGCCGATCTCGAGGACCGAAACATCGAAGGTGCCGCCGCCGAGATCGTAGACGGCGATGGTCTTGCCTTCCTTCTTGTCGAGACCATAGGCAAGGGCCGCAGCCGTCGGCTCGTTGATGATGCGCAGCACCTCCAGGCCGGCGATCTTGCCCGCATCCTTGGTTGCCTGGCGCTGGGCGTCGTTGAAATAGGCCGGCACGGTGATGACGGCCTGCTCGACCTTCTCTCCGAGATAGGCTTCCGCAGTTTCCTTCATCTTCTGCAGGATCATCGCGGAAATCTGCGAGGGCGAATATTTCTGGCCGTGCACCTCGACCCAGGCATCGCCATTGTCGCCCTTGACGATCTTGTAAGGCACAAGAGCCTTGTCCTTCTTGACCGTCGGGTCGTCATAGCGGCGGCCGATCAGGCGCTTGACCGCGAAAAGCGTTCCTTCCGGATTGGTGACGGCCTGACGCTTGGCCGGCTGGCCCGCGAGGCGCTCGTCGCTATCCGTAAAAGCAATAATGGAAGGCGTGGTTCGTGCACCTTCCGCATTCTCGATGACCTTTGCGTTCTTACCGTCCATGACGGCGACGCAGGAGTTGGTCGTTCCTAGATCGATGCCGATTACTTTTGCCATTTCACATTTCTCCATTCAGCAGGCTGCCGGGACCTCTGCCGAGCATTCCATTCAGCAGCCCCTACCGGGTTCAAACGGCACGTGGTTCCCTGCCGAGAACCAGCGCACCGTATCGCGGCGTATATAAGAAGGGCTGTTTTTTACTGCAAGTCACAAGACATGTAACAGCAGTAAAATCATCGACGGCCAAGGGGTCCAAAACGCCTGCATTCAGACCTCTTCCCAGCCGCCGCTCTCGCCGGCGCGATAGATTGCATCGATAAACCGCTGATTCGCAATAGAGTTTTCCAATGTAAACACAGGAACGTCCTCGCCCTGAGCCGCCCGGGCAAAGCTTTGCGCCTGAAGCTGATAGTGGTTAACATCCTGGAAATTCCACTCCGTCGCCTGACTGTGGCCGGCATCGTGAAGATTTATCCTGGCATGACCGTATTTGCCGGTGTTGAACGGTGCCTGGACCTCAATGTAACCCTTGTCGCCATGGAAGACCATCGACTGGCGCGCCGCAAGCTGCGTGGCGACATGGAAGGAGAGGTCGAAACCGTCGAATTCCGCCATGATATCGGCATAGCGGTCCGTGCCGAAATCCGGATCGCGCTCGACCTTTGCAAGCACGCGCAGCGGCTCCTTACCCGTGCTCATGCGGGTCGCGACCGTCGGATAGACGCCGATATCAGGAAGTGCGCCCCCGCCGAGCGCCACCTGGTTGCGCATGTTGCCAGGGTCCTTGTTGAAATAGGTAAAAGCGCCCTGCACATGGCGAAGCGTCCCGATGGCGCCGGAGCCGATCAGTTCGCGCACCTTGATCCACTGCGGGTGATAATAGACCATGAAGGCCTCGGCGATCAGCACGCCATAGGTGTCGCGGGCGCGGATGAGCGATGCGATCTCGCTTGCATGGAGCGCAATCGGCTTTTCACACAGCACATGCTTGCCGGCTTCCGCCGCTTTGATCGCCCATTCGACATGTTGAGAGGTCGGCAGCGGAATGTAGACGCCGTCGACCGTGTCGGAGGCGAGCAGTTCCTCATAGGACCCGAAGGCATGCGGCGCGCCGAAACGGTCGGCCACGGCGCGGGCCTTGGCGATATCGCGGCTGGCGATCGCCGTCACCACGCCGTTATCCGCCGCGCAAAGCGCCGGGATCACCAGCGTCACACCGATTTTCGCCGTCGAAAGAACACCCCAGCGGAACATGGCAACTCCTCTTTTTTTCGTAAAGCAAGTCCAGGAAAAGTGGAAACCGTTTTCCGTCCGGACTTGCGCAAAGCAAAGAAGGTCGGAACCTACCTACCGGCGAGGTAAAAGGAAAGACTGCAAACCCGATCAGGACTTATAGAAATCAATGAGCATCCACATGAGAACACGCAAACTCGGCAATGAGCTCACCGTATCGTCTGTCGGCTGCTTCGGCGGTTTCGATCAGGCCGCCCGCGCCACCGAAAGTCCCATGCGGCGCGCCAGCATGCGCTCGACCGCCGAGAGCCCGTCATAGATGAGCACGGCGAGGATGCCGACGATCAGCCCTCCCTGCAGGACGAAGGCGAGATTGTTGGAGATGAGGCCCGCGATGATAACCTCGCCCAGCGTCTTTGCCGCGACGGTCGAACCGATGGTGGCAGTTGCCAGGCTGATCACTACGGAGAGCCGGATGCCCGCCAGAATGACCGGCAGAGCCAGCGGCAGCTCGACCTTGACGAGCCTCTGACGCTCGTTCATGCCGACCCCTCTGGCCGCCTCGACGACGGCAACGGGCAAATTGGTGAGCCCGGTCAGCGCATTTTCGAAAATCGGCAGCAGGCCGTAGAGAAAAAGCGCGATCAGTGTCGGCTTTTCACCGAAGCCGATGGCGGGCACCGCCAGCGCCAGCACCGCGACCGGCGGAAAGGTCTGGCCGATATTGACGAGGCTGCGCGACAGCGGGAGGAATTCCGCGCCGATGGGTCTGGTGACGAGGATCGCCAGCGCCAATGCCACCGCCGCGGCCGCTGATGTGGCGATGAACACGATGCGCAAATGCTGAAGCGTCAGCGTCAGGAGACTGCCGTGATTGTAGATCACCGGCGCGTTGTTCTGCGTCAGCGGTTTGAAGACCGGCTCGAACCAATCCGGCCTGACAAGGAAACATATCAGCAAAGCGAGCACGAAAAGCCGCAGAAAGACCGGCAGCGAAAGCTTCATGCCGGCCTCGCCGCTCGCTTGATCAAACCTTCGACGGTGACGCGCCCGATGCGCTTTCCGTCGGCTTCCACGGGGAGCGCCGTGCGCCCCGACCAGAGCAGTTCGGCAAGCGCATCGCGCTGCGTCACGGTGACCGGCAAGGCTTCGCCCTCCGCCGTCCCCGGCTCCACCGCTTCGCCGACTTCGTTCAGCGACAGGAAGCGGAACGGCCTGTCGCCGGCGCCGATCAGCGTCTCGACAAAGGCGGTGGCCGGTTTGGCCAGGATCTCGGCCGGTGTCGCGTACTGGATCAACCTGCCCTCGTCCATGACGGCGATCCGGTTGCCCAGATGGATGGCTTCCTCCATATCGTGCGTGACGAGGATGATCGTGGTGCCGAACCGTTTCTGGATGGCGAGCAGGTCGTCCTGCGCCTTGGCCCTGATCACCGGGTCGAGCGCGCCGAACGGCTCGTCCATCAGGAGGACATTCGGCTCCGCCGCAAGGGCGCGGGCGACACCAACGCGCTGCTGCTGGCCGCCCGAGAGTTCGTGTGGGTAGCGCGGGCCAAAAATGGCGGGATCGAGCTGGAACAGCGACAGAAGCTCTTCAACCCGCGCATCGATGCGGCTTTTCTCCCAGCCGAGCAGGACCGGCACGGTGGCGATGTTCTGCGCCACCGTGCGATGGGGAAAAAGTCCGTGCCCCTGGATGGCATAGCCGATATGACGGCGCAGCTCATAGGCCGGCATCGCCCGGTTGTCGCGGCCATCGAGCTTTATCGTCCCCGATGTCGGCTCGACCAGACGGTTGATCATCCGCAGGAGCGTCGTCTTGCCGGAACCCGACGTGCCGACGATCACGGTGACGGTGCGCGGCTCGACCACAAACGACACGTCACTGACGACCTCCGCGTCGCCATAACGCTTGGTGATGTTTTCGATCTCGATCATGCGGTCACTGCCTCGTTTCGGGCCCCGTTGAATGCGGTCATTTCGGTGGCAGCATCAAGAATGATGGCGGCGGCGAAGGCGAGCACCACGGTCGGCACCGCGCCGAGCAGCACCAGATCCATCGCCGTCTGGCCGATACCCTGGAAGACGAAGACGCCAAAGCCGCCGCCGCCGATCAGCGCGGCGATCGTGGCAAGGCCGATATTCTGCACCAGCACGATTCTGATCCCGGTCAGGATGACGGGAAAGGCGAGCGGAAACTCGATGGAGAAAAGCCGCTGGCGGGCCGTCATGCCGACGCCGCGCGCCGCATCATTGGCCGCCGGCGGCACACCGGCGAGCCCGACCACCGTGTTCGCCACAACAGGCAGAAGCGAATAAAGGAAAAGCGCGACAAAGGCCGGCGCGGCGCCGATGCCGCGAATGCCGATTTCGGCTGCGCCCGGCACATGGACCGCGATCCAGCCGAGCGGCGCGATCAGAATGCCGAAAAGAGCGATGGACGGGATCGTCTGGATGATATTGAGGACATTGAGCACGGCGTCGCGCAACGCCGGCACGCGATGGCAAAGGATGCCGAGCGGTATGCCGGCGACGACGGCGGCGGCAAGCGAGCCGAGCGCCAGCGTCACATGTTTGGTGGCCTCGGCCCAGAAGCTGTCGGCCCGGTTGGCATATTCCTTGAGGATCGAAAGACCGTTCCAACTGCCTGAATAGAGGATGGCCGCGACGGCAAGCGCGGCAAGCGCCAGAACGGCGATGCGCGCAACGGGTGTCAGGCGAAGCCGTGTGAAGCTATCCGCCGCCAGGAGTGCGAATGCGAAATTCAGAAGCCAGAAGCCCGAGGCGGGCGAGACGCGGGCATAGGTGTTTTCAGGTGGCGTCAGATGATTCGCGGCAAGGCCGACAAGGAGCATCAGCGCCGCAAGCGCCGCAAGGCTCGCAGCAAGCCGCCACGGCAGCGCAACCCGCAGGAGCGCGATGATGGCGGCGACGGCGAGAACGAGCAGCAGCGTCACAGCGGCCCAAGACGGCAAGGCTTCGAAAATCGTTCGCGCCTCGCCTGGAACGATCCGGTTGGCGCGAAACGTGGCAAAGGGCGCGAGGAAGACGCCGCACACCGCAATCGCGGCGATGACGACGCCGAGTTTATCGAGGCGGATGCGGTTTCCGCTCATCGGATGCCCCCTCCTACCATCACGGCACCACGCGGCCCCCGGCCGCGACGCCTATTTCAGAAAGCCGTTCTTCGTGAGGAAATCCTCCGCCACGGCCTTCGCCGGCTCGCCGCCGACCTGCACCCTGCCATTGAGGTCCTGCAATGTGACCAGATCGAGCTTTTCGAAAACCGGCTTCAACAGGGTTTCGATTTCCGGGTGCTCCTTCAGCACCGCCTCGCGGATGATCGGCGCCGGCTGATAGACCGGCTGAACGCCCTTGTCGTCCTCGAGCACGACGAGACCGGACGGCGCAATGCCGCCATCGGTGCCGTAGACCATGGCGGCATTGGCATTGTTGGTCTTGTTGGCGGCGGCAGCAATGGTGGCGGCGGTATCGCCGCCGGAAAGCGTGATCAGCTGATCGGGCTTCAGCGTGAAACCATAAGCCGTCTGGAAGGCGGGCAGCGCCGCGGCCGAATTGACGAATTCCGAGGACGCGGCAAGCACGACCTCGCCGCCATCCGAAACATATTTACCGAAATCGCTGAGCGTGACGAGCTTGTTCGGCTCGGCGACATCCTTGCGCATCGCGATCGCCCAGGTGTTGTTGGCAGGCGACGGCGTCAACCAGACGATCTTGTTGGCGTCGTAATCGAGCTTCTTGGCTTCCTCATAGGCCTTTGCGGCATCCTTCCAGACGGGGTCGTCGGCCTTTTCGAAGAAAAACGCGGCATTGCCGGTATATTCGGGATAGATATCGATCTCACCGGCGATGATCGCCTGGCGCAGGACAGGCGTCGCGCCGAGCTGGATGCGGTTGGTAGTGGGAATATTGTTGGCGTTCAGCACGGCCAGGATGATATTGCCGAGCACACTGCCTTCCGTATCAATCTTCGAGGAGACGACGACCTGCGCACCGGCGGAGCCGACGGAAAATCCGAGGGCCAAGGCTGCACCCAGAGCGGCACTGAGAAAGATATTCCTGTAGGACATTTGCGTATTCCCCTTCGTATTCCCCGTTCAATGCCTGATGCATCTTCATATCATGGATATCCGAACCGGTCGGAGCACCATGTTCCACAAGTGGAGCGGCTGGAGAAAAGGAAGCATTTATACGGGCAAAAAGAAAGTACCGATAATCGCATCCAACTGACATAAGCTGACTCAAATTGGCTCAGGACGCCTTGAGATTGCGCACGAAGGCAGCCGCCTCATGGGCGTGAATACGGGTACAGCGGATCAGCTCGTCGAAATGCCGCTGCATGATGCGGATCGATTCGGCATTGTTGAGCACGAGATACATGCCGCCGACGAAGATCGCGGCGCGCTGCGAACCGAATACCGTATAGGGCACGGAAAAACGCTCGCGCCCGTCGAATATGAACAGGCGCAGCGACGGATAAAGTTCGTTGACGAGATCCGCCATATGCAGGAGCTGCTCGGCTCTCGCAACGCGGGCGAGCCCGCTCCACACACCACTTCCTTCAGCCAGAGCTTCGAGCGTCTGCCTCGGCATGCAGACCTCCATGTCAGTGCCGGGCTGGCGGTTGTAATCCAACCGGAATGCCGTTTCACTTGCCTGCGTCACCGCGCTTTGATGCGTCGCCGCCGCTTCGTAAGTGATGACCTGCGGCGTGCGCAGCAGATCGGGAATGCGGTAGGGGACATAACGGATTTTCGATCCCGCAGCCTCGGCATGCCATTTCATCAAAAGCGTGACGTCATAGCCTTCGCTTCCTTCCTCGATTTCGAGTATGGGCCGCAACTCGCCCATCAGGCCCTTGTCCTGTGAAAGACCGAGCAGCCAGTCGAGCGATACGGAATGGCGCTCGGCGATATTCAGCAGCGTTTCGACGCGCGGCAGACGGGGAGAACTGCCGGAAAGAAGCTGCGACAGCGCCGACCGGTCGATACCTATCGCCGCGGCGAATGCCGACTGGCTTTCGCCCGATCGGGCAACGAGTTCGACCAGACGCTTGCGGAACAGTTCCGCCAGATCCCTTTTGTCCATCTTGATCCCATATTGTCGATGATTATAAACATATGCCCTGATCGGTTATCAGAATCAACATTCTGTCATCATACTCTCATTGTTCGACTCCGTCCCCAGTGCGATTCTCGATCCAGCAAATCGGGGCACATACATGAACGGAAAATCTGCTCGTAAGCGCGGCACAAGGCTGCGCCGCGAAAAATCATTTCGAATCGAATGGCCGACGCTGGCGCTGATCGCCGCCTGTTACGCCTTCTGGTTCTGGGCGGGTGCGTTCCTCTTCCCCTTCATGCCAGTCCTCGCCCTTGTCCTGATGGGGATCGCGGTGGCTCTCCATTCCTCGCTGCAGCACGAGGCGCTGCATGGCCACCCAACGCGCAGCGCCGGCGTCAACGAGGCGCTGGTCTTTCTGCCTCTCGGCCTGTTCATTCCCTACCGGCGCTATAAGCAGACGCATCTGCAGCATCATGCCGACGAGCGGCTGACCGATCCTTATGACGACCCGGAAAGCTATTACCGGGCGCTCGCCGACTGGCAGAAATTGCCTTTCTTCCTGAAAACCATACTACGCTGGAACAACACGCTCCTGGGGCGCATCAGCATCGGCCCGGCACTGATGATCACCGGATTTCTCGCCTCGGAATGGAAAAATATCCGGGCAGACGACAGACAAGTCCGTTCGGCCTGGCTGCGGCATCTCGCCGGCCTCTTACCCGTCCTCCTGATCCTCTCCCTGGCGCTCGGCATTCCGCCCTGGCTCTATGCCGTGACCTCGGCCTATCTCGGCCTCTCGCTTATCGCGTTCCGCTCCTATTGCGAACATCAATGGTCGGAACGGCCGGACGGCCGGACCATCATTGTCGAAAAATCGGTGCTGGCGCCGCTTTTCCTCAATAATAATCTGCACTTCGTGCATCACAAACAGCCGAGGGCCGCCTGGTACGAGTTGCCGGCGCTTTACCGCGCGAAGCGGGAGGAATGGCAGCGGATGAACGAGGGCTACGTGTTCCCCAATTATTTCGAGGTGCTGCGCGCCTTCGCACTCAGCGTCAAGGAGCCCGTCGTTCATCCGGTGCTGCGACGCGGCCAACCGACAGCCCTGCCGGAGGCTATTCCCGATCAGGCCTTCCGTCCGCGGCGCTTCCGTATCAATATCCATGGCGGCGCAACCGCGCCGATCCCTGGGGAACCGAAATACGAGTGACACATATTGCAGCGCTTCCGATGTATGACTGGCCCGAACTGCGCGATGAAACGGATGCGCGCTGGGCGGGGATGCGCGACCATCTGCGCCGGCAGGACATCGACGCGCCGGAGCAGCTCACACGGTGCAATGGCGCGATGCCGGCCGTTCCCGGCGGCATCCGTGACGGGCAGGGCCATATCATCGCCGCCGATCCGGCGAGCCTTCCGCCTGATGAATTCGATCTTTCGGTCCTGTGGCGCCATCCCGACCTGCTGGTCGCCGAGGCCTGCTGGGGACCAATGGGACTGGGGCTCGGCTCCCATGTGAGCGTGATCGGGCAGACCGATTATGACGGCATCGCCGGCGGCAGCGGCGATTTCTATTCGAGCGTGATCATAGCGCACAAGGGCGCTTCCGGGGGCGAAGGGCAGCCGGTGCCGCCTCCACCGGACGGCGACGCCCGCCTTCCAGCCGCGGTTTTTCGCGAAAGGCGCTTTGCTTTCAACGAGCAGGATTCACTTTCGGGCTACCTGGCGCTGAAACGCGATCTGGAAGCGGTTGGCGAAAGTCCCGCCATTTTCGCGGAAATGGTGAAAACAGGCGGGCACCGCGCCTCGATCCGCACGGTCGCCGAAGGCATTGCCGACATCGCCGCGATCGACTGCAAATCCTGGGCGCTTGCATGCAGACTGGAACCGGCGGCGAAAGAGCTCCACATCGTCGGCTGGACGGCCCGGCGGAAGGGGTTGCCGCTGATCTGCTCACGAACATTGTTACTCGGGCAGGTCATCACTGCGGCTTAGGGCGGCTTTTGATCTCCTGATATACCTGAAGCGTTCGATCCGAGATATTGAGCCAGCCATAATCCTTTTCAACCTGGCTACTCCGCGCCGATGCCTCCTTTTCGGAGAAGGGCTCGGCCAGCTTGCGGCGCAGCGCGGTGGTCAGCTCATCGATATTGCCGAGCGGGAAATAATCCTCGGCGGGCAGGCCGATCTCGAGATTGGCGGTGATGTCGCTCGCAAGCACCGGCAGACCATAGGCCATCGCCTCGAGCAGCGCGATCGGCATGCCTTCATGGCTCGACGGCAGCACGAAGAGCCCGGCATTCTCGAAAAGGCAGGCCAGATCGTCGCCGGTCTGCATGCCGGCCAGAACGACCCCGGGCGTTTTCCCGGCCAGTTCCATGACCTCGCCGGCATATGAATCGGTGTATTCGGCGGAGCCGACGAGAACCAGCTTGAGCGACGGATCGTTCAGCCTGGCAAAGGCGGCGATCAGATCATGCTGGCGCTTTTCCGGCACGATGCGCGCGACCAGAATGATGTAACGACGCGGCTCAAGGCCGAATGTCTCCAGGACACCGGTGTCCGAAACGCCGCGACGGACCGTGACCCCGTTGGGCACGAACTGCATCGCAACGCCATAGCGTTTTTCCATGGTTCGGGCGATATCGTTGGAAACCGCGATGCGCCTGTTGGCAAAGCGCATTCCCGCCCCTTCTCCAAGCTTCAATATCGTCCTGGCGAAGCGGTCCCATTTCTGCCGGTGATAATCGAAACCGTGATGGGTGACGACGACCTTAAGCCCCATGAGCCTTGCGAGCGGCGTGAGCAGCGCCGGCCCGATGGCGTGGATATGCAGGATATCGGGACGCCGCCACGCCGCGACGAGAACGCCCAGCGCGGTGTGGACGATGGCTTCGAATTTCATCGAACGGGGCGCCCGGAGCGGCAGCACCGTGATGCCTTTCCAGGTGTAGGGAGCGGAATTCGGCAGATAGGGCTTGCGGCCGAGAACCTCCACATCCCAGCCCATTTCGACAAAATGGCGGCTGAGTTCCTCGACATGCTTTTCGACGCCGCCCTGCACATCGGGAATTCCGCGCAGCCCCAGCATCATCACCTTGGGCCGTCTTTCCTGCGCTGGGCGTTTGATCATTGCGACGCTCCGAGCGCGGCATAAAGATCGACCATGCGGTCGCGGTATGCATCCGACGAGAATTCGCGGGCAATCCAGTCACGTCCGTTCGACCCCATGCGGGCTCTCGCCGCAGGCGGCAAATCCGCCATGATGCTGATGACCCGCGCGAGATCCTCCGCATCCCCTGAAACCGCCGTCATTCCCGTTTCCCCTTTTATGATCATTTCCGGAATGCCGCCAATATCGGCGCCGATAACCGGCCTGCCAAGTGCATAGGCCTCCAATATGCTGACCGGCGCGTTCTCGTACCACTCCGACGGCAACACCAGCGCCTTCGCCTCGCCGATGAGGCGGGCGAGCCTTTCGCCAGAGACATGACCGGCAAACGCGACATCCGCGCCGAGTTCTTCGGCCAGCGCCCGCAGAGCCTTTTCTTCAGGACCGGTGCCGGCGATGACCAGCCGCTGTTTTGACAATGCGGCGGCGCGGATGAGCGTGGCGATCCCTTTTTCGGGAGCAAGCCTGCCAGCATAGACGAAATAGTCGCTTTCCTCCCAATCGGTCGAGAAGCCTTGCGTGTCGACGAAATTCGAGATGTAGACGAGTTGTTCCGGCGGCCATCCCCATTCGATCAGCTTTTCGCGGTAGAAGCGGCTCGGCACGACGAACTTGTCCACCTTGTGCCGGTAGAGCCCGAGGCCGCGGTGGACCATGGTCTCAAGCAGGACAAGACCGCTCAATGCCGTCGACTGTTTGATACAGCGATGCCGGACGACATTGTAGATCCTGCCGCCGCGGCACTCCTCGCAGATATGGCCATCGACCAGCATCTTGTAGGCCGGACAGGCGAGCTTCAGATCATGCACCGTCATCACCGTGGGGATGCCTGCTTTCTTCAGCGTCGGGAAAATCGATGGCGAGATATGATGATAGACATTATGCGCATGGGCGATGTCGGGAGGGGCGCGCTCGATCAAAGCCTCGATTTTGCGCTGCGCCTCGAACGAATAGATGATTTTTCCGGCCTGGACGATTTTGGTCAGCGGGCTGCTTTTGCGGCCATATTCGATTTCCGAAACAAAATATTCGGACCACGGGGAAGCGCGATTCTCCGGGTGCTGCATCGCGAAGGGCACCACGTCCCAACCGATCTCCTGGAAAAGCTGCATGTGTTCGAAGAAGATCGATTCCGCCCCGCCGCGCCGATAGAAATAATTGTTGATGGCCAGGAGGCGCGGATGCGTGTCTCTTGCGGATTGCTTCAGGGTCACGGTCTCCTGATATCCAGTTGGGCGAGGGCGTCCCTGACGGGCAGAACAGTGCAACCGCGGAGAAGCGCATAGGCAACCAGCATCTCGAAGGTTTCCGGCGTACAGCCATAGGGCGTCGGCGTCGGCGCTATATCATGGGTGAAGAAGATCAGCCATCCAGGCTCCGCGACGAGCTCATCGATCCGGCCCGTCAGCCCCTGCGCATGGGTTTCCGGCTGCCTGATCTCGACGCCATGCAGGAAGACCGGATTGACGGAACCGCGATTGATCTGCTCTCCGCCCATCCGACAGGTGGAGAACCGGTTCTCGAATATCCGTCGCGCTGAGAAGGAACCGGCGTTGTAGGGATAGGCGAAATTGCGTTTCGAAGCGGTTTTCTCGATCTGGGCGAGATAATGCTCGTTGCGCTCGAGATCGGCATCTATGGCCTCGACGCTCATATGGCGCACCTTCATATGGGAAAAGGTGTGGCAGCCGATTTCATGCCCTCGGGCGACAAGCTCGCGGCAGCCTTCCTCAGTTATCAGCGTGCGGTCGGGTTCTTCGCTTCCGGCAAGCGACCCCGAGATATAGAAGGTGCCACGCACCCCATGCTCTTCGAGAATGCGCGCGCCATTGGTCAGCGCGGTATCCGGAACATCATCGAATGTGAAGGATACCAGGGGCCGGGAAGTCGTTATGGAAATGCGCGGGCCAGGCATGCGCCGCAGCAGCCTGTCGGGGATGCCGCCCGCCCAAGCATCGAGTTTCTTGAATATCTCAGGCATAGGCTACCGCCGTGCGGGGTTTGGAAGCAATTGCACTCACCACAACATGTGCGCGCGCCTGCAATCGAAGACCGAAGCCGGCAAAGAGCATGGCGAACCACATGGGGCTGCCGCTTTGAAAGAACAGGCTTTCGACGCATGCCGTATAAATCCCATAAAGCCGGGTCAAGGTGGGATTGTTTGCGGATTTGTCCGCTTTGGCGACATAAGCCAGCGGCAGGAACAATAACCGGGCCACAACCAGAATGGGACCCGGAACCCCCATGGTGGCCTCTTCCGCCTGTCCGTTTTGCCCGACCATCCGCATGATAGATCACCCCCGCTCCCGCGCCATCCGCTGATCCTCCCGGAAAGCGCCGAGCAAACCTATCGCCAGGACGAGGCAAATGCCAATGGCCAATCCGACGAATGCGCCGCCAGCGATCAAAAGTATCGTCCGCGGAGGCCAGCTCTTGCTCAGCGGCGGGACTGCGGTGGATATCACCCTTATATTGGTGGTATCGAGCTGCTGGCGCTCGGCCGTCTCTCCGGCGCGCGTCAGAAAGGTCTGGTAAATGGCGACCTTGGCTGCCATGTCGCGTTCGAGATCACTCAACTGAACCTGTGCGTCATTATCGATGGAGACGGATGCCCGCGCACTCGCAGACTGCCTGTTAAGGGCATCGACCACCGCAGTGGCCTGATCGAGGTCGACCTGGGCCGCCCGCAACATCCGTGCGGTTTCCTGAGCGATGCCGCGCTCCAATCCTTCAAGCTGCGATTGCGCGCTGACCAGCCCGGGATAGCGGGGGCCATAGGTCATGGACATGGCGTCGACCCTTTGCTTGACGGTCGCATATTGCGTGCGCAAGCCGGTCAGTGTCGGCGATTGCAGGGTGCTTGACGGGCTTATCGCGCTCGAGCTTGCCGCAGTCAGCTCCGTGTAACGGGACTGGGCTTCGGCCAAGCGCGCCCTTGCATCGATCAGCCTGACGTTGATCTGCCCCATCGACTGGGCGCTGATCAGTTCACCCCCGCTGGTCTGCAGGCCATGGGCCTGCTTGAAAGCCGCGACCTTCTGCTCCGCCTCGGTTGCCAACTTCTTGAGTTGGGCCAAGCGGCCGCCCAGCGCTTCCGCCGCCCGCCCCGCATCATTGGCTTCCGACTGTACGACTTCCTGCTCGAATGCCTTGGCAAGTGCGTCGGCCACCCGGACGGATTTCTCGGGATCGCTGGTCCAGACCGATACGGTGATGATAAAGGTGCGCTCCTGGCGCTGCGCCGCGATACGTTCGGACAGGCTGCGCATCGCCGCCAGGGTCATATCGCCCGATTTTGGCTTTGCGCCGAAAAGCGACCGGAGACTGAAGCCGCCATCCTTGCCGGTGAATTCCGAATCGTTCTCGAGATCGAGTTCCTTCACCACCCGGCGCAACACACTGCCCGAGGTCAGGACCAGGAGCTTGCTCCCGACATCGAGGAGCTGGCTTTCGCTTTGCTCGTTGCGCGGATAGATATCGTTCGGCACGACCTGAAGATTGGAAGGCGGCACGAGAATATCGGTATAGACGGTGTAACGCGGCTTGGCGGTGATGCCATAGCCTATCCCGATCAGGGCGCCGATCAGCATTGCCGCAAGAAGCCAGTGCCAACGGGTGAACAGCCAGGAAAGGATGCTGGCAAGATCGACCTGCGGAAAGGCGATGGGATGGACAGGTTTTGGCTTCGGATCGCTGATCGTCCGCACATGGCTATCACCGGCCTCCGCCTTTGTTGCGGTGCCCGTCTGCGCCTTGGCTGCAAGGTCACGTAAGGTGTACATAGGGCTCATGCCTTGTCATCATCAATCAAAGCGTAACGGTTTTCCTGTATCGAGAACTAAGCGATATGTTGAAAAATTTGGTTAACAAAATGCTATGTCGGAATTACAGAGTGCAACGACATAAGCAAGCTCTTTAGGCGGGTCGCATCATCAATGGCGCATTTTTTGACTGACGGCGCCGAGCGGCTCAGACGGTTTCTGCCTATGGTGCTGTCATATGCAGCCTCAAGCGGCAGCCTCGTCACGGCGAATGCGGCCCAGCTCGTCACTTTCGCCATACTCGCCCGCTTCCTGGGCGCTGACCAGTTCGGCGTCTATGTTTCCTTCATCGCGATCGCCAGCATTGCTGTCCATCTGTGCGGTCTCGGCGCAAACGAATGCCTGGTGCGCCGCGTCGCACGCGACCACGCCATCTATCCCACGATGCTGGGACACAACCTGATCCTGATCGCGGCAAGCGGCGTGATCCTGGTCGTTGCGGGCATACTCATCCTGCCCCACTGGATCGAATTGTCACCCGATCCATCAGCGAACAGGGTGATCATCCTCCTGATGCTGATCACCAATATCGTGCTGGTGCGCACGATTTCGCTGACGGAGCAGATATTCATCGCTCATTCGCAATTTTCGAACGCCAACAAATCGGTTGTCGGCTTTGCCTTTGCCAGAACTGCGGCGGCGGCACTCGCCTGCCTGGTTTTCGGGGTTTCCACGGTGGCGCAATGGGCGGTGTGGCAATTCGCAGCCCATTTGCTGGTGGCGTTGGCCTATGCGTGGTCGTTGCGCAAACTCGGACCTCCGCAATACCGCATCGTCCGCGAGGAGATCCGCCTCGGCATCCTCTTCGCCACGCCCTTCATCTTCCGCGCCATCCGGCAGAATGCCGACATGCTGGTGCTCGGCATCGTCGCAACGCCGGAAATCGTCGGCAGCTATGGCGTGGTGCGGCGCATCACCGACAGCAGCTATATGACGATCGACGCCCTCAACAGGCTGGTTTATCCCAGCCTCGCCGTGGCAAGCGCCGGGGGTATCCATAACGCCATCGGCCGCAGCAAGAAGATTCTCATCGCCGGATTCGGCATCGGCGTCGCCTCGGCAGTGGCCATATTTCTGCTTGCGCCATTCCTGCCGCTCCTGTTCGGCCAGGAATATGTCTCCCTCGTATCCTTCACCCGCATCCTTTGCTGGGTGGTCATTCTCGTCGCCATCTGGTCAGTCGCCACCGAGGTACTCGGGGCGGCGGGTCATCATGCATTCCGCGCCGCTATCCTCAACACCGGCAACGCGCTGGGCGCCGTTCTCATCGCCTATGCGACATGGCTCGCTCCACCGCAGGGCACGTTCGTTTCCATCTATGTGATCGAAGGAGGCATCGTGATTGCCTCATGGATGGTCCTCACCCGCCTTGTCCGCCGCAGCCGGAAGGCAGCGGATGCAAAGGTGGATGCCAAGCCCGGCACAACAGATAATCTCAAGCAATAAACGCATTCCGGAGGGGCGCATGAGTGAACGGGACAGGATACGTCCAATGGAAATGGACGATATTCCGCAGGTCGGGCGGATTTTCTTCAAGGTGTTCCGGAAGAAACCAATTGAATCCCCAGAGGAATTCAATCGCTATTTCAAGGAATTGTTCTTCACCAGCCCATCCTACAGCCGCGAGAACGGCAGCATCGTGCATGAAGGGCCGGATGGCCGCATAGACAGCGTCATTTCGGTGATCCCGATGCAATATTCGGTCGTCGGCCGGCCGGTGACGGCGCGTCTCCTATGCACCTTCATGGTCGATCCGGCAGCCGCGCCGCGCGGCCCCGCCAAGCTGACGCTCGCCTTTCGGCGACAGGATTTCTGTTTCACCGACAGCGCTTCTCCCGTCAGCGCGGACCATTTCAAAGCCGTCGGCGGCGTGGAGTTGCCGATGCAGGGGCTCGAATGGCGTCGGACGTTCCGGCCCGCCGCGCTTCTCGCACATCGTTCCAGCCAGCGCATTCCGCTTCTGGGCCGCCTGCCCGCCGGTCCGCTGGCGAGCCCGCTGGACGGCATCGCCAGAAGGATGGTCAGCACGCTTTGCGTCGAAGCGCCTCCCGGCGTGCATGACGAGGCCATGACGCAGGATGCATTCCTCAGCCATGCTCCGACATTTCTGACCGATTACTCCGTGCATCCCGTCTGGTCGAGGCCGGAGCTTGAATGGATCATGCGCGTCGCCGCTCTGAACGACAAATGGGGTGCGCCGCAGATCCGGGCGGTGTTCGATCGCAGTGACAAGCTTTGCGGCTGCTTCATCTATTTCGGCCGGCCAGGATCGGTCGCGCACGTATTGAATGTGCTTCCCGCCAGGGGCATGGAACGGGCGGTCATCGGCCGGATGCTGCATCATCTGGACAAGGCCGGATATATAGCCGCCGAAGGACGCGTACAGCCAAGGCTGCTCAATGCGCTTTCGCGGCATCGCGCCATGGTCTACCGGCACAAGGCGCATGTCTGCGTTTCGACACCCCGGGCTGAAATCCGCGAAGCCATCGAGCGCAACGACATCTATATAGGCGGTCTTGCAGGCGAATCCTGGAGCCGGCTCATGTCCGACTTTCAGTAAATCCGGGTCAATCCCGCTCTATGAGGAAATAGGTGGTGGGGCCATCCGGCGCATCGTTGGAAAGACGCGTGGAAATATCACCCTGCCCGGAGGCGACCGGCGGATGGACGCGACCGTCGAGGCCGACGGGCGACAGGCGCCAATTTCCCTTGCCCGGAAGCGTGAACGCGATGCTTCCGACCTTGATCAGAACAGGCAGATGGCCGAAATCGGCGATGACGCGTTCTTCCGCATCGGCAAACCGCATGCCGCTGTTACGGGCATCGGTGGCGAAGATCACCAGAAGGCGGCGGCTTGCAGCAACCGGCAGACCATCGAGCGACGAGACGGCAAACATCCCGCTTCCGCTGGCGCCCGCGGCAGTCAGGCTCTTCAGCCTGATGCTTCCAGGAAGATCGGCGAAGGCGATCGCCTCCGTCTGCCCGGTCGTCACGCTGATCCGCAATTTGTCACGATCGAGACGGATCTCATCGGTGTCGCTGACATAGACGCCATCCGCCACATCGGTTTCGTTGTCATAATCCAGAATATCGCGATCGCGCAGTGCCGCTATGATGGCGTCGGCGGATGCGTTCCTGCGCGGCGAAGGGATGGTGAGATCCTGCTTGCCGGCAAGGTGGTTATCATCGGGGCGGCTGAGTCCGATGGCGCTCAAAAGCGCGAGGCTGGTGAGATCATCCCGCTCACGCGCCTCGACGCTTTGCGTCAAATCCTCCTCGCCCTTGATCAGGAAGGGAATGGAAACGGGCGAACCCCTGACATCGCCGCGCCGGAACAAAAGGGCGGCCAATGTTTCGCCGGCGCGGGCCACCGGATCGAGCGCGATCGCATAGGGCAGCATCTGCCGTTTATGTGCGAAATCCTCGCCATAGGCCAGAATGATCGGTCCATGCGCATGGCGGCACAAGACATCCCAGTTCTGCAGGGCGCCATAGGCGGGCATGACGATCCCGGCCTCATAGCGGTAGCGGCTCCAGAAGAGATGGTCATATTCCGTGACGAAGAACGGGCGGCCCAGCCAACGGGCGGCGGCGATGACGCGCATATAGGCCGCACCATCGGCGATCGAGCTCTTTTGCTGGATCGAACTTCCCGGCTCGTAGGAACCGACCCAATCCTGATAGGTGTTCATCGCCACCGCCTGCTGGCCGGCGCGCGAGAGGCTTGTCTGGATACTTGGCCAATTGTTGTAGGGGCTGACGATGCCGGTATAGCCGAGCTTGCGAAGCGCCTGCGTCATGCGCTCGGCGGAGCGGGTTTCGACATCGACGAAGAAAGCCTGGAGATCGCGCATCCTCGGGCTCTTCTCGTAGCGGTTGGCAGGCAGGCCTACCGTTCCGTCTTCGATTCGCTCGCCCCGCTGAACCCAGCCCCAGGCATCGGCAAGCTTATCCGTCGATCCATAACGCTTTTTCAGCCAATCGTTGAAGGCGGGCCGCAGCTTGTCCGAATAATGCGGAGTGCCGTCCCGCTCATGGAGGATGCTGTCGAATTCTATGCTGTTTTCATTGAATGGAATGATCAGGGCGAGCGCCGGATCCCTGATCGGCGCGATGCCGGTATAGGGATTGACCGTGGCGAGCACCTTTTCCTGGAAGCGCAGCCAGTGCTGGAATGCGTCTTCCTCGATCTGCACCGTCAGTTTCAGGTCGCTGTTGAACTCCCAGCGGTCCTCATAACCGCCATAGGCGCCACGCGAGGACGTGAGCCCGTCCATGATCCAGTAGATGCCGTTGCGCTTCAGCGCGGCCATCAGATAGTGGAAACGGTCCATCACTTCAGTGTCGAAATCGAAGTCCCGGCTCCGCCCGAACATCAGGGCGGCATCGACGAAATGAAACCGGGCGATATTATAGCCATGCATGCGCAATTGCCTGGCATATCGATCCGCCCCGTCATGATCGGGAAAGCCGCCCGATGCCGGGCTCCAGCCGAGCGAGGCGCAGAGGAAACGGACGGGTTTTTCCAAGGCATTCGCGCGCGCCAGACGCCCATCGCCGTTTATGACGATGCGGCTCGCATCCTCTATCGGCGGATTGGCGAGGAAGCCGGAGAAATCGAGCGGGCTTCCCGGGCCAAGTTCCAGCGAAACCTCGCGCACCGGCGACCAGACATCATCCGCGACGGCGGGTGCCGCGGTTGTCAAAAGGCTCAGAAGCGTGAGAAGCAACCTCATCGGCGCGGTTGCGAAATGACGCGGCTTTCGATCCAGGCATCCGGCGCGTGCCGGGGATGGAAGAAGCCGAGCGGCAGGGCGGCGGCATGGAAGCACCAAGCGACGACGGCATAAAAGCCGAGCGGCAGGCTTCGCTGTTTCAAGCTCATGGCCGAAATGACGAGAACGATGAGCGCGAGATCGATGGCGACCGCCCATCTCTTGTCGGGCAGGAAGACCAGCAGCGCCAGCATGATCAGCCACCAGGCATAGACACCGGCCCACAGCCGCAATTCCGGCAATTCCTTCAGGAGATTGTTCCAGTAGGGCTTACCGCGCGCGGCACGCAGCAATTCGCCGACGCCGCGCAAATATTTCGACTGCCAGCGTTTCACCAGTAATTTGTATGCATTGATGGAATGGCCGAAATGAGAGACGAACGGCCGGTCCAGCCGGTGAAGACTCCAACCCCGTGCCCGCAGCCGGACGCCGAGATCGAATTCCTCATAGCCATGCAGGTTGCGGTCGGAGAAATAGCCGGCCTGCTCGATGGCGCTGCGCCGATAGAGCCCGCCGCCATTCATCCGGTCGACGGGGCCGGTCCTGTTTTCGGGCGAGGCGCGGCGTACCCGGCGGGTAAATTCCAGATTGTCGACATTCATCTCCACCACATGGCCGGTGACGCCCGCCGCGCGCGGATCGGCCTCCAGAAAAGCGACGGCAGCCCCAAGAAAATCCTTGTCGAGCAACATGTCGCCATCCATGAGACAGATCAGATCATGGTGGCTGTACTGAAAGCCCAATTGCGGGCCGATGCCGCAACTCGGTTTGGCCGGCGCTTCTATCTGCACGACGGTGACGGGATATTTGCCGGCGATCTCGACCGTGCGATCCGAGGATCCGCTGTCGGCGACGATGATTTCCAAGTCGCCGCCCGGCAATGCGACAAGCGCGCTCTCGATCGCCGCAGCGATCCGCTTTTCCTCATTGAGGGTTTTCATGATGACAGAAACAGCCATACCCGTATCTCACCCCCTGCTGGCGCGCCGCCTCGTACGGGCTAGCAAATCCACTTTTCATTCGAAAGCTTTTTTTTAAGAGAAACATGCGATAGATGATGGTGCGGGGCAGGTGGTGGAGAATGCACGCTGGCAATCCGGTGCTGTTTCGACATTCAGGTTTCCTCGGCACATCGCTCTTTTGCCATAGGACAGATCTCGCCGTGCACCCGACTTTCACCATCCGCATTCATGACAGCCTCGAAGGTTTGTCGGCCGAATGGCCTGCAGGAGGGCCGCTTTCGCCGGCGGAGGCCCGTTATCATGTTTTCCAAACGAAGACATTCCTCGACGTCTGGCGGGCGACCTTCGGGCGGTCCCGCGGCGCACGCGTCTGCCTGGTCGAGGTACGCGACGCGTCGGGCAATCCGGTTATCTTCATTCCGCTCTGCATCAGGGCAAGCAAGGGTGCGAAAATCCTCGGCTTCATCGATGAGGGCGCGGCGGATTATAATGCGCCGATCCTTTTCCCCGTGCCGTGGGAATGGTCGCGGCCCCTGGCGGAGCAACTCTGGGAAGCGGTCGTTGCCGCACTGCCACGCTTCGACGTGCTCATACTCGACAAGATGCCGGGGGATGTCGAGGGACTGACCAATCCGCTGCATCTGATCTCCGATGGGCCGAACGACGTATCCTGCCATGGGACCGATCTGCGCCGTCCATGGACGGATATCCAGAAGGCGCAACCGCAGCACAAGACCCTTATGAGGAAGATACGCAACCTTGAGCGCATCGCGCCCTGCCAATATGTCATCGCCTCCGGAAAGGCCGAAAGGGACGAAATCGTCCATGCGCTTCTCAAGCAGAAGCAGCGCCGTTTCGTGGAAACCCATGTTCCCGGCTTCGACGCGGAACCGGATAAACGGGCGTTCTTCGAGGAAGGAACGGACATATTCGCTGAAGCCGGCATGCTGCATCTATCGGCCATCAAGGTCGGAGACGAGATCGTCTCGACACTTTGGGGGCTCGTGCACGGCAAACGCTATTACGGGATTTTGATGAGCTTCGAAGCCGGAGAGTGGGCCAAATATTCGGTCGGCCATATCGTCAATTACCGGACGCTCGAATGGCTTCATCAAAATGGCTTCGAATACATGGATCATGGCATCGGCGACGAGCCGTGGAAGCTCGATCACTGCGAGATCACGGTCCCACTTTCCAAAAAGACCGGTACTCGCACCTGGCGCGGAGGTCTCTATATCAGCCGGATGCGGGCGATTGAGCGGCTGCGCGGCACGCGGTTCTGGCAGAAGGTGCGTCCGCTGAAATGGACGGCGCTGCGCGCGATCCGCAAGCGTGCATGAGAGCACCGCCTGAACAATGTCGAGCACACCGATGATATCCGCCTTTACCGGCCATTAACCCTAATCATTCGATAAGAGCATGGAGATAATGACATGCGACGATCCCGGCGAGGTGGGGCGGCAATCCCAAACGGCTTGCGCAGCGGCAGGGTTTCAAGTGGTGCAGAGGTTTAAGCGGTGCAGACAAGGCGCATTTTCCTGACGGCTCTCGGCATGATGGCTCTTACCATCGGCGGATGCGCCAGCTATCGCCCTGCGCCCGCCGCCTTCCACGAGGCGCTCAACCGGCCCTATATGCTCGATGCCGGCGACCGGCTGCGCATCACCGTCTTCGAGCAGGCCGATCTCACCAACACCTATAGCGTCGATCCCTCCGGCTATATCGCCTTTCCGCTCGCCGGCAAGGTGCCGGCCCGCGGCCGCACCTTGCAGCAACTCGAGGCGGCGATCGCCGCCAAGCTGCGCAACGGCTTTTTGCGCGATCCTGACGTTTCCGTCGAGATCGACCGCTACCGTCCGGTGTTCATCATGGGCGAAGTCGGCGCGGCCGGGCAATATTCCTATGTGCCGGGCATGACCGCGCAAAAGGCCATCGCCGCCGCCGGCGGCTTTTCGCCGCGCGCCAACCAGAGCGATGTCGACATCACAAGGCAGTTCAACGGCAAGATCATCACAGGCCGCGTCCTCATCACCGATCCCCTCCTGCCAGGCGACACCATCTATGTCCGCGAACGCCTGTTCTAGGGTGCGTTATCTCCTGA
The DNA here is from genome assembly GCF_002980495.1 of Phyllobacterium phragmitis. GTDB lineage: Bacteria > Pseudomonadota > Alphaproteobacteria > Rhizobiales > Rhizobiaceae > Paramesorhizobium > Paramesorhizobium phragmitis. The sequence goes on from NZ_PVBR01000004.1 coordinate 194,295, forward strand.
AGCTCTCGGCGAAGAGCCGGTTCAAATCGGCAACCACATTGCGCGCGCTATCTCCACGCAAAAGCCCCTCGTTAAGGCGGTCGGAGCCTGCCTCCTGAAAGGCCATATAGCCATCATGGCGCGCGCGCACCCAGGCGCCTTCCAGCGTCGCGCGCGTGGCGATGTAAAAATCGCTCGTCGCTCCGTTCACCGTCTCGTCTTCCCATGCAGCGGCGTGTCCCGGCTGACCGCCGGAGGCCGCATAGAGTCCACGCTGCACATCCGCGCTGGCGATCCAATAGGCGAAATCGATGGCTTCGGCCTGCCGCTTCGAGAAAGCCGAAACGGCGATGCCGGTGCCGCCAAGCGCCGAACCGACCGGGCCGGCATTACCAGTTACCGGAATATCGGCGAAGCGGATCGTAGCGGGGCGGAAGCCTGGAATAGCGTAATTGACGTAGCCATAGATCAAAGGCGAGCAGACGAAGGACGAGTCCGCTTCCGCCATCCTTTCGAGAATCGCGATCGGATCCATCTCGAAACAGGAGGGATGGACCAGTGCCGCGATCTCCCGCAGCATCTCGAACACGGCGCATCCCGCTTCAAGGCCGATGAGATCGCCGGGACCGTCGTCGGCGCAGGGGTGGCCGAGATTGCCGCTCAGGGTGAAGAAGCTCATCAGCGAATGGGGCGGACGCAGAGGCAGGAGCACGCAGCCCTGCCGGGCCAGTTCCAGCACCTCGGCCCATCGGGCAGGCGCGGTCGGTAGGCGATCCGGGCGCCAGGCCTGGACCTGCGTCGCCGCATCGATGGGAAAGGCCCATTGGCGACCCTGCCAATGATAGCTCGGAAAGGATTTTCCGACGCTCGCCGATGCAAGGGCTGCGAGATCCTCTCCGCGGCCGGCGATATCGAGCGGCGCCAGGCACCCTTCCCCGGTGATCTGGCCGACATGCGGATGATCGATGACGATCAGATCGTAAGCCTTGGCCAGTTCCTCCACGGGAAAACTTTCGAAATCCTGCAGCGAGCGCTTGTCCCATTCGATCGCAACACCGGTCTTTTCCTGCCACAGGCGGGAACATGCGACCATCGGGTCATAGCCGCGCGGATGGCTCCAGGTCATGCCTTTCAGCGTGACCGGGCTCATAGACCGAACTCCGCGCGAATAGCCGCGCTCTGTTCGCCGATCCTCGGCGCGGCGCGGGTGAAGTTCGGCCGCACGCCGTCGATCCGGAGCGGCGAACGCGTGGTCTGGATCGTGACGTCGTCGTCGCGCTTTACCGTCTGCAGCATATCGAGAACCTTGAACCCGTCGCTTTCGAGCAGTTCATTCCAGTCGAGCACCTTGGCGCACCAGATATCGGCCGGCTCGAGAATGGCCAACCATTCCTCTACAGTCTTGGTGACGATCCTGGCCGCAATCTTCGCCTTGATATCGTCACGCGCCGTGAACCAACTCGACGGATCGTCGCGATAGGGCGCGAGCTCATCCATTTCAAGCAGATCGGCAAGCTTGGAGATCGGCGTCATGGCGATGGCGAGATAGCCATCGGCTGCGTGATAAACGCCATAGGGCGCGGAGAGGTAGGCATGGGCGCTTCTGAATTCCGAGCGCTTCGGCAGCCGCCGGCCATCATTGAGATAGGTTGTCAGCACCTCGAACTGCAGGTCGATCAACACTTCGAGCAGGCTCGTCTCGACATGGGCGCCCTTGCCGGTGATGCCGCGGCGGACCAGCGCGGCGAGAATGCCCTGCGCCGCAGCCGCGCCGGCCAGCATGTCGCCGATGGCAAGACCGAAGGGCACCGGTCCCTGGGCTTCATCGCCATTGAGCCACATCACGCCGGAGCGCGATTGCGCCAGGAGGTCCTGACCCGGGCGCTTCACCCACGGCCCCTCCTCGCCATAACCGCTGATCGACGCATAGACGAGGCGCGGATTGATATTCCTGACCGTTTCATAGTCGAGGCCGAGGCGCTCGATGACGCCGGGCCGGAAATTCTGGATGAGAACGTCGGCTTTGGCCAGGAGCTTGCGCAGCGCCGCCAGATCGTCTGCGTTTTTCAGGTCGATCGCCAGGCTTTCCTTGGCCCGGTTGATGGCATGAAAGATGGTGGAATCCCCACCGATCTCGGTGTCGCTCAGATAGAGCCGGCGCGAAAGGTCGCCGCCATCGGGCCGCTCGATCTTGATGACGCGCGCGCCCAGGTCCATCAGACGCAGCGAGCAGTAGGGGCCTGATAGGAACTGGCTCATATCGACGACGAGAAGCCCCGTCAGCGGCAATTCGGTATCTCTGGTCATGTGCTTGATCCTGTCTCCCGGTCCGTCCGGCAATAGCGGCCTGATTCCTGGCGAGGATTGTTGGGGACCATACAGATCACGTCATCCATGAAGAGATGCTTCATAGATTTCAGCGGTGGTCACCATAAGGCTCAGCGTGGGTGCCAAGATACTTCCTCCCATATCTTCGTTTATGAATACTATTTTCACATATGGGTTTTGGCAAGAGGAAGCCCGCCAGGAATCATGCTATTTGCACCGCCAGGCACAAACAGGCTCGACACTCCCGAGGGAACGGGATCGATAGCGGCAGTGTGGGAATGGTGTGGAGGGCTCAGAAAATCTTCTGGCCGAAGAGGCTGCTCACCAGTTCGACGAGCAGATAGGCGCTCTTGCCGCGATCATCGAGGAACGGATTGAGTTCGACGATATCGAGTGATGTGACGAGCCCGCTATCGTAAAGCATTTCCATGGCGACATGCGCCTCGCGATAGGTGCCGCCGCCACGGACGATTGTTCCGGTGCCCGGCGCGATGTCGGGGTCGAGAAAATCCGTATCGAAGCTGACATGCAGCAAGCCATCGGCCCCGCTCACCGTCTCGATGATGCGCTTCATCAGCGCAACGATACCGTGCTCGTCGATGGAGCGCATGTCAAAGACATTGACGCCGGCTTTGGTCAGTTCGGCGCGTTCATCCAGATCGATCGACCTGATGCCGCACATGAAGACATGTTCGGGGGCGACGACAGGCCTGTCATCCGGCAATATGCCTGAGAAGCCATCGACGCCGCAGAAGAACGCTACCGACATGCCGTGCATATTGCCCGAGGGCGAGGTGACCGGCGTGTTGAAATCCGCATGCGCATCCATCCAGAGGACGAAGAGCTTGCGGCCCTGTTCCTCGGCATGGCGCGCCGCACCGGCCACCGTGCCCATGGAAAGGCTGTGATCGCCGCCGAGAAAGATCGGCATCCTGCCGTCCTTCAGCGTCTCGTAAGCGGCACGGTCGAGCGTTCGGGTCCAGCCGCCGATCAGGGCGGCATTCCTGGCCAATCCCGGCAAGGTGAATCCGGAGAGATTTTCGGGCGCGAGATTTCCCCGGTCCTCCACGGTGTGGCCGAGCTTTTCGAGCGCCGGCTGGATGCCGGCAAGGCGCAGCGCCGCCGGACCCATGGCACAGCCGAGCCTTCCCGCGCCTTCCTCGACAGGTGCGCCCAGGAGAACGATATTCTTGTGGTCGATCTGGCTGATCATGGCTATTCTGTTGCGCGTTGCGCCCGCATTTCTGCGAGCGTTCATCGCAGAAGCAGGGCCATCTTCCAATTGAAAATTCGTGTTGCGTGATTAATTTTAAGAGGTAAGCGCCGGAGCCGGGCGCGCCGCCGCAGAACTGGTTTTCGCGAGGAGCCCGAAAAGGTCGCGCGGGTCGGCCGGCTCGGCGATCAGGTCGATATCCCTGTAAAAGCGCGTGCCCTGCACCATGTCGCGGACGAAGCGGAGGGCGGAAAAATCCTCGACCGCGAAACCGACGGAATCAAAGAGCGTGATCTGTCTTGGTGAGACACGTCCCGACTTTTCGCCGGTGATCACCTGCCATAGCTCCGTCACGGGATGGTCGGCATCAAGTTGCTGGATCTCGCCTTCTATCCGGGTCTGGTCAGGGAACTCGACGAAGATATCCGATCTCAGCAGAATGTCGCGATGCAGTTCCGTCTTGCCCGGGCAATCGCCGCCGACCGCGTTGATATGCACGCCGGCGCCGATCATGTTGTCGGAAAGAATGGTCGCCCGCTTTTTATCGGCGGTGACGGTGGTGATGATATCGGCGCCGACAACCGCCTCTTCGGCGCTCTGGACCCGCGTGATGCGGACGCCCGACTGCGCCATGTTGCGCAGGAATTTCGGGTAGGCTGCGGGGTCGATATCGAAGACGCGAAGCTCAGCTATGTCCAGAATGGCCTTGAAGGCCAGCGCCTGGAACTCGGCCTGGGCTCCCATACCGATCAGCGCCATTACCTTCGCATCCTTCCGGGCAAGATATTTCGCCGCCATCGCCGAGGTCGCCGCCGTGCGCAGCGCTGTGGCGATGGTCATTTCGGAGATGAATTCGGGATAGCCGGTGGCGACATCGGCAAGCAGGCCGAACGCCGTCACCGTCTGCAATCCATGGACGGGATTTTGCGGATGGCCATTGACGTATTTGAAGCCGTAGAGATCGTGATCGCTGGTCGGCATCAGCTCGATGACGCCATTATCGGAATGCGAGGCGATGCGCGGCGTCTTGTCGAACTCGTTCCAGCGGACGAAGTCCTGCTCGATATAGGCGACCAGCTTGCGAAACAGGCTATTCAATCCGATCGACCCGACAAGATCGATCATGTTCTGCGTCCCGACAAACTGAACCATCTGCGTCCTGCCCTCACCATCCGTAAGTTTCTATCGTCAGGGTATGGGCGCGGAATTTTAAAAGAAATGCTAAATAATTTTAAGATTCGGCATTTCTTTACTAATATTGCATATCGATATTGAGCATTTTAACAGAAGAGCTGACGATGGACGATCTCGATAGCCGACTCATAGCGGCGCTCAGGCAAGACGGGCGGGCGCCGCTTTCCAAACTGGCCGATATTCTCGCGGTCTCGCGCGGGACCGTACAGAACAGGCTCGACCGGCTCGTCGCCAATGGCGTCATCCTCGGCTTCACCGTACGCGTCAAAGACATGGCCGGCAGCGATCGCATCAGGGCGATCATGCTGATCGAGGTCGTCGGCCGCAACACGCACCAGGCCATCCAGAGCCTCCGGAAAAATCCGGAGATCCTTTCTCTTCATACGACCAACGGCGCCTGGGACCTCGTCGCCGAAATCGAGGTGGCAAGTCTCGTCGATTTCGATCGGGTGCTGAATTCGGTGCGCCTCATCGACGGCATCGCCCGCTCCGAGACCAGCCTGCTGCTGGCCCCCGCCTAGAGTCTTTCAGACAAAAGCGGCGACTTTCGCCGCTGCCATACAGCAACTCTATTGCCGGCCTGAGGTACCTCGCCATCTCCACTGCCCTCGGCGGTGCAGAATGGCTCGAAATCCCGCGTCTCACCAAATCGAGCAAATTTCCCATTTTGCAAATCATTCGCAGTTGCAAGTTTTGCGAAAGTGTATAACCTTACAATTGAGAATGAAATGCAATTGCAAAATTTGACTGTCCCACCATTCACAGTGGGCAATGCATAGTGAGGAAAGCTTGGATATGTTCGATCGCATCAGACGCCACATACTTGCGGGCATCGCCGGAGCCTTGGCCTTGGGCCTCATGGCGGGCGTTCCCCAGGCCCAAAGTGCGCAGGCCCAGTCGAAATTCAAGGTGGTGACCACCTTTACCGTGATCGCCGATATGGCCGGAAACGTCGCGGGCGATGCGGCCATCGTGGAATCGATCACCAAGCCCGGCGCCGAAATCCATAATTATCAGCCGACGCCGCGCGACATCGTCAAGGCCCAGGATGCACAGCTGATTTTATGGAACGGGCTCAATCTGGAACGCTGGTTCGAGCGGTTCTTCCAGAATTTCGAAGGGGTTCCGGGCGTCGTGGTCTCTGATGGTATCGAGCCGATGGGCATCGCCGATGGGCCCTATGCCGGAAAGCCCAATCCCCATGCATGGATGTCGCCCAGGAATGCGCTGATCTATGTCGACAATATCCGCGACGCCTTCGTCAAATACGACCCCGATAATGCCGCGACCTATGAGGCGAATGCCGAGGCCTACAAGAAGAAGATCATGGATACGATCGGGCCGATCCAGGCGAAGCTCGACGCCATTGCGCCGGAAAAGCGCTGGCTGGTCACCAGCGAAGGCGCGTTCAGCTATCTCGCCCGCGATTTCGGCCTCAACGAGCTCTATCTCTGGCCGATCAATGCCGACCAGCAGGGCACGCCGCAGCAGGTGCGCAGGGTGATCGATGCGGTCAAAGCCAACGGGATTGCCGTCGTCTTCAGCGAAAGCACCGTATCCCCCAAGCCCGCCCAGCAGGTGGCGCGGGAGACGGGCGCGAAATATGGCGGTGAACTCTATGTCGATTCGCTGAGCGAGCCGGACGGCCCGGTTCCGACCTATATCGAGCTCCTGCGCGTGACCTCCGACAGGATCGCAAAGGGACTTGCCGAATGAACGCACGGATCATGCCGTTCGCCTCTCCTGCGCCCGGCGATGCCGGCGCAGGACTTGCCGTGAGAGATCTGACGGTCACCTATCGCAATGGCCATACGGCGCTCCACGATGCCAGTTTCGACATTCCGACGGGCACGATCAGTGCGCTTGTCGGGGTCAATGGCAGCGGAAAGTCGACGCTCTTCAAGGCGATCATGGGCTTTGTCCGTCCGGCGAAAGGGACGATCTCCATTCTCGGCCAGCCGGCAGGCCAGGCGCTGAAGAAGAATGTCGTCGCCTATGTGCCGCAAAACGAGGATGTCGACTGGAATTTTCCGGTTCTGGTCGAGGACGTCGTCATGATGGGCCGCTACGGCCATATGAACATGATGCGCATGGCAAAGGCGCGCGACCATGAAGCCGTTGCGGCGGCGCTGGAGCGGGTCGGCATGAGCGAGTTCCGCAAGCGGCAGATCGGTGAACTCTCGGGCGGCCAGAAAAAGCGCGTCTTCCTTGCGCGTGCGCTGGCGCAGGACGGACGCGTCATCCTGCTCGACGAACCTTTCACCGGTGTCGATGTCAAGACGGAGGACGCGATCATCGAGCTCCTGCGGTCGCTGCGCGACGAGGGCCGTGTGATGCTGGTTTCGACGCACAATCTCGGCAGCGTGCCGGAATTCTGCGACCGGACGATCCTCTTGAACCGGACCGTTCTTGCTTTTGGCCCGACGGCACAGATCTTCACGCAGGAAAACCTGGAAAGGACATTCGGCGGCGTGCTTCGCCATTTCGTCCTCGGCCAGCCGGAAGCGGGAAAGAGGCAGGGGCTCAATGTGATCACCGACGACGAGCGGCCGCTTGTGTTTTATGACGACAAGCCAGCCACACGCGGGTCGCTCGACGGCAAGAAGGCACCGAAGTGATGGCCGTTCTCCTGGAGCCGTTCTCCTACAACTATATGGTCAACGCCATGTGGGTCAGCGCGCTTGTCGGCGGCGTTTGTGCCTTTCTTTCGGCCTATCTGATGCTCAAGGGCTGGTCGCTGATCGGCGATGCGCTTTCCCATTCCATCGTGCCAGGCGTCGCAGGGGCCTATATGCTCGGCCTGCCGTTTTCCATCGGCGCCTTCTTCTCCGGCGCGCTTGCGGCCGGCGCCATGCTGTTCCTCAACCAGCGCACGCGGTTGAAGGAGGATGCCATCATCGGGCTGATTTTCACCTCGTTCTTCGGACTGGGGCTGTTCATGATGTCGCTGTCGCCGGCCTCGGTGAACATCCAGACCATCATTCTGGGCAACATCCTCGCGATTACACCAGCAGATACGCTGCAACTCGCGATCATTGGCTTTGTCTCGCTCGCTGTGCTGCTATTCAAATGGAAAGATTTGATGGTGACGTTCTTCGATGAGAACCATGCGCGCTCCATCGGCCTCAACCCGACGCTTTTGAAGATCGTCTTCTTCACGCTGCTTTCGGCCTGCACGGTAGCGGCTCTCCAGACGGTTGGCGCATTCCTGGTCATCGCCATGGTGGTCACCCCAGGTGCGACCGCCTATCTCCTGACCGATCGCTTTCCAAGGCTGCTGATCATCAGCGTGGCCATCGGCGCAATCACCAGTTTCTCCGGCGCCTATATCAGCTATTTCCTCGATGGCGCCACGGGCGGCATCATCGTCGTCGAACAGACGCTGATCTTTCTCGTGGCGTTCTTCCTGGCGCCCAAGCATGGCATGCTCGCGGCGCGGCGCCGCGCGGCGAGTGCGCTGGAGGGCATGAGATGAGCCTTTTCGATACGCTCTTCCAGCCGTTCCAGTTCGAATTCATGCGCTATGCGCTGGTGATTTCCGTGCTCGTCGCCATTCCGACGGCGCTTCTCTCCTGCTTTCTCGTGCTCAAGGGCTGGTCGCTGATGGGAGATGCCATCTCGCATGCCGTCTTTCCCGGCGTCGTGGTCTCCTACATCATCGGCGTGCCCTTCGCGATCGGCGCGTTCGTGGCGGGCATGTTCTGCGCGCTTGCCACCGGTTTCCTGAAGGAAAACAGCCGCATCAAGCAGGATACCGTGATGGGTGTGGTCTTCTCCGGCATGTTCGGCCTCGGCATCGTGCTCTACACCAAGATCCAGTCGGATGTGCATCTGGACCATATATTGTTCGGCGACATGCTGGGCATCGGCCCGCGGGATATCCTCGAAACCGGCATCATCGCCGCAGTCACAGTCGGCATCATCGCCGTCAAATGGCGCGATCTGCTGCTGCACGCCTTCGATCCGGTGCAGGCAAAGGTCGTGGGCCTGCCGGTACGGCTCCTGCATTACGGCCTGCTCGCAATCATATCGCTGACCATCGTCGGCGCATTGAAGGCGGTCGGCATCATCCTCGCCATCGCCATGCTGATCGCGCCCGGCGCCATCGCCTTCCTGCTGACGCGCGCCTTCGGCCCGATGCTGCTGCTTTCGATGATTATTGCAGTGCTTGCGTCCTTCTTCGGCGTCTATCTCAGCTTCTTCATCGACAGCGCGCCGGCGCCGACCATCGTCCTCCTGATGACGATCGCCTTCATCGGCGCATTCTTCTTCTCGACCAGGAAAGCCGCGCGGCAGGAAATGCGGCGGTTGGGTGCCGAAGAAAATTCTCCCATCAGCTGATCCGTGCGGATCTGGCCAATAACGACTATATTGGAGGCAGACAGAGTCCCGGAATTTGAAAGCAAGCGCCGGAGTGTTTGTCCTTACGGCTAGCGATAGAAAGGTGGACCAAGAGCAATTGAAGGATGAAAGCAATGAACCTTGTCGCCAAACTTGCACCTGTCACACCCGCCGAGCGCGATCCGCGCTGGACGGCGCTGGTCAACCGCGATCCGGCTTTTGACGGAAAATTCGTCTATTCGGTGCGGACAACCGGCGTCTACTGCCGCCCGACATGCCCATCCCGTCTGGCCAAGCCGGAGAACATCGCCTTCCACGCCGATTGCGCGGAGGCCGAAAAGGCGGGCTTCAGGCCCTGCCTGCGTTGCCGGCCCAATGAGGCGTCTCGGGCCCAGCGCCATGCGGCCATCGTCGCCGATGCATGCCGCAGGATTGAAGCCTCGGAAGAACTGCCGGCGCTGGACGCGCTTGCCGGGACGGCAGGCATCAGCCCCTACCACTTCCATCGCCTCTTCAAGTCGATCACGGGATTGACGCCAAAAGCCTATGGCGTAGCGCATCGCGCCCACCGCATCCGCGGCCATCTCTCAGAGGGCAAGGGCAGCGTCACCGAAGCGATCTACGATGCCGGCTTCAGTTCGAGCAGCCGTTTCTACGAGACCTCAAACAAGGTTCTCGGCATGACGCCAAGCGCGTTTCGCGCCGGTGGAGTGGAGGCGGAGATCAAATTCGCCATCGCGGAATGTTCGCTGGGCGCCATTCTGGTGGCAACAAGCGGGAAAGGCGTCTGCGCCATTCTTCTGGGCGATGATCCGGATGCGCTTGCGCGCGACCTGCAGGACAAGTTCCCCAAGGCCAATCTGATCGGCGGCGACGCTGAATTCGAGGCGCTGGTGTCGAAGGTGGTCGGCTTTGTTGAAGCGCCGGCGATCGGCCTCGACCTGCCGCTCGATTTGCGCGGTACGGCATTCCAGGAGCGCGTCTGGCAGGCGCTACGCGATATTCCGGCGGGCGAGACGGCGAGCTACAGCCAAATCGCCACACGCATCGGCGCGCCTAGGGCGGTCAGGGCCGTGGCCCAGGCCTGCGCCGCCAATGCCATCGCCGTGGCGATCCCCTGCCACCGCGTGGTGCGGCATGATGGCGGCCTTTCGGGTTATCGCTGGGGGGTGGAGCGCAAGCGGGCGCTGCTGCAGAGGGAAAGCGGGGTGTAGAGCGTTCCTGTTTTAATGGAATCGCGAGGCACCCCCCTCTGCCCTGCCGGGCATCTCCCCCACAAGGGGGGAGATGCCCGGCAGGGCAGAGGGGGGTGGTGCTCAAGCACCGACCTGATCACCCCCGCAAAACACCACCCGTCTGCTTGCCGACATTTTCAACGATTCGCTTTGCCAGACCGTCCAGATCCTCATCCGTCAGCGTGCGCTCCTGCGGCTGGATCGCTACCTCGATGGCGATGGATTTTTTATCCTCACCGAGGGCCGGGCCTTCGAATATGTCGAATATCTGCACGCCTGATATCAGCTTGCGATCTGCAGCGCCTGCCGCGCGCAGCACGGAGGCCGCCTCGACCGATTTATCCACCACGAAAGCGAAATCGCGGCGCACCGTCTGGAACGCCGAGAGCGTGAGCGGCGGCTTGGTGCGTGTCGGCTTTTGTTTCGGCTCCGGAATAGCATCGATGAACACTTCGAAGCCGCAGAGCACGCCGCTGACATCGAGCGTTTCCAGCGTTTTGGGATGGAATTCGCCGAAATAGCCGAGAACCACCTTCGGGCCGAGCTTGATCGTGCCGGAGCGGCCCGGATGATACCAGGACGGCCCGCCCGCCTCGATCTGCACCCGGTCGACCGGCGCGCCGCAGGCTTCCAGCACCGCCAGCGCATCGGCCTTGGCATCGAACACATCCACCGGAGCGGCATTCCCGGCCCAATGGCGGCCGGTGGCGGCGAGCTTCGCCGTACCGCGGCGCACACCGCCTGCGACGCGGCGCTGGCCGTCGGGCATGCTGCTCTCATAGGTGCCGGACACTTCGAACAGCGCCAGATCGTTGAAACCGCGATCCGCATTGCGCTGCGCGCCAGAGAGCAGCCCCGGCAGCAGCGAGGGCCGCATATCGGACATATCGGCGGCGATGGGGTTGGCGAGCTTGAGTTCCGCCGCGCCGCCGCCGAAGGCTTTGGCATGGGCAGCCGGAATGAACGACCATGTCACCGCCTCCATCATGCCGCGTGCCGCCAATGCGCGTTTGGCAGCACGGGTGCGAATCTGCAGCACGGTCAGGATCTTGCCGTTGACCGAAGCGTGGCGCGGCAGAGGCTGCGGCGCGATGTTGTCGACGCCGTGAATGCGCATCACTTCCTCGACCAGATCGGCCTTGCCATCGACATCGGGCCGCCACGACGGGACCAGAACATCCACGATATCGCCATCGCCTTGCGGCGCGAAGCCGAGGCGCTTGAGGATATCGAGGCTTTCGGCTTTCGCCACTTCGATGCCGGTGAGGCGTTTCACCTCGGAAACCGGGAAAGTGACCAGCTTGGGTTCGTGACCGGCATAGCCCGCGACTTTGGCCTCGGTAGGCGTGCCGCCGCACAGATCGAGCACCATATGGGTTGCCAGTTCCAGCCCCGACACCATGAATTCCGGATCGACGCCGCGCTCGAAGCGATAGCGCGCATCGGTGATGATGCCGAGTTCGCGACCGGTACGGGCGATGTTGCCCGGATTCCAGAGCGCCGATTCGATCAGCACATCGGTGGTGTTTTCGTCACAGCCGGAATGCTCAGCCCCCATGATTCCGGCAATCGATTCGATACCGTTATCATCGGAGATGACGCAAATCTGGTCGTTGAGCTTGTATTCGCGCCCATCGAGCGCCAGCACCGTCTCGCCGTCGCGCGCGCGGCGCACCACAAGATCGCCCTTGACCTTGGCCGCGTCGAAGACATGCAGCGGACGGCCCCGGTCGAAGGTGATGTAATTGGTGATATCGACCAGCGCATTGATCGGGCGAAGGCCTATTGCCGTGAGCCGCTGCTGCAGCCATTTCGGGCTCGGGCCGTTCTTCACGCCCCTGACCAGGCGCAGCGCGAAGCCGGGGCAGAGATCCGGCGTCTCGATCGTCAGCTTGACCGGCGTTGGCCCCTCGCTCTTGACCGGGGCGACAGTGCCGTCCTTGAGCGTGCCCAGACCAGCTGCCGCGAGATCGCGGGCGATGCCGTAGACGCCGGTCGCGTCCGGGCGGTTCGGCGTCAGGTTTATCTCGATGACCGGATCGTCAAGCCCGGCATAGGCGGCGAAGCTTGTCCCGACCGGCGCGTCGGCGGGCAGGTCGATGATGCCATTATGCTCATCCGACATCTCAAGCTCGCGTTCGGAGCACATCATGCCATGACTCTCGACGCCCCTGATCTTGCCCACCGATAGGGTCACATCGAGGCCCGGCACATAGGCTCCGGGCGGCGCGAAAACGCCGATCAGACCCGCGCGGGCATTCGGCGCGCCGCAGACCACCTGAATGGGCTTGCCGTCGCCGGTATCGACAGCGAGCACCTGCAACTTGTCGGCATCCGGATGCCGTTCCGCCGTCAATACTCTTGCGATCCTGAAGGGCTCCAGCGCCGCTTTGTCATCGACGGCTTCGACCTCAAGGCCGATCATCGTCAGCGTCTCAACGATCTGTTCGAGCGGGGCGTCGGTATCGAGATGATCCTTGAGCCAGGAGAGTGTGAATTTCATGGTTTTTTCACTTCTTGGTAAGTGCTATCTGGTGCCTTATGTCGTAAAGCATATCGTATATCTCTCTGAACTCCCTTTCGTACCCAGGCACTTCTATGTGATCTGGAAAAAGTTCTACATCGGATATATCCTGTCTAATCGCCTCCTCCATCTCGGATAGTCGCTCATATACAGAACCGATGGTGATATTTTCGCCATCTGGTATGTTCAGACGCAACAAACTGGTAAGAGGATTTTCTAGAGGATGCTTTGATTTCTCGACTTTTTTAATTTGCTTCTTCATAGCCTCTCTGGCTTCATCGACACTTATCAGATCAGTGTGATCGACATGAATTGTACGCGTGTTTGCTATGTCGAACGGAATTTTTTCTTTTGAATCAATCAATTGAATGAAGGGCTTCTGAGAAGCATGGCGAACAGCTAATTCATAAAAAACATTGGGATTCCCACCTGTCAGATCTGCAATCACGAGATCATCAGATACTACTCGGCGAATTATTTGAGACGTGATCAAGCCAGGCTCATCAATTTCGTCTGCTCTCTGAACGGAATATCCTAGTTCTTCCACTGTTGGTCGGACCAAATACCTCAGTATTTTATCCGATCGGTCACGAACATCAGACTTCGGAACACCGATTGGGGCAACGAAGAAGCAACTCTTTGCCGTTTTTTCCATGAATGCCGTCATACTAGCCCCCTTATTTCAACGATTAGCTGCTCAGCCCACCGAACAGCGTCGGCATGTCGAGTGGGCGGAAGCCGTAGTGTTGCAGCCAGCGGACATCGGCGTCGAAGAAGGCGCGCAGATCAGGCATGCCGTATTTCAGCATGGCGATGCGGTCGATTCCCATGCCCCAGGCGAAGCCTTGATATTCATCCGGATCGAGGCCACAAAAGCGCAGCACATTGGGGTGCACCATGCCGCAGCCGAGGATCTCCATCCAGTCGTCGCCTTCACCGAACCTGACTTCGGTTCCCGAGCGGTCGCACTGAATATCGACTTCCATCGATGGTTCGGTAAACGGGAAGAAGGACGGGCGGAAGCGCATCTTCAGCGACGGCACCTCGAAGAACGCCTTGCAGAACTCCTCCAGCACCCATTTCATGTTGGCGACATTGGCCGTTTTGTCGATCACCAATCCCTCGACCTGATGGAACATCGGCGAATGGGTCGCGTCGGAATCCATGCGGTAGGTCTTGCCGGGAATGACGATGCGGATCGGCGGTTTTTGCGTTTCCATGGTGTGAATTTGCACCGGCGAGGTGTGGGTGCGCAGAAGCTTGCGCTCGCCCTTTTCATCCGGGTTGAAGAAGAAGGTGTCGTGCATCTCGCGCGCCGGATGGCCTTCGGGGAAATTCAGCGCAGTGAAATTGTAATAATCCGTCTCGATGTCAGGACCTTCGGCGATAGCGAAGCCCATGTCGGCGAAGATCGCGGTGATCTCGTCGATAACCTGGCTGATCGGGTGGATACGGCCCCGCTCCACAGGCGATGCGCGCACGGGCAGCGTGACGTCGACCTTCTCGGTTTCGAGGCGGGCGGTGATCGCCACATCGCGCAACTCCGCCTTGCGCAGGCCCAGCGCCTCGGTGACGCGGGTTTTCAGCCCGTTAATGGCCGGTCCTTGCGTTTGGCGCTCCTCCGGCGACATGCTGCCGAGCGATTTCAGTTTTTCCGAAATCGAACCTTTCTTGCCAAGAGCCGCGACCCTGACGGCCTCGATGGCCTGCTCGTCTTGCACCGCGGCGATCTCAGCCAGAAGGGACTGTTCCAGTTCAGCGATATCGGACATGAGTCAAGTTCCGTGAGTTTAGAGGTTGCCATGGTTTAATTGAAACGCTGGCAGGATAAAGCTCCTTGTTCTGCCGTCATTCTCGGGCTTGTCCCGAGAATCTGCCGACAAGAAAAAGAAAAGCAATTACCGTCCTGATAGCGCAGCAGATTCTCGGGACAAGCCCGAGAATGACGGCCAGAGGGGGATGCTGTTTCAAGTTAGTTCTGACAACCTCTAGCGGGTAAGAAGCGAAAAACCCGCGCGAGCCTTAAGCCAGCGCGGGTTCTCCAAACAGTACCGATTTTGCTTTGGGAGAGGCGACTGGCTTAATGGACAGCGCCTTCAAAAGCGTTCGGCGTGGTATCTTTCAGATATTCGAGCGCCTTCTTGGCCTCAACGACCAGCGCGCCGAATGCTTCCGGCTCGTGGATCGCGAGATCCGACAGAACCTTGCGATCGACTTCGATGCCGGTCTTGGAAAGACCATCGATGAAGCGGCCATAGGTCAGTCCATGCTCACGCACGGCGGCGTTGATGCGCTGGATCCACAAAGCGCGGAAAGAGCGCTTGCGATTCTTGCGGTCGCGATAGGCATATTGCTTCGAGCGATCGACAGCAGCCTTGGCGGCGCGGATGGTGTTCTTGCGGCGGCCACGGAAACCCTCGGCCTGCTTGAGAACCTTCTTGTGCTTGGCATGGGACGTTACGCCCCGTTTTACGCGTGCCATGATATGATCTCCTTAAATCTAGGTTCGGCTCAAAGGCCGTTCGGCAGGAACTTCTTCACGATCTTGGCATCGGGTTCTGCGAGAACCATCGTGCCGCGTGCATCGCGAATGAACTTGTTCGAGCGCTTGATCATGCCATGGCGTTTGCCGGCGGCAGCGGCCTTGACTTTGCCGGTGGCGGTGATCTTGAACCGCTTCTTGGCAGAAGATTTGGTCTTCATCTTGGGCATTTTGCTACTCCTTTTTTGAGGTCCCTGTCGTTCCTTCGGAACTCCACACCTCTTGTTTTTACTGTTCCGAGCCGACCAAAGCCCGAAAAGCATAAGAAACCGCCACGGCATGCCCTGCCGGGCGGTTCGAACGCGGCCTTATAGGCACAAAGCCGGAGAAATGCAAGGGATGAACGCGTCCGCGCTGTCAATAAAGCCGCAGCAGAACGGGCAGGATATGCACTCCCTGAAGATACTCGACGAACTCGAAGAAGGGATAGGCGATGAAGAATACGAGGCCGTCGAAAAGGGTGCGGTAGATTCTGTCAGGCTTCACCGTCAGCTCGGCACGGTCCGAGAACAGCGAAAAGCGCGGGAAGAAGCGGGGCACTTCGGCCAGATAGGTGCGGTAGCTTTCGCCGAAGGTCTTTTCCAGATAGCCTTCCTCGGCGCGGATCACCACCAAGAAGGCGAAATAGCAAAGCACCGCGAAACCCAGGGTGATAGTAACGCTTCCGGTCATCGCGCCGATGCCGGCCGCACCAATCGTACTGAAGACATAGAGCGGATTGCGGCTGACGGAGTACGGGCCATAACGGACAATTTCGGCGCTCTTGCGCCCACCTATATAAAGTGTGCACCACATACGCCCGACAATGGCGAGCACGATGAAGCTAAGCCCGAATACTTCCACATATTCATGGAACGCGTTGTCCTGCCCTACCGCACGCACGAACAGGAGCGCGAAAACCATAAGTCCGATCAGCAGGGCAATAACGATGCGCCTGCGCTGTTGGAACCGGCCCATATCACTCAATGTGCGCATGCTGGAATTCCCCGCCGATAAAATTGATAATTGCCGCTTCTTGGCGCACTTCATGGGCAATTTGTGGCGAAACCGCCAAATCTCCCACAGGCAACAAAAAAGCCGCCCAAGGGCGGCTTTTCGGAAGGTATGCTGCCAGCCGGATTATTGACGCGGTGCAAGCACCATCATCATCTGGCGGCCTTCGAGACGCGGCTCGGCCTCGACCTTGGCGATCTCCACGGTGTCCTCCTTGACGCGATCCAGGAGCTTCATGCCGAGTTCCTGGTGGGCCATTTCGCGGCCACGGAAGCGCAGCGTGAACTTGACCTTGTCGCCTTCCTCGAAGAAGCGCCCGGCAGCCTTCATCTTCACCTCATAATCATGGGTGTCGATGTTCGGCCGCATCTTGATTTCCTTGATCTCGACCGTCTTCTGCTTCTTACGCGCTTCGGCGGCTTTTTTCTGGTTCTGGTATTTCAGCTTGCCGAGATCGACGATCTTGCACACCGGAGGCTCGGCGTTCGGCACGATCTCGACGAGATCGAGCCCCGCCTCCTCGGCAAGCGCTAAGGCTTCCTGAATGGTGACGTCGCCGTGGTTTTGACCTTCGGCATCGATAAGCTGAACCCGGGGAACCCGGATATCTCGGTTGGAGCGCGGTCCGTCTTTCTGGACCGGCGCCGCTCTGAACGGTCGGCGAATGGTCGTTATCTCCTGAACTGTTTCACTTGGTATTCTTTATCCCACATGGTCATGCCTGACACATAACCGCGCTCTCGGCGGAGATGTCGCCAAGCAGGCGCGGATGTCAATAGCATCTTTCTGACGAGAAATCACCCCCGCGAGCGAAACCTCTCATTTGCCCGCGATAAGTGAAATATCGGTCACTATACTAGGCATTTCAAGTCCGCAGCGCGCCATCAGGCCGGATCGAGGGTTTTCAAGCCAGCCAAATGCATGGCACAAGCAGGCACAGGGGCGGAAAGCATATCCGCAGCAAGAAGAGGAGACGATCGATGGACGCTGCAGCACCGGATTTCCTTGATGTGAACGGGGTAAGGATCGCCGTGCAGCATCGTCCGGGGAACACGGCGCCCGGCATCGTCTGGCTCGGCGGCTACCGTTCCGACATGATGGGCGGCAAGGCGTTGCATCTCGATCAATGGGCGGCGGAGACGGGCCATGCCTGCCTGCGCCACGATTATTCCGGCCACGGCCAGTCCGGCGGTGATTTTAATGACGGCACCATCTCGCGCTGGCTGGACGAAAGCCTCGCGGTCTATCGCCGCTTTGCCTCGGGTCCGCAGATATTGATCGGCTCCTCCATGGGGGCATGGATCGCGCTGCGCATGGCGCAGGAATTGCGCGGATCCGGCAACGCGCCCGCCGGCATCGTCCTGATCGCGCCGGCTCCGGATTTCACCGTTGCGCTGGTCGAGCCGCAAATGACCGACGGCCAGCGGCGTGACCTCGCCGAAAAGGGCTCTTTCGAGAAGCCGTCGGACTATTCGCCCAACCCTTATGTCTATACGCGGGCATTGATCGAGGATGGCCGCCGGAACCTGGTGCTGAAAGGCATCATCGAGACCGGCTGCCCGGTTCACATCCTGCAGGGCATGGAAGACGCCGATGTGCCCTATCGCCACGCGCTCACGCTCGTCGAGCACCTGCCGATGGACGATGTGACGCTGACGCTGGTGCGCGACGGCGATCATCGCCTGTCGCGACCGCAGGATCTCGAGCTTCTCACCCTGACTGTTTCAGCGCTCGGCGAGCGCATCGCTTCATCACAACCCGGAAACTGACATCATGCGCCTTTCCGTGATCGCTTCCGCCAGCGTTGCCGCCTTCGTCGGCTTCGGCGGCACATTGGCTCTCATCATCGCCGCGGCGCAGGCGCTGGGGGCGACCCAGGCCGAAACCGCGAGCTGGGTCACGGCACTCTGTCTTGCCCTGGCGGCGTCCTCGGTCTGGCTGAGTTGGCGCTACAGGATGCCGATCATCACCGCATGGTCGACGCCGGGGCTGGCGCTGATCGGCGCGAGCGTTGGATTCACGATGCAGGAGGCTGTCGGCGCATTCATCGTCACCGCGATCGCCATCATCATAACAGGGCTGGTCAAGCCGATCTCGACGCTGGTGTCGCGCATTCCGGCCTCCGTCGCGTCGGGCATGCTGGCCGGCATCCTGATGAGCTTCGTCATCGGCGCGGCGAAGACGCTGCCGGTCGACCCGGTGCTGGTCCTGCCGCTGGTGGCGCTGTTCTTCATCATCCGGCTGTTCAATCCGGCGATGGCCGTGCTGACGGTGCTCTTTGCCGGTATCATCTTCGCGCTCGCGGCGGGCCGTGTGCCGGAGCTCCCGGCACCCGAACTCTCGACGCTGACCTGGATCAGCCCGGTTTTCCGCGCAAACGCGATCATCGGCCTGGCGCTGCCGCTTTATCTCGTCACGATGGCCTCGCAGAACCTGCCGGGTTTCGCCGTGCTGCGCGCGGCGGGCTACGAGCCGCCGACCGGCCCCTGCCTACAGGTGACGGGTCTCCTGTCGCTTCTGATCGCGCCTTTCGGGGCGCATACCACCAATATGGCGGCGATATCGGCGGCGCTCTGCACCGGACCGGACGCGCATCCCGATGCGAAGCGGCGCTGGCTGACCGGCCCCGCCTATGGCCTGTGCTATCTGATCTTCGCCATCTTCGGTGCGTCGCTTGTGGCTCTCTTCGCCGTGCTTCCGGTCGTGCTGATCGTGCTGATCGCCGGGCTGGCGCTCATCGCCCCGTTCATCAACGCCATGGTGCTGGCGCTGAAGACTGAAGACGAGCGGCTGGCGGCAATCGTCACTTTCGCCGTCACCGCCTCCGGCATCACGGTCGGCGGTATCGGCTCCGCCTTCTGGGCACTGGTCGCCGGCCTCGCCGTCGCGGCGCTCGAACATGGCAAAAGAGCAGCAGCAACCGTGAAACGGAAGCAATCGGCCTGATAAGCGCGACCAGAAATCGTACAATCCCTTCTTGAAAAGCCATAATTCATTCACCAATTCGATATTCAAGCGGCCAATAGGGGCCGGCTCTTGATTGCAAACGGGGTTGAAATGAACACTTCCGCATTGATCCGCCCGGCCTGGACGCCGGCTACCATCGCGCTGATGATCCTCGGCTTCGTCGTCTATTGGCCACTCGGGCTCGCCATGCTCGCCTACATCATCTGGGGCGACCGTCTCGAAGGCTTCAAGCGCGACGTGAATGACGCGACGGACGGCATGTTCAAAGGTTTCCGTCGTAGCTGCGGCACCGCCGGCACAGCATTTTCCGGTGCATCGTCTTCGACCGGCAATGCCGCCTTCGACGAATGGCGCGGCAAGGAACTGGAACGACTCGCCGAAGAGCGCCGCAAGCTCGATGAGGCCCGTGCCGATTTCGAGGCCTATGCGAGCGAACTGCGCCGTGCCAAGGACAAGGAGGAATTCGACCGCTTCATGGCCGAACGCCGTAGCGCCGGCAAGAAGACTCCTGCCCGCAAGTCCGGTTCCGACGTCACCGATGTCGAATAACGGACGCCTTATTTGATTTAAAACTGGAGACGGCGCGGAATATTCCGCGCCGTCTCTGTTTTTGCCCTCCAGCTACAATCTTCCGCGAATCATTTATTGTTCCTCCCATGGTCCTGTCCCTGTTTCGTGCCGCGCCGAAAAAGACTCCTCAAGTCACGAGCGACCGCGCCTATGAGGTGGCGGGCCGCACCTTGCCGTTGCGGGTGGTCGAAAATCCACGCGCGACGCGGCTGACGCTGCGCATCGAAGCGGGCGGCAAGGGCCTGCGCGTCACCATTCCGCCGGGGCTGCCTGCGCGTGAAGTCGAGCGCTTTCTTTCCCGCCATGAAGGCTGGATCGAAGCCCGCATCGCCAAGCTGCCGGATCGTCCGACGGTGCGCCCGGGCATCAAGATCCCGATACGCGGCGTGCCGCATCTGATCGTGCATGAGCCGGGACGCGGCATGGCCGAGATGATAACAGGCGAAGACGGCGCGCCGACGCTGGTGATCTATGGCGACAGGCTGCATCTGTCGCGGCGCATCGCCGATTTTCTCAAGCGCGAGGCCAAGCACGAGATGGAAGCGCTGGTCGCCCGCCACACGGCGACAGTCGGCAGGCGCGCCAAAGTGGTCCGCTACAAGGATACCAAGAGCCGCTGGGGATCATGTACCACCGACGGCGTACTCTCCTTCTCCTGGCGCATCGCCATGGCGCCTCCCCCTGTGATCAACTATCTCGTTGCGCATGAGGTGGCGCATCTCATCGAAATGAACCATGGCCCGGAATTCTGGAAGCTGTGCCGGGAACTATGCCCCGACACGGACCGTTGCAAAGCCTGGCTGAAGCGCAATGGCAGCGCCCTGCAGGCAATCGATTTCTCATGAACGGCACCATTCATGACGCGGCGCGCACGCTGTGGAATTTCCATCTGGTTCATGACGAATTGCGGCCGGCCGATGCGATCATCGGCCTCGGCAGCTATGATCTGCGCGTGGCAAAACGCGCCGCATCATTGTTTCAAGCCGGATTTTCGCCGCTTCTGGTCTTTACCGGCAAGTCCGGCAACTGGACCGAAGGCCTTTATGAGAAAAGCGAGGCGGAAACATTCGCTGATGCCGCGATTGCCGAAGGTGTGCCACGCGCGGCGATCAGAATTGAGCCGGAAGCGACGAATATCGGCGAGAATATCCGGTTCACGCATGGTCTCCTGGGGGACAGCGCCATGAGCGTCATCATCGTCACCAAGCCGCAGACGCAGCGCCGGGTGCTTGCCACCGTCGCCAGGCAATGGCCAGAGGTCGAGGCGCTGATCAGCGCGCCGCCAACCGGTTTCGAGGAGCAGCCGACCGCCGCCTATCCGTTCGAAAAACTGGTCCACGAAATGGTCGGCGACCTCAAGCGCATTCTCGAATATCCGGCGAAAGGTTTCCAGATCCCGCAGGACATTCCGCCGGAGGTAATGGCGGCCTATGATTTTCTCGTTGAACATGGTTTTGACGAACATCCGGGCTAGGTTTACCCGTGAAATGCTCGACTCCTCGGGCAAATTATGCGACGTGGCAGACCATGGCTCTCGATATCAAAATATGCGGCTTGAAAACGCCTGATACAATCGCTGCCGCGCTTAACTGCGGCGCGTCGCATATCGGCTTCATTTTCTTCACCAAGAGCCCGCGCAATATCGACCCCGAGACCGCAGGCCGGCTGCGGACGGCCGCGGAAGGCCGGGCAAAGGCCGTCGCCGTCACGGTCGACGCCGATGATGCAACGCTCGATGCGATCGTCAAGGCGGTGCGCCCCGACATGCTCCAGCTGCACGGGCACGAGACGCCCGAGCGGACAGCCGATATCAAGGCGCGCTATCATCTGCCCGTCATGAAAGCTTTCTCCATCCGAGAAGCGACGGACCTTGCCGCGATCACGCCGTATCAGGGCATCGCCGACCGGCTACTCTTCGACGCGAAGCCGCCCAAGGGCTCGGAGCTGCCCGGCGGCAATGGCGTTTCCTTCGATTGGCGCGTGCTGGCAATGCTTGACGGCGATGTCGATTACATGCTTTCGGGTGGGCTGAATGCGGGCAATATCACTGAGGCGCTCAAGGCAACGAATGCGCCTGCGGTCGATATCTCGTCGGGCGTGGAAATCGCACCGGGCGAGAAGGATGTGCGCCTGATAGGGGAATTCTTCCAGGCGGTGCGCGCGGCAACGAACACGATGTCGGGCGCAGCCTGAAATGGGCTGAAATCGGCCTTGATATAATGGAGCGAACGTTGAACAAGCCGGCTGAACCAAACTCATTCAAGACGGGTCCTGACGAAGAGGGCATGTTCGGCATATTCGGCGGACGTTTCGTGGCCGAAACCTTGATGCCGCTGATCCTCGAATTGCAGGAGGCCTATGATTCCGCCAAGAACGACCCGCAATTCAAGGCGGAGCTGCAGGATCTTTCGACCCATTATGCCGGCCGGCCGTCGAAGCTCTATTACGCCGAGGGCCTGACCAAGCATCTGGGCGGCGCGAAGATCTATTTCAAGCGCGAAGATCTGAACCATACCGGCAGCCACAAGATCAACAATTGCCTCGGCCAGATCCTGCTCGCCAAGCGCATGGGCAAGACGCGCATCATCGCCGAGACGGGCGCCGGCCAGCATGGCGTGGCGTCGGCCACGGTCGCCGCGCGCTTCGGCCTGCCCTGCGTCGTCTATATGGGTGCGACCGACGTGGAGCGGCAGAAGCCCAATGTCTTCCGGATGAAGCTGCTCGGCGCCGAGGTAAAGCCGGTCAGCGCCGGAAACGGCACGCTGAAGGACGCAATGAACGAGGCGCTGCGCGACTGGGTCACCAATGTCGAGGATACCTATTATCTGATCGGCACAGCGGCGGGCCCGCATCCCTATCCCGAGCTCGTCCGCGATTTCCAGTCGGTCATCGGCGCGGAAGCGCGCCAGCAGATCCTCGAACAAGAAGGCCGCCTGCCCGATGCGCTTGTCGCGGCTGTCGGCGGCGGCTCCAATGCCATCGGCCTTTTCCATCCATTCCTCGACGACAAGGACGTGAAAATCTACGGCGTCGAAGCCGGCGGGCATGGCCTCGACGGTGACGAGCATTGTGCCTCGATGAATGCCGGAAGTCCGGGTGTGCTGCACGGCAACCGCACCTATCTTTTACAGGACGAAGACGGCCAGATCCTCGAAGGCCATTCGATTTCGGCCGGACTCGATTATCCCGGCGTCGGCCCGGAGCATTCCTGGCTGCGCGATACGGGCCGGGTTTCCTATGTGCCGATCCTCGACACGGAAGCGCTCGACGCCTTCCAGCTCACCACGCGCGTCGAGGGCATCATTCCGGCGCTCGAATCCGCCCACGCCATCGCCTATGCCGTCAAGCTTGCGCCTGAAATGGGCAAGGATCAGGTCATGATCGTCAATTTGTCCGGTCGTGGCGACAAGGACGTGCACACCGTCGGGCAGATGCTCGGCATGGAGATTTGATTGCGACCATGAGCCAACCGGTTCCCGAAATATCCGCCTATCAGCCGCGCGCCGCATGGTTCGACGGCCTTGTGGACTGCGGCCCGGCAAGCATCAAGCTCAGCCTTATCGAGGCCGATCCGGCAAAGCCGATCGCGCCAGCTGCGATCGACAAGGCGCGCGCGCTGATTGAAGCAGCAGGCGGAAAGCTGGCGCAAACCCGGCATCTCGGTGCAGGGTTTGCGATTCTCCACCAAGGACAGGAAGGGCTTTGGCTGCTTCTTCACTGGTGGATCGAGGGCGACATCGCCACACAGATGCTCTGGCGATCGAAGCTCGGCGGCGATGCGGACTTCATCCCGGCCGAACCCCTGCTCATGGCCTGCGTCTGGGAATTGGCAATCATCGACTTTGAACGGCGCGCATGGATGGACACGGCGATGTCCGGAAAATCCATCACCGACTATCTGACGCGCACCATGCCACGGGGCACAGTATGACCACACGTATCGACAAGAAATTCGCCGCATTGAAGCAGGAGGGGCGTCCGGCGCTCGTCACCTATTTCATGGCCGGCGATCCGGATTACGAAACCTCGCTGAGGATCATGAAGGCGCTGCCGGAGGCGGGTGCCGACATCATCGAACTCGGCGTGCCGTTCTCCGATCCCATGGCCGATGGCCCGGCCATTCAGGCGGCAGGGCTGCGCGCGCTCAAAAGCGGACAGACATTGGTCAAGACACTGGCCATGGCTGCGGAATTCCGTGAGAGCGACGACACCACGCCTGTGGTGATGATGGGCTATTACAATCCGATCTATATCCATGGCGTCGAGCGTTTTCTGGAAGAAGCGGTGCAGGCCGGTGTCGACGGCCTGATCATCGTCGACCTGCCGCCGGAGATGGACGAGGAACTCTGCATTCCAGCATTGAAGGCCGGTATGAACTTCATCCGGCTGGCGACGCCGACGACAGACGAGAAGCGCCTGCCCAAGGTGCTCGAGAATACCTCCGGCTTCGTCTATTACGTTTCGATGACCGGCATCACCGGATCGGCGCTGCCCGATACGTCGAAAGTGGCAGGTGCGGTGAGCCGCATCAAGGCGCATACGGCACTTCCCGTCTGCGTCGGCTTCGGGGTCAAGACCGCCGAGCAGGCGAAGATCATCGGCGCCTCGGCTGACGGCGTCGTCGTCGGTACGGCCATCGTCAACGCCGTCGCCAACACGATCCGGCCCGACGGCTCGCTCGTCGCCGATCCGGCGGAGGCGGTCGCGACCATGGTTCGCGGCCTTTCCACCGGGATTCGCGCCGCGCGCCTTGCGGCGGCCGAATAAGCGCTTAAATTCATCAGAGCGGTTCCCGCTCTTAAGTTTATTTTACGCAAGTCCGGACGGAAAACCGCTTCACACTTTTCCTGGACTTGCTTTTAGAAAAACGGAAGCGAGATCATGAACTGGATCACGAACTACGTCCGGCCCAAGATCAATTCGATGCTCGGCCGCCGCGAAATGCCGGAAAATCTCTGGATCAAGGATCCGGAGACCGGCGAGATGGTGTTCCACAAGGATCTGGAGAGCAATCAGTGGGTGATCCCCGCTTCCGGCCATCATATGCGGATTCCGGCCAAGGATCGTCTGCGTTTCTTCTTCGATGATGGCAAATATGAGGTGCTGGAAGGCGTCAAGGTTCCCGTCGATCCGCTGAAATTCCGCGATGAGAAGCGCTATATCGACCGTCTGAAGGATTATCGCGCGCGCACCGGCCTCGACGACACCATCATCAATGCCCTTGGCACGATCGAGGACCTGCCGATCGTTGCCACCATCCATGAATTCGGCTTCATGGGCGGCTCGCTCGGCATGGCGGCCGGCGAGGCGATCATCAAAGGCTTCGAGACGGCCATCGAACAGAAACGTCCCATGGTGCTGTTTTCGGCCTCCGGCGGCGCGCGGATGCAGGAGGGCATCCTGTCGCTGATGCAGCTTCCCCGCACGACGGTGGCGGTGGAAATGCTCAAAGAAGCGGGCCTGCCCTATATCGTCGTCCTGACCAATCCGACCACGGGCGGCGTTTCGGCTTCCTATGCCATGCTGGGCGACGTGCATATCGCCGAGCCGGGCGCGATGATCGGCTTTGCCGGCGCGCGCGTCATCGAGCAGACAATCCGCGAAAAGCTGCCCGAGCGCTTCCAGACCGCCGAATATCTGATGGAGCACGGCATGGTCGACATGGTCGTCTCGCGTCTGGAGATGAAGGCGACCGTCGCGCGGCTTCTCAAGATGATGATGAAACAGCCGGCGACGGCACCCGAAATGGCGGAGGAAGAGGCCGAGACTGTCCAAGACAACACGCCGGATCTGACGGCTGACAGCGCCGCCGCCTGATATCATGGCTTTGAAAACCGCCGAACAGGAAATCGAGCGGCTTCTCGGTCTGCACCCCCGGGGATTCGACCTGTCGCTCGACCGCATCGCGCGGCTTCTGGATGCTTTGGGCAATCCACATCTGAAACTGCCGCCCGTCATCCATGTGGCGGGGACCAACGGCAAGGGATCGGCTAGCGCCTTCGCGCGCGCGCTGCTCGAATGCGCCGGGTTGACCGTGCATGTCCATACTTCGCCGCATCTGGTGCGCTGGCATGAGCGCTACCGCATCGGGGAACCCGGGGCTGGCCAACTGGTGCGCGACGACGTGCTGGTCGAGGCTGTGTCGCGCGTGGCGGAAGCCAATGCCGGCCGGCCGATCACCGTGTTCGAAATCCTCACCGCCGTTACCTTCGTCCTCTTCTCCGAGCATCCCGCCGATGCGGTGATCCTCGAAGTGGGGCTCGGCGGCCGGTACGACGCCACCAATGTCATTCCCGAACCCGCGGTCACGCTGATCATGCCGGTCTCGCTCGACCATCAATCCTATCTGGGCGACAGGATCGAGCTGATCGCGGCGGAGAAGGCGGGCATCATCAAGCGCGGTTGCCCTGTCGTGATCGGTTTTCAGGAAAATGATGCCGCGCGCATGGTGATGATGGAAACCGCCGAACGGCTCGGCTGTCCGCTTTCCATCTATGGGCAGGACTATTTTGCCTATGAGGAACATGGCCGCATGGTCTATCAGGACGAGACCGGCCTGATCGATCTGCCGCTGCCGCGCCTTGTCGGACGCCACCAGCTTTCCAATGCCGCCGCCGCAATCGAGGCGGTACGCGTCGCCGGCTTCACCATTCCCGATCGCGCCGTCGAAAAAGCCATGACCGTGGTGGACTGGCCGGCGCGGATGCAGCGCCTCACCCATGGGCGGCTCGTCGATGTGGCGGTGCCTGATGCAGAAATCTGGCTCGATGGCGGGCATAATCCGGGGGCAGGCGTCGTCATCGCCGAGGCTTTCGCCGAGCTGGAAGAACGCTCGTCGCGACCGCTGTTCCTGATCACGGGCATGATCAACACCAAGGATCCGGTGGGCTATTTCAAAGCTTTCACCGGCATGGCGCGGCATGTCTTCACCGTGCCCATACACTCCAGCGACGCAGGAATCTCCCATGAGGCCCTGGCCGTGGCGGCGGAAGAGGCGGGCATTTCCGCCGAGCCGGTCCATTCGGTGGAGAACGCCTTGAAGCTTCTGCGCGACACCTGGGACCCCAACGATATCCCGCCGCGCATCCTCATCGGCGGTTCGCTCTATCTTGCAGGCGACGTTCTGGCGGAAAACGGAACGCCGCCGAGCTGAAAACCAGCAAAAATCTCTCTGAAATACAAAAAGCCCAGTCGAATGAAACTGGGCTTTTTAAAATCAACTGCAGCATCGTGCGTCCTAAAGCACGCACGGCGCTGCAATGCGCAATTACGCAACCGAAGTCTTGATCCAGTCGGACAGGCGGCTTTTCGGCGCGGCGCCGACCATATTGGCGGCGAGTTCACCATCCTTGAACATGAGAAGCGTCGGGATCGAGCGCACGCCGAACTGGGCGGCGAGTTCCGGGTTCTCGTCGATATTGATCTTGGCGATCTTGATCCGACCAGCCATCTCCGACGCGATTTCCTCGAGGGCAGGCGCGATCATCTTGCAAGGGCCGCACCATTCCGCCCAGAAATCCACCACGACAGGCTCACTGGACTGAAGCACATCGGATTGAAAATTGCTGTTGTCGATCTTTACGGTTGCCATCAGGCTTTCCTTTTCGATGAACATGTTGCGCATCATGTGGTGAGTCTTATCGCGCGCGTCAAGCTTCTGTTTCTCACGAGTGCGCGAGGCGTTCAAGAGCGGCAACGGCGTTGTCCATCGCCTCAGCGGGAATGGGCACGATATGCGGCCCTTCGGTGAAGAGCAGCGCCGCCTCGACGGGCAGATCCGGATAGAGCGGCCGGAGCAGGGCACGGTAGAGTGCAAGCTGCGCGATATAAGCGTCCGGAACGTGGCCGAGATCGCGCGGGGCGGGGCGATTCGTCTTGTAGTCGATGATGGTGATTCGCCCATTTTCGACCGCAAGGCGGTCAATCTTGCCGGAAACCGCATGCTCCTTGCCGCGCAGCGCCAGCGTTCCCATGATCTCGACTTCGGCGCGTGAACCCCTGGCGAAAACCGGCGAAAAAGCCGGATCGTCGAGCACGGCGAAGACCGAAGCAAGCGCCTTCTCCCGTTCCGCTTCCGGCCAGTCGCCGGCGGCGTGCGCGAGATAACGCTCCGCTACCACTCGTCTTTCCTCCGCCGGCAGATCAGGCAGGCGCTGCAACAGAGCGTGGATGACGGTGCCGCGCCTGATCGCAAAGCCCGGCGCGGCCTCATCCGGAGCCAGCACAGGCGAGCCCGGTCCGACCGGCCTTTCGTCGCCGGTTTCGATCAGCACCGACGCGCCCGATGGCGAGAGCGGGCGCGGCAGGCCCGGCTCGGACAGCATGGCGTGGCGGTAATTATCCGGCAAGGGATCTGGCCCTGGCGCGGCAGCCTCATCCTTTGCCGTGATCACGATCTCGCCCGGCTCGGTCTTGCGGTAGCGCCGCGCCACCACACCCTCGACCGGATGATCGATCAACTGGCATTTTTCCGTCAGGGCATCGGCAACCAGACGATGCCAGGTCTCGCCGCCGTCGCGCACGCCGCGATAGCCTGCGATGATCAGCCGGTCCTCGGCCCGCGTCATGCCGACATAGAGCAGGCGGCGATATTCCTCCTCGGAACGGCGCTTGAGTTCAGCGATCCGGGCGGCGGTGAAGGCGGTTTCATATCCGCCATTGGGCTGCCAGACGAAGCCCCTGCCCTCCCAGCCCTCCGGTTCTTTCATGTCGAAAGGAATGAGCTTCGGCGCGCGGTTCGCCGTCCATGCAGCGCTTCCCGGATCGACGAGGAAGACCACCGGCGCTTCCAGGCCCTTGGCGGCATGGACGGTCATGATGCGGATCTCGTCGCGGTTCTGGTCGAGCTCGCGCTTGATCTCGGGCGTCGCCGCATCGAGCGTTTCGAGAAAGGCCTGAAGGCCAGGCAGGCCGGTCCGCTCAGTGGCCAGCGCATAATTCTGGAATTCGTCGACGACATCGCCGGCTTCGGGGCCGAGCCGCGCCAGAAGCTTACGCCGCGCGCCATCGGCACCGAGAATGCGGGCATAGAATTCGAATACAGGCATGGTATCGGCCTGGGCCCGCCAGCGCCGCAAGGTTTCGTGCGTTGCGACAAGCGCCGGATCATTGCGCGCTTCGTGCCCCATGCGTTCGAACAGCGTCTGCGACCCGGGACGTGAATGGGCGAGCGCGAACAGCCCGTCGTCATCCCAGCCGAAAAGCGGGCTCTTCAAAAGCGCTGCCAGCGACAAATCATCGGAGGGCTGAAGCACGAAGCGGCCGAGCGCCATGAGATCCTTGACGGCGATATGGTCGGTGAGTTTCAGCCGGTCGGCGCCTGCAACCGGCACGCCGCATTGTTTCAGCTCTCGCGACAAAGCGGGCATGAACTGATCGCGCTTCCTGACCAGAACCATGATATCGCGCGGCTCGAGCTTGCGCCGCTGGCCTGGGATGATCTCGCCCTTGTCGATCCAGTGCCGGATGGTCGCGGCGATCTGCTTGGCAAGCCTGACGGCGGGGGCAGCAAGATGATCTACGGCCAAGCGCCAGTCTTCCGGCTCCTCGACGGCCTGCGGCGTCAGCATATCCCATATCTCGACCTCCCCCGGCGCGTCGCGACGGATCGCATCATGCTGCGTCGGTCCCGGCTCAAGGCCAAGGCCGCGATAGGCTTCCGGTCGCTCGAAGACGAGATCGACGGCGGAAAGCACATCGGGAGTGGAGCGGAAGGAGAAGTTGAGGTTGACGCCCTCGAAGGTCAGTTCCGCCGCACGCGCCTTTTGCGCCACCGCCTTGCCCGAGGCGGCGAAATCCTCCGGCACCGCGCCTTGAAAGGAGTAGATCGACTGCTTCTCGTCGCCCACCGCGAAGAGCGTGCGCCTGACGTCGCGCTGGCCGGATCCGGAGAAGAACTCCGCCGACAGCATGCGAACGACCTGCCACTGATCCGGGCTCGTATCCTGCGCCTCATCGACCAGAATATGATCGATGCCGCGGTCGAGCTTGTATTGCACCCAATGGCCTGCCCCTTCACGCGCGAGAAGCGAGACGGTGCGCGTGATGAGATCGTCGAAATCGAGAAGGCCGCGGCTGCGCTTCATCGCCTGATAGCGCGTCAGGAGATCATCGATCAGCACGAAGGCGGAGAGATTGAGCCGGATAAGGCGCAACTGCTTCAACCGGTCGAGCGCTTCATGAACGCGTGCCGCCACGCGATCAAAAATTTCCTCGAAATCCGGCAGGATTGCCGTCACCGGTTTCGAGGCGACATAGCTGCCCGCCTTCGGCTCGCCCGTCGATTTCAGGAAGGCAAGGCGCAGGATTTCCTCCCGGTCGATCGTCGTCGAAGCCTTCTTCATCTGGCGCAATTGCAGGGCGAAATCCTGGGCGCGCGAAGCGCCTTTCGGGATGGCGAGGATTCTATCGAGCACGACATCGGAAAATTCCGGCATCGGCCAGACCCTCCCCAGAATATCCTCCTCCCGCTCATCGCCGGTAAAGCCGAAGGCGGCATAGAACAGGGGCTGGCGGATTTCATTGCCGCCGACTTCGCGGATGAAATGCTGGAGGGCATGGCGGCGGTTGATTGCTTCGTCGAGCAGCGTTTGCAAGCCCATTTCACCGGCAGCGCTCAGCACATCGGCAAAGGCCCTGGCGAGTTCCCTCTGGCCGTCATTCGAAATCCTCGGGCCGTCATTCTCGGGCTTGTCCCGAGCATCTGCGGCGATCTGATCTGTCAGGACGGTAGTCGCTTTTCTTTCCTGCGTTGCAGATTCTCGGGACAAGCCCGAGAATGACGGGTGGGGAGTACGGGCCCTCTCCAGCAGTTGCCGCCTCGCCTCTCCTACCAGCGCCACCTGCATCAGATCGTCCATCAGCTCGAAATGGCCAGCGATATTCGCCTCGAGCGGAAACTGGTGCAGGATCGCCTCGCAAAAGGCGTGGATAGTCTGGATCTTGAGGCCGCCCGGCGTCTCCAGCGCGCGCGCGAAAAGCCGGCGCGCGGCCGCAAGACGCGCGCTACCCGGTTGCCGACCCTCGATCTGGACGAGCTTTTCGGTAAGCGCCGCATCGGACAGGATCGCCCATTCGGAAAGGCGTTTGAAGACGCGGTTCTGCATGACCGCCGCCGCCGCCTTGGTATAGGTCAGGCAAAGGATCTTCGACGGATCGGCGCCTTCGAGAAGCAGGCGGATGACGCGCTCGGTCAGAACATGGGTCTTGCCCGAGCCGGCATTGGCCGAAACCCAGACGGAATCGTGCGGATTGGCGGCGCGCGCCTGGGCGGCAAGCGTTTCCTGCGGAATAGGCGGAAGCTTCTTCATTCGCCGCCCCCCCCGTTGTCATTGCCGCCGCCCGCCGACCATTCGAGCACCCGGGCGAGATGATCGTAATCGCCGGTCAGATCGGTCTCGCGGAACGGCAGCGCGCGGGAGAGATAGCCCTTTTCAGGCTCGGCATATTCGCCAAGCAGCTCGCTTAAGCGCCGCCATGCTTCCTCGCCGATCTCAGGCGCGGTCTTTTCGCTTTTGGCCTTGCCGCCGAGCGTCAGGATCGATTCCGGTTCGACCGCGCCATTGCCGCGCAGGCGCACATAGAGGAGGTCCGATGCCGGAACCTCCCCCGTCTCGCGGAAGGCGCCGCGCGCCAGAAGGGCTGCTTCCAGCGCCAGTTGCGGCGAAAGCAGGACATGCGCCTGGCGTCGCGACGGGGTGGAGCCGGTCTTGTAATCGATGATCTCGGCTGTGTGATTGCGCATCAGATCGATTCGGTCGGCGCGGCCCGAAAGGGTGACGCCCCGGCCATCCACCTCCAGCGCCCGCGAGGCGATTTCGGCATGGCGTTCAGCCACCGCATGGGCACGATCCTGCTCCCATCGCAGGAATTCCGGTACAAGTGCTGCAAAGCGCGGCCACCAGACCGCCTCGATCTCGGCCGGCAGGGCGGCGGCGGCAAAGAAGCGCCTTGCCATGTCGAACAACGCGGCTTGGGCGTCCTGCCCGTTGGGATCAATCCCGGCTTGCGTGAAGGCGCCGAGAATATCGTGGAACAGCGTGCCGCGCTCGGCCGCTGCCGGATCGCGGATCAGCGGTTCGAGCGGGCGCAGCCGCAAAATCTTCTTGGCGAAGATGGCGTAGGGATCGCGCCTGAGCGTTTCGATTTCCGTCACCGAGAAATGCTTCGGTCTGGCGGAAAGTGGCGGCGCGGGCTCCGGCCGTTTGACGAAGGGCACGTCGGGCGCGGCATCCAGCTCGCGCGCCCAGTGGAGATAGCGCACTCCCCTGCCCCGCATCGCATTGGTCTCGTCTTGGCCGAGCACCGTTTCCAGCCGCTGCAGCCAGCGCGACGGCACGGTCGGCGCATTGGCGGAGCGCTGAGCACGCGACAGCACGACGCGATCCATGCCGAGCGCCATCTGGAAATCATGCGCGGCAAGGCCGGTGCGCCGCTCCGGCGGCTCCAGCGCGATGGCCGCCTTCATCGGGCGCGACATGAAGGGATCGTTGCGGGTCTTGCCCGGCCATGTGCCCTCGTTCAGCCCGCCGATGACGATGGTATCGACCGTCTGGAGACGAGCTTCCAGCGCACCCCAGATGAACAGGCGCGGATGGCCGCCCGGACGCGGCTTGACCGTCTCGCCCGAGATCAGCGCATCGGCGATGGCAGGCCATTCCCTGATATCGAAATCGAGGCCGGACTCCGCCGCCACCAGATTGCGCAGGAAGGAAGCGAGCTTCTCGCCCGCCTCGCCTTGATAGAGCGATGCAACAGCGCCTTTTTCGTCGCGCGCCAGGTTTTCCAGTGCCTCGACGCTGGCACGAATGATTGTCGCCATGTCGACTTGTCCGTCGGTCCCTGCCAAACGACCTAGCGGTGCGACGGCCTCAGACAGCGCCACGCAGAGCGCGCGGGCTTCGGCGATCATTGGCGCGCTGACAGTCTCATGCCAGGCGGGGCGATAATGCAGGGCAGCGCTTTCCTCGACCCGTCGGTCGAAGAATGCGGGCAGATCGGCAACAGAAGCCCTGCCTGTCCCGCCGCGAAAGGCGACAAGCTCCAGCGTTTCCGCCGCACTGCGGATTTGCGCCCTCTCCTTGCCGACGCTGACCAGCGGGTGTTTCGCCAATGCCAGCAGCGCGACGGGATCGCCGGGATTGAAAACCGTCTCGAGAGCCAAGCGGAACAGCGTCGCCGGCTCGGTATCGCGCAGCGCGCGGCCGCCGGAATCATCCGCCTCGATATCGAACCGGGCAAGCTCCGCCGAAACGCGCCGGGCGAGATCGCGGTCCGCCGTCACCAGCGCCGCCGTACGGTCCGGCTGCTCGATCGCATGGCGCAGCGCCACGGCGACGGCCAGCGCCTCCTCGCGCTCGTTTGCCGCCTCGATCAGCGCGAGATCGCGCATTGCGCTGGTGCGTTGTGCCGGATCGAGCGTCAGGCTGCCCCAGGCGTCGGTCGTCTCGGCGGGGCGTAGCGCTTCGCTGACGATGCGCTCCCGCATCCGTTTTTCTGCCGGCATGCCCAGATGCACGACATCTCCGCGCAGGCCGCCGACATGGGCAATCAGCTTACGCAGGCCGAATTGCGGGTGGCCAAAGGTCGAGGGATTGGCTTCGACCTCATTCAATATGTTCCAGGCGGCCGCATCGAGATCGCGGTCGAGGCCCGGCAGCACCACCGCCCCGTTGGGCAGACCGGCGATGACCGAGATGAGCTCCGCCGTCGCCGGAATGGAGCCGGTCGAGCCGGCGGCAATGACAGGACCCGCGGGCGGATGGCAGCGCAATCGCTCCGCTTCGAGCGCGATCAGCCGGTTGCGATGGGCGGAAGGATTGGAGCGCTGCCGCTCCGTGAGAATCTCCGGCCAGAGGCGGGTGACGATATCGAGGAAGCCGAGCGTCACGCGCCACCAGTCGGCGAGTTCGTCGGGGGTGATCGCGGCGAGTTCCGTCCAGCTTGCGCCCTCCGTCTCGACCTGGTCCATCAGATCGGCCAGATCGCGGGCAAGCCATATGGCATCGGCGGTGGTGGCGGGAACCGCCACATCCTCATTGCCGAAAAGCGCACGAACATGAGCCGGCAAACTTTCCCGCCAAGGACACACCAGCCGCGCCAGAAGCAGCAGCCGTTCCGCGCCGCCGATCGCTGGCGCAAGGTCGAGAAAACCTCTGGGGTCGGCATCGAAGATCGCCGCATCCTCGTCGACATCGCCGAGCGGGCGGATCGTCGGCAGGATCGCTGATTTAGCCGGATTCATTTCGACCAGCAGCGAGCGCAAAGTGCGGGCGGCGCGGCGCGTCGGTACATAGATAGTGGCAGACGACAGCGCCAGCGGGTCATCGGTCTTTCCCGGAAAATTTGGGATCAGCGTCCCGTCAAGGAGCGCGCGGACAAGCGTCGGCAGGAATGGCGCCCCCGGTGCGATCGAGAACAGGCGGGGCGACCGTTTTGCCATCACACCTTTGCCGCAAGCACGGCCTCCGCTTCACGAATAGCATCCGGCGTGCCGACGGTGAGCCAGAGGCCATCCATCTGCATGCCATGCAGGCGGTTTTCCGCAATGGCGCGGTCGAAATAGCGGTTGAGCGATTCCGGGCCGCCTGTAGCGTTCGCGAAAATCCTGGGGTGGACAATCGCGGCACCGGCATAAATGAAGGGCAAGCTGGCGGCATCGCTCAAATCAAAACCGGCGATGTCGCTGAGGCGCATGAGCCGTCCGTCTTGCACCATAACGAAGTCGCCGTGCCCGCCATAGCCGGAGACCTGGAATAGCGCTGCCACCATGAGCAGAATATCCATGCGGCTTTCATCCCATCGGGCGGCGAGACGACGCAGATTGGAAGTCGCGCCATCGATCCAGAACGTATCGGCATTGATAATGAGAAACGGCTCTGACCCCAGATGCGGCAAGGCCCTGACGATACCGCCCGCCGAATCCAGCAATTGTCCGCGTTCGTCGGAAATGACAATTTGCGGCTGACTCCGGTTTTTCAGATGCGCTTCCATCTGATCGGCGAGATAGTGCACATTGACCACTGCTTTCCGCACACCGGCAGCCGTCAATGCGTCCAACCCCCAATCGATCAGCGGCTTGCCCGCCACGGGAATGAGCGGCTTTGGAATGGTGTCGGTGATCGGCCGCATACGCTTGCCCAGCCCCGCCGCCAGAACCATCGCTGCCTGCGGAATGGATGTGCCAGCCGTCATGTTCACCTCGTCAATATTGTTTAGCCGCGCCCTGATTCGGGGTCGCGCAGCAGACCGTTTTCCTCATACCACATCCGCACGGGGGCGAGCACCGGATGGGTGAGCGAACGCTGGAGATAGGCGCGAATGCGCGGCAGGTGCTTCAGATAATATGGCTTGCCGTCGCGTTGATCGAGCCGGACGAAGATGCCGAGGATCTTGGAATTACGCTGCGCCGACATGATCGAATAGGCGGCACGGAATTCTTCCTCATCGAAAGTGCCGCCGAGTTTCCGCCGCTCATCGCAATAGGCCTGGAAAAGTCGGGCTTCCAGCTCGGGCTCGATCGCCACCCGCGCATCCTGCGCCAAGGAAGCCAGATCATAGGCGGCGGGACCGATCATCGCGTCCTGAAAATCGATCAGGCCGATCCGGTCGAAGCCCTCAGCGGTATCGCGCCAGATGATATTGGGCGAATGGAAATCCCTTAAGGTCAGGCTTTTTTCCGCACCGTCGAGATGCGCGAACACTTCATCCCACGCCGCTTCGAAAGAGGTTTTCCCGGCATCGTCGAGCGGCCTTCCCGTCATTCGCGGCGCATACCATGCGCTCAGCAGCTCCACCTCGATCATCATCGCGTCGCGGTCGAAATCGGGAATGGTGTGGACGATCGCCTCCGCAACCGGCGTCTGCCGCGGCCATTCCGCCTGGTGGACATGCGCAAGGAGCCGCGCGCAGGCCTCATAGCGCTCGGCGATCGGCCGGCCCTCGGCGTCGAGCACGCCATTGCTTCCCATATGCTCGATCAGCAGAAGACCGTTATCGAGATCTTCGGCCAATATCTCGGGCGCATGGAAACCTTTCGCCCGCAACAGCCGGTCCATGCCGACGAAGGCGAAGACGTTTTCGGCCAGATGCGCGATCTGGCGATAGGGCCTGCCGTTCTTGACCGGCGGGTCGTAAGGCATCGGCGGCGCGTTCATCAGCATTTCGATGCCATGCGCTCCGGTGACGGTCTCGTAGCCGCGCGGCGAGGCATCACCGAGGAAATAGCGGCGCGCGGCGTCCTTTCGCCCGCTGCGGTCGAGGAAGCGTCGGATTGCCAGCGACCGTGCCAATCGCCTTTGCGGCTCACCATCAGCCTCGATGACAAGCTTGCGCCCCTCCCCTTCATGATAGAGCTTCACCGCGAAAGCCGACGCCGGGAGAGTGCCTTGCGCCTGCTCGGGCCATTCGACCAACACGACGCCCTCCTCCAGCGCCTCGTCGAGGCCGAGCTCGTCCAGTTCGGCGCCCGATGACAGGCGGTAGAGATCGGCATGGGCGACGGGCAGGCGCAGATCGGGATAGGATTGGACCAGGGTGAAGGTCGGACTCGGCACGTCGAGTGCGCTATCATTAGCCAGCGTACGAATGATCGCGCGCGCCAAAGTGGACTTTCCAGCACCCAAATCGCCTGAAAATGCGACCAGATCACCTTTGGCCAGGGCCAGCGCGAAATCTTCACCGAACCTGATTGCCTCATCTTCGTTAGCCAGCGAAATTTTTGAAGTGCTCATGCGGCTACGGTTGCCTTACTCGGCCGCGGCGCGGAAGGTCCGGGCTTCGACGGGAAAGCGGCAGATGACGGTGGTGCCCCTGTTTGCCGCCGTATCGATCTCGACCGAACCGCCATGCAGCTCGACGAAACTCTTGACGATGGAAAGGCCGAGGCCGGCACCGCGACGGCGTCCGCCATTGTTGCGCGGCTCGAAGCGCTTGAACACCGTATCGAGCACGTCCTTCGGCATCCCCGGTCCATCATCATGGACGGAAAAGACGATTTCTGTATTTTCACGCGTGCCCGTGAGCAGGACCGTCGATCCCTCGGGCGCATAATTCGCAGCATTGCTCAACAGGTTGAACAGCACCTGGCGGACACGGTTGGCGTCGCCCCGGAAAGAGCCGATGTTGCGGGCGAGATCGACCTTGAGGAAGATATTGTGCTCGCGCAGGCGGTCGCCGACACGATCGGCGGCAGCGGCAACCGTATCGGTAACCGGCACATCGTCGATGTCCAGCTCCATGATGCCGGCATCGACGGTGGCGAGATCGAGAATATCGTTGACGATGGTCAGCAGCACCGAAGACGACGTGCCGATATGATCGAGATATTCGCGCTGACGCTCGTTCAATTCGCCGAAGGCCGGCGTCTGCAGGAGTTCGGTGAAGCCGATGATATTGGTGAGCGGTGAGCGAAGTTCATAGGATACGTGCTGGACGAAATCATTCTTGAGCTGATCGGCAAGCTCAAGCGCCTCGTTCTTGTCCTTCAGCGCACGTTCGACGCGAACCGTGTCGGTCACGTCGACGAAGGTCATCATGGTCTGTCCCTTGGGCAGCGGTACCAGCGCGAAGGACAAAATGACGCCCGCCGCGAGTTCCAGATGGCCTGCTTCGCCTTCGCGCTTGTCGGCGAAGCCGGTTACCGTGGCGACGAAATTTTCCCATAGCACAGGGTCCGAAGCAGTCTCGCAGATGGTGCGGATCGCCGAGATATGCGTTCCCTCGACCGTCAGATTGGCAGGCAGCGACCAAAGCGAGGCGAAAGCCGAATTGGAAAGACGGATGCGCCCGTCCGAGCCGAAGACCGCCACGCCCTCCGCCAGATGGTCGAGCGTTTCGCCCTGTACCCTGATCAGCGTATTATAACGGCTTTCGAGGTCGAATTTTTCCGTCAGGTTCTCGAACACCCAGGTGACGCCACCCTTCGGATGCGGATTGGCAACGACGCGCAAGGTGCGCCCGTCGGGCAGATGCCACCAATGCTCCTGCGGATCGACGGCGCGATAGGTCGAAAGCACCGAATCCTTCCAGCGCCGCCATTCCGGCTGTTCCGGCAGTTTGCCGTCGCTGCGCAGCCGATCGAGCAGCATGGCGTTGCTCGGATGCGTTTCGAGAAATGCCGTATCGAGCGTCCAGAGCTTGGCGAAAGCCTGGTTGAAGAACTGCAGCTTCATATCGGGATCGAAAATGGCGACGGCGGTATTGAGCTGGTCGAGTGTCTCTGCATGGCTGCGCACGGTACGCTGAAGTTCCTCGCGCACCTGCTCGATTTCGCTGACATCGGCGGCAACGCCGGCGGAGCCCGCGCTACCTGCCACATCCGTTACTTCGAACATATGCCTGTTACCGCCGATCACGGTGGAAAGCCGGTCGTGGAAGCCGGCCTGGGTCGCCCGTTCGCGGTCGATGCGCTGGCGCGCCTGGGTGCCGAAAAGCTCATGCCCTTGCGCAATGACTTCAGCGGCATCCGCCGCATCCACAGCCCTGGTGTAAGCTTTGTTGACCCAGGTGAGGTGGCCCTGCGCATCGCGGGTCCACACGGTCAGATCAAGCGCGTCGAGAAGCCCGCGCAATGTGGCGATCGCTTCGGAAAGCTGGCGGTTTTCCGTCTTCAGAACGGCCCGTTCCGCCTGGACGCCTTCAAGGCTGACAAAGCGGGTGATCGCATAGCTCCCTGAGGTGCGGCCCTGCACGTCGAGCGGCGTTCCGTTCACCGTCTCAACGACGAGATCGAAGGATTGTGCCCGCTCACGCAGAGCGGTGACCGCACGATCGAGCGCCGTCACCGAACCGGCGCGCAGCCAACGGCCGAAAGCAAGAAAATTGGCACGATCCTGCGGCGCTCCGCTTTCCACCGGCAGCGCGCCGACCACCTCGGGTTTCCTATCGGTTCCGTCCCAGACGACGATCCGCTGGTCCTTCAGATTGAGAAGCGCCTCGCTGCGCTGGGCGGCGTGGCTCAAATCGGCGAATTTGGCCCGCAGCGCAGCATTTTCACCGGCGATCTTGCCACGGTCGCGAATGAGCCAGCCAGCCGAAAGCAGGGCGGCGCCCATGGCGCCGAGGAACATGGCGAATTGGATGACTTCGAATGCCCCGAGCGAAGCGCCAAAAGGGGTGGAGATCTTGCCGAATGCTTCGGCGGTCTGCGTCCATCCGGCGGTGGCGGGCAACAGGACGGATGCGGCGACGCTCGTCCGCAAGGCCTGCCGCCGCAGTGCCTTGCCATGCGTGGAAACCAGATGGGCTCCGCGTGTCCTCGCAAACGCGGAAATATGATTCCAAACGCCCCGTGAAGGGCAATCGTCTGGCATGTCCTGTCCTCTCCGCCGCCTTGTTCCAGCCAAGACGGCTCTGACTTACACCAGCGTATCGGCCCGAAAACCAGTTGCGGCTTTCGGAAGCGCGATGCGCAGATCCAATGATCAACAACGACCCTACGTGCGTCCTTTTGAACGTACGGCGTTGCAGAATCATCCCCATCCGCTGACACGTTCATCAGTGCCGCCGATCCCTCGAATCACTTCAAAATACTCTCATGGCGAATCGCCGTGAAGCGGGCACGGGGCAAAAATAAATGCCGGGCGGCTTGTCAACCACCCGACATCAATATGTTGTAGATATTTAAAACGTGGTTAATATCTGTAGTGCTCAGGCTTGTATGGGCCCTGTGGAGTGACGCCGATATAGGACGCCTGATCGTCGGAAAGCACGGTCAGTTTGGCGCCGAGCTTGGCCAGATGCAGGCGCGCGACCTTCTCGTCGAGGTGCTTCGGCAGGACATAGACCTCGTTCTTGTAGTTCTCGCGGCGGGTATAAAGCTCGATCTGCGCCAGCACCTGATTGGTGAATGAGGCGGACATGACAAAGCTCGGATGGCCGGTAGCATTGCCGAGATTGAGCAGGCGTCCCTCGGAAAGCAGAATGAGACGCTTGCCGTCCGCGAACTCGATCAGATCGACCTGCGGCTTGACATTGGTCCATTTCAGATTGCGGAGCGCCGCGACCTGAATCTCATTGTCGAAATGGCCGATATTGCCGACGATCGCCATATCCTTGAACTTGCGCATATGCTCAAGCGTGATGACGTCCTTGTTGCCGGTCGTGGTGATGATGATATCGGCGGTCGGCGCGACATCGTCGAGCGTGACCACTTCGAAGCCATCCATGGCGGCCTGCAGCGCGCAGATCGGATCGACTTCCGTGACCTTGACGCGGGCGCCGGCGCCCAGCAGCGACTGGGCCGAACCCTTGCCGACATCGCCATAGCCGCAGACGACGGCGACCTTGCCGGCCATCATCACATCGGTGCCACGGCGGATGCCATCGACCAATGATTCCTTACAGCCATATTTGTTGTCGAATTTCGACTTGGTGACGCTGTCATTGACGTTGATCGCCGGGAAGGGCAGCAGGCCCTTCTTCTGCAACTGGTAGAGACGGTTGACGCCGGTGGTGGTTTCCTCCGTCACGCCCTTGATCGCGTCACGCTGCTT
Source organism: Phyllobacterium phragmitis (assembly GCF_002980495.1). GTDB lineage: Bacteria > Pseudomonadota > Alphaproteobacteria > Rhizobiales > Rhizobiaceae > Paramesorhizobium > Paramesorhizobium phragmitis. The sequence goes on from NZ_PVBR01000004.1 coordinate 234,673, forward strand.
GGTGAAAAAGCCGGGCGTCTCGGCCATGCGCTTCTTGATCTGCGCGAAGAGAATTTCCTCCTCCTCGTTGCCCGGATTGGAGAGCACGTCCTCGCCCGCTTCGGCGCGCGCGCCGATCAGGATGTACATGGTGGCGTCACCGCCATCATCGAGGATCATGTTGGAAGGCTGGCCATCCGGCCATTGGAAGATCTGGTCGGTATAGGTCCAGTATTCCTCGAGCGTCTCGCCTTTGATGGCGAAAACCGGCGTGCCGGCGGCGGCAATCGCAGCCGCCGCGTGGTCCTGCGTCGAGAAGATATTGCAGGATGCCCAGCGCACCTCCGCACCCAGCGCCTGCAGCGTCTCGATCAGCACGGCGGTCTGAATGGTCATGTGTAGCGAGCCCGAGATGCGCGCTCCCTTGAGTGGCTTCGACGTGCCGAATTCCTCGCGCGAGGCCATCAGGCCCGGCATTTCGGTTTCGGCAATCTCGATTTCCTTGCGGCCCCAATCGGCAAGGCTCATGTCCTTGACGACAAAATCGTGTTTGGTGGTCATCTCGTGCTCCAATTCGAACAGTTCAACAGGCGATTCAACAGATCGGCGCCGGTCGGACGGCGCTTATGCGCCACCACGATTATCGGCCTTGATTTTGCTGTTGCGTAGCAGATCGGGGAGAAACGCACAATGGGACATAAAGAAATCTTTATGCGTGCATATGAATTGGATGCGCGACATTCGCGGGCGGTCAGGCGGGAGATCAGGCGTCTTCGCCGAACTTGTTTTCGATCAGTTCCTGCAGCGCATCCAGAACCTCTTTCGCCTGGACACCTGATGCGCTGACGTCGATGCAGCAACCGGGCGAGGCGGCGAGCATCATCAGCCCCATGATGGACGTGCCACCGACAACCACACCGTCCTTTTCGACCCTGACATGTGCATCGAAACTGTCGACGAGCTGAACGAATTTCGCCGATGCGCGTGCGTGCAGACCGCGTTTGTTCAATATCTCGAAAGATCGCCTGAGCGCTGCCGCATCGTCATAGGTTCCGGTCGCAAGATTGGCGATATGCATCGGCTTGCTATTTCCCCGTCAGAACCTGGCTTGCGACATTGATGTATTTGCGGCCCGCTTCCTGCGCCTCGCGCAGGGCCGTCTGCATCTCGCCGGCCACGCGGACGCTGGAAAGCTTGATCAGCATGGGGAGATTGACGCCGGCAATCACCTCGACCTTTCCAGGCTTCATCACCGAGATCGCCAGATTGGAGGGGGTTCCGCCGAACATATCGGTCAGGATGATGACACCCTGCCCCTGATCGGCGCGTCCTATGGCATCCACGATATCGCGGCGACGCTGTTCCATGTCGTCTTCCGCGCCGATGCAAACGGTTTCGAAATTCTCCTGGGGGCCGACAACATGCTCGACTGCATGATAAAACTCTTCGGCCAGCCTTCCGTGCGTCACAAGCACGAGTCCGATCATTCTCAAACTGCTCCCGTCATGCGCCTGCACCGACATGAAATATTCAAAACCCCGCAAGCGCCTGTGGCCACCCAACAACACCCATCCCCGGCAGGTTGCACATCTTGGCAGCCGAAAATGCGATATCAAGTTAAAAATCTCCCGCTTGCCTTGATTTAGCCGATATGCCGCAGCGCAGCAACACAGGGGCCCGATTCTCCATGGCTTTGCCGGTATCCGCGTGCTTCAAGTGGTTTTTGGGCGGGTTCAGATAGCCTCTGACGGCCATGGCGGCATGAAAAGTGCCGCTTCGACAGCGCGGCAGGTAAGCGATTCGCTCTGTCCGAAGGCCAGGGATGGCAGCACGAGCAGGGGACGTGTTATCCCGCAGAGGGTCCGTTCAGCGCCATCGGGATAGCGCATCGCCGCTTCGGCAGGAACGAGATCGACCAGGAGATGGATGATGGCGGCCTTTTCGTGAGCCATGGCGAACAATCCCGCGCCGCGCACCTCGATGCCGCCTGCGAGCGTCCGCGGCGCAGATGCCAAAAGCCGGCCGTTTACCGCGCGCAGGATGGTGCGGTCGTCCGAAACGAGCGCGGCAAAGCGGCCAGTCGCCCGCTGCGCCGTGATCAGCGCAAGCGCCAGCGCCGATTTTCCGGCGCCCGAAGCGCCGGTGATCAAAACGCCGCGATCGGCGACCAGAAGCGATGTTGCATGAACATTCTCGCCGACACCGTCAGCCATCACGCCTCGGCCGGGAGATCAACGATGAAGCGCGCGCCGAGGTAATTTTCAGGGGAGGCCGGATCGACCGTATTTTCCGCCGTCAGCGTGCCACCATGCGCCTCGACGATCTGGCGGCTGATGGAGAGGCCAAGACCGGAATTCTGGCCGAAGGCTTCCGCTGAAGGCCTGTCCGTATAGAAGCGTTCGAAAATGCGCTCGATGTTCTCCGCACTGATGCCCGGACCGTTGTCCTCGACAATGATGTGAATCCGATTGCCGGAATAATTGAGGGACACGGTGATCTTGCCCATATCCTCCGGCACGAAGGAGCGTGCATTCTCGACGAGATTCGAGACGACCTGGCTAAGCCGCAAATCGTGTCCGGAAACGAAAAAGCCCTTGCGCCCCGGCGGAAGCTTGCCGACCTTCAGTTCGACCTTCGTCCCGGATTTGTTGCGCCGCACCTCCTGCGCTGCCGAAACCAGATTGGTGAGGAGCGCTTTGAGATCGACGCCTTCCGAATGCTCGCGCGCCAACTCCGCATCAAGACGCGAAGCGTCGGAAATATCGGTGATGAGCCGGTCGAGGCGTCGCACATCATGCTGGATGATATCAAGCAGGCGGTTGCGCGACTCCTCCGTCTTGGCGAGCGGTAACGTCTCGACCGCGCTTCTAAGCGAGGTCAGCGGGTTCTTCAGCTCATGGCTGACATCGGCGGCGAAATTCTCGATAGCGTCGATGCGGGCATAAAGCGCATTGGTCATGTCGCGGATCGAGGTGGAGAGATGGCCGACCTCATCCTGCCGGTCGGAGAAATCCGGTATTTCGACGCGCTTCTTGACGCCGTAGCGAACGCGGTCAGCCGCGGCCGACAACCGGCGCAGCGGATTGGCGATCGTCGAGGCCAGGAACAGCGACAGGATCACCATGACCACGGATACGACCGCGAACACACGGAAAATGGCCTGGCGTTCGCCCTGCACGATTTTGTCGATGTCGCCGCCCTCGGTCGAGAGCAGCAGCACACCAAGAACCGCCCGGAAGCGCTGAACGGGAACAGCGACCGACACGACCAATTCGCCCTGCTCGTTGCGGCGCTGCGCCGTGGCGGGAGAGCCGGTCAAAGCCTTGACAACCTCCGGAAAGGCCGAGCCGCTACCGCCCGGCTGCTCCTGGTCGAGCGGCAAATCGCCTGTCTGGAAGAAATGCCAGAACCAGTTGCTGAAGCGTTCGAAAAGCCCAGGCTCGTCGGCTTCGAGCGGCGGAAGATCGTAGCGCAACACCTGCCCACGCGAATAGGAGTAGAGGCGGCTCGAATCGAGCAGCAGATTGGTATCGCGGTCATAGATGCGGGCGCGCGTGCTGGTTGGCGAGATCAGCCGCCGCAAGAGCGGCGCCACCCGCTCCGGATTGATCGGGAACTCCCAATTGTCAGGCGAATCGGGGGAAGGGGTGATGCTTTGCCCGGCCTGCAGCTCGAGCAGCTTTTCCGGATCGATGGCGATCGAATTGGTATCGACCGTCGCCGAGGCCGCGATGGCGCCGGCGATGATCTCGCCCTGGGTCATCAGGCTTTCGATCTTGGCGTCGATCAGCCCATCGCGGAACTGGTTGAGATACATGATGCCGGAAACCAGCACCGCCAAGGCCGCCAGATTGAGAAACAAAATGCGGCGCGTGAGGCTGGAAAAGACATAATGGTCCAGCAAATGGTGCGCAGGCGAGAACAGGTGGCGCAAAAACAGCGAACGCTGCCGGCGGGCGCGGCGTTCCCTGCTGACGTCTGTGACGGCACTATTCTCGGCTTCTGCCACCATATTGCGGATCGTAATTCCTGTTTCGGCTCCGCCTGAGGCGAAGCGATCAGGCCTCGCGGAAGCGGTATCCAACCCCATAAAGCGTTTCGATCATCTCGAAGCTGTCATCGACCGCCTTGAACTTCTTGCGAAGGCGCTTGATATGGCTATCGATGGTACGATCGTCAACATATACCTGTTCATCATAAGCTGCATCCATCAGCGCGTCACGGCTTTTCACGACACCGGGGCGCTGCGCCAGGGAATGCAGGATGAGAAATTCGGTGACCGTCAGCGTCACCGGCTCGCCCTTCCAGGTGCAGGTGTGGCGTTCCTGGTCCATGACGAGTTGACCGCGTTCCAACGATTTCGCCTGCTGGCCAACCGGCTTCACCGTGCCGTCGCGTGCCGCAACGCGGCGCAGAACCGCCTTGACGCGTTCGACGAGGAGCCGCTGCGAGAACGGTTTGGTGATGAAATCGTCGGCGCCCATCTTCAACCCGAAAAGCTCGTCGATCTCGTCATCCTTGGAGGTCAGGAAGATGACGGGCAGGTCGGATTTCTGGCGCAGGCGGCGCAGAAGCTCCATGCCGTCCATGCGCGGCATCTTGATGTCGAAGATCGCGAGATTGGGCGGACGCGCCGTCAGGCCGTCCAGCGCCGAGGCGCCATCGGTGTATGTCTCGACCCGATAACCCTCCGATTCCAGCGCAATGGAAACCGAGGTCAGAATGTTGCGGTCGTCGTCAACGAGCGCAATCGTCTGCATTGCTGGTATCTCCCTCATGCGGCGCCTCTCCTTAAACGTCAAACAGTCGGCAATATGATTTCGGTCGACGCGCTTGTGCAGGACAAATTAGGTACAAAATGTGGCATAGCATTTTTCCTGCCATGAAAACAAATCTTGCGACAACATACCCGCGAGGGTTGCTGATCCACACTATCTTCCCGCTATAGGTATTATTAAACGATTTAATTTTTTTTGAGGATTTTTAAATCGATTATTTATTTGAAATCATTCGGCTTTTCTGTTGTCAAAAATCCAGGCTGGTCATTTTGGACATTTCCAGTTCCTCAAAGGACAGCCCTTCATCAATTTTTTCGACAGAATGGCGGAGAGACAATGAAAGAGACCGGTATCCGCAATGCGGCCGCTTCCATCAAAAGTTCAGGGCTGAAGGATATCTCAGCGGTCTTTTATAATCTCGGACCAGCACAGCTTTACGAGGAATCGATCCGCCGTAATGAGGCGGAGCTTACCGCCCATGGCGCGCTCGTCGCCCGTACCGGCCAGCATACGGGCCGCTCGGCGCAAGACAAGTTCATCGTGCGCGACGCCGATACCGACCCTCATGTCTGGTGGGACAACAACAAGGCGATGAGCCGCGAGGCTTTCGAGGCACTTCACGCCGATTTCGTCGAGCAGACCGGGGGCAAAGAGCTTTTCGTGCAGGATCTGATCGGCGGGGCCGATGCGAATTATAGCCTGCGCACCCGTGTCATTACCGAATATGCCTGGCATTCCCTGTTCATCCGCAATCTGCTGATCCGCCCCAGGGAAAGCGAGCTTGTTTCATTCGTGCCTGAAATGACGATCATCGACCTGCCGTCCTTCCGCGCCGATCCGGCACGCCACGGCTGCCGCAGTGAAACAATCATCGCAGTGGATCTCACCCGCATGATCGTGCTGATCGGCGGAACCTCCTATGCGGGCGAAATGAAGAAATCCGTTTTCACTGCGCTCAACTACGTCCTGCCGCCCAAGGGTGTCATGCCGATGCATTGCTCTGCCAACGAGAGCGCGGATGGTGACACGGCGGTGTTCTTCGGTCTGTCCGGCACCGGCAAGACGACGCTTTCCGCCGATCCGAGACGCACGCTGATCGGCGATGACGAGCATGGCTGGGGCGCGCAGGGCGTCTTCAATTTCGAGGGCGGCTGCTACGCCAAGACCATCCGGCTCTCGGCGCAAGCGGAGCCGGAAATCTTCGCCACGACGCGGCATTTCGGTACGGTGCTGGAAAATGTCGTGCTCGACCAGAACCGTGTGCCGGATTTCAACGATGGGTCACTGACCGAGAATACACGCTGCGCCTATCCCCTGGATTTCATCCCGAACGCCAGCGCCACAGGCAAGGCTGGCCAGCCCCGCAACATCATCATGCTGACGGCGGATGCCTTCGGCGTACTGCCGCCGATCGCGCGGCTGACGCCGGCTCAGGCGATGTACCACTTCCTGTCCGGCTATACCGCAAAGGTGGCGGGAACGGAAAAGGGCGTCATTGAACCCGAAGCGACCTTTTCAACCTGTTTCGGCGCCCCCTTCATGCCGCGCCATCCATCCGAATACGGCAATCTCCTGCGCCGGCTCATCGCCGAGCACGAGGTCGATTGCTGGCTGGTCAACACCGGCTGGACCGGCGGCACTTACGGCACGGGCAGCCGCATGCCGATCAAGGCGACGCGCGCGCTTCTGACTGCCGCGCTCGACGGCTCGCTGAAGAACGCCGAATTCCGCACCGATCCGAATTTCGGCTTCGTCGTGCCGGTTTCCGTACCCGGCGTCGATACGGCCATTCTCGACCCGCGTTCCACCTGGTCCGACAAGGCGGCCTATGATGCGCAGGCCGCAAAGCTGGTCGCAATGTTCGTCGCCAATTTCGAGAAGTTCGAAAGCCATGTCGACGGCGAGGTGAGGGGAGCGGCCCCCGGCCTGGCGCTCGCCGCCGAATAGGGGCAGGAACAGGGGAGGAGGAGGCCCGGCGGGAGACCGCCGGGTTCTTTTATTTCCCCGATTTGCCCTGCCGCACAGAGAGATATTCCGGGCGGATCTGCTATATATGATGCCATCATGGAACAAAACCGCCGCCTGATCCGCATCAATGCACGCATCTTCATCCACGAGGACGACCTCGAGGAGACGTTCATTCGTGCGGCGGGGCCCGGCGGGCAGAACGTCAACAAGGTCTCGACCGCCGTGCAATTGCGGTTCAGGGCCACGCAGGCGGGACTGCCGGACGAGATCTTTCAGCGTCTTGTCAAGCTTGCCGGGCAACGCGCCACCAAGGACGGCGACGTCCTCATCGAGGCCAGCCGCTACCGCACGCAGGAGCGAAATCGCGAGGATGCGCGCAAACGCCTCGTCACGCTGATCGCCGAAGCCGCCGAACCGCCACCGCCGCCGCGTCGGAAGACCAAACCTTCAAAAGGTTCCGTCGAACGGCGTCTCAAGGCGAAATCCGGCCGTTCCGATATCAAGAAGATGCGCGGACGGGTTACGGGCGATTAATGTTATGGGTAGCTGCTTCTTCCCATTTGGGGATTTAAGTGCGAAAATTACCTGCGATTCATTTGCAACGACCAAGGAGATCGGAAGATGAGCATATTCGACTTTGTCAAATCTGTTGGAACCAAACTGGGCTTGGGCGATGGTGCACCGCAGGCCGGCGATTTGAAGAAGGAACTCGATTCGCACGATCTCGGCACCAAAGGTGTGCAGGTGAGCGTCGACGGCGACAAGGCGGTCCTGAAAGGCGATGTGAAGGACCAGTCGACTTTTGAAAAAGCGGTTGTCGCGGTCGGCAACTCGCTCGGTGTTTCCAAGGTCGAGGCATCTGATTTGAAAGTCGGCGCCGGCGCGCCCGCTCAGACGCCGGTCCTCTATACGGTCAAGAGGGGCGACAATCTCTGGAAAATCGCCGAAGCGGAGTATGGCAAGGGCAATGGCGCGAAGAACAATCTCATCTTCGAGGCCAACAAGCCGATGCTGACCGATCCGAACAAAATTTATCCGGGTCAGGTGCTCCGCATTCCTCCGCTGAGCTGATTGAGATAGACAATAGGCGAATTGGCGCGGATTCACCGTAATTCGCGCCAACATCGACCGGGCATGTGAGCTTTTACGCATCATGACGGATTTGCCGACCGGCCTGCGTTATCTCCCGGATCATTTCGATCGAACCGGGCAGGAAGCGCTGGTCGAGGCGATCCGAAAAATCGTTGTGGAAGCTCCGCTCTTCATCCCGGCCATGCCGAAGACCGGCAAGGAAATGAGCGTTCGCATGACCAATTGCGGTCCGCTCGGCTGGGTGACGGACAAGCAACGCGGCTATCGCTACCAGTCAATGCATCCGGTAACCGGACGGCCATGGCCTGAAATCCCTGATATGCTGCTGGCGCTCTGGCACGACGTTGCCGATTATCCGCATCAGCCGGAAGCCTGCCTGATCAATTTCTATTCAGGTTCCGCGAAGATGGGTCTGCATCAGGACAGCGACGAAAGCGAATTCGATGCGCCGGTGGTTTCCGTCTCGCTCGGCGACACCTGCCTTTTCCGGGTGGGCGGCACGAAACGCGGAGACGGAACGCAATCCTTCCGGCTGAAGAGCGGCGATGTCGTCGTGCTCGGCGGCGAGGCGCGGCTTGCCTTTCATGGCGTCGACCGCATCTATCCCTCCACCTCGACCTTGCTGAAAAACGGCGGACGGATCAATCTGACCATGCGCCGGGTGACGAAGCCCTAGGCGGTTCCTGTTTTGATGGAATCATCTAGCCTTAAATCATCCCGCACCGCCGGAACTGTGGAGATGACGAGGCCGCTGTTGCTACAGTTGGAACGCTGCCATCGTAAGGCCGCCACCGTCAAGATTGAGGAATGCCTGAACGCATCGTTTTCGTCTGAAAATGAACTGCCTTAAATTTTCCTCAACGCCACTTCCTCGACCAGATGGTCGTTGCCTTTGCGCAGGATCAGGTCGGCGCGCGGGCGGGTCGGCAGGATGTTCTCTTTCAAATTCTTCAGGTTGATGTTGTTCCACAGCCCTTCGGCGATGGAGAACGCCGCTTCCTCGGAAAGCTGGGAATAGCGGTGGAAGAAGGATTGCGGATCGCGGAAGGCGGTTTCGCGTAACCGCATGAAACGGTCGGCATACCATTTGCGGATCTGCGCGGTTTCCGCATCGATATAGATCGAGAAATCGAAGAAATCGGAAACGAAGGGCACCGTCTTTCCATCTTCAGGGAGATCACGGACCTGCAAAACGTTGATGCCTTCGAAAATCAGGATGTCGGGGCGATCGATGACGACATATTCATCCGGCACCACGTCATAGGTCAGATGCGAATAGACCGGCGCGCGGACATTGCTCATCCCCGCCTTGATCGAGGAGAGGAAGCGCAGGACGGCGCCGACATCGTAACTATCGGGAAAACCCTTGCGCTCCATCAAATTCTCGGCGCGCAGGACGGCGTTCGGATAGAGAAAGCCGTCGGTCGTCACCAGGTCGACCTTGGGGCTCGAGGGCCAACGGGCGAGGAGTTCCTTGAGGACACGCGCCGTCGTCGATTTTCCGACCGCCACCGATCCGGCGATGCCGATGATGAACGGCGTCTTCACCGCGTCGTCCATATTGAGGAATTGCTGGCGCTGGCGGAACAAAAGCTGGCTCGCCTCGACATGCGCCGAAAGAAGCCGCGACAGCGAGAGATAGATGCGCCGTACTTCGTCGAGATCGATCGGATCGCCCAGCGAGCGCAGCCGCTTGACCTCGTCATAGGTGAGCGTCAGCGGCGTGTCGGCGCGAAATTCCGCCCATTCCTCCGCTGAAAACAGGCGATAGGGCGAATATTTGCTGGGGCTAAGCTGATCCATGGATTCCCACATAGGCCGCGCAAACCTCTCAGGAGGCTTTTCGTCCGGCCTTTTCCTCAAGGCCGGATTGCGCGGTGCGTCGTTCCAGTTCAGCCAGAACGGTCGAAAGGTCGACGCCGGAAATCTTCCAGACGACCATGAGGTGATAGAGGAGATCAGCGCTTTCGGTGACGACGCCCTTTTTATCGCCGGATACCGCGGCGATCACCGTTTCGACGGCTTCCTCGCCCAATTTTTGACTGGCCTTGCCGATGCCCTTGGCGATCAGGCTCGCGGTATAGGACGAACCGTCCGTTGCAGCGGCGCGCTCCGCCACGATGCGCTCCAGATCCTTCAGGGTGAAATCGGTCATCTGTCCTCCCGGCCGGGCCTGGCCGCGCTCGGTTAAGGCATTGATCATACGGCCGGATCGAGCCGCATTGGAATTCCGGCTTCCGCCATATAGCGCTTCGCCTCACCGATCGTATAGGTGCCGAAGTGAAAAATCGATGCGGCGAGAACCGCCGTAGCGTGGCCGTCGCGAATGCCTGTTACCAGATCATCGAGACCGCCGACACCGCCGGACGCGATGACCGGCGCGCGGACGGCATCGGCAACGGCCCGCGTCAGCGCGATATCGTAGCCGGCCTTGGTGCCGTCGCGGTCCATCGAGGTCAGCAGGATCTCTCCCGCGCCGAGATCGACAACCCTTTGGGCAAAATCGATCGCGTCGATACCCGTCGCCTGGCGTCCGCCATGGGTGAATATCTCCCAGCGGTCCGTCTCACCGGGCCCCGAAACCTTCTTGGCGTCGATCGCCACGACGATGCACTGATTGCCGAATTTGTCCGCGGCCTCGGCGACGAATTCCGGATTCTTCACCGCCGCCGTATTGATCGATACCTTGTCGGCGCCGGCCAGGAGCAGCTTGCGGATATCGGCAACGGCGCGTACCCCACCGCCGACGGTCAGCGGCATGAAACATTGCTCCGCCGTGCGCGCCACCACATCGAAGATCGTTTCGCGATTGTCGGAGGAGGCGGTGATGTCGAGAAAGCAAAGTTCGTCCGCGCCCGCGGCGTCATAAGCCTTCGCCGCCTCGACCGGGTCACCGGCATCGATCAGATCGACGAAATTGACGCCCTTGACGACGCGGCCGTCCTTCACATCAAGGCAGGGGATGACGCGGGCCTTGAGGGTCATGCCGCACGCTCCTTCGCCTGGCGCAACACCGTCAATGCTTCCTCAGGATCGATGCGCCCGTCATAAAGGGCGCGGCCGGAGATGGCGCCTTCGAGTTTCCTTGCATCGGGCATGGTCATGCGCCTGATGTCTTCGATCGAGGCGAGGCCGCCCGAGGCGATGACGGGGATGGAAACAGCATCGGCCAGCGCCAAGGTCGATTCCCAGTTGATGCCGGCCAGAACGCCGTCGCGGTCGATATCGGTATAGATGATCGCCGCGACGCCTGCGCCCTCGAATTTCTTGGCAAGCTCGATGACGCGGAGTTCGGAGGCTTCAGCCCAACCCTCGACAGCGACCTTGCCGCCCTTGGCGTCTATGCCGACGGCGACCTTGCCGGGAAATGCCTTGCAGGCCTCGATGACCAGCGCCGGATCGCGCACGGCGACGGTGCCGAGGATGACGCGCGCCAGCCCCTTCGACAGCCAGCTCTCGATGTGCGCAAGCGTGCGGATGCCGCCGCCAAGTTGCACCGGGTTCTTCGTCGCCTTGAGGATCGCCTCGACCGCCGCGCCATTGACGCTCGTTCCGGCAAACGCGCCATTCAGATCGACCACATGCAGCCATTCGAAACCCTGGTCCTCGAAGGCCTTCGCTTGGCTCGCGGGGTCAGTGTTGTAGACGGTTGCCTGCTCCATATCGCCGAGCTTCAGGCGCACGCACTGGCCGTCTTTCAAATCGATGGCAGGAAAGAGGATCATGGTTTCCACTTCAGGAAATTGGCGATCAGGGCCAGGCCGAGCGCCTGGCTCTTTTCGGGGTGGAATTGCGTCCCCGCCAGATTGTTATGCGCGACTGCAGCGGTGATCGGGCTGCCGTAGTCGGCCGTCGCCAGCACATCATCAGGATTTTCGGCGTCGAACATGTAGGAATGGACGAAATAGGCGTGCAGCCCGTCCGCTCCGGTCCTGATGCCGTCGAACAGCGGATGCGAATGTTTCACGTAAATCGTGTTCCAGCCGATCTGCGGAATCTTCAGCGTCGGGTCCGACGGCGTCATCTCTCGGACATCGCCCTTGATCCAGCCGAAGCCCTCGGTGATCGTCTTTTCCAGCCCGCGTGACGACATCAGCTGCATTCCGACGCAGATGCCGAGGAAGGGGCGGGCCCTTTCGATCGCGACTTCCTGCACCGCTTGCGTCATATCCGGCACGGCATCGAGCCCGCGGCGGCAATCGGCATAGGCGCCGACACCCGGCAGGACGATGCGGTCCGCCGTCCGCACCCGTTCGGCATCGGCGGTAAGCTCGATTTGCGCGCTGATGCCGCTTTCACGCGCGGCGCGCTCGAAAGCCTTCGTCGCGGAGCGCAGATTGCCGGAGCCGTAATCGATGATGGCGACACGCACGGTTCAATTTCCCCTGGGATAGCCGACGAGGCCGACCGTTCCGCCCGGCCGTGGGGGGGTGGGCATGGCTCTGCGTTCCACTGGCTTGCCAGCGGCAGGAACCACGGCCGGTGCGTCGTTGCTGGAACCGCTTTCCGCGAAATAGCGGATTTCGGCTTCGGCCCGGTCGGTCGCCTCGATCACGCCTTTTTCGACGTAACCACGGCGGCGGAGCGCAGCGACGCGCCAATTGCTGGCTTCCAGCGCGACCAGTATCGAAACCAGAAGCGACAGGACGGCGACGGCGCCGCCAAGATTCCAGTAATCACCGACAAAGCCCAGCGCTACGGCTACAGCCAGAACGAGCGCCGCCTCGAACCACAGGCGATGGATCAGGAGCCATATGAAAGGCAGGATGAACGCCAGGAGAGAAAATCCGTCGCGGACGAAAAGCGTGCGTTCCGCCGGGTTTGTCCCGGCTTTTTCAGGCGGTTCCATGATGATGAAGCTTGCCATGATCAGCCCTTCAGCGTCCCCTTTGTCGAGGGGATCACGTTCATCTGGCGCGGATCGGCCTCGATCGCCGCCCTGAGCGCGCGCGCCACCGCCTTGAAGCATGTTTCGGCGATATGGTGGTTGTTGGCGCCATAATGATTGGTCACATGCAGCGTGATACCGGCGTTCTGCGCCAGCGCATGGAAGAATTCACGCACCAGTTCGGTATCGAACGTGCCGATCTTGGGCGCCGAGAACTCCACCTGCCAGACGAGAAACGGCCGGCCCGACACATCGAGTGCGGCGCGCGTCAGCGTCTCGTCCATGGCAAGGTCGATCGAGGCATAGCGCATGATGCCGCGCCGCTCGCCCAGCGCCTTGGCGACGGCCTGCCCGATGGCGATGCCTGCATCTTCCACCGTGTGGTGATCGTCGATATGCAAATCACCCTTGGCGGCGATCTTCATATCGATCAGCGAATGGCGCGAAAGCTGCTCCAGCATATGGTCGAAGAAGCCGACGCCGGTGGATATATCGAATGCACCGGTGCCGTCCAGATCGACCGAAACGGCGATGCTGGTTTCCTTGGTCGTCCGTTCGACCGACGCAACGCGGTCGCTGCTCGAGGCCATGATCATTCCCGCTGCCAGTTCACCTAGTGATCCGCGTTCTAGAACAGGTCGCGGATTTTGCCAAACGCTTTGATGGAGCAAGATGAACGGCAGCAGTTTGCATTTCGTTCATCCGATCATACATAAATTGCGAATACCGGGCATGGATTGCGCATAAGGGGTCCGCATTGTCGCCGCTCAAGGGGCATGAGGGACCTGCTACAAGGAGTTTTCATATGATCGAACACAATCCCACCACCATTTACGGCACGACCATCGTCACCATCCGCAAGGCTGGCCGCGTGGTGATCGCGGGCGACGGGCAGGTTTCGCTCGGCCAGACGATCATGAAGGGCAATGCCCGCAAGGTGCGCCGCATCGGCAAGGACAATGTGATCGCCGGGTTCGCAGGCGCCACCGCCGATGCCTTCACGCTTCTCGAAAGGCTTGAATCCAAGCTCGAACAATATCCCGACCAGCTGATGCGCGCCTCCGTCGAACTCGCCAAGGATTGGCGCACCGACCGTTATCTGCGCCGCCTCGAGGCGATGATGCTCGTCGCCGACAAACAGGTGACGCTGGCGCTGACCGGCACGGGCGATGTCCTGGAACCGGAACACGGGGTGATGGCGATCGGCTCGGGTGGCAATTATGCGCTCGCCGCGGCGCGCGCGCTCATCGATACCGATACGAGCGCCGAGGAGATCGCCCGCAAGGCGATGCAGATCGCGGCCGATATCTGTGTCTACACCAACGGCAACGTCATCATCGAAAGTCTTGATGCCGAATGATCGGCATGAAAGACGGGCGCGAATGATTGCGGCGTGCGGCGCTGACCTCAAGCCGATCTTTCCGGCGCGCCTCACAGGATTTCATCTCACGGCAAGGTTACCTATATGGTTGGTTATGCACCCTTGTCGGCAAGATCATCCGCGATAGCCTAAACTCTCAACCTGATCATGCTGCTGCATCCGTTCCACACCATGAGGCAGCAGCGAATTGGAACTTTGAAACCATGACAACATTTTCTCCCCGCGAGATCGTTTCCGAACTCGACCGCTTCATCATCGGGCAAAAAGACGCCAAGCGCGCCGTGGCCATCGCGCTGCGCAACCGCTGGCGCCGGCAGCAGCTCGAAGGGCAGATGCGCGAAGAGGTCATGCCGAAGAACATCCTGATGATCGGCCCGACGGGCGTCGGCAAGACGGAGATATCCCGCCGCCTGGCCAAGCTCGCCGGCGCGCCCTTCATCAAGGTCGAAGCGACGAAATTCACCGAAGTCGGCTATGTCGGCCGCGATGTCGAACAGATCATCCGCGATCTGGTCGAGGTCGCCATCGGCCTGGTGCGCGAGAAGAAGCGCGAGGAGGTCAAGGCCAAGGCGCATCTCAACGCGGAAGATCGCGTGCTCGACGCGCTCGTCGGCAAGACGGCGAGCCCAGCCACGCGCGACTCGTTCCGCAAGAAGCTGCGCGACGGCCTGCTCGACGACAAGGAGATCGAGGTCGAGGTCGCCGACACCGGTTCCGGCATCCCCAATTTCGAGATACCGGGAATGCCGGGCGCCAATATCGGCGTGCTCAATCTCGGCGACATGCTGGGCAAGGCGATGGGCGGGCGCACCAAGATGCGCAAGACGACGGTAAAGGAATCCTACGGTCTGCTCATCAACGACGAATCCGACAAGCTGCTCGATCAGGAACAGGTGGTGCAGGAAGCGTTGCGCTCCACCGAAGATGACGGCATCGTCTTCCTCGACGAGATCGACAAGATCGCGGCGCGGGATGGCGGCGGAGGTGCAGGCGTCTCGCGCGAAGGCGTGCAGCGCGATCTCCTGCCGCTGGTCGAGGGCACCACGGTCGCGACGAAATACGGTCCGATCAAGACGGATCACATCCTGTTCATCGCATCGGGCGCGTTCCATGTGTCCAAACCCTCGGACCTTCTTCCCGAGCTTCAGGGCCGCCTGCCGATCCGCGTCGAACTCAGCGCCCTGACACGCGAGGATTTCCGCAGCATCCTGACGGAAACGGAAGCAAGCCTGATCAAGCAGTATATCGCACTGATGGCGACGGAAGAGGTGACGCTCGAAATCACCGACGACGCCATCGACGCTCTCGCCGATATCGCGGTCGATCTCAATTCCAGCATCGAGAATATCGGTGCCCGGCGGCTGCAGACCGTGATGGAACGGGTGCTGGACGAAATTTCGTTCTCCGCCCCCGACAAGACGGGCAGTTCGTTCGCCGTCGACGCGAAATATGTTCGCGAAAGGATCGGCGATCTCGCCAAGAATGCGGATCTATCGCGTTTCATACTGTAAGAAGAAGCGGTTCTACAAGAAGAACGGGTGCGGGCGAAGCAGACAATGCCTCTGCGATCGCACTGAACTGTGTCTTTCCGGCATCGTTTGAAACTAATTGCAAAACCCCCTCGACTCGCGCGAGGGGGTTTTCTATTTTCCGACAACCTCCTGCAACCGAATTCCGGGCCGAAACCGGGCATACTCCTTGGGGCTGACCACGCAAACATGAGAAGCCGACTGAACGTCATCGCCGGCATGGGCCTTCTTGCCGCGACTATCTTTCCGATCGCCTTTTGCGAGACGGCGAGCGCGGCCATTCTCGTGCCGCCGGGCAACAGGCATGTGGAGCAGCCGAACATTCCCGGTGCATCCGCCAAACGCACGCGTGCCCTGAAGACCACCTACGAAGCCAAATACCGCAAGATCTACAATCTCTTGAAAACCGACGGGCGGCTCCGCACGAAGATCAAAAGCACCGCTGCCGCCTATGGCCTGGATCCGATCCATATCGCCGGCGCCATCGTCGGCGAGCACACCTATAATGTCGATGTCTATGACCGGCTGCAGACATATTACGTCAAGGCGATGGCCTATGTGCGCCAGGGCGTGAGCTTCGACTACAAGGGCGAGTCGATCGGCGCATTCGTCAAAAAGCCTGAATTTTCGGTCTGCTCGCAATTCAGGGACAGCTATTCGCTCTGGGATTGCCGGGAGAATGTCTGGAACGCCAAATTCCGCGGCAAGACGGTGGATGGCAGGTCCTATCCCAACAATCGCTTCAGCGCCGTCTTCTTCCAGCCCTTCTATGCCGGGCAGACCTTCGGCCTCGGCCAGATCAATCCGCTGACTGCATTGCAGATGTCGGACATGGTGAACCGCATTTCAGGCCTTCCCAAGCTCGATGCCGATGGCGGTAACGTGGTCTACAAGACAATCATGGATCCCGATCTGACGCTGCCCTATGTCGCCGCGACCTTGAAGCATGCAGTCGATGCCTACCGGCAGATCGCCGATTTCGATATTTCGAAGAATCCCGGCATCACCGCCACGCTCTACAACACCGGTGGTGCCGATAGCCGCGCGCGCGATCTCGCCAGAAAGAACGCCAGCCGCAAGGCCGCCGGCGAGGAACCGCTCCTGCCGCAGGAAAACTATTATGGCTGGTTGGTGAACGACAGGCTCGACGAATTGAAGACCTTGTTTTAGAGGCGAATGCTCTTGCGCCGCTTCTTCGCCGCCTTGACCTGATCGGTCAGGGAGAGGATCGTCTCGCGGTCGATCATGCGGATGCCGGAAGCGATGAGATTGGCGAGCTCGGTGGCTTCCGGCGACAGGCCGGCCGTATCGATCACCACACGCGGATGGGAAATCATCGCCAGTTGCTGCAGTTCCTCGGCGTCGTCCCAGATGATGTTGAAATAGGTGATGATCCGCTGCAGCAGATCCCAGGTCGGCTGGCCACGGCGGCCATGCTCCAGCGCGGAGAGGTAGGCCGCCGAAACGCCGATTTCCGCGGCCATCTGCTTTTGCGAGATATTGCGCTCCTCGCGCAATTCGCGCAGGCGTTTTCCAAACGGCGTCATAACAGCGTCATGGCTCCTTCATCCCCAGATCCCCCATCACTATACGGCGGAGACGGACATAGAGCGCGCCATGCCCGCCATGATGCCGCGCGGCATCCTCATAGGCGCTGACCAGGATGCGGAAAGCGGGTGTCGAAAACCAGTGCGGCACCGCCTGGCGCAATATGCCCTCGCTACGTGAAGAAGCGCCCTTGCCCGTGATCACCAGCACATGGCGCAGGCCACGCCCCCGCGCATCGAGAAGAAAGCCGTAGAGAAGGTCATGCGCCTCGCGCTGCGTCAAACCATGCAGATCGATGCGCGCTTCGATATAGAGCCTGCCCTTGGCAATCTTGCGATGTGTGGTCCGGTCGAGCGGATGGAGCGGAAGCGGCTCGCGCGGTTTTAGCGCCTGCTTCGCGCTCGAGCCGGAGGTCAGGACAGGGGCGGTCTTTTGAACTTTCGGTGATGTGGTCGGCTCGCGATCGCCGATTTCCGCCTCCCAGAGATCGAAATCATCCGGTGTCCTGGGCGGATTGCGGCGCTGCGGTTTCAGCTTTCGGGCTGTGCGTGCGACGGTTTCCCATAGAATGCGGTCTTCCGGCCGTAGCGGATCCCGCTCCGGGCCGGGCAATTCGTTCGACGTATTTTTCGGTGATTTGTCGCGGGGCGTCATGATCTCACCCCTCTATCAGCGCACGCGGCACCAGCGCATAAAAATCAGCCCTGTTGCGGATCACGCCGGCAATCTCGCCCGCCGCATCGCCCGAACCGGCGAAAAGATCGCCGCGTGCGGGTCCGACGATAGCCGAGCCGGTATCCTGGGCGATCATCAGACGGCGAAAGCCGGCAGTGCTGCCGCGATCGAAAGCCTGCAGGTCCGGCGCATCGATGAAGAACGGCGTGCCGAATGTGTGGAGCAGACGATCGACGGCGATGGAGCGCCCCGGCGTCAGCGGCACCTTGGCGGCAGCGATCGGACCGAGTTCCGGTTCCTCGACGGGAGCCTCACGAAAGAAGATATAGGAGCGGTTGCGCCGGAGGATTTCGTCGATGCGATGCGGATTTTTTCGGAACCAGGCGCGGATCGACTGCATGGTCACATCGCGCTCGGGCAATTCGCCCAGTTCGATCAATATCCGGCCCGGGCCGGTGAAGGGGTGGCCCGACTTGGCGGCATAGGTGATGCGCCTGAGAGTGCCATCCGGCATGTTGAGCCGCGCCGCGCCCTGCACATGGGCAAAGAACGCATCGACCCGGTCCTCAACATAAGCGATTTCGAGGTTCTGACCGTCGAGCGCCCCGGTCTCGATGGCGCGGCGGTCATGATATTGCATCAATCCGTTTTCGCTTTGACGGGCAAAAGCGAAGGATGGATCGATATGTGCCGGACGGCTGCGATCATCCAGTTCGATGAGATCGTCGGGCTTTCGATGAACGGGAATGCAAAAACCATCCGTTTTTACCGGAGATGCGGCAATTTCCGGCTCGTAAAAGCCTGTTACGAAGCCGTTTTCACCGCTTTCCGGCTGCAACAGGCAGGCAAGGAAATGCGTTTCGAAGAAATACCTTGCAGCGCGCCCATCCCCTGTCGCGTCGGCAGAACGTTCACGCGCGGCGGCGAAAACCGGCGCCAAGGATTCGAAGGTGATGCCCAGGCTGCCGCTGCGATAAGGCTTCTCCAGAACCCTGGACGCCGAACGGCGGAATGCCGCGAAAGCGGCTGCATGATCGTCCTCGGCCCAACCGGGACAATCCGCATAGGTGACGGGCCTGAAAAGCCTGGACAGCATCGTCAATGCCTGCTTCCGTTCGGGGCCGCATATGCCCGATGGAGATCAATCCTCGGCTTCCGTGGCCACAAGTCTCCAATTGGGATCGCGGGAGCGGGTATCGCGCGCGAATGTCCAGACATCCTTGATCTCGGCCACGGTATCCGGATCGCCATCGATGAGCTTGCCGTCCTTGTCCAGCGTGGCGGAGATCAGCTGGCTGACGATACGCGCCGTGACATGAGCCTCGCTGCCTTTCATCTCGGCACCGACGATATCGGCCTTGTCTATTCCGACGAAGGAGGAATTGACCTTTTCGCCGCGGGCCTCGCGTTCGGTGATGGCGGAAACAAACCCGTCATAGACGTCCTTTGAAAGGAGAGTCTTCAGGGCCTTGCGGTCGCCATCGGCAAACGACATGACGATCATCTCATAGGCCATCTTGGCGCCATCGACAAAGCCCACCGGCTCGAAGGACGGATCGGCGGCGCGAATCGCGCGCAAGCCCTCATTGAGCGGCGTCCCCACCGGTGAGACAGCATCGATGCTGCCAAAATCCTTTTCGGCCGTATCTGCCCGCCGTGGCAGGGCGACGACATTGTCACCGTTGGCGGCCGGCTTTTGGGCGTCCTTGCCACGGGCGGAATAGGGATCAAAAGGCGGCCGCTCGCTCCCGGTGCGGCGGCCGAGGACATTGCGTAGCTGGAGAAAGATGATCACCGCCGCTACGAAGAAAAAAATCGTCCCGAAATCGAAGAATTCCATACCATCTGCCAATCATGGGGATGTGAACCAATGCGTGCGATTCATCATCGAAATTGCAACTAAGCTTGAAAAACATATAGTTCGGCAAGGTGAATCATTCAAATGCCGATCTCCAGTTCATATCTAGAGGAAAAAGAAGGATTCGCCTTCGAAAAAATTGGATTTTTTCAACCGAAAGGTCGGTTTCGCGTGCCATCTTCTCTCATTCCGCTTCTCCTCCTGGCAATGCCATTCGTGGAAATTGCGGGTTTTGTGATCGTCGGCAGTCATATCGGCGTCCTTGCTACCCTCGCATTGGTGGTGCTCAGCGCCATGCTCGGCTTCTTTCTTCTGCGCGTGCAAGGGTTCGGCCTGCTGCAGAGGATCAGGGCGGAAGCGGCGGCCGGCCGGGTTCCCGACCGGGAACTGGTGCATGGCGCGATGCTGGTGCTTGCTGCGATATTACTGATCATTCCCGGCTTCGTCAGCGATATTTTCGGACTTCTGCTGTTTATCCCGCCGCTCCGCGATATCGTGTGGCGGCAGCTTTCGCGCAGCGGCGTCATCGTCACGACGGGCGGCACCGGCTCGACGCGATACGGGCGTGGCTATGACGAAGGCAAGAAACCAAGCGATCGGGCTCCAGGTAATCAGGGGAAAAATCGGGAGGGCGACCGGGTCATCGACCTTGATCCGGAAGACTATTCGCACAAGCCGGACCCCAACTCACCGTGGCGCGGTGATGACAATAAGGAATAAACCTTTGGTTGCATGTCGTTAAAAATACACCCTCGTAACTTCTTGCCTAGCCGGGCCACACATGCTAGCCAACCGCATTCACTTCAAGGCCGCGACGGTCATTCAAAAGAGAAGGTCTTCCGACAATGGCAAAAACGCCAAGCGAAACAACAGCAACGGGTGGCGAAGCAAAGAACGGCAACGGCGCTGGCGGCGAACCGTCGCTGAACATCCTGGCGCAGTATGTGAAGGATCTTTCCTTCGAGAGCCCCGGCGCGCCGCTTTCGCTGCGTCCGCGCGATAAGGCCCCGTCGATCAACATCAATGTCAACGTCAATACCAATCCGATCGCTGAAGGCGATTTCGATGTCGTGCTGACGCTGAACGCACAGGCGGGCGAGGACAAGGACGTTCTGTTCAATGTCGAGCTCGTCTATGGCGGCGTCTTCCGCATCCAGGGCGTCCCGCAGGAGCATATGCTGCCTTTGCTTTTCATCGAATGCCCGCGGCTGCTTTTCCCATTCGCGCGCCAGATCATTGCCGAGGCGACGCGCAATGGCGGTTTCCCGCCATTGATGATCGATCCCATCGATTTCGCGCAGATGTTCCAGCAGCGCATGGCCGAGGAACAGGCCAAGGCGGCGGTGAAGAGCTGACGTCTCACTGAGATCAACTCAAGCAGGCGGGATGATTTCCGCCCGCTGCCATTCCAGCTCATAGAAAAGCCCGGCGATGCCGGGCTTTTCTATTGGAAACTGTCGTAAATGGGATTTAGAGCGGCGGCTGTTTTGATGGAACGCTGGATCTGGAGCCGTTCTGCACCATTGAGGCAATGGAGATGGTGAAAATATGATTACCATACCGACGGAACGAGAGTTTGAAAGTGAAAGGCTCTATTCCGTAATGTCGAATTTTACCCAGATCGCTTTCGACCCGATCTTCTCAACGAGCGCGGCATGGGCAGCCTCCTGTATCGGCGAAAGGCGAGAAGGCAGCGGCTCGGGCCTCGCCTCGATGATGACGATGGTTTCGTCGCTCGCTCCGCCGCCACGTCCAGAACCGCGCGTGTCGCTGGCGATGGTCAAGCCGAGCGCGGCCTGCTTTCCTCCGATCAGCTCGATATAGACTTCCGCCAGAATCTCCGAATCGAGAAGCGCGCCGTGAAGCGTGCGATGGCTGTTGTCTATGCCGTAACGCCGGCAAAGCGCATCGAGCGAATTGGGGCCCATCGGATGCCGGCGCCGGGCCAGCGACAGCGTATCCACGACCCGATCGTTTGGTATAGCGGGCTGGCCTATGCGCTCCAGTTCGGTGTTGATGAAGCCCATATCGAACGTGGCGTTATGGGCGATCAGCTTGGCGCCATCGAAAAAATCCAGAAAATCATTGGCGATTTCGGCAAAGGTCGGCTTGTCCGAGAGCTGCTCATTGCTGATGCCATGAACCGCGAGAGCCTCGGGGTGGACGGCGCGGCCTTGCGGATTGATGAAGACATGGAAGGTGCGGCCCGTCGGGAAACGATTGACGAGCTCGACGCCGCCGATCTCGATAATGCGGTCCTCGAGCCGGTCGAGACCGGTCGTTTCAGTATCGAAAACGATCTCCCGCATGTTCGGGCCTTTCAAAAAGAATCAATGCGCCCAGATTCACCTGACGTAGCGCTGCACGCAAGCGCCATGATGGTTTATCCAGCGGCCTCTGCCTTCAACCGGCGGATAATCGCCACCACCTGACCGCGCGCGGCATCCAGGCCCTTGCCGGTATCGACGATGAAATCGGCGCGGGCACGTTTTTCGGCGTCCGGCACTTGACGGGCAAGGATGGCGTCAAGCTTGGCTTCGGTCATGCCCGGCCTTGCCAAGACGCGCCGGCGCTGCACCTCGAGCGGGGCGGAAACGACGACCACCTTGTCGACACGGTTCTCGCCTCCCGTCTCGAAGAGAAGCGGAATGTCGAGGACCGCCATATCCGCACCGGCGTTCCTGGCATTTTCCAGAAATGCCCGTTCTTCCTCGCGGACGAGCGGATGCACGATTGTCTCGAGCTTCCCGATTGCGTCTGGTTGCCCCAGGACGGCGGCCGACAGTTTTTCCCTGTCGACTTCGTTGGCGCGTGTCGTGCCGGGGAATGCGGCCTCGATCAACGGAACGGCGCGGCCCGAATAAAGCCGATGCACGGCCTCGTCGGCGCTATAGACGGGAATGCCGGCGTCCGCGAACATCTGCGCCGTCGTCGATTTCCCCATGCCGATCGAACCGGTCAGGCCGAGAATGATCACTTGGCGATCTCTTGCTGCGTCGGCAACGGCTTTGCCATATCGGCCAGAATATGCGCGCGCAATTCCCCCGTCACCTCAGGACGCACGCCGAACCAATGTTCGAAGCCCGGCACCGCCTGATGCAGCAGCATGCCGAGACCGTCGACGGTCTTCAGACCGGCATCCCGGGCGAGCTTGAGAAAGGGCGTTTCGAGCGGGGTATAGACGATATCGGTGACGATCGTGCTTGGATCGGCTTTCGACAGGTCGAGCGCAAGTTCGCTTTTGCCATGGCCTTCCATGCCGAGCGGCGTGGTGTTGACGATGACACCCGATGTCCCGACCAGATCCTGCGCCGCGCTCCAGCCATGCGCCGAAACGCCCGGACCGAAATGGTCGGCCATCGCCTGAGCACGCGCCAGCGTGCGGTTGACGATATGGATATGGCTGAAACCGCGGCTTTTCAGGGCATGCACGATGGCACGGCTGGCGCCGCCGGCGCCAAGCACGAGTGCGGTATCCGCATTGTCCCATCCGCCGGCATATTCATCGAGATTTGCGGCAAAGCCAAAGGCATCCGTGTTGCCGCCATAGAGCCGGCCACGCTCGAACCAAAGCGTATTGACCGCGCCGATGGCCTCAGCGGCACCGTCATGAGCCTCGCAAAGAGCGAAGGCGGTTTCCTTGTGCGGGATGGTGACATTGCCGCCAGCATATCCGTTCTCCTGCAGCGAGGAAACAAACGCCGGAAAGGCTTCGGGCGTGGTTTCGACAGCCATATAGGATCCTTCCAGACCATCGGTCTTCAGCCAGAAGCCATGGATCAGCGGCGAACGGGAATGCTTTATGGGGAAGCCGGTGACAAATGCCCTGATGGTTTCAGCCATCGATCGCTCCCAGCTTGCGCAATTCGGCGAGAAGCGGCAGCATCGGCAATCCGACGATGGTGAAATAATCGCCGTCGATCTCTTCGAAGAGTTGCAGGCCTTCGCCCTCGACCTGGTAAGCACCGACGCTCGAAAGGGCGATATCCCCGACGCTGGCCAGATGGCGGCCGATAAAGGCCGGCTCGAGGGTGCGCATCGTCATCCGTGCCACGCCGACATGCCGCCAGATCGTTTCTTCGCCGCGCACCAGAACCACCGCGCTGTTGAGATTATGGGTTTTTCCCGACAGTTTCAGGAGATGCCGGCGCGCGGCTTCCATGTCGGCAGGCTTGTGGAATATCTCGTCATCCAGCGACAATGTCTGGTCGCAGCCGATGACCAGGGCATCGGGATGATGGCCGCCGACATTGAGGGCCTTTGCCTCGGCCAGGACCAGCGCGATATCTTCCGGCGCGGCGCCGGTGTCGTGCAGTGCCGCTTCAACCGCCCGTTCGTCGATCTCCGCTGCTTCGGCCAGAAAGGTGATGCCGGCATTTTTCAACAAGGCGGCGCGAAACGGACTTTTCGATGCCAAAATGATCGGTGTGGTCATGATATCCTGCAATTCCCTCGTGGAAACCGACCAAAATTGCTCTTTGAAGCGTCATCTTTTCCGAAAATCGGGTCTTATTTTTCGGGATTACGCTCTAGTTACCGGCTGCGCGGGCGAAGGGCAAGAATGGCGGCGGCTGTTTCTTCGATCGAACGGCGCGTCACATCGATGATCGGCCAGCCATGGCGGGTACAGATATTGCGTGCATAGGCAAGTTCCTCAGCGATATTGGCGCGGTCGGTATAGTGGTCGACGTCATATCCGGGCGACGATCCCAATATCCTGTTTTGCCGGATTTGAGAGATACGTTCCGCCGTGGCGACCAATCCGACGATCAACGGCCTTGTTGCGGCGGCCAGCGCCTCGGGAATGGGAATGCCCAGGATAATCGGGATATTGGCCGTCTTGACGCCGCGGTTGGCGAGATAGATGCTCGTCGGCGTCTTGGAGGTGCGCGAAATGCCGATGAGGATCACATCGGCTTCGTTCGTGTCGAGCGGAAGCTGCCCGTCATCATGCTCCATCGTGAAATTCAGCGCATCGATGCGGCGGAAATAATCGGCATTCAATACATGCTGGGCGCTGGCGCGGCGAT
The DNA here is from genome assembly GCF_002980495.1 of Phyllobacterium phragmitis. GTDB lineage: Bacteria > Pseudomonadota > Alphaproteobacteria > Rhizobiales > Rhizobiaceae > Paramesorhizobium > Paramesorhizobium phragmitis. The sequence continues at coordinate 259,399 of NZ_PVBR01000004.1, forward strand.
GCGCCGGCGCGCCGAGATAGGATTGAAACGTCGTCAGTACCGGTTCGAGTACGGAAACCGAGGGTACACCCATCGCAGCGCAGGATTCATCGATCATAGCGGCAAGCTTCTGATCGACGATCGTGTAGAGCACGATGCCCGGCTCCGCATCGATATCGTCGAGTACCTTGCGCAGCTGTTTCTCAGTCCGGATCAGCGGATAGATATGCTCGATCGCCCGTGCATTGGCATATTGGGCGGCTGCCGCACGCCCCGCCGCCAGGAGAGTCTCTCCGGTCGCATCAGAAATCAGATGAAGATGAAAGTAGGAAAGCGGTCTGGTCACAGGTTTTTGTCATCCCTGTTGATGGCTGTGCGTAAATCGCACCTGTCGGAGCACAGGGATGACAGCGATGGGTAAACTTGGCAAGTCATCCACAATGGGCAGCCTTGTGTGAAATTACCCGGGAGGCATGTGGAAGAACCCTCTGATTTTGGGTTCTTAGATGCTTATGCGTGATTTTTCCACAGATTGACACGAGATTTTATGGTTACAAGCTCATGATTTTGCTGACTGAATTCGCTTGTCATTGCTTTTTGAAGCTTGATGGGCAATTTATCCCGAACGAAGCTGCAATCGCATCTTCCTGTGGGGAAATGGCTGTCATGTGTTAATCCCCTGAACAAACAGACTCTAAGAATTAGAAGAATCCAAAATTCATAAATTTCTTTTTTGAAAGAGGCTGGGGATACTACAGCGCCTTGCGTTCTTTAGGACGGGCAAAGGACGCTAGAGGTTTTGAATCGGCGCACCGTGCTTTCCGAAAACCAGAATCGGTTTTCGAGCCCATGCGCCAGCGTAGGACGGGATGATGGCACGCAAGGTGTTGAGGGTGATCGGTGGCGAGACGGTGTTTCCACCACCGATCTGGATGATGCGGCAGGCCGGCCGGTATCTGCCGGAATATCGGGAAGTCAGGCAGCAGGCGGGAAGCTTCCTCGAGCTCTGCTATTCGCCCGACCTCGCCGTCGAGGTGACTTTGCAGCCCATTCGCCGGTTTGGCTTCGATGCGGCGATCCTGTTCTCCGATATTCTGGTGGTGCCGCACGCGCTCGGCCGCGATCTCCGTTTCGAGGAAGGACGTGGCCCTGTCATGACGCCGATCGATGCGGAAGAGATATTCTGGCTGGAAAGCGGGGGCGCCGCAAAACGGCTGGAGCCGGTCTATGAGACGGTTCGGCTCCTGCGCTCGGCGCTGCCCGATGAAACGACCCTGCTTGGCTTCTGCGGAGCGCCCTGGACCGTTGCGACCTATATGATCGCTGGTCACGGGACACCGGACCAGGCGCCGGCCCGATTGTTCGCCTATCGTCATCCCGATGCCTTTCAGAAGCTGCTCGATGATCTCGCCGACGTTTCGGCGGAATATCTGATCGGGCAACTGGATGCCGGCGCGGATGCCGTGCAGATCTTCGATTCCTGGTCCGGGGTTCTCGATGAGATCTGCTTCGAGCGGTTTTGCGTGAAACCGGTGGCGCGGATCGTCGAAAAAGTACGCGCGGTCCATCCAGAGGCGCTGATCATCGGTTTTCCCAAAGGGGCTGGAGCACTTTACGCGCATTATCGCGAGAAGACCGGCGTCGACGTACTCGGGTTGGATTGGTCGGTTCCCCTGTCGTTTGCTGAAAAGCTGCAGCAGCACGGAGCCGTGCAGGGCAATCTCGATCCATTGCGGGTCGTAGCGGGCGGAGCAGCGCTCGACGAAGGGGTAGACGCGATCCTGGAAACATTGGGAAGCGGACCGCTGATCTTCAATCTTGGGCATGGCATCACGCCCAATGCACCGATCGAGCATGTCGAGCGCATGGTCGCCCGGGTTCGCGCTCAGGGCGGGGGAGGCGGGGGATGAGCAGCCAGCCGGAGAAAAACTTTGTTGCCTCAGGCGGAAAGGTGGCACTGCGCGCGGTCGTTGCGATCGCGATCGTCGGTGCCGGGCTGGCGCTGATGTTTCACGTGAATCCCGCTGTCGCCTATCCCTGGGTCAAGGCCATTCACGTCATTGCCGTCATCTCATGGATGGCGGGCATGCTCTATCTGCCGCGGCTTTTTGTCTATCATTGTGACGCGGAACCGGGTTCGGTGCAGTCGGAAACCTTCAAGGTGATGGAGCAGCGGCTTTTGCGGTTCATCATCAATCCCGCCATGGTGGTGACCTGGATCATGGGGCTGTGGCTGGCGTGGAAGATCTTCGGTTTTTCCGGCGGCTGGCTGCATGTCAAGCTGGTGGCGGTCATCCTGCTTTCAGCCGTTCACGGCTATTTTTCCAAGGCGGTCCGGTTATTCGCGGCTGATAAAAACGAGAAATCGGCGCGTCATTGGCGCATGGTCAACGAGATTCCGACCGTTTTGATGGTGATCATCGTCATCATGGTGATCGTGAAACCGTTTTGAGTTCAATTTGCCTCTCATGAGCCAAAGTTGGTACTTGCCCTTGGGCTTTTGAGAGGTTATGTGTAAACCCTCTTCCCTCCGGAAATGCAGACTTGTCGATGCCAGCCGTGAATTTCATGGCCATCCTTCCGAACAACTGCTCTTTTCCCTTCCCAATTTTGAATGAGTTCCGCACACATGCAGGAAATGAAACTACAAGAATTAAAGAGTAAAACGCCGGTGGATCTGCTGGCTTTTGCGGAAACGCTGGAAGTCGAAAACGCCAGCGTCATGCGCAAGCAGGAACTGATGTTCGCCATCCTGAAGAAGCTTGCTTCCCAGGAAGTCGAGATCATCGGCGAAGGCGTGGTCGAAGTGCTGCAGGATGGTTTCGGCTTCCTGCGCTCGGCCAATGCCAATTATCTGCCAGGTCCTGACGATATCTATATTTCTCCCTCGCAGATCCGCCGTTTTTCGCTGAAGACCGGCGATACGGTCGAAGGACCCATCCGTGGACCGAAGGAAGGCGAACGTTATTTCGCACTTCTCAAGGTCAATACCATTAATTTCGAAGACCCCGAGAAAATCCGTCACAAGATCCATTTCGACAATCTGACGCCGCTCTATCCCGACGAGCGCTTCAAGATGGAACTCGAAAATCCGACGACCAAGGATCTTTCCGCCCGTGTCATCGATCTCGTGGCGCCGCTCGGCAAAGGCCAGCGCGGCCTGATCGTCGCTCCGCCGCGTACGGGTAAGACCGTTCTTCTTCAGAATATCGCGCATTCCATCACGGCAAATCACCCGGAATGCTATCTGATCGTTCTCCTGATCGACGAGCGTCCCGAAGAAGTCACCGACATGCAGCGTTCGGTAAAGGGCGAGGTTGTGTCCTCGACCTTCGATGAGCCGGCGTCGCGCCATGTCGCGGTGGCGGAAATGGTGATCGAGAAGGCCAAGCGCCTGGTGGAGCATGGCCGCGACGTGGTCATCCTGCTCGATTCGATCACTCGCCTCGGCCGCGCCTACAACACCGTCGTGCCGTCATCGGGCAAGGTCCTGACGGGCGGTGTGGATGCCAATGCGCTGCAGCGCCCGAAGCGTTTCTTCGGTGCCGCACGTAATATCGAGGAAGGCGGTTCGCTGACGATTATCGCGACCGCGCTGATCGATACCGGCAGCCGCATGGATGAAGTGATCTTCGAAGAGTTCAAGGGCACCGGCAATTCGGAAATCGTCCTTGACCGCAAGGTTGCGGACAAGCGGATTTTCCCTTCCATGGATATTCTCAAATCCGGTACGCGCAAGGAGGACCTCTTGGTGCCGCGCCAGGATCTGCAGAAGATCTTCGTGCTTCGCCGTATCCTTGCGCCGATGGGAACCACCGATGCGATCGAGTTCCTGATCGACAAGCTCAAACAGACGAAGAACAACGGCGAGTTCTTCGATTCGATGAATACCTGACAAGAGTGAAGCGCTGCGCTTTGGCCGGAGCTGCTAAAGTCTTTCGGTCAGAAGCGCACGCAATTCTTCCGCGGTTTCGACAGGCGGCAGACAGACAAGCCCGCGGCAGAGATAGGCCGCGGGCTTTTTCGTATCGGGGATGAGGCCCTGCGGCAGCGTCACAGCTGCCGGATCGTTGCCGATCGGGATCAGCAAATCGGTGCGGCGCGGATCCGGAATTCGATTCGCCTCCGCAACGAGCGGGTAATCGCCATCGGGTGCGACGATCACCAGTTTCCACGGATCAATGGCGAGGCTGGCGGCATTGAGAATACCCGCCTGTCCGTAATGCAGGTTTTTGATGCGGCCCAGCGCATGCTCGGCCACAGCGACTGCACGCTCCCGGAGATACTCTTCGCCGGTTGCAGTTGCCAGCCGGATCAGCGCTTCGATGATCTGGCTCGTCGCGCTGGGAATGGCTTCGTCCTGATCGCCGCGAATCCGCAGAATGACATCATCCGTATCACTGGCCGAGAGATTATAGCCGCCATCATCCGCGATATGCCAACGGTCGAGTTGGGCAAGGAAATGCATGGCATCATCGATATAGGCTTTGTCATAGTCGACCTGATAGAGCGACAGCGCGGCGTTGATCATCGCTGCATAATCGGTCGAAAGGGCGGGATAGAGCCTGGATTCGCCCATCACGGAGTGTGGAAGCCGACCCTCGCGCATCGATTCGGATATGGAACGATAGGCTTTTCGAGCGATATCGGCCCAGTCCGGCCGATCGAGAACACCGGCGGCCTCCGCCAGCGCCCTGATCAGAAGTCCGTTCCAGTCGGTCAGCGCCTTGTCGTCGCGCCCGGGCCGTATCCGCTTTTCACGCTCTGCAAGAAGCTTCTGCCTGTCGGTTTCCAGGGCGCGTTCCTCATCGAGATTATCCGACGCGCGCGACTTCAGCCGGTTGAGGATCGTCTTTCCTTCCCAGTTTCCCCGAGGGGTGACATCATATTGCGCATTGAAGGACTGGGCATCGGGCAGGATGGCGCTGATCTGATCGGCCGACCAGACATAGAATTTGCCTTCCTCTCCCTCGCTGTCCGCATCGAGACTGGAAGCAAAGGTATCGTTCGGCAGACGCATTTCCCGGATGAGCCAGGCCACCGTATCTTCGATTCGGCGGCGAAACAATGGATTGTCCGTCTGTGCATGGGCCCATGAGGCATGGCGGATCATCTGCGCATTGTCATAGAGCATCTTTTCGAAATGCGGCGCCAGCCAACGCTCATCGACGCTGTAGCGGGCCAGGCCGCCGCCGAGATGATCATAGATGCCGCCCTGCAGCATGATTTCCAGACTGAGGATGAATGCGTCCCTATGGGCCGTGTTACCATTGCGCAGCCATGACAGCCACAGCGCGTCCATGAAAGGTGCATTGGGGAATTTCGGTGCACCGCGCAAGCCGCCATTGTGCAAATCCATCATCGAATAGACCTGGTCGACGAACCGATCGGACACCGCCTTGTCCAGGAGGGATGCAGAGGCAGTGCCGGCGAGACGAGTGGCGATGTGTGCCGACAGCGCCGCGACATTATGGTTAATACTTTCCTTATCCTGCTCCCAGACGCGGCGGATCGAATGAAGGACGTCGATGAAACCGGGACGCCCGTAGCGCGCCTGTTTGGGAAAGTAGGTGCCGCCCCAGAAGGGCTGGCCCTCCGGCGTCAAAAACATGGTCAAGGGCCAGCCGCCTTGTTCGCCCATGGCGGTCAGCGCCGCCATATAGATCTGGTCGATATCGGGTCTTTCCTCGCGATCGACTTTCACATTGACGAAGAGGCGGTTCATGATTTCGGCCACTTCGTCATCCTCGAAGCACTCATGCGCCATGACATGGCACCAATGGCAGGCGGCGTAGCCGACGGAGAGGAGAACCGGCCTGTCGGTCCGCTTTGCCTCATCGAGCGCCTGTTTTCCCCAGGGCTGCCAATGGACCGGATTGTCGGCGTGCTGGCGCAGATAGGCGCTGGATTGCTCGCCAAGGCGGTTTTCAGCAAGAAGAGTCATCGGTAACAACCTTTCCTTCCCCGGCGTGAGGGAGTAATCACACCCATACAATCTGGCCCATGCTCTGGCCATAGTCTGGAATGATAATGATGAAACCGCAAATGGGGTTCCCCGATACGATTTTTGCCTTGTCGAGCGGGCGACTGCCTTCCGGCGTGGCCGTTATCCGTATATCCGGCGCCCAAGTTCGATTCGTAGTCGAAACGATATCGGGTGAAACGCCGGAACCGAGGAAGGCCGTCTATCGCCAGTTCCGGTCCCCTGCGGGCGAGGTTCTGGATCGCGGATTACTCTTGTTCTTTCCTGGGCCACATAGCTTTACAGGTGAGGACTGCGCCGAATTCCATCTGCACGGCGGCGTCGCTGTCGTTGACAGGTTCCTGCGTGAACTCTCGAGCTTTGAAAGCTGCCGAATGGCCGAGCCCGGTGAGTTCACGCGCAGGGCGTTCGCCAATGGCAAGATGGATCTGACGGTGGCGGAGGGCTTGGCGGACCTCGTTTCTGCGGAGACGGAAGGTCAGAGGCGACTGGCTTTGCAGGTTGCATCAGGCGCGCAACGGAACCTCTATATGGATTGGCGCCGCGAGTTGATCCAGGCGCGGGCGTTGATCGAGGCGGAACTGGATTTTGCCGATGAATCCGATGTCCCGGGGTCGGTTTCGGCAAAGGTCTGGCAGGCCATGCGTTTCCTTTCCGAGCAGATCGGCCGGCACCTGGTAGATGGCGAAAGGGCGGCGGTTTTCCGGGACGGTTTTCATGTCGCCATCATCGGCGCGCCGAATGCCGGAAAATCCAGCCTGTTGAACATGCTTGCCGGGCGGGATGTGGCGATCATATCGGAGGAAGCGGGCACGACGCGTGACCTGATCGAAGTCAAACTGGACCTCGGCGGCATTCCCGTCTTTCTCACCGATACGGCCGGATTGCGGGAGGCGGATGGTCATGTCGAGCGGATCGGCATCGAACGCGCCCGTGCCCGCGCGGCGTCGGCCGATCTGGTGCTGTTGCTGGAAGATATGAGCCGACCCGAATCTGTCGACCTGCCGGATTTTGAAGGAGCGATGTGGCGGGTGGGCAATAAGAAGGATCTTGCCGACCCGGGAAACGGAGAACGATGGACATATCAGATTTCCGCGCGTTCCGGCGAAGGTGTGGATGATCTGATCGAGGCAATCACCCGGTCGGCCGTGGAGAAGGCGGGCAGCATCGGTGATGTTGTTCCGACGCGACACCGGCATATGGATTTGCTCAAGGCCACCCGACAGGAAATCAACGAGGCTATAGAGCGAGAGGATTTTCCACTGGAGCTGCGGGCGGAGAATCTGCGCCGGGCGTCACAGTTTCTCGGGCGCATCACCGGCGATGTCGATGTCGAGGATATTCTGGATGTAATCTTCTCGCAGTTCTGCATCGGCAAATGATTCACGTGAAACATTCCGCTTGACGGCTTGTTGGCGCATGGAATGTTTCACGTGAAACATCTGTGGAATCTCCAGACTTGACTTGACTCCGTCAAACGCTCATGACCACTGCCTCCAGGAAAGTGAGAATGTGATGCAGAAATTCGATGTCATCATTGTCGGAGGCGGGCATGCCGGCTGCGAAGCGGCTGCTGCTTCTGCTCGCCTGGGCGCCAGCACGGCGCTGGTTACGCATCGTTTCGATACGATAGGGGTCATGTCTTGCAATCCGGCGATTGGCGGCCTCGGAAAGGGGCATCTGGTCCGCGAGATCGACGCGCTCGACGGCCTGATGGGCCGGGTGGTGGATGCCGCCGGCATTCAATTCCGCCTGCTCAACCGCCGTAAGGGTCCGGCAGTACGTGGGCCACGCGCCCAGGCCGACCGCAAGCTTTATCGCCTGGCAATGCAGGATCTCATTCGCACGCAGGAAAATCTCGTCGTCATCGAAGGCGGCGTGAATGACTTGATCCTCGACAATGGAGCGGTATCCGGCGTCAAGCTGGCCGATGGACGGAATCTTGCCGCCGGTTCGGTGGTGCTGACATCAGGAACCTTTCTGCGCGGCCTCATCCATATTGGCGAAAGGAAGATACCGGCGGGACGGATGGGCGAGCAGCCGGCGCTTGGTCTATCGGACACATTGAAGGCGCAGGGCTTTGCGCTCGGTCGTCTCAAGACCGGCACGCCTCCGCGGCTCGACGGCGGTAGCATCGATTGGAAAGGGCTCGACGTGCAGAAGCCGGACGAGGTGCCGGTGCCGTTTTCGTTGATGACAGATCGGATCACCACACCGCAGATTGATTGCGGCATTACCCGTACGACGCCGGAGACGCACGCGATCATTCGTGACAATCTGCATCGTTCGGCGATGTATTCGGGATCCATAGAAGGTATTGGCCCGCGCTACTGTCCTTCCGTGGAGGACAAGATCGTCAAGTTCGGCGATCGTGACGGTCACCAGATCTTTCTGGAGCCGGAAGGGCTCGACGATCATACGGTCTATCCCAATGGCATCTCCACGTCCTTGCCTGAGGATGTCCAGCTGGCGCTGCTGAAGACCATTCCGGGCCTGGAGCAGGCAATCATGCTGCAGCCCGGCTATGCGATCGAGTATGATTTCATCGATCCCCGCGAGCTTGAACGCAGTCTGGAAACACGGAGAATCCGCGGACTGTTCCTTGCCGGGCAGATCAACGGAACCACCGGTTATGAGGAAGCGGCGGCGCAGGGGCTTCTGGCGGGGCTGAATGCAGCCAGGCGGGCGGGCGATGCCGAACCTAGCATTATCCACCGCACCGAAGCTTATCTTGGGGTGATGGTCGATGATCTGACATCACGCGGCGTCAGCGAACCTTACCGCATGTTCACGTCGCGGGCGGAGTTTCGGCTTTCGCTGCGTGCCGACAATGCCGACCAGCGCCTGACACCCCTGGCTGACAAGCTTGGCATCCTTGGCGAGGCGCGCCGGACCCGCTTTGCCGAGCGCCAGGCAAGGCTTGATGCCGCGCGTGATCTGGCACAGCAATTGTCGCTGACGCCCAATATGGCCGAAAGGCATGGGTTACATCTGAACAAGGATGGCGTTCGGCGTTCGGCCTATGGTTTGCTCGCCTATCCCGATATCGATCTCAACAGGCTCGTTGCGATCTGGCCGGAGCTGGGGGCAGTCGATCCGGCAACGCGGGAAGCGCTTGAGGTCGAAGCGCAATATGCGGTTTATCTGGAGCGGCAGCAATCCGATATCGCTATCATGGAGCGTGAGGAGCGTCTTCTGATCCCAGGTGATATCGAATTCGCTTCTGTGGCAGGATTGTCGAACGAGCTGAAGCAGAAGCTTCTCCAGAGGATGCCGAAATCCATAGCCGAAGCGCAGCGAATCGACGGCATGACCCCTGCGGCGCTGGCGCTTGTTATAGCGCAGGTTCGCCGCCAGGGTCCGAGGCGTAATGAAGCCGTAGCGGAAGATACCGCGCCAGGCGGGCGGGACGTCGCGTGAGGGAAGAGCGTTTCCTGCAGTTGCGGAATCTCGTTCCGGTTGTTTCACGTGAAACATTCGAATCGCTTGACGCATTCGAATCGCTGTTTCGAAAATGGTCGTCAGCGATCAACCTCGCATCGCCTTCGACGCTTTCTCATCTGTGGGAACGCCATATCCTCGACAGCGCGCAGCTTTTTCCGCTGGCTCCTGAAGCGCGGAAATGGCTCGATCTCGGGTCCGGTGGCGGATTTCCGGGCGTGGTTCTGGCGATTCTCCTCAAGGAGAGGGCGGATTCCTCCATCGATCTCGTCGAAAGCAATGGGAAGAAAGCGGCATTTCTTCGGACGGCCATCGCACAGACGAAGGCTTCAGGGCGCGTGCATGCGCAGCGCATTGAATCGATGTGGTCCGAGATAAAGGCGCCCGATATCATCACGGCAAGAGCACTTGCTCCGTTGAATGATCTGCTTTCGCTGTCCGAACCCTGGTTGATCTCAGGCGCTACCGCACTTTTTCAAAAAGGACGGGATTATCGGCGGGAAATTGAGGAAAGCCATGACGGTTGGGCATTCGATCTGGTAGAACATCCGAGTGCTGTCGGAGAAGAGTCGGTTATTCTCGAGATCAGAAATCTGAGGAATACCCGGCGCAGCGGTTCAAATTCCGCTGAACTTCCGAAAGCAGAGCAGTAGCCAAGGCGACAGCGATGATGAATAAGACCCGTATCATAACGATTGCAAACCAGAAGGGCGGGGTTGGCAAGACGACGACCGCCATCAACCTGGCGACCGCTCTTGCGGCCATTGGCGAGATGGTGCTGATCGTCGATCTGGATCCGCAGGGCAATGCCAGCACCGGCCTCGGGATCGACCGGCGCAACCGCGCGCATTCATCCTATGACGTTCTGACCCAGGCTTCATCCGTAATGGATGCGGCTGTCGCGACGGATGTCCCCAATCTCTCTATCGTCCCCTCGACGCTCGATCTCCTGGGAATTGAAATGGAAATTGCGCAGGCGCCAGACCGCACGCGGCGGCTGCGCAATGCGCTGCGCTTCGATTCAGAGGTTGCCGAGCATTTTACCTATATCCTGGTCGATTGCCCGCCATCGCTCAATCTGCTGACGCTCAATGCCATGGCGGCCGCCGATTCCGTTCTGGTGCCGTTACAGTGTGAGTTCTTTGCTCTGGAAGGGCTCAGCCAGCTTCTGGAGACCGTCGATCAGGTGAGAAATTCGCTTAACCCCGACCTGTCGATCCAAGGCATCGTTCTGACGATGTTCGACAGCCGCAACAATCTGGCCTCGCAAGTGGTCGATGATGTCAGGTCGTTTATGGGGGAAAAAGTGTATCGGACCGTCATTCCGCGCAATGTGCGTGTTTCCGAGGCGCCCTCGCACGGAAAGCCGGCGATCCTCTATGATCTGAAATGTGCCGGCAGCCAGGCCTATCTCCAGCTTGCTTCGGAAGTCATCCAGCGGGAGCGGCAGCTGAGAGCCGCCTGAGAATTCGATTCGAATACGAAACAATCGTGGAAAGTTACTGCAGATGAACGATGATCCCTCAAAAAAACGCCTCGGCCGTGGATTGGCGGCTTTGATCGGCGAGATGGACCGTCCGGCGGAAGGCAAGAAGGCGCCGATCCCGCTCGAGCGCCATGTTCCCATCGAGTTCATCAGCCGCAATCCGCGCAATCCGCGCCGGGCTTTCAAGGATATCGAGCTGGAAGATCTGGCGCAGTCGATACGCGAGCATGGCGTCGTGCAGCCGGTCGTCGTGCGGCCGGCTCCCGGTTTGCCAGACCGTTTCGAGCTGATCGCAGGTGAGCGCCGCTGGCGTGCCGCACAGCGGGCGGGGCTGACCACCCTGCCGATCATCCTGCGGGATGTCGATGACCGGGTCGCTCTGGAACTGGCGATCATCGAGAACGTCCAGCGCGCCGACCTCAACCCGGTCGAAGAAGCTGCAGGATACCAGCAGCTCATCGAGGACCATGACTATACACAGGCCGATCTGGCGCAGGTTATCGGCAAGAGCCGCAGCCATGTCGCCAACACGCTCCGGCTCTTGAAACTGCCCGACAATGTTCAGGGTATGATTACGGACGGCGCATTGTCGGCAGGTCATGCCCGCTGCTTGGTCACGGCGGACAATCCTGCTGTCCTCGCCGAACGGATCGTTCGCGACGGACTCTCGGTACGTCAGGCGGAAGCCCTGGCGCAGTCCGAGGGGAACGGCGGCTCCGAGCGCAGGGCCGAGAAGACCCCGGCTGTCGAGAAAGATGCCGATACGAAGGCGCTGGAAAAACTTCTGTCGGACGTCACGGGAATGAAGGTCGAGATCAATCACCGCGAGAAGGGCGGCGAAGTGCGTATCCGCTATGCTTCGCTGGAACAGCTTGACGAAGTCTGTCGCCGGCTGCAAAGCTGATGCTGTTGTCCGACAAATATCCCAATTGATTGAATAGGTTAGAGAGGTTCCTGTTTTGATGGAATCGTCCAGCCTTACCATTCTGCACCGTCGGAATTGTGGAGATGACGAGGCATGAATTCCTGTGACAAGCACAGGAATGACGGAAGATTGACTATTTGTCGGCCAATCGCGGGCGTTTTCGCCCGCAGAACGGTAGCTTACAGGGGCGAAATCATTTCCATCTCCGTCATTCCTGTGCCCGGGCCTGTGTTTGTCACAGGAATCCATGCCTCACCGATGCCGCTGTTGCTACGGTTGGAATAGGGTGTTTGCCACCGTCAAGATTGAGGAATGACTGAACGTATCGTTTCCGTCTGAAAGTGAACACCTAGCTTGTTTCGATTCGATTCCGGAATGAAAATCGATCGCCGAAGCGGAAGGTCTATTTATTGCGGCCGGCGCGGGCTGCTTCGACGGTGAACGCAAGCAATGCCTGGCGGATGATCGGGATTGCAAGCGCGGCATTGCGGCGGCTTTCCAGGATCGTCCGCTGCAGCCGTTCCATGACACGAACCAGACTTTCGCCGGTCCAGCGACCGAGCGCGTTCTCGACGAGTTTGCGGCGATTGAAGAAGACCGGCGGCCTGGCCGAGGCAACCGCCGTGGCGATCGGTTTACGCTCCTGCTCGATCGCATAGCGCAAAATCTGCATCTGCTGGAACTGGCGCATGGCCGTATTGAGAATGAGAAAAGGCGGCGAACCTGACTTCACGACGCGATCGAACGCGGTGCTGAAGCGTGCGATATCGCCGATGAGAATGGCATCAACGATCTCGTCATGGGAGAGCGCGCTGACATCGCCTACGGCTTCGCGGACGTCATCGGCGGTTATGCGCTCCTTGCCGTGCGCGTAAAGGCAGAGTTTTTCCAATTCGCCGCGTGTGGCCAGGCGGTCGCCGCCGAGGCTGTCACGCAGCATCTGACGCGCATCGAGCGTGATCTGGAGCTTTTCGCGTGAAAGGACATCATCGATGACGGCGTCTATTCCACGCGAGTCGTCGCTATAGCAGGGCAGTGCCATGGCGGGGCGGGCGCCTTCAACGATGGTGCGAAGGGCGGCGCTTTTCTTCAGATCGCCTGCTTCGATCAGGATACGGGTATCCGTTGGCGGTTCCGCCGCCAGTATCTTCACCGCGTCGGCCAATCCCTTCTGGCCCGCCGCATTGCGTACCCATAACAGCCGCTCGCCGCCGAACATGGAAATGGTCCGCGCTTCGTCGGAGAGCCTGGCCGGATCGGAATCGACATCGTCGGCTTCCAGCCGGATGACGGCGAAGGGATCATCGAGCGCAAGGCCCGTCGACCGGGCGAAGACGGTGGCACGCTCGCTGACCAGCCCCTTGTCGGGTCCATAGAGAAGCACGATCACCGACGATTTGTCGGGCCGGCCGAGAAAAGCGTCGACTTCGTGGGATTTCTTCTGCGCCATGGCTTCTGCTTAGAACAAGTCGCGGTCGAATGGAACCGTTTCGGGTCTCGGAAAGCCTGGCTTGGCGAGGTTCCTGATCATTCCATCAGCAGCGCATCATCGTCCAGATTCTGGCCGCGGACACGGCGGAACATCTGGATGAGATCCTCGACGCCGAGTGTCTTCCGGCTATCGCCGGCGACATCGAGAACGATGCTGCCGCCATGCAACATGATCGTGCGGGTGCCGAAATCGAGCGCCTGGCGCATCGAATGGGTCACCATCAATGTCGTCAGCCTGTTTTCGTTGACCAGCGACTGCGTCAGCTCCATGACATATTCGGCCATTCCGGGATCGAGTGCTGCCGTATGCTCGTCGAGAAGCAGGACTTCCGAGCCTGCCAGTGTCGCCATGACAAGCGACAGCGCCTGCCGCTGCCCTCCGGAAAGCAGTTCCATACGATCCTGCATCCGGTTTTCGAGACCGAGATTGAGTGCGGCGACGCGCTCGCGGAAATTGGCGCGGCGTTTTCCGCCGAGCGCCGGCGCCAGACCACGCCTTTTGCCGCGCGCTGCCGCCAGAGCCAGATTTTCTTCGATGGTGAGCGCACCGCAACTGCCGGTCAGCGGATCCTGGAACACGCGCGCGACAAGTCCCGCCCGATCTGCCGTCGGTTTGCGGGTGACGTTCTTGCCGCCGATGAGGACCTTGCCCTCCGTCGGCAGGATATCGCCTGCCAACACGCCGAGCAATGTCGACTTGCCGGCGCCGTTGGAACCGATGACGGTGACGAAGGCGCCTTCGTCAATGGTCAGATTGACGTCCGAGAGGGCCTGCTTTTCCAATGGCGTGCCACGCCCGAAGGTGACGCCAAGCTTCGAAATTTCGATCATGCGGCGGCTCCTCCACGGCGAAGGCGCGGCAATATCAGCGCGATGGTGACGAGAACGGCGGTAACCAGATTGAGATCCGATGCCTTGAGGCCGAGAAAATCGCTCGACAAGGCGAATTGAATAGCGATGCGGTAAAGGATCGATCCACCGACGCACCCGAGCAGTGCGATCAGGAGAAGACGGCTGCGGAACAGCGTTTCGCCGATGATGACCGCCGCCAGGCCGACGACGATCGTCCCGACGCCCGCGGTGACATCGGCAAAGCCGTTGGTCTGGGCGAAAAGCGATCCGCCGAGCGCGACCAGGGCGTTCGAAAGCGCCATGCCGAGATAGATCTGGCGATCGGTCTTGACGCCCTGGGCCCGGGCCATGCGCGGGTTGGCGCCGGTCGCGCGCATGGCGAGACCCATGTCGCTTTCCAGGAAGCGCCACACCAGAACGACCGCAACTGCGACAAGGACAGCGACGAAAAGCGGGCGCACGTAGAAATCCGCAAGGCCCTGTCCAAAGAAGGGCGAGATCATCGTCTCCTGATTGATCAGCGCGATGTTCGGGCGGCCCATTACCCGCAGATTGACCGAGAAGAGCGCGATCATGGTCAGGATCGACGCGAGGAGATTGAGGATGCGGAAGCGAACGTTCAACGTGGCGGTGACGAGACCGGCGGCGGCGCCTGCCAGCATGGCGATCCCAGCCGCAAGCCAGGCATTGAAACCGGCGAGGATCAGAACGGCCGTGACGGCGGCGCCGAGCGGGAATGAACCGTCGACGGTGAGATCAGGAAAATCAAGCACGCGGAACGCCAGATAAACGCCGAGCGCGACAAAGGAAAAGACGAGGCCTAGCTCGACCGCACCCCAAAAGGCGATCTGGCTCACAGTGAACGATCCTTCAAGACGGTATGGTTTCCTTAGATCATGATGATTTTGGCTTGAAGCAATCCAAAATCATCAACGATCGATTCCAACGGGTTAGGGCGGGATGCGGGCGGAAAATCGCTTCTGCCTCTCCCGAGCATGTCCTTTTTAGCGGACCGCGTCCGGTTATCCAAGAACGCGGCAGCGGAAAATCCGCCGCCGCGTTCTTGAAAAATGATCTTGCAAATGTCGACTGGCCCTGGAGGTGTCGCGTTTACTTGATGACCTTGGTGGCGCGATCGACGACGGCCTGCGGGATTTCCACGCCCATCTTCTTCGCGGCGACGAGATTGACGACGAGATCGGTACCAGCGGCGATCTTGACCGGGATGTCGCCCGGCTTTTCGCCGTTCAGAACACGGGCGACGATGGCGCCGGTCTGCTTGCCGACATCATGATAGTTGAAGCCGAGGGCGGCAATCGCGCCACGATTGACGGAATCCGTATCGGCGGTGAAAAGCGGGATCTTGTTTTCCTCCGCGACGGCAACCGCACCTTCCAGCGCCGAAACGATGGTATTGTCGGTCGGGACATAAATAATGTCGGCACGTCCGACAAGCGCACGCGCCGCACCCTGTACGTCTGCGGAACGGGTCGCGGTCGATTCAATCACGGAAAGGCCGCCCGCCTCGGCGGCTTCCTTCAAAGCGGCGAGAAGCGAGACCGAATTGGTTTCGCCGGAATTATAGAGAAAGCCGATGGTTTTGGCGTCGGGGAAGATTTCCTTGATCAGCGCCACGTGGTCGACGACCGGCGACATATCGGAAAGACCGGTGACATTGCCGCCCGGCTTGTCGAATTCCTTCACGAGCTGCGCGCCGACGGGATCGGATACGGCGGTGAACACGACAGGTATGTCACGTGTCGCGGAGACCACTGCCTGAGCGGACGGTGTGGAGATCGGCACGATCACATCCGGATTGTCGCCGATGAACTGCCGGGCGATCTGAGCAGCGGTGCCGGCATTGCCCTGGGCGGATTCATAGACGAATTTGAGATTTTCACCTTCCTTGAAACCGGCTTCGGCCAAGGCTTCCTTCACGCCGTCGCGGGTGGCGTCGAGAGCGGGATGTTCGACAATGGCCGTCACGGCCACGGTCACGTCGCGCGCTACGGATGGTGTTGCAAGAACGGTAGCGGCGAGCAGTGCCAATACAATCGAACGCATGAAAATCTCCCTGTTTTTAAGCGTCTTCGAAAGCGTCTTTGTTTTCACGCAAGTCGGATGGGAAAGGCAGTTTCCGCTTTTTCCCGGGACTTGCTTTAGTCAAGCCGGCTGCTGAAATCAACGCGTGATCAAAAGGAAGCAGCGGTTCATTCGTTCCCCGGTTTTTTGGGAGTATCTTTCCGCGAGCAGCTTTTGTCATGCAAATAATACAAAGCGGTCAATAATACCAAAGGCCAAGACGTTTCTGATCATAATTTGGAAAATCGAAAGTTGGCGCCTGTTCGGGTGGGGATCGCAGCCTCCAGCCATATCGGGCCGAAAGTGTTGCCCATGTCTCCGGTATAAACCGTAACCTATGTGTCCCGAACGGACCTGATTTAATTGGTGATCCCGACTGGATTCGAACCAGTGACCCTCAGATTAGGAATTTTTCTGTCAACATTTTTTATCACCGTAAGTTATTGAAATCATTACAATCGGCAATTTGCCAGTCCAGAAATTCCGTTTACAGGTCGGTAGAAAGTCGGTAGAAACCGCCCGTGTCAACAATTTGAGGCGGGGTAGAAAATGCCGACGATTCGCACGGAAATCGGGCCTTCAGAGGTAGCAGGAGCAAAGGAATTGGCGAAGGCCGGACAGGCAAAGCCCTTTGTGTTTTCTGACACGGTTGAGAAGGGCTTGCGACTTGTTGTCGAGGGGCACTCCGTCCGCTGGCAACTGAATTGGGGTAATAAAACAAAAAGCCTCGGCGGGCTCGACAAGCTCAAGAATGCGAAGGCTGCGAGGGAGACGGCGCGGAAGGTACGCGACCTGCTGCGCGACGGCGTGAACCCGAAAGCTTTCCTGACGGGGAAGGCAGTCGGTAAATCTGATGGTGAGGCGACGGCAGCAGCCGAGAAGGCGACGAAGGTCGCAGCTGGCGGATGGACGTGGGAAACGCTCGTAGCGGAGTACACGGACGGCTATCTCGCGAAGCCTCGAATCGTGCGCGGGACGCTGCGCCCGCCATCGGAAGGAAGTGTCCGCACGGCGCGGGACGCGCTGTCGATTCCGGAAGCAGACGTGCTCAAGGAGAAGCTTCTGACGGAAATGGACATCCCTGACCTTGAGGGAGTTCGGGACGCTGCCGCGCTGCGGGGGAAAACTCCGTCGCGGGCGTTCGTGGCAAATGCCAAAGCCGCCTTGTCCTTCGCGAAGCGGAAGCACGCGGGCAAATCAGGTCTGCACGGCGTTACACGCTGGTGGATGGAAGTCCAGCCGCTGGACGAAACGGCAACCCAGCCACGTACCCGGATGCCGTCCCTACGGGACATCGGGCGGGTGCTGTATGTCGCCGAAAAGCACCGTGTGGCAGGCGGGCGGAAGGCAGCGCGGGAAACGTCGGAAGTGACCGTGTGCGCGATGTGGTGGCTGATCCTGACCGCCCAGCGGTCCAGCGCGGCCATGGCGGTAGAGCGGGCGAGAATCCTGCCGTGGCCGGAAGGTCCGGCAGGATGGAAAGTAGCAGCGTGGGAGGAAGCGCAGATGAAATCGAAGCGGTTCCACGCGCTGCCGATTCCGCCGCGCCTCGTCCTGCTGACGGAACGGGCGATTGCCGTCGCGCCCCGGGAATCGCAGTTTGTTTTCCCCCGGTTGGCGCAGAAGGCAGGGGATGCCGACAAGCCAATTTCGACCACGGCGACACGGGACTACCTGACGCGGCTGCGTGGTGTACCGCCGAAATCGCCGAAGGGACGGAAACGGAAAGACGCGAAGCGGAAGGCGCAAGAACTCAAGGGGCGGCTGGTCAACCACCTGGAAGGGGTGCCGCATTTCAGCGCCCACGATCTGCGGCGGACTTTCGCGACGGTATGCAGCGATCGCAAGGTGAGGCCGGACGCGATTTCCGCCGTGCTCGACCATGCGGGGCTGGAAACCGGGCAAAAAATGCTGCGGTCAGCCGACGTGACACGGCTAGCGTACGACTACAGTCAGCGGCTGGCGGTTAAAGCGGAAGCCGTGGAGGCATGGTGTACAGCGGTTTTCGAGGCCGTGGAAGCGGAGTGGGAAGCGAACCGGCCAGCACCACCCTTGTCATTTCGAGCGCCCCCGCCCCCGCTGGCGGCGGTGGTCGCCAAGGTCGAGGACGCGCGGCGCAAGGGGGCTTTTTCGCCGGAGGCGCCGTGGTATGTCCTCATGGAGCGCGTGCAGCAGGAAGAGCGTAAAGGACTGTCGCTGGCAGGGCTTTCCAGAAGCGAGGAAACAGAGGCCGAGGCGTAAGAGGGACATATGGGCGGGCGGGCGGATCAAGCGTATGAGGAGGAACGCGAGCGGGCTTTCCGGAAGTGGAAAGCCTCGCTGACGTGGCGCGAGTACCTATCATGGCAATGGGAGCGCTGGCGATACGTCGTCGCCGGGGCGGCGACGGCAGTGGGAGCATTCCTGCTGTGGCGGCTGCTGCCCTAGTCCCCGATAGGTGACCGTGACCCTACCGCGATCTCCATCAAATCTCTTTCAGATTTGAGTTCCCATAACTCGACCTGGAAGCGGGAGAAAGCTGCGCCCCAAGACTGACAGTATCGGCCCTGAGACGGACAAGGCTAAAAAGAGTTGCTGCGATTGATAGCAACATCAACGACATGATCGCCAAGAGCCCGGTTGAGAACGCCATTCCAAATTCCCAAATCGGATCACGATTACCCTTGTCATAAAGAAACGCACCAAACATAGATGCGGCTCCATACCAGAGTGCAGAAAATATTACTAACCCTATGATCGTCAAAGCTATGCTTTTCTTTGTTGGAAATGAGGAAACATGTATTCCTCTATGATCTTCAAGGGCCAATATGAGGTTGTCTTTCCCTTTCCATGGCATCGAAGCGTATCGGAATTTTCTTGTGTAGAAGGTGACCATGCTTCCGAGCTGTATTTTGGTTGACATATCCGACTCAAGCACTGCATTATTTATTCTGATAAATGACCCGTCATCCTTCTTCACCAGAAGGAACGAATATTTAGAGCAGGAGTCGCGCTCTAATTGCTTGCCTGCAATGGTAGGCCCTATCTCTTCTACAACGCCAGATACCGTAGTTATTTCAGGATTTAAGTTCATTGCCCAAGCCCCAGTTTACCCGCCGCGAAATATACAGCGCATTCCTTAAGCTTTCTTCAAACTCCTCATGCCTTTTCCAGCGATTCGGAATTCTTCGGCCAGGGCAGATGGTAGGCGCACGTCCGGCCCGACCTTGGCCTGCTTGCTGACGCGGGCGATGACCTCGCGGCCGCTGCGACGCCAGTCGCGGAGAGCCGCGTGGCGGTTACGGGAGACCTCGTGAAGAAGGCGCTGCCAGTCGTGCCCCTCGGTCGCGTAGGCCTCGAAGAAGGATTGTAGGGCGTGGTCCTCGGCGATCCGGACATCCTGCCCTAGCCATGCGCACCACGGCAGGCCGGGGCGGCGGATCTGTCGGAAAGCCTTACCGTCGCAGCGGCCGCGCGCCTCGGCCGCGTCGGACGCGACCCAGCACCCCAAAGCAGCGTCGTAGCGGCTGTACTCCGGGTACGTTCGGCCTGCCGCCCTGGCCGCGACGTAGCGGCGCAAGGCGTGGGCCTCGTCGGCATTTTCGTGACGTGACGAAATCATTCAGGCCTCGGTGCTGATGACGCCTCCGGCTCCGGCACTTCGAAGACGAGCGGGGGCCGAACGGCGCGGTCACGGTTCTTCTCGTCCTCGTCCTCGCGGGCCTCGCGGCCGTACTCACGAAAATGGTCGAGGGCGGCGAGGATTTCCGCCTGAGGCTTGCCGACCAGCTTGCCGCGCTGCTCGTCGTCCAGGTGAAGGGTGACGAAATCGGCAAGCTGTTCATCGTTCGTCTGGAGCCGGGTGAGCGCTTCGCGGTCGCCGGCAGCCGCCTCCAACAGGAGGCTCGCGATGGCCTTGCGGCGCTTGATCTCGTCCATCTCCTCGTCTTCGTCCCGCGCTCGGGCGCGGTCAGCCTCGAACTTCCTACGCACCTCCTCGGAAGGCTGATAGAGTTCGCCCGTGCTCTGGTCATAGACCTGCACACCCTGACGTTGGGCCTCCAGCCAGCACGAATCTTTGAATGCCCTGTCGCCGAAAACTTCAACCTCGCTGCCCCATTCCGCTGCGGCCTTTTCCACTAGCGCCCTGACTGCTGCGTCGGACGCGGACGGGCCATGAACACGGATCTCGTCGCCGAGATCCTGGAGTCGGCAGGAGCCGATCGTCACCCACACGCCGTCAGGGGCCTCGGTGACCTGGTGGTATCCGCGCGACCGCCACCGATCGGCAAGGGACTCGACCTGGGCGGCGGGGACGGCAGGAACCTCGTTGCGTCTGCGGCGCTGGCGCATGCCGGAACCCCGGCGCTGAAGGCTCTTGAGCTCTTCAAGGCGCTCGATGTCGTCCGCGTAGTCCGCGTCGAAAATCGCCTTCGCGACCTCATCGGCGTAGCCGTACTTGCCGTAGGTCCGGATGCGGCGGCCCTCGACCTCCACCCAACCGCCGTCGCGGGTCTGGATTCTGGCGATATGAGGCCGGGCAACGTCGATCATGTAGAGCTTGTCTGCGTCGATGCCGCGAGCATCGGGGAAGCGATCGGCTAGCAGACCGCGCTTGAAGTCTTGGCGGTGCTTCCGTCGGATGCCCTTGCTGGCCTGGAATTTCGGGTTCGTTTTCATTAGTTCCTCCTCGATGTTCTGCAACTCGTTCTCTGCGATCCTCGCCGCGCGCATGCTTGAAACAAGCTGCGTCCTGCGGTCGTGGTGCTTGCGTTTCGTGACGGCGCGCTTGCGCCCCTCCCCGATGTCCGGCTCCGCAACGCGGTCAATGCCGAGGTCCGCCCAGCTCTTATGCGTCACCCGGCGGGTGGAGCCGGCGCGCTCAAGAAAGGCGTTGGCGATGCCAGCGATGCGCTCGCGTTCGGCTTTCAGGGCATCGCCGCGCTTGCCGCCTCCGTGGCGGCCTCCGGACTCGAAAATCCGGGTGAGGGAATCGTTCTTCACGGCCGCGAATCCGTGGGGCCGCGATGCGTCCAGCGCGCGCGTGGTGAGCATGCCGTGGATGTGCGGATTCAAGTTTCGGTCGGCTGCGGTCGGGGCGTGGATGGCGATGTCCACGACTGCCCCAGCCTCGACGTAGCGACGGCAGATTTCCTCGGCGAAGGCCTGCCATTCCGATTCCGGGATGTCTCTCGGGATGCTGATTTCCACCTCCCTGCCGACGACACCATTGGCGCGCTCGACGGCCTCGCACGCGTTCCATAGGGCCTCACGGTCGCGGGTCCAGTCGGGCGCGTCGGCGGGAGCCAAGATGAAGGCGGCAACGCAATGCTTGCGGGTGTAGTCGAAAGTCTCGCCGATGCGCTCGTCGGTGAGACATGAGGCGCTACGGTAGGCAGCGGCGGCGACGGACGAGCGGCCCTTGCTCCGCTGGAAGACTTTCGCGGTCATGTGGTAGAGGGCGAATCCGTCCGGCAGGGAGGTCATGGCAGATGCCTCCGACGCATGGCTGCGCGGTATGAAGCGTAGTAAGCGGCTGCATGGGCACGAAAGCCTCGGCGGGCGCTTCGCCCGGTGACGCTCCGGGCCATCTCGTAAATCTGGATCGGGGGAACACCGATGTCGGACAAGGCGCGTTCATAATCGACGAAAGCGCCCCAGCCGTCGCGGAACTGCGGGCTGTCGGGGCCAAAGGTGACAACGGGAGGCATGTCAGTGACGAGCCTCCGCGCCCGCGTGCTTGACCCACAAGGGGCCGTCCTCCTCGTCGGCGAAGAAGGGCTCGAAATCGTCCGTGGCGAATTCGAAATCGGCGCCGCCGGAGAAGCTGAAAACAAGCTGCACGTGGCGCAAGAAGCGCTCATGGGGCATGTGCCAGAAGCCGCCGTTGTGTGGCGTCGAAACCTGGTCCATGTCCATGCGCAGATGGTGGCGGAAAAAGAGCGCGCCTTCCCAGCCTGACGGGTCGCGGGTGACTGCTAGGCGTCCGGTCAGCCTCTCGCCTTCGTGCTCGGTGACGACAGGCACGACGTATTTGTATTCGTCGCAAGGGAGGCATTCCGGCTCAGGCGGCAACGAAAGCTCGCCCCCGAAATTTTCGTAGGTGAAGTCCTCAGCGTTCATGGTCATTTCCTCCGTCACAGCAGCACCGCGTCGTCCGTGATCTCGTAACCTGCGGCCTCCAGCGCGCAGCGGAGTCCGTTACGCTGTGCATGGGTGCCGACGATCACGGGGTCGCCGTCGTCATCCCTGAAGTCCAGGAACCCGGCCTGTCGCGCGTAATGTCGAAGCTGCGCGCGGCTGAGACCGCCTGCCTCGACGGACAGGATCTCGGCGCCGGGGTGGCTGCGCCACATGAGCCAGACTTGATTCATCACTCCTCCTCCTGCCGCCCAGGCTCCCGCCCCTGTGGGGCGCGCTGCAAACGTCAGTTTGCTTATGCGCGCCCTTCATGCCAGGGAGGCATGCCTGCGGCTTCACACGATGTTTGTGTGACGGCTTGACTATAGCAAGGCCCCGCCAAACGATTGTTTTGACGTCGCTATTTGAAGGTGAAGTTTCGGGCCGAAAATGCTCGCGGCTTCAACTTTTTTGGGGATGCGGATTCGGCAAGAAAGGCGGTTTGCACGTGCGCCGCCGGCGGATTCGAGGAGGAGGATTCAGAATGCTCGACCTGGGAAAACTGAGGGCTCGGGAGAGGGGGCTGCTCCAGCGCAAGGCGAAGCTGGAGTCGGACCTAGCGAAGCTGCGGGCACGTGAAAAGAACGCCGCTCGGCGCGACGACACGAGGCGAAAAATCGTCTTGGGCGGGGCGCTGCTTGCGGCGATGGAATCCGGTGCGGCGCCGTCTGGAATCGGACGGATGCTGGTGGCGCGTTTCGTCACTGACCGGGACAAAAAATTGTTCGAGGGGTCACCGCTGGCCGTCACTGGAGCGAGCACGGAATCGGTGCCGCCGGATGCGCCAGATACAGATGCGAGGGAGTGAGAAATCATGCCCCTCGATCTCCTCGCAACGCCATCGGAGCACAACATTCTCTGGGCTTGGCTCAATGCCCTACTGCCCTCGGATGCGTCGAGTCCGTGGGGCTTCGCCATGGCGGTTTTCTCCTCCACGCTGACGTTTGCGGGAGCCCTGTTTTTGGGCTTCCACCTCATCACAGCGATTGTTTCCTCGGCTTCCTCGGGCAAGGTCCTGGGCGACAAGTACCACCAGATTTATGCGCCGCTGCGGCTCGTGATCGGCTTCGGTCTCCTCGTCCCGATCGCGATGAGTTTTTCCAGTGCGCACTACCTGCTGCGCGACGTTGTCGGCCGTGCCGCGATCAATCTGGCTGACGCAAATTGGGCTGCGTTCGTCGATTATGCGGCGGGCAAGGAAGTAAAAATTGCGCCGCTGTCGCCGGGCGGTTCAACGCTCGTCCTAGACATCCTGGAATCGGAAATCTGCGCAGCCGTGCACAGCCGGATGGCGGAGCCGTGGGGGCTGCCGACGACGCGGGTCCCGCCCGCCTCCGGACAGCGGAAGGGCGATACTCTGGGCTGGTGGAATCCGGTCACGGTGAACGAGCGCACGGAGTGGAACTATGGGGCGGATTGCGGCCGCATCGCCCTGCCCGTGATTCCCGATAAGCTTGGCTTCACGGCCGACCGGGAAGCGGCGGTTGCGAAGATCGTAGCGACCGTGCGCGCGGGCGCCCAGCAATTCGGGGAGGTCTTCCGCGTCCACGACGAACCACTGTCAGCTGAACAGGCGCTGACCGCGATCCGCGCTGGCAGACTACCCCAGCTCTCGGAAGCAGTCAGACAGATCGGGCGGCAGTACGACCAAGCTATTGCCGCAGCCACGGCCAAGGAAATGTCGCTGGACAAGGACGCTGCCGCGAGGCGGCAGCGTCTCGTGGATGCGGCTCGTCAGCAAGGGGTGGCGACGGCAGGCATGTGGTGGGCGCACATCTCACAGCGATCGCGAGCGGTATCGGCACTCACCGGGGCGAGGCATGAGCGCACGGCCATCCGGCTTGGCAAAGACGGCAGCGCGGGTAAGAAAAATATCGAGGCCGCGCTGGCGACGGTGAGGAACCTTGTCGCAGGCGAGGAGGCCGAAATTCAACTCAGCGCTAACGATTTCGCGGCTGGGGGTGACGAGGCTGCGGGCATCTTCACACGGCTGCTCTCCCCGGTCTTTCGCGACCTGGGCGAATGGACGCTCACCTCCGGCGATCCCAACGCCTCTACGGTCCAGAAGATGCTCAAAAGCGATCCGATCGGCGACCAGATATCCAGCGGCCATTTCTTCATGGGGATCGCGGAAGCAGGCATCCTCGCCGCCCTTGCCCCCATCGCCCTCGCCTCGTCCGCGCCCGGCATGGTGACCGGGGCGTGGGGAGCGGTTTTCTGGGCAATGGGATGGTCGGCACCCATCCTCGGGACGCTCTGGATAATCGGGGCAGTTCGCGCATACGTACTGCCGATTTTGCCGTTCGTTTATGTGTGGGTTTTCATGAGCCTGTGGCTGCTCGCGGTGCTAGAAGCGGCCATTTCCCTGATCGTATGGGCCTTCGGCTTCATCCGGATGGACGGCGAGGACTTGCTTGCCCAGCAGTCGAAAATGGGCGGGATGCTGCTCTTTCAGGTTTTTCTGATGCCTGTTCTCGGCCTGCTCGCTTTTGAAGCCGCGTTCATCCTGCTCCCGCTCATCGTGGGAGGACTAGAGGTCATGTGGGCGACAGCATTCTTCGGGCAGACGGGCGGACAACTCATCGGTCCCTCTGCGCTGCTCGTCGGGTACGTCCTGATAACGTTCCTGACGCTCTACCTCGTCATGCATGTCCTCGGGCAAATTTTCCACATTCCCGACCGGGTAATGGCATGGTTCGGGGCGCCCTCCCACGGATTCAGCGACAAGTCGTTGTTCGTGGCGACAGCCGGTGGGCTGGCTGCCGTTCTAGGCCGGGGCATGCCAGGACTTCCTAGCATACCGAAGGCGGACCCCAAAGATGACGGGTCCGGAGGCAAGGGGAAGCCTGCAATCGGCGGTATCACCGACCGCAAGAAATGAAGAAGGCCCCCGCAAGGGGCCTTGTTTGTCACTGGCTGGATTCGGAAGTCAGAAGCCGCCGATGTAGCGGATACCGACGTAGGCGAGCGCGCCGGCCCAGCCGACGACATTCAGAAGCCCGCAGATCAGGGCGGCAGTAGCGAAACCGTTCATGTGAGCCTCCTCGGCTGGGTGTTAAAATCTGCCTCTTTCAGCCCTTCCGGCGAGACGGGCGCAAGTGGCTGGCGCGGGTGCAGGCGATAGCCGAACCACGGGCCGCTTGCGGACAGGACGAGCCGGACAGGCATCTTCTGGCACGATTTTAACACCAGCAGAGGCAAGAGCCCAGGACGTCAACTCGCTCTCGCAGCCATGACCGCAACGCTGCTGGTTGGCTCGGACGCAGAAAAGAAAAGCGGCCCACAAGGGAGCCGCTTTCTTTGTTCGTTCGTTACTTCCAACCCCTCAAGGGGAACGATCACTAAGAAAATGGTGTCGCAGAAAAAGACCGACGTCAACACCTATTCGTATCCTCACGCCGCCGCGAAGCGCAGGGGTCAAGGGGACACCCCCTCCGTGACGAGTAACGAAATTCAGGCGATGACCTGTCCGCCGACGCCGAGGAAGAGTGCCAGCCACACCCCCGCACGGCCGGACCACATTACGGCCGCCGCAAGGTCGTTCGTCCAGTGCTCGCCCGCAAAAATCGGGCGAGCGAGATATTCCGTCCCGAGCGCCGCAAGGGCGATGCTGACGGCGAGTAGGACCGTCCATTCGGCGGCCGTGAGTGGAAACAATAGCATAGCAACCCCCTAAGCAGCCCTGCGTCCAGGAAAAAGATTCACGACCGCGTCGCCGCCCCTGACAACGGCTACAGGTTCCTCGCGGCTACAGCCGCCGCATATGCGGTCGGCGACTGCCTCAAGGGCATTTTCGAGCGCGGCCACGGCCGGATACCCGCCGCGATTAATCGCGAAAGCGCAGCTGTCCGTTAAGACGTGCAGATTCGGGCAAGAACGGCAGTCGCCGTTGGACTCGACGCAAAGATTCATTGAGGGCTCCTGTGGTATGGGAGATGGATGATGGGAAGGCTGCGGCACGCGTCCGTCTGGCGTGCCGCGTGGCGCGGCGTTCACGCTGCCTCGTCGCGCTCGTCGTCGGGGTCAATGATGTTGCAATAGGCCAGGTGCTCGCGGCATTCGGCTTCGAGAATCTGGCGGTCGATTTCGCGCTGAATCCGGGCTTCCTCCAGGCGCTCGCGGGTGCGCTTGACGAGCTCCCGGCGCATCGTGGCAAGGGTCGCGTCAGTCGGGGCCAGACTGGCGCTCGACCAGCCTGGCAGGTTGCGCACGGTGCCGACGGACAGGCCGAGGAGCCCGGCAAGCTCGGCCCGCGACATGCCTAGGCGCGTCCGGAGGCGGGCATATTCCTCGCGACGCCTCCGGCGGTCGGCGGCTGCGGCCTCGGGGCTGCCGCCGCGAGGCGGACGGCCGGGGCGGTGGTGACGGGGTGCAGGGTGCTGGGTCATGCTGCGATCTCCTCGGGTGTGGCTGCGGCTTCTCGGGCGATGGGGTCGGCGGCGCGACGGTAGAGCCAGCGGTGATATGCCTGTCCGGCGGGGGAGGCCTGGAAGGCCTTCTCAGCCGCATCCCAGTCATCGAACGCGGCCTCATACGCCTCAACGGCCGCGATGTAGTCGGTGCGGTCGCGCTTCCATACCGGACCGGTCAACTCCCCGAGCTCGACGCACAAGAGAACCTGTCGGCCCGCGCGCTCCTTCGCGTCCCTAGCCGCTTCAAAAGCCACCTGAAGCTCGCGTTCGCGAAGCCATTCAGGCGACCGTTCCCAAAATCTGTCCATGATCGATCTCCCTTCGTTTCCAGGCTTTCCGGCCCTCGCCAGAGCCGTCTCGTGACGGCTCTGGCGAGGGCCGGGGCTAGTGCTCCGGCTTCCGTGTCAGGCTGCGATGCCCTTGTCTTCGGCATCGGGGTTTCCGGCGAAAAAGTCGCTGATGTTGAAGCCGTCGAAATCCTCGCCGCCGGCATCGTCCACGCGGTCCATGAGGAACCATTCCCCCTCGTCAGGATTCAGGCCGCGATTGATGAGGGCTTGGTAACGCAGCGCCTCGGCGCGGGTGCCCCAGCCATATTCAGCATCTGCCCTTCGGCCGAAGGGGTAGAAGGCGAACCAGGCTTCGCCATTGTCCTCGGCGAGTTCCGCCAGGTCGGCCGCGCGCTCGGCATCCGTCAGGACTTCATAGCTTCTGCCGCGATCCCATCCGCACACGGCCTGCTCGGCTACCTTGGTGAAAATCTCGGCTGCGGCCTCGGCCTCGTATTCCTCACGACTGACCTGCCCCATGTTGAACCTCTCTTTCGCTGCTCTCTATACTCATGTTGTGCTTAAACTTGGCGGCACACAAGAGAAAAGTGCAGGAAAATTTGAAACGGATCTTCGTTGTTTTGGGAAAAAAGGAATAGGTTTCCAAAACATCGCTCCGTAATTGTTGACAATACTTCTCCCTCGGATCGCTGCCGCCAAGCGGGCGAGGCAGGCTTCTACGGCGGGGAGAGATGGACGTCAAGCAGGGTATTTCGGGCTAAACCCGTTGAAATTAAAAGGATTTCGTTGCCCCGGCGAAGGATTCGCGAGGGGTTGAATCCTTGGGCTGAAGGATTCGATTAACCGCGAATCCTTGGGTGGAGGGATTCAAGTATTTTATAGTATTCAGTCCGCGATCTCTCGGAATGGTAAACAAATTAGCGGGCTGGATGGGAGTTGTGTCATCCGGCGTGCCAGGCGAGGCCTCGGGCGGCCCAGCGAGGAGGCGAGGCAGGGGTTGACGGGCTGCCCGGCCGCATAGGCTCCGATCCGCCTCGGCCTGAAAGGGCGTGGCGGTGCCCGCAGGGCAAAGGAGCGGCCGGGCAGCCCGTCACCGAGGCGCGGGGCCCCGTGTCTATGCGGGAGGAGGGTGGCGCGCAGCGCCAGGGCGAGACAAGCGGCTCGCCCGGCCCTCCGGAGCATCGACGCGGGGTAAGCCGAGGGGAACCCCTGCCGGATTCTCGGCGTGGAATCGTTACGGATGCGGAATGACTGACGGCGGGTATTGTCGCCGTCGGCCGACCGGGTGAGCCTTGGACTCCAAGGCAAACAAAAAGCGCCGCTGTCATCGGGTTGGGAGCCCTCGGCGGCGCTTTCAGAGAAGCAAGACGATGTTGAATCATCTCCTCGCACGTGTAAAGACCCCCCACCGTAGCGGGTGACCGCCGGGCTGGGCATAGCCCCAGCCGGAACGCAGCCCCCCTTTACCCCTCGAACCAAATTTGTTGACGCGGCCCCGAAACGACAGGGGTTTTCGGGCCTTGACGTTTCGCGGCTCGGCTATGTCGGCCACGGCATCCACCGGAAAAGGCTCGAAAAGAAGTTCGCCGGCGCGCTGTCGTCGGCGGCCTTGTCGGCGAAAAACGCAGCCCTCGCTGACCGGATTCCCGGCCCACGCAATCGGAGGGAAGCCCTCGCCACAAAAAGGGCAGCAGCGGCAGCCGATGCTGCGCTGACGGCCCTTTTCGCGGCCGACACATCCCCCTCCAACGCCCCGGTGCGGATGTCGCCCGCCGACATCGTTGCGGCTGACCTGGTGGACCTCGATCGCGAGGAGGCAGGCAACAGCAATGTCGCCGGGACATTGCCGTTCCTGCCGCCGCGCGTGGCGGACCTGTCGCCAGAGGCGCGAACCCATCGGGCGGTCGTGCGGTTCCTGCCGCCGGAACTGGCGGAGTTCCTGGACCGCATGAACCCGCAGCGTCGGTCGGAGCGGGAACAGGCCATCCTCGATAAGGTCGAATGGGTGGGGCTGGAGGTTCTGGCGCTGCCGCCTTCCATGCTCGCGGAACGGGCGGAGCAGGAGGCGCGCCGGCACGCCGCGAAATTCCCGAAAGCCGACGCAGAAGGGAATCCGATGCACCAGGAGCCTGAGCACCGCAAGCGGCGGTGCGAGAAATGGCAGCTTCGTCGGCTGCGGAAGCTCCAGCGCAAGGCGCTCCTGTATGTCGAGCAGGCCGTGGGCGCCGTCGGCGGGCCTGTCGCGCCGGAACGAGCGCTCTACCTGTCCGACTATGGGCTGGCGATCTGCGAGGCGGAAGAACTGCGGACGCAGGAAATCCTGGGCGGGCTGCGGCTCGTCAAAAAGAGCGATCCGTCCGTCCAGATTCCCATGCTCGATCTGCACTGGAAGGCGAAGGCAGCCGACGCGGCGAAAAAGCGATTACTGATCGACGTGCACCTCGCACGGTGGGCTGCGCTCGGCTGGCACGTGTGCTGGCTGACCGTAACCCTCCCCGGCCAGTATGTCGCGCACGCGACGAACGAGGAGAAGCGCGTCACGAAATGGGACTGGCGGCTAGGGCCGGATGAGGCATCGGCAAAGCTTCAAGAGGAGCATCACCGTACCCTGAACCTGCTGCGCGAGAAGGGCGTAAGGCTGTCCGGCTGGTGGAACGTCCAGCCGCAGCAATCCGGCACGCCGCACCGGCACTATGTCGTCGCTTGCGAGACGCTGGAGGACGCACGGAAGGTCTGCGACGAGTTCCGTGCACGATTCAGTACGGGCGCGCTAGACGAAGAAGGGCAGGACCGAGGCTGCAACGCAAGCGTGATCGGGGATGACAACCCGAAATACGCCCCTCGCAAGGGCAAGAACGGAAAGGCGGAGACGGCCGAATCCGTGGCGCGGTATGCGGCTCGCTATTCGACGCGGTACGAGACGCGGCCAGCCGAAGCCGGAGGCGAGGAGGAGGCCGCGCCGGTGGGCGGCGATGAACAGAAACGGTTCCGGGGATGGAAGAAGCTGCGCGGGGCGCGGGGCATGGGTTTCCTCGGGCTGGATTCGCAGCGGGCTCCGATGGAGCTCTGGGACGTGCTGTGGCTCAATTCCCTGAAAGAGGACGGGCGATGGTTCCAAGTCGAGGATGCCCGCATGTCCATAGCCATGAGGGAGATGCGCGCGGCGAGGGCGAAGGCGGAGGATGCCGCCACCGACCGCGCTACCGCGAAGGCTGCGCGGGAGGTCGCGGACGCGATGCAGACAGCATCCGATACGATGGACATGGAGGAAGTGGCGGCGGCGGTAGCGGAAGCCGAAGCGGCTGAGGCCACGGCGCGCGAAGCATCTAAAGAAGCCGCCTTCCACGGGTGGCACGCGGCCGTCGCGATGGGACTCTGGCCCGACGCGGACCTTGATCCGACGGAACTGACCTGGCTGAACGATGCGGTGCAGGAGTGGAACCAAGGCCGCTGGGCACTGCCGGAGGGCAGGCAGCGCGACGGCGATCCGCTTCCGCCCGTGCCGCTGCGCGAGGCGCGGGAATCCGTCTATGGGGTGCAGCGGAATGAGATCCGCGGGGCGGTGGGAGTCGCCCGCCGTTTCACCCTGTCCAGCCGTCTCGCCGACAGGGCGGAGCTCGTCGCGACGGCGGCGGAGGGCGGATTCCTGGAGGGGTTCCAGGCGAAGCTTGAGGAGCGGCGGGCGGAAACGTGGCGGAGGGTGAATCTCACCAACGCCAGGCGCCTGTTCTTTCTCGCCGCGCGAGACGCGGGACTCGGCCTGTCGCGCCGTCCTGACGGGACGGTCGCGGGGTACGACCTGTCGGGGGAGATTCTGATGCGCTCGGACGATGAATGGATGATCGTCGAAGCGGCGGAGGCGGAAAAAATGCGTGTTGGACCCGAAGGAACGGCCGCACTTTCATTTAGTGCGACCGACCCAAGGGTAGGCCCTGCGGGCCTTCCCATGAGGGAGATAGAAGAGCCGGAACCGCCGCCCGGATGAGCGAAACGCCCCTTCCAGCAGTGAGAATCAGCCAAACTTGTTGCCACCAAGAACGGTGGATGGCGAAGCCGTGATGCGCCGATCCACCGCGAAAACAGTGGCAGGGTTCGGCCTTCTTTTGTAGGCTCACACGCAATATCCGACGGGGTGACATCTATTTGAATCTTGAAAATCAAGCGGACAAGACCGTCCTCAGCCAATTCGCCCGCCTTAGCGTCGACGTGAACGGCTTGACCATCCCGGGGCGCTCCATCGAAAGTGTCTTGGCGCGCCACGCGTTCAATCTGGTTGTCAACAACGACGACGAGATATTCAAGGTATCGCTCATCGGCTCTGCGACGGCGGTTCGCTTTCGTGGTCGAGACATCCTGCTTACGACGCAGCACCAACTTGGCGGGGTTGATATGTCGCAGGTGGCGATGCTCACAGATTCCGGAAGCCATATCATCACCTCAGGAGGCTCCCGTGGTTATGATCCCCACCCGGATTCAGACGCACATGATATCGTTGCTTTCGATTTTACCGAGCCTTGCAAGGATTGGCCCGTACTGAAAAAGCGCTTTTTTGAGCTGACCAGGAGGCCGCCGGACGTCCCGAATGATCAGGTTCTAGCGATACTATTGAGCGGCTACCCCTCAGACGACCAGACATACGAGGTTCACGAAAATAATCATTTAGGTCTCGCCCGCCGCCACGTCGCCTGCCTTCCCCATTCGCAGCCGAGTGACCAAGCGTTACTAACCGTCCAAGCTGTACGGCCCCTTAAGGAACATCCTGACGGCATGAGCGGTGGCCCGGCATTCGTTATTCAGCTTGAAGTAGGCGGACCACGCGCCTACTTCGCGGGCATCATCCTTCGGGGTGGAAGGACATACTTTCATATCCTCAAAGCTGGATTCGTATTCGAATTCCTCAATAGCGCGTTCGGCTGATGACTTCGGTTTCGCAAGCGAAGGTCGGCAGGGGTTCCCCTCGGCTTCCCCGTGTCGATGCTCCGGAGGGCCGGGCGAGCCACTTGTCTCGCCCTGACGGCCTTGCCGGCCGTCACCCCCCTCCCGCATCGACACGGGGCCCCGCGCCTCAGTGACGGACTGCCCGGCCGCTTCCCTGACCTGCGGTCACCGCCACGCCCCTTGGGGCATGGCGGGAGGGAAGCATATGCGGCCGGCCCGCCCATCAACCCCCGCCTCGGATTCAGGCTCGAATCGGCCTTCGCGCAATAATCTGTCGCGTTTGCGTGGCCGCTGAGTGCCCTCGCCGGGGCCGCCGTGGGTGTTAGGTCGCGGGGATTCAGGACTTCCCCCGCTTCGCGGCTGGTTTACGCTGGCGCGTCCAGAGCTCCGGCACTTCCGCACCCTTCCCATCCAGTACGGCGCTCACGGAATCAATCGTCGCCTGCCAGTCCGCCACGGCGAAGCGCAGCTGCCACGCCGGGCCGGTGATCGCAGCGGACGTTTCTGGCGTGATCGCCTCATGAAGCCACTCGATCTGTGTGTTCGCGACGTCGAGTCGCCCCCGGCTGTGGGTGAGAATGGCTTGCAAGGCCTTCGTATCGACTGGCGGCGGTGCCGGCTTCGCCGACAGAGGCGCGCCGAGCTTGACAAACTTCCCGCCCATGTCCGGAACGCGCCTGCCCTCCATATACTGGTGCAACAGCGCCACATTGTTTTCGACACCGAGGAATTCCAGCCGCACGCCTTCGCGGTCACCGGCCTCCAGCGCTGCACGCAACCGCCTTGTGCAAGATGTGAGAAATTCCAGCGCCTTCCGCGCGTAGGCATCCGAAGCCCCCGACTCCTTCAAGCGGGTTCGGTACTGCCGCTGCCGCTCGGCACTCGACATGGCCGACTTGCCGTCCTTCGGCGGCCGGCCGCGTCCTCGCTTTTCCGGTTTCGATTCCGTCGCCATATGCCCTCGCTGCCCAATTTCGTAACGCGTTACAAAACTGTCGCGCACGCGCCTCGCGGCGTCAACACGCCCGCCAGGAAAGAAAGCAGCGCATAAAGCGGAGCCGCCAGGATGTCCGAAGATTCGGACAAAGCCGGACCGGCGGCGGAGGCCAATTCGCGACCCCGCAGACCGTTAACAGCGGGACCGTAGGAGGTTCAGCATAGCGCCCGCTTCCGGGGAACCGGGACCGTTCACGCCGTGTCGAGGGGACATTATAGGGGCGCGGGAGCGCCTGCCCGTTTTCCAGTCCCGTAGGGGCCGGAGCGAAGCGGAGCAGGCGAAGCCCGAAGCGCGCAATCCAAACAGCGCTGTAGCGAGGGCGGAGGATGTGGGAAACGGGCTGACACCTTTAGGTGACAAACTCAAATTGAAATGGCGTGCGGGAAAATCGGGTCGCCTTAGCTATTCTCGCCCCATCCGTCGGTTGTGGGCCTTGATCGCGTCCATCATGGGCCTGAGGTGTTCCAGTATCTTTTTGTCGGCTTCAGGGTCGCGCGGCGGCCTGGGCTGGTTCGCTCCATCCCGCCAGTTCGGCATAACCTTGTCATAGGCCTTCGTGACGGCGTTATCCATGTGAACAGGAGGATAGTCGGCGTATGTAAAGCTGCCTTCGGATTTCTTTTCCTCCGCCATTTGATCGTAATAATCGGCCATCTCTGCGAGGGACGCCTTAAGGTCTGCACCACTGATAAAAACCTGATCCTCGCGAGCGAACACAGGAAACAGATCGGCGTGCAGCTTGTCCGAGCTGGCAAAGACGCGCGTGAACGGCAGGTACATGAAATACTCCATGTCAATTCGGTTCGACGATCGCGTTGAAATGACATGGTGGGCGACCGCCAGATAGAAAAAGACCTCAAGCCTGGCGGCATGGGCAGTATAAGGCGCAAATTCGCCGGATGGAGGCCTGCCGGATGCCTTCCATCTGGCAACCACCTCCTTCTGCAAATTGGATGGGAATCCGATGGTATCCATCCATCGCACCAGATTCGCGTAGTTCTGGTTAGGCTTGAACAGTATCCAGTTCACAAACTTCATCACCGCCTGCGGCGTATCACACGACTTGTCCCTCACGTGCTTGGTCGAAGCGATGATTTTTTGAAGATCGATAGCGGCCAGTTGATCGCGCCAGACCTTGGCGAACGCCTCCTCCATTCCCTTGAAGTCGCCGGCCTGCCAACGGTCCATCACCCGCTGCATCGGAGTCTGGTCGATATACGCGCCGAATCCGCCGCGCGGGTCTCTGATGTATTCGACACGCTCAAGAACAGGCCGCCCGTCCAAGGGAAAAGTTGCCCCCTTGAGTTCCATCACTACCAGCGCATGGGCATCAGCATTCAGGTCGATGAAAGCGGACTCGATTTTGGATGACAGCATTTTGACATCGCCTGCCGCCGTCCCTGTGCTGAAACCCTTTTCCTTTTTGAGGTCACCCAAGAGTTCAGCAAAGAAAACCGGGGGCACGTTCACCCGAAAGTGGTGAAATAGCCATTCTGCTTCATGAGCCGTCAGCGCCTGCAACGCTGATTTGTCGACAATTATGGAAAAGAAGTTCGGCAAATATTTCCCAGCCCCAACAGAAGGCGCAACGATATCGCGCTTTCGCGATTCTCAAAAGCGGGAATGGATCGCCGCACTAGGCGACGATCCTGCCGTGCCGGCGGGCCTCCTCGGCATATGCCGACAGGGGTTTCGTTGCCCGGAAGTGGCGGTCGCGCTCGACCAGGAGCCGCATGGGGCCGCGAAGGGCCTGGATTTCGGCGAGGCTCGCGTAGCCGAGCTCCGGCGAGCCGTGGCCGAGGTCGCACAGCCCGAACAGGGTGTCGCCGTCGTCGGCCAGTTCGGTAAAAAGCCAGGCGGCGCTTGCGTCGGGGGTGAAGAATTTCACGACGGGCTTGTGGTCCTGTTCGCGCCGGGCGGACATGTCCGCGTTGCGGCGGAGGGCGGTGCGAAGTTCGTGAGTGAGGAGCATTAGCGCTCCTCCTTCTTCGAGCGGATGACAAGGCGTCCGCTGATTGGCAGGGCCGAGAGGGCGACGTTGAAGCCTTCGCCGTCGCCGTGCTGCCATGCGCAGCCGATTTTCGTCCAGAAGGCTCGATCGCCTTCGCCCTCGACCAAGAAAACGCCGTGAGACGGGGTGTTCTTCGCGGGTGCTGCTTCCTGTTTCTTTGCCATTTTGGCCTCCATCCGGCCGCCCTATGCGGCCGTTCTGGAAGCCGGGAACGGAAGGATTCAGGAGGAGCTAGCTGGATGCCGGAGGCACGCTTGCGCTTGTCCATAAGCGGACACTCCGACCGACGTAAAAAGGCAACAGAACGGCGCGGGAGCGGCCAGGAAGGAGGCCTATGGCAGGGAAGGCAGCACGGAGAATGCCTCACGCTGCGAGAATTACGAATCGATGGCGGGGCGAGACTGCGGCGGGAAGTCGGTAGGAAGTCGGTAGAAACGGGATTTAGGCGAAAATCCCGGCATTCAGGTCCGGGTGGTTTTTTCTGTGTTTTCAAGGGGTTAGATGGCGATCCCGACAGGATTCGAACCTGTGACCCTCAGATTAGGAATCTGATGCTCTATCCTACTGAGCTACGGGACCACACGAGCGACACATACTGTTTTTCGCTGCGTTAGCCAAGCCTGTAAGCGGACGAGATTTTCCCGGCGGGATGGCTTAGGCCGCAAGCGCGGTTTCGGCCAATGATACCCAGTAGCTGATGCCGTGCGGGATGACATCATCGTTGAAATCATAGGCGGAGTGATGAAGCCCGGCGGTGTCGCCATTGCCGATGAAGATGAAGGCGCCGGGGCGGGCTTCGAGCATATAGGAGAAATCCTCGCCGCCCATCATCGGCGCGATCGAGGTATCCACCTGGGCGTCACCCGCCACCTTGCGCGCGACGCCGGCGGCGAAATCGGTCTCGCCGTCATGGTTGAAGGTTACGGGATAATTGCGGTGGTAGTGAACGTCAATCTCGGTACCAGTACCGGCGGCGATCGCCGCTGCCTGGCTGCGGAGCCGGCTCTCGGCAAAATCGCGCATTTTGATATCGAGCGTGCGTACCGTGCCTGCCAGCTCCGCCGTTTCGGGGATGACATTATAGGCTTCGCCGGCATGGAACTTGGTAACGGAGACGACCAGCGCGTCGAGCGGATCGGCGCCGCGCGAAACGATGCTCTGCAGGAAGGTGACCAGTTGCGAACCCGCGACGATCGGATCGATCGTGCGGTGCGGCTGCGCGGCGTGGCCGCCCTTGCCTTTGATATGGATGGTGAATTCATCGGTCGCGGCCATGATCGGGCCTTTGCGGATGGCGAATGCACCCACCGAAATACCGGGCATATTGTGCATGCCGTAGACCTCGGAAATGCCGAAGCGTTCCATCAGCCCGTCCTTCACCATGGCGAGGCCGCCGGCGCCGCCTTCCTCGGCCGGCTGGAAGATCACCGCGACCGAGCCGCTGAAATTGCGCGTCTCGCATAGATATTGCGCGGCACCGAGCAGCATGGCGGTATGGCCGTCATGGCCGCATGCATGGGCGCGGCCCCTGGTGCGGGACATCCATGGCTTGTCCGAGGTCTCGGTGATCGGCAGGGCATCCATGTCCGCCCTCAGACCGACGGTGGTGCCATCACCATGTCTGCCGCGGACGATGCCGACGACGCCGGTGCGGCCGATACCGGTCTCGATCGTGTCGCAACCGAATGCCCGCAGCTTCTCCGCGACGAAACGCGCGGTTTCATCGACATCGTAAAGCAGTTCGGGGTTCTGGTGGAGATGACGGCGCCACTCCGATACTTCCTCCTGCATTTCGACGGCGCGGTTCAACAAGGGCATTTGCTATCGGCTCCAGCATGGTTATGAAAGATGACGTTATGACGTTTCGGTGAAATGCGGCAATGGCTCTTTGCCTTTTCTCCGCCACATGAGATAGATAAGGCCATTGCTGTTCGGCGTGAAGCCCTGTTCGGCAATGTCGCATCCATAAAGCAAGACGGCGTGCGCGCCGGGTATGGCGTGTGCCGCCATGTTTGAGGCGAACCCATATGGCTTTTCCCTCCATTGCAGGTGTGAAGCGGGGCAGGCCAAAGGGGCCTAAATTTCGAAAGTGCGAGAGAAATGTCGAGACTTCTGACGATCTGGATGATGGCTGTGATGTTTGCAGGGGCGGGGCTTGCCTCCGCGACAGCCACCCCCTCCATTACGGTCGATGTCGGAACCGGTAAGGTCCTGTCGCATGAAGATGCCTTCATGCGCTGGTATCCGGCGTCGCTGACCAAGCTGATGACGGCCTATGTGACCTTCCGGGCGCTTGCCAGCGGCCAGGTGACGCTCGATTCGCCGGTGCGCATGACGCTCAACGCTTCCAAGGAGCCACCGAGCAAGATGGGCTACAAGCCCGGCTCGGTGATGACGCTTGATACGGCGCTCAACATCATGCTGGTCAAGTCGGCCAATGATGTAGCCGTCGCGGTCGGTGAAGCCATCGGCGGCACGGAAGCCGGTTTCGTTCAGCGGATGAATGCCGAGGCGCAGCGCCTCGGCATGTTCGGCTCGCATTTCGCCAATCCGAATGGGCTGCACGATCCCGACAATTATTCGACGGCGCGCGACCTGGCCGTGCTGGCAACGCAGATCCGCCGCGAGTTCCCGCAATATGCGCATTATTTCGCGACCGAGGCGATCGATCCCGGCAAAGGCAAGAAGGTGCAGGCGAATTACAACATCCTGCTTGGCCGTTTCGATGGCGCGGACGGCATGAAGACCGGCTTCGTCTGCGCATCCGGCTTCAATCTGGCCGGCTCCGCCACCCGTAATGGCCGAACGATCCTGGCGGTCGTGCTGGGCGAATCCCGGCAGGAAACGCGGGCGGCAAAGGCGGCGCAACTCATCACCGACGGTTTCCGGACGAACGGCGCCGGCGCGCCGACATTGGCGACGCTGCGCCCCTACGGTACCAATCTGGCGAAGGCGACTGATATGCGCGCGGCGCTGTGCAACAAACAGGCCATGGCTGACCGCTGGGACGGCCGGGACGTCGAAGGAAAGCTGAAGATCGATTCTCCCTATATCCATCCGATGCGACATGAACCCAGAGCCGTTCCGGTCGGCCTCATCGCCACCGCTACCGCCGCAAAGCCGGGTTCGATCGATATTTCCCAGGTTCCCGTTCCGCTGCCGCGGCCAAACCGCGTTCCTGCGTCGACGCAGACTGCCGTGAACTGATGAGCCTTTCCGCCCACCCCATACCCGTCTCGGTGCTGACCGGCTTCCTCGGTTCCGGCAAGACCACGCTTTTGAACCGGCTCCTGAAAGATCCGGCGTTGAGCGATACGGCGGTGATCATCAACGAGTTCGGCGATGTCGGCATCGATCATCTTCTGGTCGAGCAATCGAGTGAAGGCATCATCGAGCTTTCGGACGGCTGCCTGTGTTGCACGGTGCGCGGCGAACTGGTCGATACGCTGGCCGGACTGATCGACAGGCTGCAGACCGGGCAGATCAAACGGCTGAAGCGCATCGTTATCGAAACGACGGGGCTGGCCGATCCGGCTCCCGTGCTGCAGGCGATCATGGGGCATCCGGCATTGCTGCAGGCCTTCCGTGTCGACGGCGTCATCACCACCATAGATGCCGTCAACGGCACGGCGACGCTCGATGCGCATGAGGAAGCGGTGAAGCAAGCCGCTGTCGCCGACCGGATCATCATCACGAAGACCGATCTGCCGAACGTGCGTGCAAGCCTCGGCGACCTCCGACTCCGGCTTTCAAGCCTCAATCCGGCGGCGGATGTGATCGAAGCCAGCGATCCGCGCAGCAATTATGCGGCGTTGTTCGAGTGCGGGCTTTATAATCCGGAAACGAAGACGGCGGATGTCCAGCGCTGGCTCAAGGCGGAAGCCTATGAGAGCCGGGAAGCCGAAGGTCACCATCATCATTTTGACCATGATCATCATGGACACGATCACGATGAGCACGATCATGGGGACCATCATCACGACGTCAATCGCCACGATGCGTCGATCCGGTCCTTTTCGCTGAAACACGACCAGCCGGTGCCGTTTTCGACCTTCGAGATGTTCATCGATCTTCTGCGCTCGACGCATGGCGAAAAGCTATTGCGGGTCAAGGGCATTATCGAGATCGCCGAAGACCCGGACCGGCCTCTGGTCATTCATGGTGTCCAGCAGATATTCCATCCGCCGGCACGTCTGTCCGCCTGGCCGGATGGAAAACACGAGACGCGCCTGGTGATGATCACCAAGGATCTGCCGGAAAGCTATGTCAGGCAATTGTTCGATGCATTTCTGGGTCATGTCCAGATCGATACGCCGGATCGTGCGGCACTGACCGACAATCCGCTGGCGATCCCCGGCCATCCCATCGGAGCTTAGAACGGTTCCCGTTTTGATGGAATCGTCTAGGCTTGCACCATCCTGCACCGCCGGAAATGCGGAGATGGCGAGGCATGGCAACCTGTGACAGGCACAGGAATGACGGCAGTTTAGGTGCGGGCAGTCAATCGCAGGCGTTTCCGCCGCAGAACGGTTGCTATAGGGGGCGAAACCATCTCCATTTCCGTCATTCCTGTGCTCGTCACAGGAATCCATGCCTCAGCGAGGCCGCTGTTGCTACGGTTGGAATATGGTGGCAACCCCCACCGTCAAGATTGAGGATCGCCTGAACGCATCGTTTCCACCTGGAAGTGAACTGCTCTGAGATCGTCGTTTTTCGGGTGAAGTTCGCCATCAACCCTTGCGGATCAGGAAACGGTGGCCGTTTTCAACGGTGACGGTTTCGATCAGCCGATGGCCATTCTCGGCACAGAAATGCGGCATGTCGATTGCAGCCAGGGGATCGCTGGTTTCGACCCACAGGCAGGTGCCGGCGGGCATATCCTGCAGCTTGCGCCTGGTTTTCAGGACCGGCAGGGGGCAGTTCAGCCCCTTGAGATCATAGATCTCGATGGTTTCGTCTGTTTCGTGCATGGATTGTAGCGGCTTTGATGGTTCATCAGCGGCCGAACGCCTTCCACCATGGCTTCTTGGCAGATGCTGCTTCAGGCTGCACCGTTTCGGGTGCAACGCCGTTTGCAGCCCGCAATTCAGGATTGGGCTGTGGCACAGGGACGGCCGCAGGCGCAACAGACAGTCCCACCGGTGTTTCTTGCGGAACGGGAGCAGCGATCGGTTGCGGCGCCGCCTGCGCGGGCATGGCTGGTTGTCCGGCTGCAGGCGCCCTTGTCTTGGCCGTCATGATCGGGTCGATATCCGGCGCATTCGGCTTTTCGGTGGAAGCAGGCGTCAGGGACGGAGGCTCGCGCGAAACCTTCTCGCCCCGGGCGCGGGCAGCGCTCCATGCGGAAACCAGCTTGGCCTCCGCCAGGCCGGCGATGGATGGCGCCGGCGTCGGCTTGCTCGATTTTTTCCGAGCGGCGGAAAAGGCGGTCTCGAAGGTCTTCTGATAGCTCATATAGGACATGCGCAGCGCGTCTGGCTGTCCAATGGGCGGGCAGGCGGCATCGGGGGCGATGCCCTCTTCGCCGATGGCTGTATTGTTGAAGACATAGCGCTTTTCGCAGACATCCACCTTGGGCGGAACCTTGGTGATCTCGAACAAATCGTAGCCTTCCTTCAGCATCGTCCAGAAGGGATAATTCGGGTCGTTGCGATAGCGCGCCATATTGGCCGCCGTCATGCGGAAGGGGAAAGCCTGGATCTGAAACGCCCTCTGGCCGCCCCGGAACGCATCGCGCGCGAAGGCATAGATCTGCGCCACCTGATCGTCCGTCATGGAATAGCAGCCCGATGAGGAACAGGCGCCATGCACCATCAGATGTTGACCCGAGCGGCCATTGACGCGGTCATATGCGTTGGGGAAGCCGATGTTGAATGCGAGATAATAGCTCGATTTCGGGTTCATCTGCCCCGGGCGTACGGTATAGAACCCTTCGGGCGCCTGACGGTCGCCCTCGATGAATTTAGGCCCGAGCTTGCCCGACCATTTGCAGATATCATAGGAAGCGATGATGTCGTAGCGGCCATTATCCTTGCGCTTCCACACTTCCAGGGCGCCTTCCTCCTTGAAGATGCGCACCATGACCGGCGAAGTGGTGGTCATCCCCTTTGCCTTCATCTTGGCGACGATCTTCTGCGGCAGCGGCTTTTCCGCCTTGGGCGACAGATCGTCGAGGGACGAACCCTGGCATCCGGCCAGGAGGGCCGATGCCATGAGAGAAGCAAGGAGTGCGTTCTTGAGCTTCATTCGTTATCGAACCTGTAAGCGGTCTTCTGCCAGTCTTGGAGCCAAGGAAACACGCATGGCCGGAATCCATGCCTAACAGCAAAATCTTTCGGTATCGTTGACAAATCACTACCGCAATAGTGACATTTCTTCGATCACAGTGATGTCACCAGCCGTACCGATTTTTGTCAACTGTGCTGCTGAAGCGGCTCTTTTATGGCAGACGCGCAATATATGTAGCGCATGAAGGGCCTATGCGAAACAGGGTTAAGGCTCTGTAAATCTCGGGGTAAATCTCGGGCCGGCCCGATTGTGGTCAAGCCGGAGAGCCGTCGCTTTCCACTTCCTCTGGATTTTTCTCTAAAGATTGCGGCCGATGGCAAGGTATTTGGCGCGCCGCTCGTTTTTCAGCGTTTCGCCGTCCACGCCATCCATCGATTTCAGTGCGGCTGCGATGATGCTGCCGGTCGCGTCTATCGCAGCATCCTTACCGCGATGTGCGCCGCCCATTGGTTCGGGAATGATCCCGTCGATGATTTTCAGTTCGAAAAGATCCTGCGCCGTGATCCGCATCGAGGTGGCGGCGTCCTTGGCGCGGGTGGAATCGTGCCACAGGATCGAAGCGGCTCCCTCCGGCGAGATCACCGAATAGATCGAATGTTCGAGCATGTAGACCCGGTTGGCGGTGGCGATCGCAATGGCTCCGCCGGAACCGCCTTCGCCGATGATCACGGAAACCATGGGAACGCGCAGGTTGAGAGAGGCAGCCGTCGAGCGGGCGATGGCCTCCGCCTGGCCGCGCTCCTCGGCGCTGACGCCGGGATAGGCGCCTGCCGTATCGACCAAGGTGATCAGAGGCAGGCCGAAGCGGTCGGCCAGTTCCATGACGCGGACGGCCTTGCGGTAGCCTTCCGGCCGCGCCGAGCCGAAATTGTGCTTGAGGCGGGATTTGGTGTCCGCGCCCTTTTCCTGGCCGATAATGGCAATTGCTTCACCGTTGAACCGGGCGAAGCCCGCCTGGATCGCCTCATCCTCGGAAAATTTGCGGTCGCCTGCGAGAGGCGTGAATTCGGTGAAGAGCCTGTTGACATAATCAAGGCAGTGCGGACGGTCGGGATGGCGGGCGATCTGCGCCTTCTGCCATGGCGTCAGCTTGCGATAGAGATCCTTCAACGCGTCGGCGGAGCGTTTTTCCAGGCGGCTGATCTCGTCACTCATCTCGACACTGCCGCTTTCCTGCGAAAGCTTCTTCAGTTCGAGGATCTGACCTTCGAGGTCGGCGACGGGTTTTTCGAAATCGAGGTAATTATACATATGGCCTGACTGTTTGTGCGCTGTGGAGTCCAAACGTGCTGGTCTTATGAGGATCTTTCCTCGACAGCTATCCCTTACATGCCGGCTTGCCATACACCAAGGACGTCAAGAAACGCTTAGTGCCTTGCAAGCCGCGTTCCTCATAACGGCCAGAGGCTCAATCGGCAAGCGGGTGATGTTCACTGACCAGCTGATGCAGTCTTTCCTCCAGCACATGCGTATAGATTTGCGTGGTGGAAATATCCGAATGACCGAGCAATTGCTGCACGGCGCGCAGATCCGCTCCATTCTGCAGGAGGTGGCTGGCAAAGGCGTGGCGCAGCACATGCGGCGAGATCGTTGCCGTGGAAACGCCGGCACGGGCGGCAAGCGCCTTCAGTTCGCGGGCGAAAACCTGTCGCGCCAGATGGCCGCTTTC
This sequence comes from Phyllobacterium phragmitis, assembly GCF_002980495.1. Lineage (GTDB taxonomy): Bacteria > Pseudomonadota > Alphaproteobacteria > Rhizobiales > Rhizobiaceae > Paramesorhizobium > Paramesorhizobium phragmitis. The sequence continues at coordinate 302,402 of NZ_PVBR01000004.1, forward strand.
CGAAAATGCCGGGAACAGCCATGGATTGCCGTCACTGCCCGGCTCGGCGTCACGCAAGGTGAGATAGCGGCTCATCGCCTCGCGCGCCTTGGCCGACAACGGCACCATGCGCTCCTTGGAACCCTTGCCGCGCACCAGGAGAAAACGATGGTCGGAGCGGGCGACGCCGGCGGGAAGGCCGACCAGCTCGGAGACGCGCATGCCCGTGGCATAGAGCGTTTCGAGCAGGGTATGGAGACGCAGGGCCCGCAGCTTATCGATGACAGCCGGATCCTCCGTCTCCAGCTTCGCCCGGTCGAGCAGGCGGCCGACGGCCTCCTCGCTCATGATCTTGGGCAAGGAACGCTCCTTCTTCGGCGCATCCAGGATGCCGGTCGGGTCATCCTGGCGCAAACCTTCCGAATAGAGGAAGCGGAAGAACTGGCGCAGCGCGGAAAGCCGCCGTGCCTGGGATGTCGCGGCAAAGCCGAGCCGGGTCATTTCGTCGAGATAGGCGCGGATGTCGTCCGATGCGGCATCGGGCAGGCTGGCTCCCCGCGCGACCGTAAACTCGGCGGCCGCTTCCAGATCGCGGCGATAGGAGGCAAGCGTGTTTTCAGCTGCTCCGCGCTCCGCACTCATCATCTCAAGGAAATTCTCGATTGTCGTGGCTGCCCGCATGATTTACTCGGCAACCGTTGGCGATGCGCCCGCTATGGGCAGGGCAGCTTGCGATAAGGAGGCCTGGCGGGGCTTGGGATTAAGCTTTTCCGGCGGGATGCGAATGGTCGTTTCACCCGGCACGGGGTGCACGAAGGTGACGAGCGCCACCATCCCGCCATAGACAAGGAGGGCTATGGCGGCGAGAGACAGGATAAGGCGTGTCAGCGTTGGCATCGCGCCTTTATGATGCTCCAATATGGCGAATGCAAGGATCATGGGCGGCGAACGTCGCGGACGCGATGCTGCAAGATATTCTCGCCATATGTGATAGACATTCTTTACAAACCGACCGTTTTCATGTGGAAACGCTGGCCATGAGCACAATGGACGATCAAGCGCAGCATCACGCCCAAGCCGCAAACAGGGCCGCCGCAATCCGCGAGCGGCTCGGTTCGCGTCCGCTTGTGATCGTCGGGCTGATGGGAGCGGGTAAATCGACCATCGGCAAGAAAGTCGCGAGCCTTCTCGGCCTGCCCTTCTTCGATGCGGACAACGAGATCGAATCCGTATCGCGCATGACGGTCCCGGAGCTGTTCGAGACCTATGGCGAGGCGGAGTTCCGCGATCTGGAGCGGCGGGTGATCCAGCGCATGCTCGAAGATGGACCGATGGTGCTGGCGACGGGTGGCGGCGCCTATATGAATGCGCAAACGCGCGAGGCGATCGCCGCTGCCGCCGTCTCGATCTGGCTCAAGGCCGACATCGATCTCCTGATGGAGCGCGTATCGCGACGCCAGAATCGGCCGCTTCTGAAGAATGACGATCCGCGCGGTGTCATGAAAAGGCTGATGAGCGAGCGTTATCCCGTCTATGCGCTGGCTGATCTGGCCGTCACGTCACGCGATGATAAAAAGGAAATCATCGCGCAGGAGGTGATCGAGGTGCTTTCGAGCCATCTGGGCATCTTAGAGCAGACCGCAACAGGAAACGTCCTTTCATGACCATCGCCGCTCAACTGCCCGAATTCACCACCGTTCCGGTGCCGCTGGGCGACCGTTCCTATGACATATTGATCGGCTCCGGGCTGATCGCGCGGGCAGGCGAGGAGACGGCCAAACGGCTTGGGGGTGTGCGGGTCGCCATCGTCACCGACGAGAATGTCGCGGGCTTTCATCTCGATGCGCTGATGCGGAGCCTGGAAGCCGCCTCCATTGCGGCAACACCGATCATCGTTGCGTCGGGCGAAAAGTCGAAGGGCTTCGCCACGCTCGAAACGGTCACCAATGCCGTGCTTGCGGCCAAGCTCGAACGCGGTGACGCGGTCATTGCGCTTGGCGGCGGCGTCATCGGTGATCTCGCCGGTTTCGTGGCCGGGATCGTGCGGCGCGGTATGGGCTTCATCCAGATGCCGACATCGCTCCTGGCGCAGGTCGATTCCTCCGTCGGCGGCAAGACCGGCATCAATACCGCTCACGGGAAAAACCTCGTCGGCGTCTTCCATCAGCCGCTGCTCGTGCTGGCCGACACGGATACGCTCGACACGCTCAGCCCCAGAGAGTTTCGCGCCGGCTATGCGGAAGTGGCGAAATACGGATTGATCGACAGCCCGGATTTCTTCGCCTGGCTGGAGAAAAACTGGAAACAAGTCTTTGCCGGCGGACCGGAGCGCACGGAGGCGATCGCCCGCTCCTGCCGTTCCAAGGCGGCCGTGGTGGCGCGCGACGAGCGCGAGACCGGTGACCGGGCGCTTCTCAATCTCGGCCACACATTCGGCCATGCTCTGGAAACCGCGACGGGCTATGATTCCAGCCGTCTGGTGCATGGCGAGGGTGTTTCCATCGGCATGGTGCTGGCGCACCAGTTCTCGGCGCATATGAACCTCGCCAGCCCGGATGATGCGCGCCGCGTCGAGGCGCATCTGAAAGCCGTCGGCCTGCCGGTTTCGATGTCCGAGATCCCCGGTGCGCTTCCGCCCGCCGAAAAACTGATGGAATATATCGTGCAGGACAAGAAGGTTTCGCGCGGTGCGCTGACCTTCATCCTGACGCGCGGCATCGGCCAGTCCTTCATTGCCAGGGATGTGCCATACTCCGCCGTATTGGGTTTTCTCCAGGGAAAGCGACCGGGATGACATTCGAACTCTGGATCATGTGCGGCATCATTGCGCTATGCGTCATTCTCTCCGCCTTCTTCTCAGGCTCGGAGACGGCTCTGACCGCGGCGTCGCGCGGGCGAATGCTGACGCTGGAAAGCAATGGTGAAAGGCGTGCGGGGCTGGTGCAGAGGATGATCCTGCGCCGCGACAGGTTGATCGGGGCGCTGCTGATCGGCAATAATCTCGTCAACATCCTGGCATCCTCCATCGCCACGAGTATGTTTCTGGCCCTGTTCGGCGATGCCGGCGTCGCTTATGCCACGCTGGCGATGACGGTCATTCTCGTCATCTTCGCCGAGGTCCTGCCCAAATCATGGGCGATTTCCAATCCCGACCGCTTCGCCATCGCCGTATCGCCTTTCGTCGCCCCGATCGTCGCGGTGATCGGGCCGCTGTCGAGCGGCGTCAACAGGATCGTTCGCGGCATATTGAGCCTTTTCGGGATCAATCTGGCCTCCGGCCAGTCCATGCTGACCGCGCATGAGGAATTGCGCGGCGCGGTGGAGGTGCTGCACCGCGAAGGTTCGGTGGTCAAGGCCGACCGCGATCAGCTGGGCGGGCTGCTCGATCTGCGCGAACTGGAAGTCTCCGACGTCATGATCCATCGCACCGGGATGAGCTCGATCAATGCGGACGATCCGGCGGATTCCGTCGTGCGCGAAATCCTGTCGAGCCCGCATACGCGCCTGCCGGTGTGGCGCGACGATACCGACAATATCGTCGGTGTCGTCCATGCAAAGGATCTGTTGCGGGCGCTTTACGACGTCAACAATGATTTCTCGCGTATCGATATCCTGAAACTCGCCACCAAGCCGTGGTTCGTGCCCGATACGACGACGCTTCAGGACCAGCTCAACGCATTCCTGCGGCGCAAGGCGCACATCGCCATCGTCGTCGACGAATATGGCGATGTCCAGGGGCTGGTGACGCTCGAAGATATCCTCGAGGAGATCGTCGGCGACATCTCCGACGAGCACGATATCGAGATGCAGGGACTGCGCCAGCAGCCGGACGGATCGCTGATCGTCGATGGTTCGCTGCCGATCCGCGATCTCAACCGCGCGCTCGACTGGAACCTCCCCGACGAGGAGGCGACGACGATCGCCGGGCTCGTCATTCACGAAACGCAGCTGATCCCCGAGGAGAAGCAGGCTTTCACCTTCTACGGCAAACGGTTCACGGTTCTCAAGCGCCAGAAAAACCGTATCCTGCGGCTGCGTATCGTGCCGCTCGACGCCGGCGGCAAGCCGGTGAACCAGTCCACGACTTAGTTTTGGGCCGGCTTCTATTGAAACCGGCTGCTGCCGGCGCTATCTCCGCGTGGTTTCGCCGGGGGCGGAGGGTTCGAGCGCGAGCGCATGCACGCCGCTTTCGAGTTCATCCTTCAAAATTGCATTGATGGCACGATGGCGCGCGACACGATCCATGCCGGCGAAGGCATCCGAAACGATGCGCACGCGGAAATGCGTTTCACCCGCGCCGTCGAATGCGCCGTGATGATCGCTGCCGTGATGGTGGTGGCCGGCGTGCAGATGACTTTCATTGATGACTTCGAGCGACTGCGGCGCAAAAGCGCTTCTCAGTTTTGCCTCAATGATCGTCTGTTTTGTCGCGTCGATGGACATTCGCTTCTCCTGTTGCCATATAGCGTATTCCACCCCATCTGTGAGGCCGTGACCTGGGTCAAATTCGCGCATGATTGCGATTATTTTGGCGATTCAGGCGTTACGGTCATTACGGATGAAATGTCAATTCTTGTTTAGCTGGCCGATCTTCCCATAATCTTGATTCGATGAAACTGAACTCAAAATATTTCAACCGCATTCGTATCCGCCCAGAAAAAGAGGCGGAGGCGCCGCCGCGCGCGCCGCAGTGCCAGTGGGACGGATGCGATGCGCCGGGCACGCACCGTGCGCCTGTCGGCCGCATGAAGGAAGGCGAATATTTTCACTTCTGCATCGATCACGTGCGTCTCTACAACAAGGGCTTCAACTATTTCTCCGGCCTTTCGGACGGCGAAATCGCGCGTTTCCAGAAGGAAGCTTTGACAGGACATCGTCCGACCTGGTCCGCCGGGATCAATGCATCGGCAAAGACGACGCCCGAATTCGCCCAGATGCGTTCCGGCCGCGCCGCCTATCAAAACAAGGTGCGCGATCCGTTCGATCTGTTTGGCGAGGCGAAGGCGCGCGCCCGGGCTGCGCCAAGGGTGCGCAAGCCGAAGGCGCTCGAAGCCAAGGCGCTCGAAACGCTCGGCCTTAGTGCAAATTCGACTGGCGATCAGATCAAGTCGCGCTATAAGGAACTGGTCAAGCTCCATCATCCGGATGCGAATGGTGGAGACCGGGGTTCCGAGGATCGGTTCCGCGATGTGATCCAGGCTTATCAATTGCTCAAGCAGGCTGGTTTTTGCTAAAGCCAACCGTGAAGGATTGGGAGCCCGTTTCATGGGCGTCCCGGATTGTATTTCGATCGCGTTGGAATCTGCGGCGGGTTTCCCTCCCGCCGCTCTGGAGGCATGATGAACAAGGTTGAACGGGATATCGCCAATCTGCCGGACAAGACGGTCTCGGTGCGGGAGGTCTTCGGAATCGATTCCGACATGACCGCACCGGCCTATGCGGCGGGCGATGCCTATGTACCGGAGATCGATCCGGATTATCTTTTCGACCGGCAGACGACGCTGGCCATTCTCGCGGGCTTCGCCTTCAATCGGCGGGTGATGGTTTCGGGCTACCACGGCACCGGTAAATCCACCCATATCGAGCAGATCGCCGCCCGGCTCAACTGGCCCTGCGTGCGTGTCAATCTCGACAGCCATGTCAGCCGTATCGATCTCGTCGGCAAGGATGCCATCGTCGTCAAGGACGGCATGCAGGTCACCGAATTCAAGGACGGTATCCTGCCATGGGCCTATCAGCACAATGTCGCACTGGTCTTCGACGAATATGATGCCGGCCGTCCGGACGTGATGTTCGTCATCCAGCGTGTGCTGGAATCCGCCGGGCGCCTGACGCTGCTCGACCAGAGCCGTGTCATCCGCCCGCATCCGGCCTTCCGTCTCTTCGCCACGGCCAATACGGTCGGCCTCGGCGATACGACCGGGCTTTATCACGGCACGCAGCAGATCAACCAGGCGCAGATGGACCGCTGGTCCATCGTCACAACGTTGAATTACCTGCCGCATGACAATGAGGTCGCCATCGTTCTGGCCAAGGCCAAGCACTACCAGAATGCTGAAGGCCGCGAGATCGTCTCGAAAATGGTCCGGATCGCCGATATGACGCGCTCCGCCTTCATCAATGGCGATCTTTCCACCGTCATGAGCCCGCGCACGGTCATCACCTGGGCGGAAAATGCCGATATCTTCAAGGATGTCGGCTTCGCCTTCCGCCTGACGTTCCTCAACAAATGCGATGAGCTGGAGCGTGCGACGGTGGCGGAGTTCTATCAGCGCGCATTCGGCAAGGAATTGCCCGAATCCGCGATCAACACGGTTCTCGCATAGGCGATTTTGGATGGCAGGTCCCGGCGACAATACGCGCGAACGGCCCAAGGGGCCGGTGGATGCGGAGCCGTTCAAGCGGGCCGTGACGGCGTGCATGAGGGCGATCGCCGGCTCGCACGAGCTCGAGGTCGGCTTCGGCAATGACCGGCCGGCGCTGACCGGCAACCGCGCCCGCGTGCCCGACCTGCCGAAGCGCCCGTCGGTTCATGATGTGGCGGTGACACGGGGCATCGGCGATTCCATGGCGCTGCGCCGCGCCTGCCATAATGCCCGCATCCATGCGACGCTTGCGCCTGAGGGAAAGCAGGCGCGTGCGATCTTCGATGCGGTCGAGCAGGCCCGCGTCGAGGCCATAGGCGCGCGCGCGATGGATGGCGTCGGCGACAATCTCGCTTCGATGCTTTCCGACAAATACAGCCGTGCCAATTTTCCCGCGATCACCGACAAGGCCGATGCTCCGCTCGAAGAGGCGGTGGCTTTGATGGTGCGTGAAAAGCTCACCGGCCGCGCGGCGCCTGTCGAAGCCGGCAATGTCGTCGAGCTGTGGCGCGACTGGATCGAGAACAAGGCCGCCGCTGACATCGCGCATCTCGGCGATACGCTGGAAGACCAGCAGGCCTTTGCCCGGGTCGTGCGCGAGATGCTTGCTTCGATGGAGATGGCGGAGGAGCTGGCGCAGCAGGAGGAATCGGCCGATCAGGACGAGAACAGCGAGGAAACGCCCAAGCCCGAGGACAATGAGGATGGCGGTTCCGAGGAGCAGGAAGGCTCCGACGCGGCTGACAGCGAGGATTCCGACAGTTCGAGCGAAGATGGCGAGCAGGGCGACATGGAGGCGGCGGATGCTTCCGCCGACGATATGGACGATGGCGGCGATGTCGATGCCGAGACGCCGGGCGAAGCGCGCCGTCAAAGCCAGCCTTTCGCCAATTTCGCCAATGAGATCGACTACAAGGTCTTCACGCAGGAATTCGACGAGACCGTCGATGCCGCCGAGCTTTGCGACGAAGCGGAACTGGAGCGCCTGCGCTCCTTCCTCGACAAGCAGCTTGTCAATCTGCAGGGCGTCGTCGGCAGGCTCGCCAACCGGCTGCAGCGCCGGCTGATGGCGCAGCAGAACCGCTCCTGGGATTTCGATCTCGAGGAGGGCTATCTCGATCCGGCGCGTCTGGTGCGCATCGTCATCGATCCGACGCAGCCGCTTTCCTACAAGCAGGAGCGCGACACGGATTTCCGCGATACGGTGGTGACGCTTCTCCTCGACAATTCCGGCTCGATGCGCGGCCGGCCGATCACGGTGGCCGCGACATGCGCCGATATTCTTGCCCGCACGCTGGAACGCTGCGGCGTCAAGGTCGAGATCCTCGGCTTCACGACGCGTGCGTGGAAGGGCGGGCAGGCGCGCGAAGCGTGGCTCGACCGCGGAAAGACGGCCAATCCGGGCCGCCTCAACGATCTGCGCCACATCATCTACAAGAGCGCCGACGCGCCCTGGCGGCGGGCACGGCGCAATCTCGGCCTGATGATGCGCGAAGGCCTTTTGAAGGAAAATATCGATGGCGAGGCGCTGATCTGGGCGCATCAGCGGCTCATGGGCCGACCGGAACAGCGCAAGATCCTGATGATGATTTCCGATGGCGCGCCAGTCGATGATTCCACGCTTTCGGTCAATCCCGGCAATTATCTGGAGCGCCACTTACGTGCGGTGATCGAGGAAATCGAGACGCGCTCGCCGGTCGAGCTGATCGCCATCGGCATCGGCCACGATGTGACGCGCTATTATCGCCGCGCGGTCACCATCGTCGATGCCGAGGAGCTTGCCGGCGCCATGACCGATCAGCTGGCCTCGCTGTTCGAAGAGCATGGGCGGGCCGCAGCCAATGGCGTGCAAGGTGTACGGGGCGCTCGGGGCGTGCACAGCGCAGCGCGTCGTTGACGGGCCTCCGCCGCTTTTCTCCGTCCCTTCGGATTGCAGCGGCATCGGCTATCATTGCCGGCGTCCTTTGGCCATCCACCGGCCTGGCGGAAAACCGCGTCGAGCGTTTCGATGTGATCTCGCGGCCGATCACGCAGTTCCGTATCGGTTCGTCCGAACGGCATTTCGGTGCGCTGGAATTCATGGGCGGGCTGGAGATGACAGCGGCGAACCGTGAATTCGGCGGGTTGTCGGCGATCCGTTTTCTGGATGCCGGGCGGAATTTCCTCGGCGTTTCCGATACCGGCTTCTGGTATGCGGGGCAAATCGACCGTGATGCGGATGGCCACCCCTCAGGCTTCAGCCATTTCCGGATGGCGCCGCTCCTCGATCAGGCAGGCAAGCCCTTCGAGCGCAAACGGGATGCGGATGCCGAGAGCCTGGCGATTTCCGGCGACAGCGTCACCGTCGGCTTCGAACGTGAGCACAGATTGCTGGAATATCGGCTCGACACGCAGGATTTCGCGTCGGTGCCCAAAACCCTGCCGCTTCCGCTGCCGAGAGAGGAATTGCGCAGGAATGCCAGTCTCGAGGCGGTCGCCGTCTCGCCTGGATCGGGGCCGCTTGGCAGCACATCTGTCGTTCTGACCGAAAAAAGCCTGAACGAGAATGGCGATATTTTCGCCGCCGTGCTGGCGGGCCCGCACCGTGGCATCTTCTATGTCAAACGGACGGATAATTTCGATATCAGCGATGCCGTGTTCCTGCCCGATGGCGATCTGCTTATCCTGGAACGGCAATATGCGCTGGTATCCGGCGTGGCGCTGCGCATCCGCCGGATTAAGAGCGAGACCATCCGTCCCGGCGCGACGGTCGATGGCGTTGTCATGCTCAAGGCCGACATGAGCTATCAGATCGACAATATGGAGGGGATCGATGTATGGACCGACAGCGAAGGCCATCAGGTCCTCTCCTTGATTTCGGACGACAATTACTCGCTCTGGCAGCGCAATCTCTACCTGGAATTCCGGCTGGCTGAAAAAATCGCCGGCGCGAAGACCGCGAGGACCACTCCGTAGGGGGCGAGCATGATGATGCCGATGCCCGTCTTGACCAGAAAATCGCCGAAAGCGAGCGACGCCCAAAGCGGAATTTGCATGCCGAAAAAGGGAACTGGAAAGGCGAGCGATGAATCCGGCATGCCGGTCAGGCTGTCGATCCAGGCGAATTTCGCGGCAAAGGCGATGGAGAAGAACAGCAGCGTATCGAGCACCGAACCGAACATGGTTCCGGCGAAGGGCGCCTTCCACCATTCCTGCCGGCGCAGGCGGTCGAAAACCGTGATGTCCATGAGCTGCGCCACGAGAAAGGCGCTGCCGGAGGCAATGGCGATACGCGGCGTCGCAAGCCAGACCGACATGATGACGCCGAGTACGAAACCGGCATAGACGACCCGCCGGGCGGCGGCGGGGCCGAAGCGGCGATTGGTCAGATCGTTGACGAAGAAGGCAACGGGATAGATGAACGCACCCCATGTCAGTATGTCGTTCAGGCCGAAATGGCCGAAGGGATACTGCACGAGAACGTTCGATGCGGCGACAATCGCACACATGGCAAGGATAGCGGGGAGGAGAGGGCGCAAAGCCGACATTTTTTTATCCTGGGTAATGGAACCAGCAAAAAAGGGCCGACGGAAGCCGGCCCGGCTCGATCTGTTCAGGCTTGAGCGATCAGGCGGCTACGGCTTCAGCGATCTTCTTGGCGATCTGACGCTTCAGCAGACGGGCGCGCTGCGACAATTCCTTTTCGTCCGCCTTGGAGAGGAAGGCATCGAGGCCGCCGCGATGCTCGACCGAACGCAAGGCGTTGGCGGAAACGCGCAGGCGATAACCCTGGCCGAGGGCTTCGGACATCAGCGTAACATCGCAAAGATTCGGCAGGAAGCGGCGACGCGACTTGTTGTTCGCGTGGCTGACATTGTTGCCGTACTGGACCGATTTGCCGGTCAATTCACAAGCGCGGGACATTGGTCTCACCTTCAAATTCTGTTTATCAGGCCCCGGCCCGGCGTCCGATAAATTCTCTCGCATAAACGCATAACAACGATGCGGGGCTGCGGGCGCGCATTTTTCGGACAGGCGGCCTTATGGGAAAGTCGCGTTTCTATAGTGATATGAGCCGTCCGCGTCAAGCTTGTTTTCGGGCCGCTTCCGGGCCGCTTTCGCGCTTGCGGCTATTTTTGACCCGATCCGGGGCTTTGCAAGCTTGCCCGGCTTGTCTTTTCGGCACCATAACTTCGCCCAGTTTGTTCTATTGGACAAGAACTCATATAATTGTGGCGATATGGCCCGTATGCGGCCTGGCTGCACAGCAGGGAAAACGATGGCGTTGTCGATGGATTTTCTTCGTCGTTCAGGCGCGACAGCAATATTCTGCGGTCTGGCTCTGGCTCTTGCCGGAGGGCCGGCCTTTGCGCTCGAAACCTACAAGACCGAGTATGGCGTTTCGATATTCGGGCTCAATATTGCGCGCTCCGGGTTCGAGACCAAGGTGAATGGCGGGAGCTACGATCTTTCGGGGACCCTGTCCAGCTCCGGCCTGGCGCGTATTTTCGACCAGACGGACGGAACGATACGGGTGAGTGGTTCCGCATCGAGCACGGGCGTTTGGCCGGCCTCCTATGAGGTGAAATACAAGAACGGCAAGAAGAACAAGCGCACCCTTATCGATTTTTCCGGGGGGTCGGTATCGGCGGTGCAGAACACGCCGCCGATCAAGAAACGCAAACCGTGGGTGGAGGCCGGGCCGAACGATCTGAAATCGGTGGCCGATCCCTTGAGCGGGTTGATGATCCAGGCTGGCGACCCCAAGTCGGTCTGCGGGCGTACGGTGCATATCTTCGATGGCCAGACCCGCGCCGATCTTCAGTTGTCCTTTGCCGGAATAAAGCCTTTCGCCACCAAGGGCTTCAAGGGTAATGCGGTGACCTGTTCCGTCAAATTCCTGCCGATCTCCGGCTATCAGAAAGGCAAGAAGGCGATCGAATATCTGAAGAACAAGAGCAAGGTCAGCATCTCGTTTGCATCTCTGGGCAATTCCGGTATCTATGCTCCGGTCGCTGCCAGCATCGGCACGCAGATCGGCACCGTGTCGGTTTTCGCAACGCGGTTCGAGAAAATCAATTAAAGGGCGGGCCTCCCGCCGGGAGGCGCGGAAATGGTGAGACTGGCGACGCTGACCGGGTTTTCAGCCGTCGTCATGTGGGCGCTTTTGGCGCTGTTCACTGCCGCTTCCGGCAAGGTGCCGCCATTCCAGCTCACCGCCATGACCTTCACCATCGGGGCAAGTCTCGGCCTCGTCTCCTGGCTGTGGCGGCCGGGTGCGGCGCGCCATCTGAAGCAGGCGCCTGCCGTCTGGCTACTGGGGACGCTCGGCCTGTTCGGCTATCATTTCCTGTATTTCACGGCGCTTCGCCATGCGCCCGCCGTCGAAGCAAGCCTGATCGCCTATCTCTGGCCGCTTCTGATCGTCGTCGGTTCGGCGCTGATGCCGGGCGAGCGGCTGGCATGGTATCATGTCGTCGGAACGCTCTTCGGCCTTGCCGGGACGGCGCTGATCGTCACCAAGGGCGGCGGTATCGGCTTCGAGGCGAAATATCTGTTCGGCTATGCCATGGCCGGGCTTTGCGCGCTGACCTGGTCGACCTATTCCCTGATGTCGCGGCGCTTTGCCACAGTCCCGACCGATGCGGTGACGGGCTTTTGCGTGGTTACCGCCATTCTGTCGCTCCTCTGCCATCTGGTGCTTGAAGAAACCGTCTGGCCTGAGACGGCGACGCAATGGCTCGCCGTTTTGGGGTTGGGCCTTCTTCCGGTGGGGGCTGCCTTCTACGCTTGGGATTTCGGGGTCAAGCGCGGCAATATCCAGGTGCTGGGCGCGGCGAGCTATGCGGCTCCGCTCCTGTCGACGCTGGTGCTGATCCTGGCGGGATCGGCGGAACCGAGCCTCCGCATCTTCGCAGCCTGCCTCCTGATCACATCAGGCGCGGTGCTGGCGGCCAAGGACATGATCTTTTCGAAACGGCGCGGCCGGGCGGTCGAGCCGGCATAGGAGGCAGCGTTCATTTCGGAAGCGCACCTGGTTCGGCCAGCTCATTGCGGATTGCCTCAGGCGTCATATTCATCAGAAATGGTCCTTGCGCTTGCGGATTTCAGCAAACACGTCTTCGTCATGCGCGCTTTGAAGCCCGAGCCTGGCGCGGATGCGCGGATCGTGCCAGCGCAGGAAGGGATTGGTCGCCATCTCCAATGCGATCGTCGTCGGCAGCGTCGGCCTGTCCGCCTCGCGCAATCGGGTGATTTCTTTCGCGCGTTCTTTCAGCGCCGGATTTTCGGGATCGATCGTCAGGGCGAAACGGGCATTGCTTTCGCTATATTCATGGCCGCAATAGACCGATGTATCGCCCGGCAGCGCGACGAGCCGCGACAGGGAGCGGAACATGGCCGCCGGCGTACCCTCGAAGAGCCTGCCGCAGCCGAGCGCGAACAGCGTATCGCCGGTGAACGCGACCTTGGCCTGCGGAAGATAATAGGAAATCTCGCCCGCCGTATGGCCGGGTGTGGCAATCACTTCGACCTCAAACCGGCCGAAGGCAAAGCGCTCGCCGTCGGAGACGGTGCGGTCGATGCCGGGAATAGCCGTCTTTTCGGCTTCCGGGCCGATGATGGTTGCGCCGAATTTCTGCTTGAGCGGGAGATTGGCTTCGACGTGGTCGGGATGGTGATGCGTGGTGAAGATGAAATCGAGCGTCCAGCCGCGCCGTTTCAGCGCCGTCAGGATCGGCGCTTCCTCGGGCGCATCGATGGAGGCGGTGAGCCCGCTTTCGGGATCGTGGATCAGAACGCCGTAATTATCACTGCGGCAGGGGAACTGCTCGATTTCGAGCCGGGGCATCGGGGGCATTGTTCGTACCATTGCAAATTCCAGTCATTTAGAGCGCCGCATGTCCAATTGGACGCGCAAAGGACGCTCTAAGACTTTTAAATGCTGCATAATTCCTTAAATCGGTTCCGATTTAAGGAATTATGCAGTAGCCCGGCGTCCGCAAACAAAAGGATTATCGCCGCGCCGCTTCCATAAGAGCGCGGGAAGGCCGCTTCTGCAAGAAACAGTTTTGCGACGGGGATTATCGGGCTCCGGTTTAATAACCGAGCAGGGCGTATTGCCTGACCCAGCCCGCAGCACGACTGGCAACCGAAACGGTGCCCATGACGGCCTTGTCGACGGTATCGGTCACGGTCTGATAGCCGAAGCGGGTGCGTTTCGCCAGGACGCCCCTGGGTTCGACCGGGACGCCGGTTGCCGCATCGTTCGGCGGCCTGTCGCCAATATGGGTGGGGATGGTGATCTTCGGGCTGACCGAAGCCAGGAGATGCCGGCCCGACTGGCCGGCCGGCCCGCATGCGGCGGTGATGAGGGGATAGCCCATCTCCTTGCGGCTCTTGATCTGGCGCGCCAGATCCTTCTCGCAATCCTGCATGCTGGTCCAGCCTGCATCCGCCGTGCGGATATATTCGCACTGCTTGGCGTCGCAGTCGCAACCCATGAGCGTCATGATGATAAGCGCCGTTTTCATATCCCTCATATCCCCGAAAATCACGCAATAATCCAGATATCGCAGGTGAAAACGGCAGCACTTGGATTCGATAATGGAAAGATTAAGGGCGAATATTGCCCGATGTTTCCATTATCGCCACAATTCAAGGTTGCGTGTCCGGGGGATATCTACGTCTTTTCGTCAGTGGGCTCGAGCGAGTGTTTCATGATGAGGCGCATCTGGGAGAGGGTGAAGGCAACGGTGATCGGCATGATGCCCCATACCTTGAAGGCGACCCATGTATCGGTGGAAAAATTGCGCCAGACCACTTCATTGAGAACGGCGAGCAGGAGGAAGAACAGGCCCCAGCGCAGCGTCAGCTTACGCCAGCCCTCCGCATCGAGTTTGAACGCCTGATCGAAGACGTAACCCAGAAGCGATTTGCCGAATAGCAGCCCGCCGAGAAGCACCCCGCCGAACAGCGTATTGACGATGGTCGGCTTCATCTTGATGAAGGTTTCGTTGTGCAGCCAGAGCGTCAGCGTGCCGAAGGCCAGGACGACGATGCCGGAGACGAGCGGCATGATCGGCAAGGTGCGTGTCATTATCCATGAAACGCTGAGCGCCAGGGCTGTCGCCGCCATGAAAAGCGCGGTCGCGACGAAGATCGGACCGCCGATCACACCCAATGCGGGAAAGCGCTCCAGCAGCCATTCGCCGCGCGCATTGGCGAAGAAGAAGACGAGAAGAGGCCCCAGTTCCAGCGCCAGCTTGAGCAGGGGCGGCACTTGCCTGCGGATCGGGTCCGACCGGGTTGCCGGATCGGAGGGATCGCGTTCGAAGATCTGGTGTTCCATTCATGCCACTCCTGCGATTGCGCGGGCGAAGTCCTTCGCGGCGAAGGGTTCGAGATCGTCGACCTGTTCGCCGACGCCGATGAAATAGACCGGCAGCTTGTGCTTGGCCGAGATGGCGACGAGGATGCCGCCGCGCGCCGTGCCGTCGAGCTTGGTCATGACGAGACCGTTGACGCCGGCGATATTCCTGAAGATCTCGACCTGATTGAGCGCGTTCTGTCCGGTGGTGGCATCGAGCGTCTGGAGCACGGTATGCGGTGCTTCCGGGTCGTTCTTGCCGAGGACGCGGACGATCTTGGCCAGTTCGTCCATCAATTCGGTCTTGTTCTGCAGACGGCCGGCGGTATCGATGATGAGCACATCGCTTCCCGCTTCCTTGGCCTTCTCCCAGGCGTCATAGGCGAGCCCCGCTGCATCGGCGCCAAGCTTCGACGAGACGACGGGCGCGCCGGTGCGCTCGCCCCAGATGTGCAACTGCTCGATCGCCGCGGCGCGGAAGGTGTCGCCAGCGGCAAGCATCACCTTGAGCCCGCTGGCGGTGAGCTTTGCCGCAAGCTTGCCGATGGTCGTGGTCTTGCCGGTGCCGTTGACGCCGACGACGAGAATCACATGCGGTTTATGCGAAAGGTCGAGCTCCAGCGGCTTTGCCACCGGCGTCAGCACCTTTTCGATCTCGGCGCCCATGATGGCGCGCACCTCGTCGGTGGCGATGTCCTTGCCATAACGCCCGGAGGCCAGCGCATCGGTGATGCGCATCGCCGTCTCCAGCCCGAGATCGGCCTGGATCAGCACGTCTTCGAGGTCCTGCAGCGTGTCTTCATCGAGCTTGCGCTTGGTGAAGATACCGCCGATGGAATCGCCGAGCTGCTGCGAGGAACGCGACAGGCCATGGCGCAGGCGCTCGAACCAGGTCGTTTTCTTCTCGGGCTCGGTCGGACGCTCGGCTTCCTCTTGGCGCGCCTCGACGGATCGTGCTACCGAGACTTTCTTCGGCTTCGGCGGCACCGGTTCTGGAGCGGGCTCCGGCTCGACGGTATCGGGTGTTTCAATCGTGGTCTCAGGCCGGGACTCAGGCTCGACTTCAGGCGGCGTTTCAACCGGAGGCTCGACCGCTGGCGGCTCGACGGCGGGTGGGGCATCGATAGCGATCTCGACTTCCGCAACCGGTGTCTTTTCCGGCTCGGGCGGTTCCTGTTGCGAGGGCGAAGGTTCGACGATTTCTTCACTTGGCGGCGCCTCTTCAACAACAGGCTCCGGCGGTTGCTGAGGTTGATCCGTTTCTGCAGGTTTTTCGGCCTGAACGTTCGGATCGATGGCCGTTTCCCCGGCTTTGGCTTCCCCGTGTTCGGGCTGCATTTCCGGTTCGGAAGGCTGGGATTCTGCGGCGGGCGGTGCTTGGGATACTTCCGGGGCAGGTGCCTCGGGCGCGCCCTCAGCAGGCACTTCCTCGATCTCCTTCTTGCCGAAGGAAAAGATCTTCTTGATGAATTCGAGAGCCATGAATGCCGTTTCTGTTCGGTTAAGCCGCCTGGCGGCCGGCCGGGATGGCGATCAGCTTGTCGCCATCATGCCCGGCAATCCGCCGTTCGACGATCGAGCCCGGCTCGCCGCCATCAAGGGCCGCCAGCGTAAAGCCTTCAGTGCGACCGATACCCTCGCGCTCGACGAGGATCTTCTGCATCGTGCCTTGGAGCTTTATCAGATGCGCCGCATAGGCGCGATCGCCTTCCGTCCGCAGCCGCGCGGCGCGTTCCTTGACGATCTGCCGCGCCACCTGCGGCATGCGCGCGGCGGGCGTGCCCTCGCGCGGCGAGAAGGGGAAGACATGCAGATGCGTCAGGCCGCATTCCTCGACAATCCGCAGCGAATTCTCGAACATTTCCTCCGTTTCGGTGGGGAAACCGGCGATGATATCGGCGCCGAAGACGATATCCGGCCTGATCTGGCGGACTGTTTCGCAAAAACGAATGGAATCGTCGCGCAAATGCCGGCGCTTCATGCGCTTCAGGATCATGTCGTCGCCCGATTGCAGCGACAGATGCAAATGCGGCATCAGGCGCTTTTCAAGGGCCAGCGCCTCCATCAGGTCGTCGTCGGCCTCGATCGAATCGATGGAGGAGAGGCGCAAGCGCTGAAGGTCGGGCACTTGCGACAGGATGGTCTTCACCAGCTTGCCGAGGCGCGGGGCCCCCGGGAGATCCGGCCCGTAGCTGGTCATATCGACGCCGGTCAGCACCGCTTCGAGATAGCCGTTGCCGACGAGGCGCTTGACCTGCTCGACCACCGCGCCCATCGGCACGGAGCGCGAATTGCCTCGGCCATAGGGGATGATGCAGAAGGTGCAGCGGTGGTCGCAGCCATTTTGCACCTGGACGAAGGCGCGGGCGCGGCCCTCGATGGCGTCCACCATGTGGCTCGCCGTCTCGCGAACCTCCATGATGTCGTTGACGCGGACCTTCTCGAACTGGTTGACGCCGAAATCCGGCAGCATCCGGTAGGAGTTGGAGCGCAGTTTCTCCTCATTGCCCAGCACGAGATCGACCTCGTCCATGGCGCCGAAGTCATCGGCGCCGGTCTGCGCGGCGCAGCCGGTGACGATGATGCGCGCTTGCGGGTTTTCGCGGCGCGCCTTGCGGATGGCCTGTCGCGCCTGCCTGACGGCTTCGTTGGTGACGGCGCAGGTGTTGAAGACGATCGCGCCGCTTTCGATCTGGCCGAGGCCGGCGGCGTCGGCTTCGCGCTTCATCACCTCGGATTCATAGGTGTTGAGGCGACAGCCGAAGGTGACGATTTCGACCGCCATTACGCCACCCCCCGCTTTGCGGCGGCGGTATCACGGGTCCATGCGCCGGTGGCGGGATCGAAGCTGCCTGCGAATTCCCACTCGGCCGGGCCGGTCATGACGACATGATCGTCGTTGCGCCATTCGACCTCAAGCGGTCCGCCGGGAACGGTGACGGTGACATTGCGGCCCGTGGTTCCTAAGCGGGCGGCGCTGACCGCGGCGGCGCAGGCAGCCGAACCGCAGGCGCGGGTCAGTCCGGCGCCGCGCTCCCATGTGCGCAGGGTGAGCGCGTCGCTTGCCGTGATTTGAGCGATGGAAATATTGGCGCGCTCGGGAAAGATCGGGTGATTTTCCAATAGGGACCCAAATTTTTCGAGCTCGTAGGTCCACACGTCCTGATCGACCCAGAAGATCGCGTGCGGATTGCCCATCGAGGCGACGGAGGGCGAATGCAGCACAGGCGCGTCGATGGGGCCGACCTGAAGCTCGATCCGGCGTGTGTCGTTGAATTCCTCCGCCAGCGGGATTTCCTGCCATTTGAGGTGCGGCTTGCCCATATCGACGGAGATCAGACCGCCGGCATGTTGCTCAGCCGTCAGAATGCCTGCCAGCGTTTCGAAGGTGAAGTTGTCACGCCCCGTCTCCGCTGCGAGCGCCTGCACGACACAACGCATTCCGTTGCCGCAGGCCTGGGCCTGCGTGCCGTCGCAATTGATGATCTCGATATAATAGTCGGTGCCTGATGTCTTCGGATCATGGATCGCCATGATCTGGTCGAACTTCGTCGCCGGATCGCGCGCGAGCGCAATCGCCGCCGCAGGTGCGATGCGGTCGCACTGTCCACGCATGTCGGCAACGATGATCTCGTTGCCGAGCCCGTTCATCTTGGCAAAAGCTCTCTGCTCGCTCACTGTTCGTTCGGGGGCCCTTCGTCGCTACGGTCTGATATTCAACGATATGGGGCTTATATGGCGGAATTGACGGCGAATTGCCAGAGCTTGGTTTTGGGCCTGGTTTCGGGCCCGGTTTTCACCGGATCGTGGGGGGCGTCGATCGCGAGACGATGTCAGGCTACGACAATGCCGCCGAAGATGAGCGCGAGCAGCAGCACGACCAGCACGACGAAAATCAGAAGTTTGGCGCCCGTGGCGGCGACGCCTGCCACACCGCGGAAGCCGAGAAGGCTGGCAATGGCTGCAATGATGAGGAGAATGAAAATCCATTTGATCATGATGCGATCCCCGGGGTGGCGGTTCGATTGGATTTTGACGGCTGGCGTGATCCCCTAACGGGCGACGCAGCAGTCCGGTTCCGCATCGCCGGGAAATGGTTGGCGACGACAAGGTGTGACTTCCCAGTGCCAGTACCGGGATTTTTTAATCGGAATGGCGGCTTGGAGGCCTGCTATCGCCGCGAAAAACCGGTGGCGTGGTTGCAATTTCCTTAACATCACCATTTTATCACTGTCGTATTGACCAGAAGCAGTGTCGGGAATACGAGGCCCGCCTGTGCAAATGGAGATCGCCATGGGAATTTCGAAAACCGGTTTGATGAGCCTAGCGTCGGCGGCTATCCTTGCGGCGGGGTGCCAGAGCTCACGGCTCGGCAATCTCGATACGGTTTCGCCGTCGCCGTCTCCGCTTCCACCGCTGCGGGCCGCCCCTGCGGGCAATGTGCAGCAGAGCAATCTGCCTGCGCCCAACGCATCGCAGTTTCCGGCGCCGCCCGCCGGCGCGCAGAATAATGCTCTTCCGGGCGAGATCGACACTGGAACACAGATGGCGAACGTCCCACCGGCCACTGCGCCGGATCTGACGGTTGGCAGCGTTGCCGGCGTCTGGACGGCTTCGGTTGCCGGCCAGAGCTGCAAGGTGGCGACGCCGCAGACGAAATTCGGCCAGGGCTATCGCGCCGGTCCGCTGCGCTGCCCGGGTGAACTTGGAAACCTTGCTTCCTGGGCGGTGAACGGCAAGCAGCTGGTCTTCTATGATGCGTCCGGCGGCACGGTGGCGCAGCTCTATTCGTCAGGCGAAAACCGGTTCGACGGCCAGACCACGACCGGACAGGCCGTGAGCCTTTCTCGCCCATAAACTTCAGGGCAAACGGGCGAACCAGGCAAAACCGGCGGAATTGGACGGAAAATGTCTTTTGACAAAAAGCTGAAGGCATTTCCTTCCGTGCGCGAACATTATGATGCGATGGCCGCCGCCGGCGACGTCGATCCTGATTCGGCACAGCTTGCGCTTGCCGATCGGCTCGACCAATTGATCGAGGAGCTCGGCGAAAAGCGCCTTTCCAAGAAATCGAGTGCATTGGGATGGCTGTTCGCGCGCAAGGCGGCAAACCGCGAGCCGGTCAAGGGCCTTTATATCTATGGCGAGGTCGGCCGCGGCAAGACCATGCTGATGGACATGTTTTATGCGCTGGTGCCGGTCAATCGCAAGCGGCGGGCGCATTTCAACGATTTCATGGCCGATGTGCATGAACGTATCCATGCACATCGCCAGGCCTTCAAGCGAGGCGAGACGAAGCAGGACGATCCCATCCCGCCGGTCGCCGATGCGCTGGCGGAGGCCGCATGGGTGCTCTGCTTCGACGAGTTCACGGTGACCGACATCACCGACGCAATGATCCTGTCCCGGCTGTTCGGGGCGCTTTTCGAGCGCGGCGTGGTGCTGGTGGCGACGTCGAACGTCCAGCCGGACAATCTTTATCGCGACGGGCTCAACCGGCAGCTCTTCCTGCCATTCATCGATCTTCTGAAGCGCCATGTCGATGTGGTCAATCTCGATTCCCGCACGGATTACCGCCTGGAGAAGCTGAACCGCCAGCCGGTCTATGTGACGCCGCTCGGGGACGAGGCGCGCCGGCAGATGGATGCCGCGTGGGATGTCGTGAGGGGCGGGGCGGAGGAGCGTGCCGATGTTCTCGTCGTCAAGGGGCACGAGGTGGCGGTGCCGCGCACGGCCGGCAATGCCGCCCGCTTCTCGTTCGGCGATCTGTGCTCCAAGCCGCTCGGCGCTTCCGATTACATGGCGATCGTCCGGCGCTATCATACAATCTTCATCGACGGCGTTCCGGTGCTCGATTATCCGCGCCGCAACGAGGCCAAGCGCTTCATCCTGCTGATCGATACGCTTTACGATCATCATGCCAGGCTGGTCATTTCGGCGGAGACGACGCCGGAAAAGCTCTATGTGGCGCCATCAGGCACGGAAGCGTTCGAGTTCGACCGCACGGCTTCACGGCTTTTTGAAATGCAGAGCGAGGACTATCTGCAAGCGGCAGAGGCGGGCGATCCTCGCGCAAGCGCGGAAAGCGCCGTTTCCAGCGCCTGAAGGACCGTTTCTTCCTGAGCAAGTCAGTGCCTTGCTAAATTCAATTGACGTTTACGTAAGAATTTCTAAATCTAAACGATTGAAAACATTGGCGAGAAAAGAATCGGTTGAGTTCTTTTTCAAACGGGCCTATCGACCTTGAAGCGCTGGGGCGTTTCCGGGTGTTGCCGGATGGCTTTATGCGTTTCTTGGCACCACAGTTCAGGGAAGAAAACCAGCATGGCACGCAATAAGATTGCCCTCATCGGCGCTGGCATGATCGGCGGCACGCTCGCCCATCTGGCCGGACTCAAGGAGCTCGGGGACGTTGTCCTGTTCGATATCGCCGAAGGTACTCCGCAAGGCAAGGGCCTGGATATCGCCGAATCGTCGCCCGTCGACGGCTTCGACGCCAAGTTCGTCGGCGCGAATGATTACGCCGCCATCGAAGGCGCAGACGTCGTCATCGTCACCGCCGGCGTGCCGCGCAAGCCCGGCATGAGCCGCGACGATCTGCTCGGCATCAATCTGAAAGTCATGGAGCAGGTGGGCGCGGGCATCCAGAAATATGCCGCCGACGCATTCGTCATCTGCATCACCAATCCGCTCGACGCGATGGTCTGGGCGCTGCAGAAATTCTCCGGCCTGCCGAAGAACAAGGTGGTCGGCATGGCCGGCGTGCTCGACTCGGCCCGCTTCCGCTTGTTTCTAGCCGAGGAATTCGACGTGTCGGTCGAGGACGTGACCGCCTTCGTGCTCGGCGGTCATGGCGATGCGATGGTGCCGCTGGCGCGTTATTCGACGGTTGCCGGCATTCCGCTCCCCGACCTCGTCAAGATGGGCTGGACCTCCCAGGAAAAGCTCGATCGCATCATCCAGCGCACCCGTGACGGCGGCGCGGAGATCGTCGGCCTCCTGAAGACCGGATCGGCCTTCTATGCACCGGCCGCCTCGGCCATCCAGATGGCGGAAGCCTATCTGAAGGACAAGAAGCGCGTGCTTCCGGTCGCCGCCCATCTCTCGGGCCAGTACGGCGTGAAAGATATGTATGTCGGTGTTCCCGTGGTGATCGGGGCCAATGGCGTGGAGCGCGTGATCGAGATCGATCTCGACAAGGCCGAGCAGAAGGATTTCGACAAATCGGTGGCTGCCGTGGCGGGACTTTGCGAAGCCTGCACGGCAATCGCACCGAACCTCAAATAAAGGATTTTCAGCCGATCGTGACGGGTTCGTCATGATCGGTCGCCTTTCTCCATCATTTGGAAACGTTCCGCTGCTAGCGGATCGGAATATCCGAAAAGGACATCCGCATGAATATTCACGAATATCAGGGCAAGCGCCTGCTCCACTCCTACGGGGCGCCGATCGCCAATGGCGTGGCGGTCTATTCCGTCGAGCAGGCGGAGGAGTGGGCGAAGACGCTTCCCGGTCCGCTCTATGTGGTCAAGAGCCAGATCCATGCCGGCGGCCGCGGCAAGGGGAAGTTCAAGGAATTGGCGCCCGACGCCAAGGGTGGCGTGCGGCTGTCGAAGTCGGTTGACGAGGTTGTCGCCAACGTCAAGGAGATGCTGGGCAACACGCTCGTCACCAAGCAGACCGGCCCCGGCGGCAAGCAGGTGAACCGGCTCTATATCGAGGACGGCGCCGACATCGACCGTGAACTCTATCTCTCGATCCTGATCGACCGCACCGTCGGCCGCCCGGCCTTCGTCGTTTCGACCGAAGGCGGCATGGATATCGAGGCGGTCGCCGAGGAGACGCCTGAAAAGATCGTGACGCTCGCCATCGACCCGGAAACGGGCGTGACGCAAGCGGATGCCGTCAAGCTCGCCGATGCGCTGAAGCTCGAAGGCGATGCCAAGGCCGATGCGCTGACGCTTTTCCCGATCCTTTATACGGCGTTCACCGAAAAGGACATGAGCCTTCTCGAGGTCAATCCGCTGATCGTGATGACCGACGGTCATCTGCGCGTTCTCGATGCCAAGGTGTCTTTCGACAACAACGCGCTGTTCCGTCATCCTGATGTCGTTGAATTGCGCGATACGACGGAAGAGGACGAAAAGGAGATCGAGGCTTCGAAGCACGACCTCGCCTATGTCGCGCTCGACGGCAATATCGGCTGCATGGTCAATGGCGCCGGCCTCGCCATGGCGACGATGGACATCATCAAGCTCTATGGCGCGGAGCCGGCGAACTTCCTCGATGTCGGCGGCGGCGCTTCCAAGGAGAAGGTGACGGCGGCATTCAAGATCATCACCGCCGATCCGGCGGTCGAAGGCATCCTGGTCAACATCTTTGGCGGCATCATGAAGTGCGATGTCATCGCTGAAGGCGTGATCGCGGCGGTCAAGGAAGTGGGGCTTCAGGTTCCGCTGGTCGTCCGCCTGGAAGGCACCAATGTCGAACTCGGCAAGAAGATCATCAACGAGAGCGGCCTGAACGTGATTTCGGCCGACGATCTCGACGATGCGGCGCAGAAGATCGTCGCTGCAGTGAAGGGGAACTGAGGCATGTCCATTCTCGTCAACAGGGACACCAAGGTCCTCGTGCAAGGTCTTACCGGCAAGACCGGCACCTTCCACACCGAACAGGCGCTGGCCTATTACGGCACCAAGATGGTCGGCGGCGTCCACCCGAAGAAGGGTGGAGAGACCTGGATAGGCGCGAAGGGCGAAAGCCTGCCGATTTTCGCCACGGTCGCCGAGGGCAAGGAAACGACGGGCGCCAACGCGTCCGTTGTCTATGTTCCGCCGGCAGGCGCTGGCGCTGCGATCATCGAGGCGATCGATGCCGAGATCCCGCTGATCGTCTGCATCACCGAGGGCATTCCCGTCATGGACATGGTCAAGGTCAAAGCACACCTGGACAAATCCTCGTCGCGGCTCATCGGTCCGAACTGCCCCGGCGTGCTGACGCCTGAGGAATGCAAGATCGGCATCATGCCGGGCAATATCTTCAAGAAGGGCTCGGTGGGTGTTGTTTCGCGCTCGGGCACGCTTACCTATGAGGCAGTGTTTCAGACGTCGAACGAAGGCCTTGGCCAGACGACGGCGGTGGGCATCGGCGGCGATCCGGTCAAGGGTACGGAATTCATCGACATTCTCGAGATGTTCCTTGCAGACGATGCCACCAAATCGATCGTCATGATCGGCGAGATCGGCGGTTCGGCGGAAGAAGAGGCGGCGCAGTTCCTCAAGGATGAGGCCAAGCGCGGGCGGGCGAAGCCGATGGTCGGTTTCATTGCCGGCCGCACGGCGCCTCCCGGCCGCACCATGGGTCACGCCGGCGCGGTGATCTCCGGTGGCAAGGGCGGCGCGGAAGACAAGATCGCGGCGATGGAATCAGCGGGCATCCGCGTTTCCCCGTCGCCGGCACAGCTCGGCAAGACCCTGGTCGAGGTGTTGAAGGGCTGATATCGCAGCCAGATGGAATGTCTGGCGCGATGATCAAAATGGGTGGCAGGCCTCCTCGGCCTGTCGCCGGCATGGAATGCGAGAAGACCATCGGGACGGTTTGCGCCGGATGGCATCAGAGGCAAAGGCCTCGAAGCGGCTAAAGGAGACGGAGCTGACGCTCCGGCAAGACATATGGCAAGGCAGGAACAAGCCAACGACGTTTTCGCCCTTACTTCATTCCTCTATGGCGGCAATGCCGATTATATCGAGGAACTCCATGCGAAGTATGAGGATGATCCGGCATCGGTCGATCCGCAGTGGCGGGATTTCTTCGCCAATCTTCGCGACAATGCCGAGGATGTGAGAAAGAACGCGCAGGGCGCGTCCTGGGCAAAGCCGAACTGGCCCATAGCGGGCAATGGCGAGCTCGTCTCCGCTCTCGACGGCAATTGGGGCGAACTCGAGAAGCACATCACCGACAAATTGAAGGCCAAGGCGGGCAAGGGCGAGGCAAAGCCCGGCAACGGCGCAGGTGGGGGCGCGGCTGCACCGGCTTTCACGGAAGCGGAGATCACCAATGCGGCGCGGGATTCCGTGCGCGCCATCATGATGATCCGTGCCTATCGCATGCGCGGCCATCTGCACGCCAATCTCGATCCGCTCGGCCTTGCCGAGCCGTCGGATGATTACAACGAGCTGGCGCCCGAAGCCTATGGCTTCATGCCGGACGATTACGACCGCAAGATCTTCATCGATAATGTGCTGGGTCTCGAATATGCGACGATCCCGCAGATGCTCGAAATTCTCAAGCGCACCTATTGCTCGACCATCGGCGTCGAGTTCATGCATATTTCCGATCCGGCCGAGAAGGCCTGGATCCAGGAGCGTATCGAAGGCCCCGGCAAGGGCGTCGCCTTCACCCCGGCGGGCAAGAAGGCGATCCTGTCGAAGCTGATCGAGGCGGAAGGCTTCGAGCAGTTCATCGACGTCAAGTACAAGGGCACCAAGCGTTTCGGCCTCGACGGCGGCGAAGCGCTGATCCCGGCGCTGGAGCAGATCGTCAAGCGCGGCGGCTCGATGGGGCTGAAGGAAATCGTCTTCGGCATGGCCCACCGTGGCCGCCTCAACGTGCTTTCCCAGGTCATGGCGAAGCCACACCGCGCCATCTTCCACGAGTTCAAGGGCGGGTCCTACACGCCCGACGACGTGGAGGGCTCGGGCGACGTGAAGTACCATCTCGGCGCTTCCTCCGACCGTGAATTCGACGGCAATCGCGTCCATTTGTCGCTGACGGCGAACCCCTCGCATCTCGAAATCGTCAATCCGGTGGTGATGGGCAAGGCCCGCGCCAAGCAGGATCTGCTCGTCGGCCGCAGCCGTGACGAAATGGTGCCCTTGTCCGAGCGCGCCAAGGTCCTGCCGTTGCTTCTCCACGGTGACGCGGCCTTTGCCGGCCAGGGTGTCGTGGCGGAATGCCTCGGCCTTTCCGGCCTCAAGGGACATCGCGTCGCCGGCACGGTGCATTTCATCATCAACAACCAGATCGGCTTCACGACCAATCCGCGTTTATCGCGCTCCTCGCCCTATCCTTCCGATGTGGCGAAGATGGTCGAGGCGCCGATCTTCCACGTCAATGGCGACGATCCGGAAGCGGTGGTCTATGTGGCGAAGGTTGCGACCGAGTTCCGTATGATCTTCCACAAGCCCGTCGTCATCGACATGTTCTGCTATCGTCGTTTCGGCCATAATGAAGGCGACGAGCCGGCGTTCACGCAGCCGCTGATGTACAAGAACATCCGCGCGCACAAGACGACCGTGCAGCTCTATTCGGAAAAGATGATCGCGGAAGGCGTGGTCACCGAAGCCGAGTTTGAGAAGATGAAGGCCGACTGGCGCGCCAACCTCGAAACGGAGTTCGAGGCGGGCCAGAGCTACAAGCCGAACAAGGCCGACTGGCTGGATGGCGCCTGGTCGGGCCTGCGCAAGGCCGACAATGAGGACGAGCAGCGCCGCGGCAAGACGGCGATGCCGATCAAGACGCTGAAGGAGATCGGCAAGAAGCTGGTCGAAGTGCCGGCGGACTTCCATGTCCACCGCACCGTTCAGCGCTTCCTCGACAACCGCGCCAAGATGATCGAGACCGGTGAAGGGATCGATTGGGCGACGTCGGAGGCGCTTGCCTTCGGCTCGCTTGCGATCGAGGGCCATCCGGTCCGCCTCTCGGGCCAGGATGTCGAGCGTGGAACGTTTTCGCAACGCCATACGGTTCTCTACGATCAGGAGAACGAACAGCGTTATATCCCGCTGAACAATCTGCAAAAGGGGCAGGCGCTCTACGAAGTCATCAATTCGATGCTTTCGGAAGAGGCGGTGCTCGGCTTCGAATATGGCTATTCACTGTCCGAGCCGCGCGCCCTGACATTGTGGGAAGCGCAGTTCGGCGATTTCGCCAATGGCGCGCAGGTGGTGTTCGACCAGTTCATCTCGTCCGGCGAACGCAAATGGCTGCGCATGTCCGGTCTCGTCTGCCTGCTGCCGCATGGTTATGAGGGCCAGGGGCCGGAGCACTCGTCGGCACGCCTCGAGCGCTGGCTGCAGATGTGCGCCGAAGACAATATGCAGGTGGCCAATGTCTCGACGCCGGCCAACTACTTCCATATCCTGCGACGCCAGTTGAAGCGCGATTTCCGCAAGCCGCTGATCCTGATGACGCCGAAGTCGCTTCTGCGCCACAAGCGTGCCGTTTCGACATTGGCCGAGATGTCGGGCGAGTCGTCGTTCCACCGGCTTTTGTGGGACGATGCGCAATATCTCAAGGACCAGCCGATCAAGCTGCAGAAGGATTCGAAGATCCGGCGCGTCGTTCTGTGCTCGGGCAAGGTCTATTACGATCTTTACGAGGAACGCGAGAAGCGCGGCATCGACGACATCTATCTCCTGCGCGTCGAACAGCTCTATCCGTTCCCGGCCAAGGCGCTGATCACCGAGCTTTCGCGGTTCCGCACCGCCGAGATGGTGTGGTGCCAGGAAGAGCCGAAGAACATGGGCGCCTGGTCGTTCATCGATCCTTATCTCGAATGGGTTCTCGCACATATCGATGCCAAGCATCAGCGGGTTCGCTACACCGGGCGTCCGGCGTCAGCTTCGCCGGCGACCGGTCTGATGTCGAAGCACATGTCGCAGCTTGAAGCATTCCTCGAAGATGCCTTAGGCTCCTGAAACCAACACAACTGAACAGACTGACCACCAACGGAAGAGCAAGATCATGGCGACCGAAATCCGCGTTCCCACTCTCGGGGAATCCGTTAGCGAGGCAACCATCGGAAAGTGGTTCAAGAAGGCGGGCGACGCAATCGCCGTCGATGAACCGCTGGTCGAACTCGAAACCGACAAGGTAACGGTCGAGGTGCCGGCCCCCGCAGCCGGGTCGCTCAGCGAGATCACCGCCAAGGAGGGCGATACCGTCGAAGTCGGCGCATTGCTCGGCATGATCGAAGCCGGTGGCGCCGCGGCTGCTCCGGCGAAGAAGGCAGAACCGAAGGCGGCAGAAGCGCCGAAACCGGCTGCTGCTGCTCCTGCTGCCGCTCCCGCTGCGGCTGCTTCGGACGCGGCCACATCCGGTCCGGCCATGGCTCCCGCCCCTTCCGCCGCCAAGCTCCTGTCGGAAGCAGGCGTTTCGGCCGATCAGGTCGAGGGTTCCGGCAAGCGCGGTCAGGTGCTGAAGGGCGATGTTCTCGAGGCCCTGTCGAAGGGGATCCCCGCTGCCCAGCCGGCGGAAGCGCCGAAGGCGGCACGCGCGCCATCCGGCGCCGATGACGAAAGCCGCGAGGAACGGGTCAAGATGACCCGCCTGCGCCAGACGATCGCGAGGCGCCTGAAGGATGCGCAGAACGCGGCGGCGATGCTGACCACCTTCAACGAGGTGGACATGTCGGCGGTCATGGAGCTGCGCAACCGCTACAAGGAGCTGTTCGAGAAGAAGCATGGCGTGAAGCTCGGCTTCATGGGCTTCTTCACCAAGGCGGTCACCCATGCGCTGAAGGAAATCCCGGCGGTCAACGCCGAGATCGACGGAACCGACCTCATCTACAAGAACTATGCGCATATCGGCGTGGCCGTCGGTACCGAAAAGGGACTGGTGGTTCCGGTCGTGCGCAATGCCGACGGGATGTCCATCGCCGAGATCGAGAAGGAAATCGGCCGGCTCGGCAAGGCGGCGCGTGACGGCCAGCTTTCCGTATCGGACATGCAGGGCGGCACCTTTACGATCTCGAATGGCGGCGTCTACGGTTCGCTGATGTCGACGCCGATCCTGAACGCACCGCAGTCGGGCATTCTCGGCATGCACAAGATCCAGGAGCGTCCGGTGGCAATTGCTGGACAGGTCGTCATCCGCCCGATGATGTATCTGGCGCTGTCCTACGATCACCGCATCGTCGACGGCAAGGAAGCCGTCACCTTCCTGGTGCGCGTCAAGGACACGCTGGAAGATCCGGAGCGTCTGGTTCTGGATCTCTGAGAGAAACCTTTCGATGGAAATGCGCGTTTCTACCCCCCCTCTGGCTTGCCAGCCATCTCCCCCACAAGGGGGGAGATTAGGCCTTCATCAACGTGCGGCACCAATCGCAGACGTTGCAGAATGAAGGCGGAAAGTACTGTCAGCCAATCTCCCCCCTTGTGGGGGAGATGCCTGGCAAGGCAGAGGGGGGTGTCTAGCGCCAGCCTTTCCATCCACCCGGAGAACGACCATGATGCCATATGTGATCGAGTTTGCCGGGCTGATGGCGGTGTTTTCGATCCTGATCGTTTCGCCCGGCGCGGATTTCGCGCTGGTGGTGCGCCAGAGCATCGTGCATGGCCGGCGCGCCGCCATCATCACCAGCATCGGCATCGGCTGTTCACTCCTGTTCCATATCGGCTATACGATCCTCGGCATCGGGCTGATCGTGTCGAAATCGCTCTATCTGTTCTCGCTGCTCAAATGGGCGGGTGCTGCCTATCTCATCTATCTCGGCGTGAAGGCGCTCAGGGAGAAGAATGTCGGCACGCCCGAGATCGCTGCCGATATCAGGGAGGGCTCATCTGAGGCGGACGGGATTTCCGTTTTGCGCTGCTTCCTGATGGGCTTCGTCACCAACGCGCTCAATCCGAAAGCCGTGCTGTTCTTTCTTTCGCTGTTTTCCACGCTCGTCAGCCATGAGACGCCGATTGCCGTCCAGGGCGTCTACGGGCTGTTGATGGCGGGGTGCCTGATCGCCTGGTTCGTGGCGGTCTCGACCTTCTTCACGCTGGCATCGGTGCGTGAGCGGTTCGTTGCCTGGGGACGCTGGTTCAACCGGGTGACCGGCATGGTCTTCATCGGGCTCGGCATCAAGCTTGCGACGCAGCAGGCCAATTGAACGGGTGAGGGCCAAGGGATGGAACGATGCGCATGAAACAGCCTATCTCCAGACTGGCATTTGCAGCGATGTTCGGCGCCGGCCTCGCCACGCCGGTTTCCGCCTATGCCGCATCTTACCTGGAAGTCTGCAACTTTTCGGGATCATACTTTAGAAAGAGGATAGCTCAATGTCTTACGATGTCGTCGTCATCGGAACTGGTCCCGGAGGTTATGTCGCAGCCATCAAGGCGGCGCAGCTTGGCCTCAAGGTGGCTGTGGTCGAGAAGCGCAAGACCTTCGGCGGCACCTGCCTGAATATAGGCTGCATCCCTTCCAAGGCGCTTCTGCACGCCTCGGAAATATTCGCCGAAGCCGGACATTCCTTCGACACGCTCGGTGTCGAGGTCGGAACGCCGAAGCTCAACCTGAAAAAGATGCTGGCGCATAAGGATGCGACGGTGAAAGCCAATGTCAACGGCGTGGAGTTCCTGTTCAAGAAGAACAAGATCGATACGTTCATCGGTACCGGCAAGGTGCTCGGCGAAGGCAAATTGTCGGTGACGACCGACGAGGGCACGATGCACGAGGTCGAGGCGAAGAACATCATCATCGCCACCGGCTCGGATGTGGCCGGCATTCCCGGCGTCGATGTGCAGTTCGATGAGAAAATCATCGTTTCATCGACCGGCGCGCTCGATTTCGGCAAGGTTCCCGGCCATCTCGTCGTGGTTGGCGCCGGCGTGATCGGGCTGGAGCTCGGCTCCGTCTGGGCCCGTCTCGGCGCCAAGGTGACGGTGGTCGAATTCCTCGACAAGATCCTCGGGCCGATGGATGGAGAGGTATCCCGGCAATTCCAGCGCATGCTGGAAAAGCAGGGGATCGCGTTCAAGCTCGGCGCCAAGGTGACGGGCGTGGAGAAGACCGCGAAGGGCGCCAAGGTCATCTTCGAGCCGGTCAAGGGCGGCGAAGCGGAAACCATCGAAGCCGATGCCGTCCTGGTGGCGACCGGCCGCAGGCCCTATACGGACGGGCTCGGCCTCGAAGCCGCGGGCGTCGCCGTCGACGAGCGCGGGCGCGTGACGATCGACGATCATTGGCTGACCAGCGTGCCGGGCATCTATGCCATCGGCGACGTGGTGAAAGGGCCGATGCTGGCGCACAAGGCGGAGGACGAAGGCGTCGCCGTCGCCGAGATCATCGCGGGCCAGGCTGGGCATGTGAATTTCGACGTCATTCCGAGCGTCGTCTATACGCAGCCCGAAGTGGCTTCGGTGGGGAAGACCGAGGAGGAGCTGAAAGCAGCCGATATCGAATACAAGGTGGGAAAATTCCCGTTCACCGCCAATGGGCGCGCCCGGGCCATGCTGCATACGGACGGCTTCGTCAAAATCCTCGCCGACAAGGCGACGGACCGGGTGCTCGGCGCTCACATCCTCGGTTATAACGCGGGAGAGATGATCCATGAACTGGCCGTGCTGATGGAGTTCGGCGGTTCGTCGGAAGATCTGGCACGTACCTGTCATGCGCATCCGACCATGTCTGAGGCGGTGCGCGAGGCGGCGCTGGCGACCTTTTTCAAGCCGATCCACATCTGAGATCTGGTTCCATCGGTTGATCAAAGAGCCCGGTCAACAGCGTCCGGGCTTTTTGATTTTTGCTTTAACCGGGAGCCGGTGTCGTCGGGGTTGCCGGTTCGGGAGGCGCGGGTGCATTCGCCGTGTCGCCGCCTGAATAGAGATAATAGCCGGCAATCAGGAGAATGACGAGCAGGACCGCTGCGATGAGATAGGCGTTGGACATGCTGCGTCTTACCGGCCGCGGCGGCTCCTGGACAGGATCATCCGGCCTGTTCTGTCTGCCCGGCTGCAGATTGGGGTCGAGAGGGTCAACCATCACGCTCTCCTTCGATTGGTCGAACGGAAACAGGGTCGTGGCGACCCCGTTATAAGACGAACAATGCGGAGCGGCCGGGTTCGTTCCCGAAAATTCGAAATGAAGAAGATTTCACTTAATTCAGGGGCCGGTCATCGCGCTTATGCGATAGCCCCTGGCGCGAAGGCCTTCGATCAGACCTTTATCGCCGGGCAGATGCAACGCGCCCACGGCGATAAAGGCATTGCCCTTATCGAGGATCGGGATCGCGCGTTTGGCCATGACGGTGTTGCGTGCCTCGATCATCTTCTGTTCGAAAGCGGCATATCCGTCATCGGATGTGTCATCAGGCGCGAGCGATCGCAGCACCGGCATGATCATGCCGGTCCGGCCCTCGATGTAGAGGACCAGCATGGTCTCATAGAGATCGTCCAGGCGATCGCCGAGCGCCAATGTTTCGATCAGTCCCTGAATGTGGAAGTCGAGCGACAGCGCATTCATGGCATCCAACTGCTCGACCATGGTCTCGAGGCCCAGGAGGTCCTTGCCCTGGGCTTTTGCAACTTCCGCAAGCTTGAGGTCGAGAAAGGCTGCGCCGCTCTTTTTACGCGCCATCTCGCATGCCGGCATCGCCACCAGGCTGGTCAGCATCCAGGGCTTCATCCTGGAAACGGCGGCAAGCGGAACGCCACGTTTGGCAAGTGCCGCGCGGACGCCATCGATCTTGTCGGCAGGCAATAGCTGATCAAGCGTTCTGCCGTCGGTGAACATCATGAGATCCGGGCGCTCGGCCATGGCCTTTATGGAAGCCTGCGGATCAAGGATTTCGGTGGTCTCGACGACCACGGCCGCCGAAGCGTCATAGGCTTTTTGCGCAGTCGCGGGGAGATTGGCGACCCGCGGATCGGTCAGGTGCATGGTGCCGAACAGATAGGAGGGTGCCGCTCCGTCCTTCTCGATCTTCCACAAAAGGCCGTCGCCATTGGGTATAGCGGCCGCTTCCGCCCGGATCGCGGCAAGTTTTGCAGGGTCATCGCGGGCAAGGCCGGGGATCAGATCCTTGCCGGTGCAGGCAATGGTTTCCGCCCTGGCCGTCGCAGCCATGACCAGTGCTGCGGCAAATAACAAAAAGAACAGCAGGTTCAAGGCGAAGACGAATCTGAGCGCGTGATCGGCAATGCGGTCGGCGCGGGGACGGGGCGGGGTGTTTTTCATCAGGGGAGGATTACCGCGCTATTTGACGAAAAAGCGTTAACCGGATCGTTCGCTTTGTTGTTATTCCGGCTCATATGAGGCCGTTTTCACGCGCGTGGATGCGCGTTGTCGTAGATTTCCAGAAGCCTGTCGGTATCGACACCGGTATAGATCTGCGTCGTGGAAAGGCTGGCATGGCCGAGGAGTTCCTGGATGGTGCGCAGATCGCCGCCGCGCGCCAGCAGATGGGTGGCGAAGGAGTGGCGCAGCGCATGCGGCGTTGCCGTGTCGGGCAGGCCGAGGCCGCTGCGCAGGTTTTGCATTTCGCGCTGGATGATGGCCGGCTGCAACGCTCCGCCCTTGGCGCCTCGGAACAGCGGCGTGCCCGGCGCCAGATCATACGGGCAGAGACGGCGATATGCCTCGACGGCCCGGTGGATGACGGGCAGAAGCGGTACGAGCCGGGTCTTGCCGCCCTTACCCTTGACGGCGATCGAGCGTGCGTCGCTGTCGGTGAGATCGCCGCCGTCGAGGCCGAGTGCTTCGGAAATGCGCAGCCCGCAGCCATAGAGCAGCGTCAGGACAGCGGCATTTCGCGCGGCGATCCACGGCTCGGCCGCAAGCTGTTCGCCGGCATCGACGACGCGTTTTGCATCAATGAGGCCAAGCGGTTTGGGAAGCGATTTCGGCTGGCGCGGTGCGCGCATGGCGCCTGCGCCGGCGGCGTTGGCGAGGCCGCGCTTTTCCAGATGCCGCAGCAGGGAGCGGATGCCCGCCAGGCCGCGGCCCAGCGTGCGTGCGCCGGCGCCGCCATTGCGGCGGCTGGCCAGGAACGAACGCAGATCGGCGACGCGCAGGGCGCTGACATCCCTTAGTGAAGGCGGGCCGCCCAGATGGCCGGTCAGGAAATGCAGGAACTGTCTCGTGTCACGCTCATAGGCCTCAAGCGTATTGTGCGACAGGCGGCGCGCATTTTTCAATGAATTCAGCCATTCTTCGCGCGCCGCCATAAGGTCTGCACGGGCGGGCACGAGGAATTCCGTTGCTGCATGTCTTGCTGTCATCGGGCTTTTCCCACCAATCCAAGCTCGACCATGCCACCGAGATGTTACAAAGTGGTTGCCACTTGGCGTTTTGCCCGGGATTGGGTAAGGCCACGTGAAGACAATTGGCGCAATGATAGGAAACGCATGCCCAAACCAGAAAATCCAGTCCAGCTTGCCGTGATCGGCGCACCGCACGGCACGCGTGGGGAAGTCCGTGTCAAGACGTTTACCGGCGATCCGCTGGCGCTTGGCGATTACGGGCTTCTTTATGATGAAACCGGCCGCAGTTTCGAAATCATGGAAATCCGCGCGGCGAAAACCGTCGTCGTGGTGCGGTTCAAGGGCGTGAACGACCGCAATGCGGCCGAGAAACTGAACGGCGTGGCCTTGTTCATCGACCGCGAGCAATTGCCGGAGGAACTTGACGAGGACGAATTCTACCATACGGATCTGGTCGGCCTCGAAGCGGTCGATCCGGAAGGCGCTGCGATCGGACGGGTCACCGGCATCTTCGATTTCGGCGGCGGCGACCTCATCGAACTGAGCACATCAGGGCGCAGGCCCTATCTGATCCCGTTCACGCAAAGCTCCGTGCCCGAAATCGATCTCGAGGCCGGGCGTCTGGTGATCGATCCGGTTGCGGCCGGTCTCGTCGCCGATGACGATGCTTCCGACGATCCGGGCGATGATCGGGATAAGGGCCAGGACGGGGGACGGGACAGGCGGGAGCGCAAATGAGTTTCCGCGCGACGGTGCTGACGCTTTACCCGGAAATGTTTCCAGGCCCGCTCGGCATTTCGCTGGCCGGCAAGGCATTGGCCGAGGAAAAATGGCGGCTGGAGACGGTACAGATCCGCGATTTTGCGGAGGGGCGGCATCGCATGGTCGACGATACGCCGGCCGGCGGCGGGGCGGGCATGGTGATGAAGCCCGATGTGGTGGCGCGCGCCATCGACCACGCGGCGGATGAGCGGCCAAGGCTGTTGATGAGCCCGCGCGGCAAGCCCCTGACCCAGAAACGGGTGCGGGCTCTCGCCGAAGGGCCGGGCGCGATCATCCTTTGCGGACGCTTCGAAGGCGTCGATGAACGGGTCATCGAGGCGCGCGATCTCGAAGAGGTTTCGATCGGCGATTATATTCTTTCGGGCGGCGAGACGGCGGCCTTCGTGCTGCTGGATGCGGTGGTCCGGCTCCTGCCCGGCGTCATGGGCAACGAGCAGTCGGGCGAGACGGAAAGCTTCGAAACGGGGCTGCTCGAACATCCGCATTATACGCGCCCGCAGCAGTGGGAGGGGCGCTCGATTCCCGATGTGCTGACCTCCGGCAATCATGGCGCGATCGACAAATGGCGGCGTGCCGAGGCTGAACGGATCACGCGGGAAAGACGGCCCGATCTGTGGAAGGCCTATCCGGAGACGGGAAAAGCCAAATGATCGTCCTGCTTGGGCGGAGAAGGCAAGTGACCTCTGCGCGCGGGTCTTGACCGCATGGGTAGGCAGGGGTGGCGTTTCGGCAGTTGATTAAATACGCCCGATGGTGTAAAGCCGCGCCAACTCAGGGGAAAATCCCGAGATCCGCCAACCAATGAATGGTGAATACGCTCCTGCCTCAAAAAGGCATAGCTGTCCGGCAATGAGACTGTACAGCAAGTGTCGAGCGCTCTGACTGTTCGAAAAGAACGAGAAGGATTGAAGACGATGGACATCATCCGTCAGATCGAGGCCGAACAGGCCGCCAAGATCAATGAAAAGCGCACATTCCCCGATTTCGAGCCGGGCGACACCGTTCGCGTGCAGGTGCGCGTCACGGAAGGCACCCGTACCCGCGTCCAGGCTTACGAAGGCGTTTGCATCGCCCGTGCCGGCGCCGGCATTCACGAGAACTTCACCGTTCGCAAGATTTCCTATGGCGAAGGCGTCGAGCGCGTATTCCCGGTCTATTCCCCGCTGGTGGAAGCCGTCGAACTCGTCCGCCGCGGCAAGGTCCGCCGCGCCAAGCTCTATTATCTGCGCGGCCTGACCGGCAAGGCGGCCCGCATCGCCGAGAAGAAAGATTACCGCAAGACCGCCAAGGGTGCGGAAAAGGGAAAAGCCGCAGCTGAAAAAGCGCCGGCTGCCGAGTAAGTCGGAAAACACGAAATTTGGGAAAGGCGGTCTTCGGGCCGCCTTTTTTATTTACGCGCAGAAAGCTTTCGCTCTGGTCGCCAGCTAAGGGCGATTCATTGCTCTTGCAACCGTGCAAGGTTTCGGACAGGTTATCCATGGCGGGATTCCATGTGGCCCTCGGGCCCGTGGCATGAACGGAGATCATCCAGGATGGACCTGAAATCACTGTTTTCCGGTGTGCTGGCGCTGGTTTTGATACCTCTTGCCGCTCATGCCGAGGATTTGCCGGATCTCGGCGGGAAAACGTTGATGGTGGCGACGGAAAATGCCTATCCGCCGCTGCAGTTCATCGATCCGAATTCCGGCCAGGCGATCGGCTGGGAATATGACGCGATGAAAGAGATCGCCAAGCGGCTGAACTTCAAGGCGGCCCATCAGAATGTCAGCTGGGGCGCGATGATCCAGGCCGTCTCCGATGGCCAGTATCACATCGGCATGAACGGCATCACCATCAAGGACGATCGCAAGGAAAAAGTCGATTTCTCCGATCCCTATATGCGTTCGGAAATGTTCATGCTGGTGCGCGGCGATGAGGAGCGCTTCAGCGATGCGAAGAGCTTTGCCGCCCTCAAAGACGGGCTCGTCGGCGCACAGCCCGGCACGCCGCCATTTTATGTCGCGGTTCATGATGTGCTCGACGGGAACGAACACAATCCCCGCATCAAACGGTTCGAGACCTTCGGCGCGTCGGTGCAGGCGCTGAAAACCGGCGATGTCGATGTGGTGTTGACCGACGGAACCGCGGGCAAGGGCTATGCGCAGGCTTCGGAAGGCGCGCTGAAGCTCGTCGGCGGTCCGCTCGGTGCGGAAGATTTCGGGTTCATTTTCCCGAAAGGGTCCGATCTCGTGGCATCGGTCAATGCCGCAATCAAATTGCTGAAAGCAGACGGGACATTCGATGCGCTGAACAAAAAATGGTTCCTCGATTATAAGCTCGGCGGCTGATCTTCCGACCTATTCCATCGTCGCCTATATCTACCTGCTGCTGACGGCAGGTTTCTCGATCGCGTTGCGACGCCTTGAAAAGAGGCTGCGACAGGATGGCGGGCGGTAGGGTGCTCTTTCAAGCTTCTATTTTATTGCCTGAAACCGGAAAAATTGATATGAGCGACCGCATGAACTCCTTTGATGGATGGATCGGGCGGAAAATTTTCGTGCTGCAGGACCGCAAGCGTCTGCCGCAGCGCTTTTCCGCACGAATTTCCGGGACGCTTAACAGCCTTCTTAGCTGAGCACGGCCCAGGCTTGGCAGGCCTTTTTTGCCATACCCAATTTACCCTCTGCTTTTTAAGAACGGATATGAACAATGAGCGCAGTTCGCACCCTTTATGACAAGATCTGGGACGATCATCTGGTGGACAGCCAGGCCGATGGCACCTGCCTCCTCTATATCGATCGCCATCTTGTTCACGAGGTTACATCGCCGCAGGCCTTCGAAGGCCTTCGCCTGACCGGCCGCAAGGTGCGTCATCCCGAGCGCACACTCGCCGTCGTCGATCACAATGTGCCGACCTCGCCCGACCGCAAGAACGGCATCAAGAACGAGGAAAGCCGCATCCAGGTCGAGGCATTGGCCAGGAACGCCGCCGATTTCGGGGTGGAATACTATTCCGAGAACGATATTCGTCAGGGCATCGTCCATATCATCGGGCCGGAGCAGGGCTTTACGCTGCCAGGCATGACCATCGTCTGCGGCGACAGCCATACCTCGACGCATGGCGCGTTCGGCGCGCTGGCGCACGGCATCGGCACGTCCGAGGTCGAGCACGTGCTCGCCACCCAGACGCTGATCCAGCGCAAGGCGAAGAACATGCTGGTGCGTGTCGACGGCCAGCTTCCGCCCGGCGTGACGGCGAAGGACATCATTCTCGCCATCATCGGCGAGATCGGCACCGCCGGCGGCACCGGCTATGTCATCGAATATGCCGGCGAGGCGATCCGTGCGCTGTCGATGGAAGGCCGGATGACGATTTGCAATATGAGCATCGAAGGCGGCGCCCGGGCCGGCCTGATCGCGCCCGATGAAACCACTTTCGCCTATATCAAGGACAAGCCGCGCGCGCCGAAGGGCGAGCAACTCGAGCAGGCCATCGCCTATTGGAAGACGCTGCAGTCGGATGAAGGCGCGCATTTCGACAAGATCGTCACGCTCAACGCCGCCGATCTGCCGCCGATCGTGTCCTGGGGGTCGTCGCCGGAAGATGTCGTCGCCGTGACGGGCGAAGTGCCCAATCCCGAGGACATCGCCGACGAGACCAAGCGGGTGTCGAAGCAGCGCGCGCTCGATTACATGGGCCTGAAGCCCGGAACGAAGATCACCGATATCAAGCTCGACCGCGTCTTCATCGGTTCGTGCACCAATGGCCGCATCGAGGATCTGCGCGCGGTGGCAAAGGTCGTCGAAGGTCGCAAGGTGGCGCCAAGCGTCGATGCGATGATCGTGCCGGGCTCCGGGCTCGTCAAGGAACAGGCCGAGGCCGAAGGTCTCGACAGGATCTTCAGGGAAGCCGGATTCGACTGGCGCGAGCCCGGCTGCTCGATGTGCCTTGCCATGAATGACGACCGGCTGAAGCCGGGCGAGCGTTGCGCCTCGACTTCGAACCGCAATTTCGAGGGTCGTCAGGGCTTCAAGGGCCGCACGCATCTGGTCGCGCCGGCCATGGCGGCGGCGGCGGCGATCGCCGGACATTTCGTCGATATCCGCGAATGGAAATAAGCGTTTACGGCACCGTGCGTTCTTGAGGACGCACGGTGCCGTAATGAACTGCGCATTTGATGGGGTGCCCCGGGGTATCCCATTTTCGTTTTTCTTTACCATTGTTGCAGGTGATCGGGCGTTCCGCACGGTTTCACCGTGCCGGCCGGCCGCGGTTAACGCTATTTTGTTCTCGTCCGGGCAAGCTTTCTACAAGCGGGAAACAAAGGGCATATGAGCGGCGCCAGCTTCATTCTCACCATCAACATGGTCGTTGCGGGGCTTTTCGCCACGGCGTTCCTCGGCATCGCCGTCTATGAAAGAACCTATATTTCGGCGCGCCTTTTCGCGCTGGGTTTTGTCTTTGCGATGTTGAATTTCGGCACGGAGCTGCTGGTGCCATTCATCAGCAATCCGAAGCTCGGCTACATGCTGGCCTTCAGCACGTTTCTGTGCGCGCTGATCTGCTCGGCCATCGGCATGGCGTATAAATATTCGGTACGGGTGCCGTGGACCGGGCTGGCGATCCTGTTCGCGGTTTCGCTGGCCGTCGTCTACTCGATCTATGGTATTGCACGGGTAACGCTTGCCGGCATGCTGCTCTATCAGGCGCCTTATTTCGTCGCCATATGTTTCTGCAATTATATCATTTTGAAATCGCGGGCCCGCGGAATCATGGATATGCTGCTGTTCGCTCTCCTGTTCGCCAGCGCCGGCCATTTCCTGCTCAAGCCCGTTCTTGCGATCGCATCCGGGGGAACGGGCGTCAATCCGCAAGACTATGTTCACACGCAATACGCGCTTTTCTCGCAGACGATCGGGGCGGCGCTCTCAGTTGCCAACGGTCTTTTCGTGCTGACCATTCTGACACGGGATCTGGTGGGGGACATGGCGGCGCGTTCGGAAACCGACATGTTGTCACATCTTTTGAACCGTCGCGGTTTCGAAGTCAGGGGTGAGGTGGCCGTCGCCCAGGCAAGGCGCTCCGGCCTGCCGCTTTCGCTCGTCGCCTGCGATCTCGACAGCTTCAAGGCGATCAACGATACCTATGGGCACGGGCTGGGCGACCATGTCATCCGCGCTTTCGCTGCAAGCTTGCAGGAAATTGCCTCGCAACGGGACATCGTGGCACGTATCGGCGGCGAAGAGTTCGCGATCGTGCTTCCCGGCATGAGCATCCAGACGGCGCGCCTTTTCGCGGAGAATGCGCGCACGAATTTCTCCAGCCGACGGGTTGCGGGTTTGCCGGCGGAAAGCCGCTTTACCGCAAGTTTCGGCGTTGCCAAGCTGCAAAGCGGCGATGCGCTTTCCGACCTGATGCGCCGCGCGGATAACGCGCTCTACGACGCCAAGAAAAGCGGCCGCAATTGCGTGCGGCTGGCGGTGCCGATCGAAGACGAAAACAAAGTCATCGAACTGCGCGCTCCGTCAAGTGGGCGCACGGGTTGAATCTGGCGGCCTGCTGGCGTCACGGGGCACATTGCGAATGACCCAGCACCGGCGTTTCGCCCCTCGCGATACCATACATGAAACCGCGTCCCTTCAGCACGACCGCGCTTTCGCAAATCGTATTGGCGGGAGGAACGATCGCGATGACCGAGGGATGGAGAGGCGGGTGGATAATCAGGATTTCGCTACCCTTTGTCGTGCCTTGCGGACCGTTGTGCCCGGTGATCTTGTCGGCCCGCAGGTTTGTGCCGGCAAGAACGATCTTCGCATCGTTCGTTTCATTGGCATGAACCGGTCGAACCATCGTCACAGCGGCTGAAATGGAAATGACGGCGCAAATCGCAGTGCGCAAGGCAAACCGTCTGGGGGATAAAACAGACATGCGCAATTCCTTCCCTTCCGGTTCACCGCATCCATATCTCGCATGTTAACCCGTTCTTAACACCAGAGCGAGGGGGTTGACGGTGGCACGGGGATCGATGACATCATTGACGAGTGCCGATGCAGGACCGATTGGAGGACCACGACCGATGCCGAATGACCAAGCTACCCAGGCCACCCACGCCGTCGACATCTCGCTTCTGCATCTGCGCGATGCGCATGAGTTCGCGCCTCTGCTTGCGAGCTATGCCCAGGCATTGAAACGTGGCGCGCCGCGCCGCCCGGATGAATATTATGCCGAAAAGCTGCTGCAGGATCGCGCCGCAGAGATCGCCGGCGCCCGGCTCGATGGCGAACTCGTCGGCTTCGTCATCTTCTACGATCTGCCGGAGCCGGTTTCGGGCATGCGCGCCGGTCAGGTCGACCACATCTATGTACATCACGACCATCGCGGCAAAGGTATCGCCAAGGCGCTGATCGACGTTCTGGCCGACAAGGCGGAGGAGCGCAGCTGGAACAAGCTCGTCCTCAATGCGCCGCGCCAGCCCGAGGACGGGCGCAAGCTCTACGAGCAGATGGCTGCCGCCGCGGACTGGACCAGCTTCGTGATTCGGTTCGGCGGGCAATAGAGCGCCAGGCCCGGTAAACTTTTCGCGTTCCGATTTGATCGTGATTCCACGGTTTTAGCTGCTTTGGGCGTGTTCAAACGATTGAAGCCGGCTCTCACTTGGCACGCTTGCGGCAAAGTGCGACCAAATGCTTGCTGCGGAATGGTCAAGTGGCTTTGACGCGGTGCAAAAAGAGCAGTAGATAACGGCGCAACGGGTCATCGATCACGATCCTGCCGCATTTGGAGCGCCGCACGAGGGATGCTCTGAATTCAAATCGACACGCGGTCTCCGGAAAGTCGCCGTCGACTTCCAGGGATCGTGTTCCAGCGTATCCGGGCATGAGCTGGCATTCGTTCAGTGTTGTCCTGACAAACCGGGCCCGGATAAACTGGGAAGCCATTTCTGGGGGAGCCATGACCAGACCAACAGCCACCCGCCAACGCCCATTATCGCCGCATATCACCGTTTACAAATGGCCGATCACCATGACGATGTCGATCCTGCATCGCATCACGGGCGGCGCGCTTTATTTCGGCACGCTTCTGGTCGCTCTCTGGCTGATCGCCGCGGCGACGAGCGAAGATGTTTTCAATCTGGTCAATGCGTTCTTCGGTTCCTGGTTCGGGCGGCTGGTTCTCTTCGGCTACACCTGGGCGCTGCTTCATCACATGATGGGCGGCATCCGCCATCTCATCTGGGATACCTCGACCGGCCTC
The DNA here is from genome assembly GCF_002980495.1 of Phyllobacterium phragmitis. GTDB lineage: Bacteria > Pseudomonadota > Alphaproteobacteria > Rhizobiales > Rhizobiaceae > Paramesorhizobium > Paramesorhizobium phragmitis. The sequence goes on from NZ_PVBR01000004.1 coordinate 344,081, forward strand.
GAAAAGCACACGGCTTCCAGGATCGCCTGGGTGACGGTGATCGCTTCCGTCACGCTGACGCTCCTGATCTGGATCGCCGGCTATGTGCTGCGCTAGATAAGGATGAGATCATGAGCAATATGCGTACGCCTCTCGGCAAGGTTCGCGGGCTTGGCTCGGCCAAGGAGGGCACCGAGCACTTCTGGCGTCAGCGCCTGACCGCGGTGGCCAATGTGCCGCTGATGCTGTTTTTCATCGGCCTTATCGTGTCGCTGCATGGTGCGGACTTCCAGGAGGTCAGGGCCGCCCTTTCGCATCCGCTGACGGCGCTGGTGCTCATCCTGGTGCTTTTGTCGGCGCTCTACCACATGCGCCTGGGCATGCAGGTCATCATCGAGGATTATGTGCATGGCGAAGGCATCAAGGTCGTTCTGGTGATGCTGAACACATTCTTTGCGGCGGCGGTCGGCGTTGCCTGCATTTTCGCGATCCTCAAGCTCAGCTTCGGAGGTTGACAGCCCGCATGGCCACCAAGACGAAAAAAAACGCGGCAGCAAGTGCCGCTCAGGCCGAAGACGGCAAATCCTATCGCTTTGTCGATCATAAATTCGATGTCGTGGTGGTCGGCGCGGGCGGCGCGGGTCTGCGCGCGACGCTCGGCATGGCCGAGCAGGGGCTGAAAACGGCCTGCATCACCAAGGTGTTCCCGACGCGCTCCCATACGGTCGCCGCACAGGGCGGCATCGCGGCATCGCTCAGCAATATGGGTCCCGATTCCTGGCAGTGGCACATGTACGATACCGTCAAGGGATCGGACTGGTTGGGCGACACGGATGCGATGGAATATCTGGCGCGTGAAGCGCCGGCCGCCGTCTACGAGCTCGAGCATTACGGCGTGCCGTTTTCGCGCACCGAAGAGGGCAAGATCTACCAGCGTCCGTTCGGCGGGCATATGATGAATTATGGCGACGGGCCTCCGGTGCAGCGTACCTGCGCTGCCGCCGATCGCACCGGCCACGCCATTCTGCACACGCTCTACGGCCAGAGCCTGCGCAACAATGCGCAGTTCTTCGTCGAATATTTCGCGCTCGACCTCATCATGAGCGATGGCGTGTGCACCGGCGTCGTCGCCTGGAACCTCGATGACGGAACCATCCATCGTTTCGCTGCGAAGACGGTGGTGCTGGCGACGGGCGGCTATGGCCGTGCCTATTTCTCGGCGACATCGGCCCATACCTGCACCGGCGACGGCGGCGGGATGGTGGCGCGTGCCGGCCTGCCGCTGCAGGACATGGAATTCGTGCAGTTCCATCCGACCGGCATCTATGGGGCCGGCTGCCTCATCACCGAGGGGGCCCGCGGCGAAGGCGGTTATCTCGTCAATTCCGAGGGCGAGCGCTTCATGGAGCGCTATGCGCCATCGGCGAAGGATCTCGCCTCGCGCGACGTGGTTTCCCGCTGCATGACGATGGAAATCCGCGCCGGGCGCGGCGTCGGCAAGAACAAGGACCACATCTACCTGCACCTCGATCACCTCGATCCGGCGGTGCTGCACGAGCGCCTTCCCGGCATTTCGGAATCGGCGAAGATCTTCGCCGGCGTCGATCTGACGAAGGAGCCGATCCCGGTCCTGCCGACGGTCCATTACAATATGGGCGGCATTCCGACGAATTACTGGGGCGAGGTGCTCAACCCGACCCCGGAGAACCCCGACCGTGTCCAGCCCGGCCTGATGGCGGTCGGCGAGGCGGGCTGCGCTTCCGTGCACGGCGCCAACCGGCTCGGTTCCAATTCGCTGATCGATCTCGTGGTGTTCGGGCGGGCGGCTGCCATTCGCGCCGGAGAGGTGATCGACCGCACCGCCAAGATCCCCGATATCGACGAGGCGGCGGTGGAGAAGATCATGGACCGCTTCGACAGACTGCGCTTTGCCGATGGCGGCACGCCGACGGCGAAACTGCGCGAAAAGATGCAGCGCACCATGCAGGAAGACGCCGCCGTCTTCCGCACGTCCGAATCGCTGAAATCGGGCTGCGAACGCATGGCTGCGCTCTGGAAGGATCTCGCCGACATCAAGGTCACGGACCATTCGATGATCTGGAATTCCGATCTGGTCGAGACGCTGGAACTGGAAAATCTGATGGCCAACGCACTTACCACCGTGGTTTCGGCCGAGGCGCGCGAGGAAAGCCGCGGCGCGCATGCACGCGAGGATTTTCCGGACCGCGACGACGCGAACTGGCGCAAGCATACGCTGTCCTGGCTGAGCCCGAACGGCAAGGTCACGCTCGGTTACCGGCCCGTCCATGTCGATCCGCTGGTTCCGGAAGAAGAGGGCGGCATCAGCCTCGCCAAGATCGCGCCCAAAGCGCGTGTTTACTGATCAAGGGGTAGAGCAATGGTCGAACTGGCACTTCCCAGGAATTCGCAGATCAAGCCCGGTCATATCTGGGCCCGGCCCGAGGGCGCCAACAATCTGAAGGAATTCAGGATCTACCGCTGGTCGCCGGATGACGACGAGAACCCGCGCATGGACACCTACTACGTCGATCTCGACGATTGCGGTCCGATGGTGCTCGATGGGTTGTTGTGGATCAAGAACAATGTCGATCCGACGCTGACGCTGCGCCGCTCGTGCCGCGAAGGCATTTGCGGCTCATGCGCGATGAATATCGACGGCGCCAATACGCTTGCCTGCACCAAGGGCATGGAGGAGATCGGCGGTACCGTGAAGGTCTACCCGCTGCCGCACATGCCCGTCGTCAAGGATCTGGTGCCTGATTTGACGGTGCCTTACGCGCAGCTCGCCTCGATCGACCCGTATCTGAAGACGGTCTCGCCGGAGCCGGCCAAGGAATGGCTGCAGAGCCATGACGACCGGGCCAAGCTCGACGGGCTCTACGAGTGCATTCTGTGCTTCTGCTGTCAGACGTCATGTCCGAGCTATTGGTGGAACGGCGAACGCTATCTCGGCCCCGCCGTGCTGCTTCAGGCCTATCGCTGGCTGATCGATTCCAGGGACGAGGCGACGGGCGAGCGGCTGGACAATCTGGAAGATCCGTTCCGGCTTTATCGCTGCCACACGATCATGAATTGCGCCCAGACCTGTCCGAAGGGCTTGAACCCGGCCAAGGCGATCGCCGAGATCAAGAAGATGATGGTGGAGCGGCGGGTCTAGCTTCTCCATCCGTTCCGCCGCGTTTGTGGACGCCGGTCATTTTGGTTCGGCTGCAACATGGTCTATGATCAGGCGAGGAGAAAAGCGGATGCTAGACCATATCGGTTTCAATATTTCAGACATGAAGAGGTCGCGGGCGTTCTATGACGCGGCGTTGCAGCCTCTCGGTATTTCGCCTGTCATGGAATTCGGCAACTGGGTCGGCTATGGCCGCAATGGCAAGCCGGAATTCTGGATCGGTGCGCAACGGGGCGCGCGGCTGCAGGGCACGCTCCACGTTGCCTTTTCGGCCGGCACGCGGACCGAAGTGGTCAGGTTCCACCAGGTGGCGCTTGCAGCAGGCGGGCGCGACAATGGCGCGCCCGGTATCCGTGAAGATTATCATCCCGATTATTACGGCGCTTTCGTCCTCGATCCGGACGGGCACAATATCGAGGCCGTCTGCCACCTCCCGGAGTAAAGGCGCTTAGGGTCGGCGATAAACGGAATGAGCGGTCAGCCGAGTTTTGCGTCGAGGGTGATCTCGATGGCGCCGAGCGCCTTGGAAAGCGGGCAGCCCTGCTTGGCCTGATCGGCGAATTTGCGGAAATCCTCTTCGCTGATGCCAGGTACGGCGCCGATGAGCGTTATCGCGCTTCTGGTGATCTCAAAGCCGCCGCCGGAGGCCGGGTCGATGCTGATTGCGGCCGTTGCCTCGAGCTTTTCCGCCGGCGTGCCGTTCTCGGCCAGAAAGTGCGAAAGCTGCATGGCAAAGCAGCCGGCATGTGCCGCAGCAAGCAGTTCTTCCGGGTTGGTTCCCGATTTTCCGTTTTCATCCTCGAAACGCGCCTTGAAATTATAGGGTAATTCCCGCAAGGCGCCGCTTTGCGTATCGAGCGTGCCCGAGCCGTCCTTGAGCCCGCCCTTCCAGATTGCCGTTGCCGTCCTGTCCATTTCTGGTCTCCTTCCTTTGAGAAAAGTTGCACCATTGCAGGTTGGATATAGATATGCTCGCAAGTATCTACCAGCGCGTGTGTTTTTAAGCTTAAATTGCCTCGCCCTGCAACAGCCGTGGTGTGTTTCTCGTCAGGCCAGCCGCCTGACGGATGAAGAATTGCTTCATCTTCGGCATCCTGTCGACAAGGCCGAGGCCGATGTCGCGGACGGTGCGAAGCGGCATGATGTCGTTCGAAAACAGCCGGTTCAGCAGGTCGGTCGTGACGCCCATCTGCACCGTGTCGAAGCGCCGCCATGCCTGATAGCGTTCCAACGCGGCGAATGAGCCGATGTCGAGGCCGAGCCGGTCGGTCTCGACGATGATCTCGGCGAGTGCCGCCGCATCACGGAAACCCAAATTGAGGCCTTGCCCGGCAATCGGATGAATGCCGTGGGCGGCATCGCCCACCAGTGCAAAGCGCGGCTTGACGAATTCGCGCACCAGCATCAGCCCGAGCGGGAAGGCGCGGCGCGGACCCTCGACCTTGAGCTCGCCGAGCCGGTGGCCGAAGCGCTGCTCCAGCTCCGCCTCGAACAGGAAATCATCCTGGCTGACGAGCCGTTCGGCATCCCTGGTGTGTTCGGTCCAGACCAGTGAGGAGCGGTTGCCTTTGAGCGGCAGGGTGGCAAAAGGCCCGGCGGGCAGAAAATGCTCTTCGGCGTGGCCATTGTGCGGGCGCTCATGATGGACGGTGCAGACAATGCCCGACTGGCCGTAATCCCACTGCACCGTCTTTATCCCGGCCCGGTCGCGCAGCCTGGAGCGCACGCCGTCCGCCGCAACAAGGAGCCGTGCTTCGAAGGTGAGCCCGTCGCTCAAATGAACGGTGACACTGTTGGCGCGCACGTCGAAACCATCGACGCCGACGCCCTCGATGATTTCCACGCCGAGTTGTTCGGCTTTCGCGTTGAGCGCGGCGTTGAGCGTGCGGTTTTCGACCATATGGGCAAAGGGCTCACCGGGCACCACTTCGCCGTCGAAGGTGAGAAAGACCGGGCGGACGGGATCGGAGGTCCTGGAGTCGGTGACGATCATCTCATTGATCGGCTGAGCCTCGGGAAGAATGGGCTGCCAGCATCCCAGCCGGTTGAGCATACGGGCGGCGGCAGCGGCGATGGCCGAAGCGCGCGGATCTTGTCTCCAGCTTCCGGGAGGAGAGGCGTCGATGACGAGAACGCGCAGATGCGGCGCCGCAGCCTTGACCGCCACCGCGGTCGCCAGGCCGACATAACCGCCGCCCGCGACCAGTACGTCGATCGGGATGGTTTCAACAGTGGGTTTTGGGGAGGTTCGGGTGGAGGTCTGGCCGGTCATCGCTTCATTCCTTCCCTTAGAGATCGGGGTCCTGGGATCGGACTTAAGTCTTACTCTCAAGCAAGTCATTTTTCAGGCGTGCATGATCCTATCCCAAACATCTGTCAATATCAGCAATTTCCGCGTCGTTTCTTCCCGTTGCAGCCTACCGACAATTAACCGCCCGGCTCACCTCGCCTTGACATGTCATGACGTTCCTGTTGAAGCGGAATGCTGGAAAAAGCAGCGCGAAAGGCAGCGATCCATGTCCGGAGCCATGAAAGAGCTTCTGTCCATCCTCGACCTCGAGACGCTGGAACACAATCTGTTTCGCGGCAGCAGTCCGCAGGTCGGATGGCAACGGGTGTTTGGCGGGCAGGTGATCGGGCAGGCGCTGGTGGCGGCGCAGCGCACGGTCGAAAAGGACCGGCATGTGCATTCGCTGCACGCCTATTTCATGCGTCCCGGCGATCCCGCCGTGCCGATCATCTACGAGGTGGACCGCATCCGCGACGGCTCGAGCTTCACCACCCGGCGCGTCGTCGCCGTTCAGCATGGGCACGCGATCTTTTCGCTCTCATGCTCGTTCCAGGTGGAGGAGGACGGGCTTTTTCATCAAAAACCGATGCCAAAAGATTTGCCGCCGCCGGAAAAGCTGATGGGCGATCGGCAATTGAAGGAGCAATATCTCCACATGGCGCCGGAAAACGTGCGCAAATATTGGGAGCGCGATCGGCCGATCGAGATGAAGCCGGTCTCGCTGACACATTATTTCTCGCGCGAGAAGCTTCCGCCGGAGCAGCATGTCTGGATCCGCGCCACCGGGCCCGTGCCGGACAACCGCGCCATCCAGGCAGCCGTCCTCGCCTATATCTCGGATATGACGCTTCTCGACACGTCGCTTTATGCGCATGGCCGCTCGATCTTCGACCGCGACCTGCAGGTCGCCAGCCTCGACCACGCCATGTGGTTCCACCGCCCCTGCAAACTCGACGACTGGCTGCTTTATACGCAGGACAGCCCGAGTGCCGCCGGCGCGCGCGGCTTCAATCGCGGCTCGATCTATACGCGGGACGGATTCCTGGTTGCGTCCGTTGCACAGGAAGGTCTCATTAGGGTTCGCAAGGCCGATTAAATTGACGCCATCTTGCAGGCGGCAGAAATATTGTGATCAGTTTTTAGGCATTCTGCATCTGCCCTATTGAGGCTGCCTGGGAATAACGTAGCGTATTCAAGGCGATGTATGATATTTTCGGATTGGCACGGAGTTTGAATTGCTTTCTCCAGTCACCGGAATGCCCTAGGCGTTCCGGAGATGGCTTCCGAACGCGGGAAACCGCATAAAGCAGGGGTACGACCAGATGAAAATCGTGATGGCGATCATCAAGCCATTCAAGCTGGACGAGGTGCGCGAAGCTCTCACGGCTATCGGCATTCAGGGACTGACCGTAACCGAGGTCAAGGGATACGGGCGTCAGAAGGGGCACACCGAGATCTACCGCGGCGCGGAATACGCCGTCAGCTTCCTGCCGAAACTCAAGATCGAGATCGCCGTGGGGGCCGATCTCGTGGACAAGGCCGTCGAGGCTATCACCGGCGCGGCCAAGACAGGCCAGATCGGCGATGGCAAGATATTTGTCTATTCCATCGATCAGGCAGTGCGGATCCGCACCGGAGAAACCGATACGGACGCGCTCTGAGAGGAGCGACATCCCAAGGGCTCGCTTCGGTTCCGTCTTCTGGGGCGCCGCCGCTTGCTCTTCAGGCGGCATCAGGCTCTCCAAGGGCTTGTTCAAGAAAACGGCATAATTTGCGACAGTGGCCGTTTTTTAGGCAAATCGTCTGGGCGAAGCGCTGCACTTCTCTGAATGGAAACAAATAAAACAGCCTTTACAGCCGGTTAAGTGACTATTTCGAAAATTGGCACGGAACTTGGTTATGGGGCATTGGGCCGGGACTTGTGACGCAAGCAAGCGTTTGAAGCCGGTGTTCGACGGAGATTTTTGATGTTCACACTGAATAGACACATGCGCGCCGCTTTCGGCTCGCTTTCCCTCCTGGGCGCTTTCGCCGGCTCGGCAATAGCGCAGGATGCCCCTGCCGCTCCTGCCTTCGACACCGGCGATACGGCATGGATGCTGACATCCTCGGCCCTGGTGCTGATGATGACCATTCCGGGGCTGGCGCTCTTCTATGGCGGTATGGTCCGCAAGAAGAATGTGCTGTCCACGGTCATGCAGAGCTTCGCCATCTGCTGCCTCATGAGCGTCCTGTGGATGGTGGCCGGTTATTCGATCGCCTTCACCGACGGCGGCTCGCTCAATGCCTATCTTGGCGGTTTGAGCAAAGCCTTCCTCTCCGGCGTCGATATGAATTCGGCATCGGGCACGATCCCGGAATATCTGTTCATCATGTTCCAGATGACCTTCGCGATCATCACGCCGGCGCTGATTGCCGGCGCATTCGCCGAACGCATGAAGTTCTCGGCGATGCTGCTGTTCATGGCCATCTGGCTCATCGTGGTCTATGCGCCGGTCGCGCATTGGGTCTGGGGCGGTGGCTTCCTCGCCTCCGACGGCGTGCTTGATTTTGCCGGCGGCACCGTCGTTCACATCAATGCCGGTGTGGCCGGTCTCGTTGCCGCGCTTATCATCGGCAAGCGCGAGGGCTATGGCCAGGTCAATATGGCGCCGCACAATCTGGTGCTCTCGGTCATCGGCGCTTCGCTCCTGTGGGTCGGCTGGTTCGGCTTCAACGCCGGTTCGGCCGTCGGTTCCAACGCTCTCGCCGCCGTCGCCATGCTGAATACGCAGGTTGCAGCAGCCGGCGCCGCTCTTACCTGGATGTTCGCCGAATGGATCGTTGCCAAGAAGCCCAGCATTCTCGGTATCATCTCGGGTGCTGTCGCCGGTCTCGTCGCCGTCACGCCCGCCGCCGGCTTCGTCAACCCGACCGGTGCGCTGATCATCGGCCTCATCGCCGGCGTGGTTTGCTATATTGCCGCGGTCAAGGTGAAGCATGCGCTCGGCTATGACGATTCACTCGATGCCTTCGGCGTGCATGCTGTCGGCGGCATCGTCGGCGCGATCCTGACGGGTGTGTTCGCGGATGCCGCGATCAACGAAGCAGGCGCGGGTGCTTCGGTCGGCACGCAGATCTACGGCGTGGTCTTCACCATCATCTATTCGGCTGTCGCCACGGCGATCATTCTCTACATCGTCAAGGCTCTCGTCGGTCTTCGTCCGACCAAGCAGGAAGAAATCGAGGGTCTCGACATCAACCTGCACGGCGAAACCGTCCAGTAAGGTCCGGAGGCCGGAGCGGGGCGGGCAGGGTCTCCTGTTTCGCCCGCTCCGTCGGACAGCTTCGAAGCGTGAGAGGGCCCGGTTTTCCGGGCCTTTTCTTTTGTCCGCACATATCCCGCCGCGAGAGCCGGCAATATCCGGCATGGTTAATGCAGCCTTAACCTTCCCCGCTCTAGGATCGGCCCCGAATCCGCGCTTTGCCCAAGGCATATTCATAGGGATGCTTGGGGGTGTTTTTGGGGAAAACGGCGGAGACGCAAGGTATTTGGCGACACAAGGCACTTCGGGAAAAGCTTCATGCGGCAAGGATACTCGCCCTCATATGCGCTTCGGGATGAGAGGATAAGGGGAGATCGTCTCGGACTGGCGGGACTTTTCCGCCGGCAGGTCGATATCCTGCTCGGCCTCCTGATCCTCACCGGCGTTGCGCTTGCCGCGGGCGCGCTCGCCACGTGGAATGTCGCCGATCCGAGCTTCAGCCATGCCACGTCCAACCCGGTCACCAATGCGCTGGGCTATCCCGGCGCGGTGTTTTCCGATCTGGCCATGCAGTTCCTCGGGCTGTCGAGCGTCGCCGCGCTGCTGCCCGCCGTCTTCTGGGGCATCCTTTTGATGGCGCATGGCGGCATCGGCCGGCTGCCACGACGGATATTCGCCTGGTTCGGCGCGGCATTGCTGTTTGCGGCGATCGCAAGCTGCCTCACGGTTCCGCCGAGCTGGCCGATGCCGATCGGGCTCGGCGGTGTGCTTGGCGATATCGTTTTGAAAATTCCCGGTATCTTCCTCGGCGGCTTCCCGCGCGGCACAGTCGCATCGGTGATCGCCATGATCCTGCTTGTTCCGTCGCTGCTGCTTTGCGCATTCGCCAGCGGGCTGACGGGCCGCGCGCAACCGCTGACGAGCCCGGCGCGCCCGAAAGCGCGCAAGCCGGTCCAGGAAGAACTCGACGATGACGAGGATGAAGACAGCGAGGAAGACGGCGGAGGCTTCCTGGCGCTCGGCGCCGTGACACATTGGTTGCTGAGCGCGCGGGCGATGGTGCATCGTCTCGCCGCACGCGGCGCAGCGCTGCGCGGAAGGCATGATGAAGGCGAGGATCCGTTTGGCGGCGCGGCGGCCGCGCACGATGATGAACGTCGTGAGCCGGGATTCGAGGACGGACGCGAGCGGCTCGACGTGGCCCCCTTCGATGAAGGCGAAGCTGACGACTGGGCGCCCCGGCCGGCGCCGCAAAGACCGGCCATGGCGCAGCAGATGGCCACAGGCCGCGTCCAGGCTCAGGCTCCATCGCCGAAACCGGGCGCCCGTGTCCAGCGCGAGGCGCAGCAATCGCTCATCAGGAGCGACACCTTCGAGATGCCGTCGCTGCATTTCCTCAGCGAGCCGAAGGCGGTGGTCCGTGATGCCAGTCTTTCCAAGGATGCGCTCGAACAGAATGCGCGGCTTCTGGAAGGCGTGCTGGAGGATTTCGGCGTCAAGGGCGAGATCATCCATGTGCGCCCCGGACCGGTGGTGACGCTTTATGAGCTGGAACCTGCGCCGGGCATCAAATCGTCCCGCGTCATCGGCCTTGCCGACGATATCGCCCGCTCGATGAGCGCGATCGCCGCGCGTGTCGCGGTGGTGCCGGGACGCAATGCCATCGGCATCGAACTGCCGAACCAGAAGCGCGAGATGGTCTATCTGCGTGAAATCCTGGCAAGCCGCGATTTCGAGCAGACCAAGACCAAGCTGGCGCTGGCGCTCGGCAAGACCATCAATGGCGAGCCGGTCATCGCCGATATCGCCAAGATGCCGCACGTTCTTGTCGCCGGAACCACCGGTTCGGGCAAGTCCGTCGCCATCAACACGATGATCCTGTCACTGCTCTATCGCATGACGCCGCAGGAATGCCGCCTGATCATGATCGATCCGAAGATGCTCGAACTGTCCGTCTATGACGGCATTCCGCATCTTCTCACCCCCGTCGTGACCGATCCGAAGAAGGCCGTCGTGGCGCTCAAATGGACCGTGCGCGAGATGGAGGACCGCTATCGCAAGATGTCCAAGGTCGGCGTCCGCAATATTGACGGCTTCAACCAGCGCGTCGGGCTGGCGCAGAAAAAGGGCGAACGCATCGCGCGTACGGTGCAGACCGGTTTCGACCGCGATACGGGCGAGGCCGTCTACGAGACCGAGGAACTCGATCTCGAACCGATGCCCTATATCGTCGTCATCATCGACGAGATGGCCGATCTGATGATGGTCGCCGGCAAGGATATCGAAGGCGCGGTGCAGCGGCTTGCGCAGATGGCGCGCGCGGCGGGCATCCATGTGATCATGGCGACCCAGCGTCCGTCGGTCGACGTCATCACCGGCACGATCAAGGCCAACTTCCCGACCCGTATCTCCTTCCAGGTGACGTCGAAGATCGACAGCCGCACGATCCTTGGCGAGCAGGGCGCGGAGCAGCTCCTGGGCATGGGCGACATGCTGTTCATGGCGGGCGGCGGCCGCATCCAGCGCGTCCACGGGCCGTTCGTCGGCGACGACGAGGTGGAAAAGGTCGTCCAGCACCTCAAGCTCCAGGGTGTGCCCGAATATCTCGACGCCATCACCGAGGAAGAGGATGAGGACGATGGCGGCGGTCCGTCCGGAACCTCCAATCTCGACGATTCGGACGATCCCTACGATCAGGCTGTGGCCGTGGTGCTGCGCGACAAGAAGGCCTCGACCAGCTATATCCAGCGGCGTCTCGGTATCGGCTATAACCGCGCTGCCTCGATCATCGAGCGTATGGAGCAGGAGGGACTCGTCGGCCCGGCCAATCATGCGGGAAAACGCGAGATATTGGTGCCGGGCGAGAGCGAGGAATATTAGAGCTTGGCATGGTCAATTGAACCATCGGCAGGGCAAGGCATTCCCCTCGCCGTCATTCTCGGGCTTGTCCCGAGAATCTACGACGGCATGATTGGTCAGTACGGTAATTGGGTTTCTTTTCCTTATGGCAGATTCTCGGGACAAGCCCGAGAATGACGGCTAGAGGGGCGAACGCCACACTCGCGTCAAACTGGCGATATAGGCCGGTAAAGCAATCACGGGAGACAGTTTTTGATGGAAACGAAAAAGATGCGGCTTTTTGCGATTCCGGTTTTACGCGGTTTTTTGCGCGGCGTTGTGCTTGCCGGGACTGTCATGGCCGTTTCGATCCTGGCGCCGCTTGGTGTCACCTCGCCGGCGTTCGCCCAGGCCACGCGAGAGCAGACGGCTGCGGCGCAAACCATCGCCGACCATTTTTCTTCCGTGCGCACCATGACGGGCGAATTCGTGCAGTTCGGTCCGCGTGGCGAGCAGACCGGCGGCACCTTCTATATCGAGCGTCCGGGCAAGATCCGCTTCAACTACAACAATTCGCCGATCCGGGTGATCTCCGATGGCGAATCGGTTGTCGTCAACAACCGCAAGCTCGATACATGGGATCTCTATCCCCTGTCTAAGACGCCCCTGAAACTGCTTTTGGGCAACCGGATCGATCTCAGCGGCGGACGCTTGAAGCAGGTCAAGCAGGACCCGGATATGACGACCCTCGTGCTCGGCGACAAATCGGTTTTCGGCGATTCGAAGATCACCATGATGTTCGATCCGAAAAATTACGAACTCAAGCAATGGACGATCACCGACGCGCAGAATCTCGACACGACGGTGATGATCTTCAATGTCCGCCAGGGCGTGCGTTTCGCCAAGGACATGTTCAAGATCGACTACACCCGCATCGCGATGAAACGGAAGCACTGATCAGGCTTGGTTCCGCCGGCGGCCCGGACGGCGTGCCGCAATCGTGATCGCCGCGGGCGACCTAGTGGATTGACTCCGACGCTTCGCTCCCGCGAAGCGTCGGCCCAACCACTAGACTGTGGATGGCCTGCCGCCGCTGTTTTTATTCCAGAGCATGGTGTTAATGTCGCCCGCGATTCCTACCCCTTGCGCGCGAGCTTGCCCCCATGTCCTTTTCAATCGCCACCTGGAATATCAATTCCGTGCGCCTGCGCTTGCCGTTGGTCGAGCAGTTTCTGCGCGATTCCAGGCCGGATGTGCTCTGCCTGCAGGAAACCAAGTGCCCGGACGATCTGTTCCCGCATGCGGCGTTCCACGCGCTGGGCTACGACCATATCGCGGTCAGCGGCCAGAAGGGCTATCACGGCGTTGCCACCATTTCGCGCCGCCCGCTGAGCGCGATCGACCGCGTCGGCTTCTGCGGCATCGGCGATTGCCGCCATCTGAGCGCCGTCGTCGCGGCGGGCCAAAAGCGCCTGCGCATCCATAATTTCTATGTGCCGGCAGGCGGCGACGAGCCGGACCCGGCGATCAATCCGAAATTCGCCCACAAGCTCGGCTTCCTCGAGGAAATGAAGGCCATCCTTGCCGATATGGGCGACGGATGTTCGTCGCTGCTCGTCGGCGATCTCAACATCGCGCCGCTCGAAACCGATGTCTGGTCGCACAAGCAGCTGCTGCGCGTCGTCAGCCACACGCCCGTCGAGACCGAAGGGCTGGAGGTGGTTCGCCAGATCGGCGGCTGGAGCGACCTGATGCGCCATCATATTCCGCCGGAGGAAAAGATCTTCACCTGGTGGAGCTACCGGGCGCGCGACTGGGATGTGTCGGATCGCGGCCGCCGCCTCGACCATATATGGGGATCGTCCGATCTCGAGGGCGATCTCTCGTCGGTGACGATCCTGCGCGAGGCGCGCGGCTGGGAAAGACCTTCAGACCATGTGCCGGTGATCGCGCATTTCAATCTGGACTGATCAGCAAACCAACTGGCTCTCGGGCTCTTTTAAAACGGTCTCATTTTAATGGAATCGTTTGATTGAGCTATTCTACACCATTGGGACAATGGAGATGGAGAGGCATGGCAACTGTTACAGGCACAGGAATGACGGGGGAGCGGTTGCAGTTTAAACCAAACCACCGCGCATACATGGACGCTGACGATTAGAGTCTGTCATGGATTAATTGAATCGTTGATACGACAAGGGGTCTTGTCTCGTCGTCATTCTCGGGCTTGTCCCGAGAATCTGCCATAAGTAAAAAGAAAAGCAATTACCGTACGAACAGCTCAGACTGCGGTAGATTCTCGGGACAAGCCCGAGAATGACGGCCAGGTGGAAGCTGTTTCAAGCTAGTCCTGACAGACTCTAGCCAGAAACACTTACCCAATCGTCATTCCTGTGCTTGTCACAGGAATCCACGCCTCAGCGGTGCCGCAGCCTCGCTTCCGTCCGAAAGGCTTCAATCCTTGAACAGCGGGGAGAGCTTTTCGATCTGCCGGATGAGATCGGTCAGGTTGCGGCTGACATGGGTGTGAAGCGCCACCGCGACCTCGGGATACTCTTCGAGGATGCGGTGGAAAATGGCGCGGCTGAGACGGATGACTTCCGTCTCGCCATTGGCAAAGGCGCCGGTCAGCCTGGTGGTCTGGGCGATCAGCGCTATTTCGCCGAGGATCGCGCCGGGGCCGACGGATCTGATGGTCACCCGCCCGTCCGGGCCATCCCGGAACAGGCTGATGCTGCCTGAGACGACGACATAGGCGCAATCGGCGCTCTGGCCCTCGCGGAAGAGTTCGCGGCCGGCGCGCAGCACCAGCCGCTCGGCTCCAAATGCAAGCAACCGCAATTGTTCGGCCGTGAATGATTCAAACAGGCCTACGGTGCCAAGGATTCGGATGTCGTCATCGAGCGCCATACTATGGTCAATACACCGCTCTCGTGGACGGAGCCATCAGGGAACGAGCTTGTATCCCCCGCTTTCTGTCACAAGAATCGCTGCATTCGACGGATCTTTTTCGATTTTCTGCCGCAAACGGTAGACATGCGTTTCAAGCGTGTGTGTCGTGACGCCCGAATTATAACCCCATACCTCTTCCAGAAGCACGTCGCGGCCGATGACCTTGTCGCCGGCGCGATAGAGATATTTGATGATCGCCGCTTCCTTTTCGGTGAGACGGATCTTGCCGCCCTTCTCGTCGATCAGCAGCTTTTGCCCCGGCTTGAACGTATAAGGACCGACTGTGAACGTCGCGTCTTCGCTCTGTTCGTGCTGGCGCAGCTGCGCGCGGATGCGCGCGAGCAGAACCGCGAAACGGAAAGGCTTGGTGACATAGTCGTTGGCGCCGGATTCAAGCCCGAGAATCGTATCGGATTCGGTGTCATGCCCGGTCAGCATGATGACCGGCCCCTTGAACCCGCCCTTGCGCAGCAGCTTGACCGCTTCGCGTCCGTCCATGTCGGGCAGACCCACATCCATGATCAGCAGGTCGACCATTCCGTTGCGGGCCGTCTGAATGCCCTTCGTGGCGGTTTCCTCCTGGAGGATATGGAATTCTTCGCAAAGCTCGAGCTGTTCTACGAGAATCGTGCGAAGGTCCTCATCATCGTCCACAATCAGAATTGTACGGCCAGTCATACGGTGTCCTCGTGTGTCGTGTTGCGTCGGCATTGACGTTTTATGGCATTTAAGCTGAATAAGTTGAAGCGTTCAAACAAGAAAGCCAGCTATCGGACCTATCTGGAAGCTGCGTTGTCCGCGAGGGCGGGGGTGGATGGATAAAATGGCAGATGGCCGAACCCTGCGGCTGATCGAGGTGCGGGCCCGCCCGGGAAACCCAGCGCAGGGGCTCCTCATTGCGGGTAATCTGGTGTTGCGCTGCGCGCTCGGCAAGGGGGGCATCAGTGCTTTCAAGCGGGAAGGCGACGGTGCAACGCCGCTCGCAGCGATGCGCCTGCTCTATGGATGGCATAGAAGGCGCAGAGGTGTCGCGGCTTTCTCTCCCCTGCCGTTTCGCGCCATTCGCCGCAATGATGGCTGGTGCGACGCGTCTAATGACGGCAATTACAACAGACCGGTTCGTGCGCCTTACCGGGCGAGCCACGAGAATCTTTGGCGGAAAGATGGGCTTTACGACATCTGCATCGTCATGGGCTGGAACATCCGTCCTCGCCTGCGGGGAAGGGGAAGCGCCATTTTTTTCCATCTGGCGCGGCCGGGCTACCCGCCGACGGAAGGCTGTATCGCATTGAAGCGGGCCGACATGGCGCGCCTGCTGCCGCATCTTAACGCGCGGACGATGATCCGCGTCCGGCGATAAGACTTTACAGAGCGGCGCGCATGGCGTCGTGCAGCACTTCGAAAATGCGAGGCTGGGCGGACTGCGCCACGTTGAAACGCAGATAATGCGCCGCACCCTGCGACAGGCTGAACACATTGCCCGGCGCAAACACCACGCCACGCTCCAGCGCATGGCGGGCGATCAGGGCTGAATCCATGCCCTCCGGGAGTCTCGCCCAGAGAAACATGCCACCCTGCGGCTCGGTCCAAAGCTCCAGCCCCGCCGCCTTCAGCCGCCCGGAGGTCAGCGTCATGGCGGAGGCGAGCTTGACGCGCAATGTCTCGATATGGCGGCGATAGGTTCCGTCGGTCAGGAGCGTGTGGACAAGCTGGGCGGAAAGCTGGCTCGAGCCGAAGGTCGTGGCGAGCTTGAGATCGGTAAGCCCGTCGATCCAGTCGCTGCGGGCGGCGATATAGCCGACGCGTGCCGCAGCCGATAGCGTCTTTGAGAAGCTGCCGATATGGACGATCCTTTCCAGCCCGTCGAGTTCGGCGAGGAGCGGCGAGGGCGCGGCATGGAAATCGGCGAAGATATTGTCCTCGATGACGATCATGTCATGCTGTTCGGCGATCTTGAGAAGCCGGTGCGCCGTGGCCGGGTTCATCATGCCACCGGTCGGATTGTGCAGCCCGGCATTGCCGATATAGAGCTTCGGCTGGTGCTCTTCGGCAGTGCGTGCGAAGGCATCGAGATCAGGGCCGGTGGGCGTGTAGGGAACGCCGACAAGCTTGACGCGGTGTGTGCGCAGCACCGCCTGGAAATTGAAATAGCAGGGATCATCGACCAGCACGGCATCGCCCGGCTGGACGAAGAAACGGCAGAGAAGATCGAGCGCCTGCGTGCCCGAATCGACGAGCAGCACCTGGGCGGGCGGTGCTTCGACGCCCTGTTCGGCGAGGCGGCGGGAGAGGTGCAGCCGGAGCGGCGCATAGCCGAGCGGATCGCCATATTCGGTGAAGGCGGCCTCATCATCGCGCGCGAGCGCCCGCAGCGCGCGGCGGATGCCTTCCTGCGGCAGCCAGTCCTCGGGCAGCCAGCCGCAGCCGGGTTTCAGCGCCGCGCTGTCGGCTTCGAGCGACTGGCGCATGATCCACAGCGGATTGATCTCGCGATCGAGGCGTGGGCTTGCGGCGGCAAGCGAGAAGGGTTGCGCACGGCCGGCGACATAAAAGCCCGCGCCGCGGCGCGACTGGATGACGCCTTCGGCGACGAGCCGGTCATAGGCTTCGACGACGGTCGATTTCGAAACGCCCATGGTTTCGGCGAGGCGGCGGATCGACGGCAGCCTTGCGCCGGGCGAGAGGCTGAGCGCGGCGATGCGCCCGCGGATGATCCCCATCACTTTTTCGACGAGCGTCGGCTCGTTTTGGGCGGTGCCGCCGAAGGCTGCGTCGCGCGCTGCATTTTCGCCGGCGGCGGGTTGATCAAGCATCTGTACTTCCTTTTGTACCGGTACAGTCCGGTGAAATTGTACTGTTATTGTCTCTGCCGTTCCAGTGCAAGGCCGATCATTGTCCCCGCGAAGCAAGTACATGATTTTGCAACGGGTTGGATAGGCTCAATGGACAAAACGGCAGGCTGGATCAACGGGTTTCTGGGTGTACTGATCTTCAGCGGCTCGCTGCCAGCGACGCGGATTGCCGTCATCGATATCGACCCCATGTTCCTGACAGTGGCGCGGGCGGCCATAGCCGGCGTGCTCGCCGTCCTGCTGCTCGCCCTGTTCAGGCAGCGTCTGCCGGCGCGCGGCGATCTCCTGCCGCTTGTCGTCGTGGCGCTCGGCGTGGTGGTCGGATTCCCGCTTCTGACGGCGATCGCACTGCGCGGCATGACATCGGCGCACGCTATCGTCTTCATCGGATTGTTGCCGCTCGCCACCGCCATCTTCGCCGTGATACGCGGCGGTGAGCGGCCACGCGGACTGTTCTGGCTTTTTTCCATCAGCGGGAGTGCGATTGTCGCCTCCTATGCCTGGGGACAGGGGAGCGGTTCCTCGGCTTTCGGCGACGGTTTGATGCTTGCGGCAGTCATTGTCTGCGGGCTCGGCTATGCCGAAGGCGCGCGCCTGTCGCGCAAGCTCGGCGGCTGGCAGGTCATCTGCTGGGCGCTGGTCCTGTCGCTGCCGTTGATGCTGCCGCTGGCGCTTTTCACCCAGCCGGCCTCGTGGGACGGCATCGGCTGGCGCGCGCTGGCAGGTCTCGCTTACGTCTCGTTGTTCAGCATGCTGATCGGCTTCGTCTTCTGGTATCGCGGCCTGGTGCAAGGCGGCACCGCGGCTGTCGGGCAATTGCAGCTGCTGCAGCCGTTCTTCGGCCTCGCGCTCGCCGCGGCCGTCGCCCATGAGGCAGTCGGCTGGGGCATGGTAGCGACGGCCGCCGCCGTGGTCGCCTGCGTGGCGGGGCCAAGCGCTTTGCCTAGATATGAGCGGATTGTGAGCCATTGTGCACCGCCGGTGCGGTGGAGAGGACGAGGCATCGCGGCTTCGGTGAAAATGAACCGCTCTAAACAAACGTCCAGACGGTGGTGCGCTTGACCTCGGCGTCTTCGAGGATACGCGTCACCGGAACCGTGTAGACGGCAAGGGCTTTAAGCCTTTGCTTCGGCAGATAGGCGCGGCCGGGATCGCCGATGATCACGGTTGCGCCGCGGCGGCTGAGCGCGGAGAACCATGGGGCAAGCCGTTCGGCCAATGGCCGTTCGTAGAAGACGTCGCCGGCCAGGAGCACATCCCAGCCCTCGTCGGTGCCGATCAGGTCTTCGATACGCGCGGTGACGGCGACATTGTTTTCGGCCGCATTGAGCGCGATCGCGGTCTCGGCGAAAGGATCGATGTCGGCGGCGATGACGTTCGCCGCCCGCGCCTTTGCCGCCGCTATGGCGACCAGCCCGGAACCCGAGGCGAAATCGAGCACGGTCCTGCCGCGGACGGTATCGGGTTTGTCCAGGATATAACGCGCCACGCCCTGGCCGCCCGCCCAGGCAAAGGCCCAGAAGGGCGGCGGCAGGCCGATGGTGGCGAGTTCCTCTTCCGTCCGGTGCCAGAGATCATGCGCTTCATCGGCAAGATGCAGCAATATCTCAGGCACGTGCGGCGGCGCCTGCAGACGGGTATTGGCGAGGATGAAGGCGCGGGCCCGGCCGCTTGCGGGATCAAGAGGCTCTTCGGGGCTCATGCCGTTTGCCGCGCCATTATCGCGGCGCCG
The DNA here is from genome assembly GCF_002980495.1 of Phyllobacterium phragmitis. GTDB lineage: Bacteria > Pseudomonadota > Alphaproteobacteria > Rhizobiales > Rhizobiaceae > Paramesorhizobium > Paramesorhizobium phragmitis. The sequence goes on from NZ_PVBR01000004.1 coordinate 363,165, forward strand.
GTTCGAGGCCGCCCATGCGGCAGACTTCCTTCCATTCGTCTTCGGTCACCGGCTGGACGGAAAGCCGCATGGAGGTGACGAGCGCCATCTTGGCAAGCGCCGGATTCGCTTTCACCGCCTTCAGCGTCACGGGTTTCGGCACATCGCAGAAGGCACGGATATCGACGCATTCCCAGCGCGGATCGTCCGTCGTCGTGTCGTGATGGGCAAGCTTGCAGATCTCGACCACGCCGACGATTTCCAGCCCCTCATTGGAGTGGTAGAAGAAGCCCTTGTCGCCGATCTGCATGGCGCGCATATTGTTGCGCGCGAGGTAATTGCGCACGCCGTCCCATTGCGTGCCTTGCTTACCCGCAGCCTGCTGCTTCTGCCACGACCATTTGTTCGGCTCGGATTTGAATAGCCAATAAGCCATGATCTCGTTCCCCTTCTGCATAATTCCTTAAATCGGAATCGATTTAAGGATAAAATTTGCAGCATTCAAAATGTTAGAGCGTCCTTTGCGCGTCCGATTGGACGCGCGGCGCTCTAATATCAGCTGTTGGCGGGATTGTTGATGGCCCAGTTCCATGGGCGGATATCGACGGAGGCGAAAAGCCCGGCCTTGGCGTAAGGATCCCTCGCCGCGATGGCCTTTGCCGCATCCATATGATCCACTTCGACCACAACCAGGCTGCCATTCGGCTTGCCGTCGTTGTCAAGAAAGGGGCCAGCGAATTTCAGCCTTTCGCCGAGATTCTTGAGATAATCGAGATGCGCCGGGCGGGTATCGAGGCGCAGTTGCAGATGGTCGGGCTTGTCATTGCACAGAATGGCGAAAAGCATCGGGGTTTCCTAAGTTTTCAATCTTCGGTCTTGAGCGGGCGGTTGAGCAGGGCTGCCACCGCCTCGTCGATGGTGAGATGGCGCGCAAGAAGTGCGGAAACGGCCGTAATGATCGGCGCATCGATATTGCGCTTCGCGCAGATTTCGGCTGCGATGGGTGCGGTGGCGACGCCCTCGGCAAGCGGCCTGCCTTGCAGCGTTTCGCCGGCGCCCAGCGCCATGCCATAGGAATAATTGCGCGATTGCGGCGAGGAGCAGGTGAGCATCAGATCGCCGAGCCCGGACAGGCCCATCACCGTTTCAGGCCGCGCGCCGAGCGCTTGCGCGATACGGCGCAACTCGACAAAGCCGCGGGTGACGAGGGCCGCCTGGGCGCTCGCACCAAGACCGCGGCCGATCGCGGCGCCCGCCGCCAGCGCCAGCACGTTCTTCAATGCGCCGCTGATCTCCACGCCGATCAGATCATCGGTCGAATAGCAGCGGAAGGCCGGGCCGGAGAGAAGCAGCGCCAGATGGTCCGCTGTCTGGCGTTCGGTCGAAGCGATGGTCACGGCGGTCGGCAGGCCGCGCGCCACGTCGGTGGCGAAGCTCGGACCGGAAAGGGCTGAAATACCGTGGCCCGGCAGAATTTCGGCAACCACCTCGGAGATCAGCCGGCCCGTCGAACGCTCGATGCCCTTGGCGCAAAGGACGATCGATGCGCTGGCGGGCATCTGATGCGCCAGCGCGCCAAGCGCATCGCGCATCGCCTGCGCCGGGAAGGCGGCGAGGATAATGGCCGCATCCTTCAGCACATCGGCGGCGTCGGTGCTTGCTTCGATCCCGGAAGTGAGCGAAATGCCCTTGAGATAGCGGTCATTGCGGTTGTTGCGGTTGATGTCATCGACGGTCGCGGCATCACGGGCATAGAGCGCGACGCGGTGGCCGCCCCTTGCCGCCATGGCGGCGAGCGCCGTTCCCCATGCACCAGCGCCGAGAACCGCGATCTTCACGATTTCGCTCGTCATGCCTTTGCGCCCCGGCGACCGGCGCCGATCAAGGGCAAGGCGGCCTGGTCGAGCGGCCAGCGCGAGCGCGGCGCGATATCGAGGGGATCGCCCTGCTTAAATGCGGCGTGTTCGGCACCGGCCCAGGCGATCATCGCGGCATTGTCTGTGCAGAGAATATGGGGAGGGGCGAGAAAGCGGAAACCGTGTTTGGCGCAAAGCGTTTCCAGCCCGATACGCAACATCCTGTTGGCGGCGACGCCGCCCGCCACGACCAGCGTGGGCTCGGCGACATCAGGAAAACTCTCGCGGAAGCGGGCAAGCGAACGCGATACCCGGTCGGTCAGCGTGTCGGCCACCGCCGCCTGGAACGAGGCGCAGATATCGGCGACGTCCTGATCGCCGAGCGGCACCAGTTCGGCTGCGGCCTGGCGCACGGCGGTCTTGAGGCCGGAGAAGGAGAAATCAAGCCTCGCCTCGCCTTTCAGCGGGCGCGGCAGCGCGAAACGCGTGGGATCGCCGGAGAGTGCCGCCTTCTCGACGGCGGGACCGCCGGGATAGGGCAGGCCGAGCAGCTTTGCAGTCTTGTCGAAGGCTTCGCCCAGCGCATCGTCTATGGTCGTGCCGAGGCGCTCATATTGCCCGAGGCCGCGCACGAGGATCATCTGCGTGTGACCGCCCGAGACGAGCAGCAGAAGATAGGGAAAGGGCAGATTGTCGGTCAGCCGCGCCGTCAGCGCGTGACCTTCGAGATGATTGATCGCATGAAAGGGCTTGCCCGCCGCGAGAGCCAGCGCCTTTGCCGTCATCAGCCCGACGATAAGCCCGCCGATGAGGCCCGGCCCGGCGGTGGCGGCGACGGCATCGATACGCTCAAGCGGCGTATCGGCTTCCTCGAGCGCGCGCGCGACTAGCCGGTCCAGCGCTTCGACATGGGCGCGCGCGGCGATTTCCGGCACCACGCCGCCATAGGGCTCGTGCTCGGCGATCTGGCTCAGCACCACATTGGACAGGATGCGGCCATGGCCCGCCTCATCACGCTCGACGACGGCGGCGGCTGTTTCGTCGCAACTTGTCTCTATTCCCAGCACGCGCATTTGGTTTTAGACCCTGCATTCATTGCCCGCGCGGGCAAAGACGGTTAGGTAAGTTAGCAAACCCGGTATCATGGACGACGCCATATGCAAACACCATCCTTGAAGATCGGCACACGGGGCAGCCGCCTCGCCCTGGCGCAGGCGCATGAAACGCGGCGCCGGCTGATGAATGCGCATGGATTCGCGGAAGAAGCCATCGAGATCGCGGTGATGTCGACGGCGGGCGACCGGATACAGGATCGCCCTCTGTCGGAAGTGGGCGGCAAAGGGCTGTTCACGCTGGAGATCGAGGAAGCGCTTCATGATGGCCGGATCGATCTCGCGGTGCATTCGAGCAAGGACATGCCGACGGTTCTGCCGGAAGGGTTGCATCTCTCTGCCTTTCTCGAGCGGGAAGATCCGCGCGACGGCTTTATCGGCAGGAGCGTCAAGCGCCTCACCGATCTGCCTGAGGGAGCAACGGTCGGTTCCTCGTCGTTGCGCCGCCAGGCGTTGATACGCCGCGTGCGGCCCGACATCACGGTGGTGAATTTTCGCGGCAATGTCGAGACGCGGCTGCGCAAGCTGGAGGAGGGGCAGGTGGATGGAACCTTCCTCGCTCATGCCGGGCTGAAACGCCTCGGTCTTGGCCATGTCGTGACCGAGCTGCTTGATCCGACGATCTTTCCGCCGGCGCCGGGACAAGGCGCGATCGCCATCGAAAGCCGGATCGGCGATGCGCGGATCGACGCGCTGCTTGGCCCGCTCGACCATCGCGACACCCATATCGCGCTCATTTGCGAACGGTCCTTTCTCGCCCGGCTCGACGGGTCGTGCCGCACGCCCATTGCCGGGCTGGCGATCGTTTCAGGCGACCGCCTCAGCTTTTCCGGCATGATCCTGACGCCGGACGGGCGCGAGGCGCATGAGATCCATGGCGAGGGCTCCATCGCCGATGCGGCGGCGATCGGCGTGGATGCGGCCGAACGGGTGCTTGCGCTGGCAGGACCGCAATTCTTCAACGATTGGGCCTGAACGATGGGCGAGGCCAGGCGCGTATTGGTGACGCGGCCCGAACCGGGAGCATCGCACACCGCGCGGCGGCTGGAAGAAATGGGATTTGCGCCCGTCGTGCTGCCCTTGAGCGAAACTGTGCCGGTCGTGGCGGAGATTGCGCCTGGGCGATATGACGCCGTGGCGATCACCAGCGTCAATGCCATTCGCCATGCCGAGCCGGGTTTGATCGGAAGTCTTATCCACCTGCCTGCCTATGCAGTGGGGGAGAAAACGGCGAATGCGGCAAGATCCGCCGGGTTTGCCGATGTGACCGCTGGCCGGGGCGACGGAGAGGCGCTTGCCCTGGCGCTATCGGGCGCGTTGCGGCACGGCGCGCATGTACTCTATCTCGCGGGCAGGGTGCGCCGGCCGGATTTCGAGGCCAAGGCGGTGGCGGGAGGGCTGGAGATCACGGTCTGCGAGACCTATGATACGGCTGATATCGACTACAGGGATTTGCGCGGACGGTTGGGAGATGCGCAGATCGATGTCGCGCTGATCTATTCGGTTTTCGCGGCAAAGGCGTTGATCGAGCTGGCGAAGCGGCCTGAAATTTCGGATATTTGGGAAAAAGCTTGGGTTTTATGTTTGTCGCCCCGCATTCTCGAAAGCCTTCCCGAGAGATGGCAAGCGCGCGCCCTGGTCAGCGAAAGACCGGACGAGCAAGCGCTTTTTAAGCTTCTCGCGTCACTTTGACCTTTTTTGCAGCGCAACCAATCCTTCATCTGCCGATTTTATCTGTTAAGTTTCTGACGAAACGTCCCATCCAAGACGAGAGGCATCATGGCGAAATCCGGAACACCGCGTCACTCGAAATCGGCCCGCAAACCGGTCACGATCGATCTCGATCCATCGCAAGTGAAGCGGGTATCAGAACCGGCTGAGGCTAACCCGAAATCGGCCCCTGGCGCTCGGACGCCTCCGGCGGAACCGGTCGGCGATTTCAGCAAAAAGCCGAAAGCGGCCCCCGTGAAACCCGATGGAGCGAAACCCGATGGAGCGAAGCCGGGTCATGCGCAGATGAAAACCGAAGAGCTTTTCGCCGGCAAATCCAAGCCCCGGCCTTCCGCAACCGCCTCGGCTGCCTCGGCCGCGGGCCGCGGGCCTGCCGCCGCTCAACCAGCAAAGCCGGCCTCGAATAGCGGGGGAGGGTTTTCGGCGCTTGCCGCAGGCTTGGCCGGTGGCGTCATCGCGCTTGCCGGAGCGGCGGCGCTGCAATGGGGCAATGTGTTACCTTCGCCGGGTGGTGATGGATCGGCAGACCGGCTTGCCCGCATCGAGCAGGAGATCGCGCAATTGCGCGCGGCACCGCCGCCGGCAGCCGGGCTCGATGAGGAAAGCCGGGCGCAACTGGCCGAGGCGCATGATACGGCCCGCCAGGCGCTTCAACATGCGCAGGGTGCGGCATCGGACATTGCCGCGCTCAAGCAGGCGGTAGAGGCACAACCCGCCGGGGATAATACGGCGCCGGCGCAGGAACTGACCGGGCGCATCGCCGCGCTGGAGGAAAAACTCGCTTCCGCCCAGGCCCAGGCGGCACAGGCCGCCAATGCCGCATCGGATGATTCCAGCAGCATCGCCGAGGTCCAGTCGAAGCTTGCGGCGCTTGAAAATCGCGTCGCGGAGAGTTCGCGCCAGCCTGCCATTGCGGCCGCGATCGCGGCAACGGCGCTGAAATCGGCCATCGACCGCGGCGGTTCATTCGCCGCCGAGCTCGATGCCTATGCATCGGTAGCGCCGCAATCGGCGGATATCGAGGCATTGCGGAAATTTGCCGGGACAGGCGTTCCCACCGTGGCTGATCTCAACAGCCGGTTCGGTCAGGTGGCCGACAGGATCGTCGCGACCGAAAGCGATGTCGATCCGAATGCCGGCTTTGTCGATCAGCTTATGGCCAGTGCCCGCAGCCTCGTGAAAGTCCGCCCGGTGGGCGAGGTCAGCGGCGAGGGCGTGGGAGCGATCACGGCGCGCATCGAGACGGCGCTTGCCGCAGGTGATCTCGATCGCGCCATCACGGAATGGGAAACGCTTCCCGACGATGCGAAAGCGGTTTCGGCTGATTTCGCCGATGAGATGAAGGCCCGCCGCGACACGGATGCGCTGGTGGCGCGAACGCTGGCTGCCGCGCTCAAGCCGGCGACGCCGGCATCGCCCGCCACGCCTTCGGCCAATTAGAGGAACGGATTGATGCTGCGTATTCTGTTTTTCGTTCTTCTGATCCTGGTGCTCGGCGGTGGTTTCGCCTGGCTTGCCGACCGGCCCGGCGACCTGACCGTGACCTTCGCCGGGATGCGCTATGAGGTGACGCTGATGGTCGCGGCCACGGCGATCGTCGCTGTTATCGCGGCGGTGATGCTGGTCTGGTGGCTGCTCAAGAGCATCATCAGTTCGCCTTATGCCTTGCGCAGGCATTTTCGCGCGCGCAAGCGCGATCGGGGCTATCAATCGCTTTCAACCGGCCTCATCGCCGCCGGTGCGGGAGACGCCGAAGCCGCGCATCGTATGACCAAGCAGGCCGGCAAGCTGCTCAATGTCGATCAGGAGCCGCTGATCAAGCTTCTCGAAGCGCAGACCGCCATGCTCGAAGGCCGCACTGGTGATGCGCGGACCATGTTCGAGGCGATGCTGGACGATCCGGAAACCCGGCTCCTCGGCCTGCGCGGGCTTTATCTGGAAGCGCAGCACGCAGGCGCACGCGATGCCGCGCAGCATTATGCCGACGAGGCATCGAAGCTTGCACCGCATGTGGAATGGGCATCGAGCGCCGTTCTCGGACGGCTGAGCGCCGAGGGCGATTGGGACGAGGCGCTCAAGCTGCTCGATGCGCGCAAGGCGGGGCAGCAGGTCGACAAAAATGCAGCGAAGAAGGAACGCGCCGCGCTCCTCACCGCCAAGGCGATCGCGACATTCGATTCCGATCCCGCCGCCGCCAAGACGGCAGCGCTCGAGGCAAACAAGCTGGCGCCGGACCTGGTCCCCGCCGCCGTCATTGCCGCCCGCGCGCTGTTCAGGCAGGACGATCTGCGCAAGGGCTCGAAGATTCTCGAAACGGCGTGGAAGAACAGCCCGCATCCTGACATCGCGGAAGCCTATATCCATGCCCGTCCAGGTGATTCCGCGTTTGACCGGCTGAAGCGGGCGCGCCACCTCTTTGCGCTCCGCTCCAACAATCCCGAGGCGAGCCTCGCACTGGCGCATGCCGCGCTCGACGCCGGCGAATATGCGCAGGCGCGTGAAAATGCCGAAGCGGTGCTGCGGATGGCGCCGCGTGAAAGCGCCTATCTGCTACTGGCCGATATCGAAGAAGCACAGACCGGAGACCAGGGCCGCGTGCGGCAATGGCTTTCGCGCGCGGTGAAGGCGCCACGCGATCCGGCCTGGACGGCCGACGGCTTCGTGTCGGAAAAATGGGCGCCGGTTTCACCGGTCACAGGCAGGCTCAACGCGTTCGAATGGAAGGTGCCGGTCGAACAGCTTGCGCCGGTGATCGATGTCGAGGATGAGGTGCGCGGGCCGGAACCTGAAGCGCCGAAACTGCCCGCGGTGATCGAGCAGGAGCCGGAGAAGCGGGCTGAGCCGCAGCCGGCCAAGGATGCCAAGGATAATGTGATCGTCACGCCGGTTTCGCAAGGCGAGCCAAAGCCGGACCGATCAACGGCCAAACCGGCCGGCGACAAGGCCGATGGTGACAAGGCCGATGGCGAAGAGGCGAATATGCTGGTGGTGGACGATCCCGGCGTGGCGCCCGAGGAGAAGACGGAAAGCAAGCAGGCGCGCTTCCGCCTGTTCTGATTTTGCTCCAAGGCCGAGACAAGGAAGACATCGCTGCGTTGCATTCCGGTAACGGTCGGCCTTCTGTGACAATTTGCAGTCGCAAAGAGGCCGATTGCCGGTTGGCGGCGGCGCGGTTGCGGGTTAATTCTCTCTCCTGGGATTTTCCCTCATCATCTGCTTTGATGCAGCCAGAGCAAATCCAGGAAAAGTGCGAAGCGGTTTTCCGTCCGGATTTGCGTAAAACAAAGAATTGGAGCGGTTCCCCGTTTCCATCGAAACAGGAACCGCTCCAGGCGGAAACAGCACGGGGTATTGATGTTCGATCGTCTTCTGATTTTTTTGAAGGGGCTGCCTTTAGGGGAGGACAAGAGCGGAAAAGGCTTCGGCAAGGACGACCCCCGGCTGGCGGTCGCGGCGCTGATGTTTCATGTCATCGATGCCGATGGCGATCGCCGGGAGGAAGAACGAAAGCGCATTGCTGAAACGCTCTCGGAAGCCTACCAGCTCAAGGGCGATGAATTGAACACCCTGTTGGCGGCTGGGGAAACCGCGGACCAGGAAGCCATCGATCTCTACAGCTTCACCAGCGTCATCAAGCGTCATCTCGACGAACAGGAGCGCATCCATTTCATCGAGCTGATGTGGGAAATCGTCTATGCCGATGGCGATGTCGACGAACTCGAGGACAATGTGATGTGGCGTGTGGCCGAGCTGATCGGCGTTTCGTCGCGCGAGCGGCTGACATTGAAACACACCGTGGCGGCAAGAGCTGCCGCCGCCAAGACCAAGGCAAAATGAGGCGAGAGGGCTTGTGATGTTCCGTGAACCGAGACCATCCGACAGCCCCGCAACCGGAACGTCCGGCCATGAACCTTCCTCGGTACGCCCCAAGATACTGATCGTCCTTCATCAGGAGAATTCGAGCCCTGGCCGGGTCGGGCATCTGCTCGAAGCGGCGGGCTTCCTCCTCGATATCCGCCGTCCGCCGCTTGGCCAGAGATTGCCGGAAACACTGGAGGATCATGCGGGCGCCGTCGTCTTCGGCGGCCCGATGAGCGCCAACGATCCTGATGAGTTCGTCAGCTACGAGACCGAGTGGCTGGGCGTTCCCTTGCGCGAAGACAAGCCTTTTCTGGGGATATGCCTCGGTGCGCAGATGCTGGCCAATCATCTGGGCGCCAGCGTGGCGCCGCACCCGGAGGGCCAGGTCGAGATCGGCTGGTATCCGCTGCGCCCGACCGAGGAGGGACGCGCGCTGATGGACTGGCCCGGAATGGTCTATCATTTTCACCGCGAGGGCTTCGAGCTGCCGCGCAGCGCAACCTTGCTCGCCACGGGCGATGTCTATCCCAACCAGGCGTTCCGCTACGGGTCCCATGCCTGGGGCCTGCAGTTCCACGCGGAACTGACGCGGGCGATGATGCATCGCTGGGTGGTGCGCGGGGCGCATCGCTTCGAGCTCAGTGGCGCGCAGCAGGGACGCATGCATCTGGAAGGGCGGATGATCCATGACGCCGCCCTGAAAGCCTGGCTGCAGGCGTTCCTCAAGCGCATTTTCGGTGCAGGACGTTATGCTGAGGAACGCTGCGTTTGATCAAGGAACGCCTGAACGCATCGTTTCCATCTGGAGCAGGTCCTTATCGGCGTCCGGTTAATCCTTGCCGAGCAGGGCCTTCCAGATGATGGCGCCGATGGCTGCGCCGATCAGCGGTGCGACCCAGAACAGCCAGAGCTGGCTCAATGCCGCGGTTTCGGCGAACAGTGCCGCACCGGTCGAGCGTGCCGGATTGACCGACGTATTGGTCACCGGGATCGATATCAGGTGGATCAGCGTCAGGCAAAGGCCTATGGCGATCGGTGCGAAGCCAGCCGGAGCCGTCTTTGCGGTGGAGCCGAGAATGACGATAAGAAAGAAGGCCGTCAGGACGATTTCGGCGATCAGGGCGGCGGTCAGGCTGTAGCCGCCCGGCGAAAGGTCGCCATAACCGTTGGATGCGAAGCTGCCCGGCATGAAACCGGCCTTGCCGGAGGCGATCAGGTAAAGAATGGCTGCAGCGGCAATGGCGCCGACGACCTGCGCGATCCAGTAAGGGATCAGGTCCTTGTAATCGAAACGGCCGGCGACGGCCAGGCCGAGCGAGACGGCGGGATTGAAATGGCCGCCGGAAATGCCGCCGACGGCAAAGGCCATCGTCAGTACGGTCAGGCCGAAAGCAAGGGCGACGCCGAGGAAGCCGATGCCGAGTTCGGGGAATGCCGCAGCGAGGATCGCGCTTCCGCAACCGCCAAAGACCAGCCAGAAAGTGCCGAAAAACTCGGCCGACAGTTTGTTCAACATGCATTCCCCCAGAAGATGAGCGCTTGGCATAAGAAGCGAATCAATGTCAGGGGAAAACATATTCCGGCTTTTTACTGGCGGCAATACTGAAAGATTGGCCGCAAATTTATCGAAAATCCGCTGCAAAACCGGGGGAAGGGTTTAACTTTGGCGCTGTTCTGACCGAAAACTTACGCGCCATTCCTTTTTTCCGCCCCTCAAGCGCCGGGCGGGCGCATCCGCGCCCTTGGCTCGCGCCATGAGGCGCGCCGCCGCAGTCGCGACGGACAGTCCAACGATGAAAATTGCCTCAGTGCAGGTATATTTTCCTTCATCCGATTGCCCTGCATTCCGCGATCAGGGCAATCGACGTGGAATCCATCACAGTGTATGTATGGAGATCGTTGGGACATACGATCGGGTTTTCGCGGGGGTGCTTGATCCACTGAAACTCGGAGGACAATATGGCTGGAGCGGCGGCAGGTCACATAAATATGCGGAAATTCATTGGTGTTCTATCCCTCCCTCTGGTGCTCGGCCTATCGGCTTGCACGGCCACGGCATGGTCGGAGAAGTTCGCCGTCGAAACGGTGACGCTGCCAAAGGAATGCGCGGGCTGGCAGAAGATCGATCTCAAGCAACGCACGTCATTGGCGCTGGTGCGCGTGGATCCGCGCCTGCTGGTCGACATCGATTCGCATAATCTGCGGGGCAAGAACCTCGGCTGCTGGAATTGATGGCCCTTGGATGATGCCCATGCATCTCGACATCATCGAAATCCGGTCGTTTTACGCCTCCACACTTGGGCATCTGGTCGAGCGCGCGATCGTCATGGCGCTGTCGTCCTTATGGACGAAATTGCCGGAGGAGCGTCTGGTCGGCATCGGCTATACGTTGCCCTATCTCGATCGTTTCCGCCCCGATACGGAGCGCACTTTCGCTTTCATGCCGGCGGGGCAGGGTGCGATCTGCTGGCCGGCGGCCGAGGCGTGCACCACGGCGCTGGTCTTCGACGAGGAACTGCCGCTGCCGGATTCATCCGTTGATCGCATCCTGCTCGTCCATGCCTTGGAACATTCCGAAAATCCGAGCGAGACGCTGAAGGAGATGTGGCGCGTGCTGGCGCCCAATGGCAGGCTGGTGATCGTCGTTCCCAACCGGCGCGGCGTCTGGGCGCGCTTCGAGCACACGCCTTTCGGAAGCGGACGGCCCTATAGCCGCGGCCAGATCATCCGGGTGTTGCGCGAGGCTAATTTCACCGCCGGGACGGTGATGGAGGCACTGCATTTTCCGCCCGCCACGCATCGTTGGCTGCTGCGTCCGTCGGCTCTGGTGGAAAAGATCGGGCGGCGGCTATGGCCGATCTTCGGCGGCGTGCTGGTCGTCGAGGCCCAAAAGCGGCTGTATCAGGGGCTGCCGGTGGCGCAGCGCTCGTCGCGCCGTGTCTTCGTTCCCGTGCTGGCGCCACAGGGAACGGCGATGCATCGTGACAGGCCGAACAAAAAAATCCGGCGATAAAGCCAGCGCCTAAATCAGCGCTTGAGCACGAATACCGCCTGCTGGCCGAACAGGTTCCAGAAACCCCAGGGCATATTGAAGGTCATGCGTTCGCCGAGCCGATTGACGGCAACCGCATTTTCCAGCTTCGCGCCGATCTCCTCCGTCATCTCGACGAAATCGTGGATCGTGCAGAAGTGGATGTTCGGCGTGTCATACCAGCTATAGGGCAGGTCCTTGGTCACCGGCATGCGTCCGCGGAACAGCAGCGACAGGCGCATCCGCCAATGACCGAAATTGGGGAATGAGACGATGGCCCGCTCGCCGATGCGCAGAAGTTCGCTCAGCACCTGCTTGGGATTGCGGGTGGCCTGCAGCGTCTGCGACAGGATGACATAGTCGAAACCGGAATCGGGATAATAGACGAGATCGCTGTCGGCATCGCCCTGGATGACGGAAAGGCCGCGCGCCAGGCATTGGTTGACGCCGGCCTGCGACAGTTCCACGCCGCGTCCGTCGACATTCTTCTGCGTCTGCAACAGTTCGAGCAATTCGCCGTCGCCGCAGCCGACATCGAGCACGCGCGCGCCTGGTTTCACCAGAGACGCGATGATCTCGAAATCGACGCGATTGGCGACGTGGCTCGCCGTGGCGCCGGCGGTTGTGGTGAGCGCGTTCATGGCAGGGCGATGCCTCTTGCCCGCGCCGCCGAATGGATGAAGCCCTCGATGGCGGAAAACATGACGGGCTCGTCGAGCAGGAATGCATCGTGCCCGCGGTCCGTCTGGACCTCGACGAACGATACGGAGGCTCCAGCCGCGTTCAGCGCATGCACGACCGCCCGGTTTTCCGCTGTCGGGAACAGCCAGTCGCTGGAGAAGGAGGCGATGCAGAAGCGGGTCTTGGTGCCGGCGAAAGCATCGGCCAGCCGCTCATTATGGTCGAAGGCAAGATCGAAATAATCCATCGCGCGGGTCATATAGAGGTAGGAATTCGCGTCGAAGCGGTCGACGAACGTTATCCCCTGATGGCGCAGATAGCTCTCGATCTGGAAGTCCGCGTCGAAGCCGAAGGTGACGTTCTGGCGATCCTGGAGATTGCGCCCGAACTTGCGGTGCAGGGCGGCTTGCGAGAGATAGGTGACATGGGCGGCCATGCGCGCGACCGAAAGGCCCTTGCGCGGCATGGTCCCCGCCTCGATATAGCGGCCGTGCTGCCAGTCGGGGTCGGCCATGACGGCCTGCCGCCCGACCTCGTGGAAGGCGATATTCTGCGAGGAATGGCGGGCGCCGGTGGCGAGCGCCACGGCAGTGAACACCCGGTCGGGATAGCTCGAGGCCCATTGCAGCACCTGCATTCCGCCCATCGATCCGCCGACCACGGCGAAAAGCTGGTCGATGCCGAAATGATCGACGAGCATCGCCTGGGCGCGCACCATATCGGCGATCGTGATGACCGGCAGATCGAGCGCATAGGGCTTGCCCGTCTCCGGATTGATCGATGCGGGACCGGTGGAGCCCATGCAGCCGCCTATGACATTGGCGCAGAGCACGAAAAACCGGTCGGTATCGATCGGCCTGCCGGGGCCGACAAGATTGGACCACCAGCCGGGCTTGCCGGTGATCGGGTGGGTGTTGGCGACGTGCTGGTCGCCGGTCAGCGCATGGCAGATGAGGATCGCGTTGGATTTCTCCGCATTGAGTTCGCCATAGGACTGATAGGCGATCTGGAACGGGGAAAGCGAGGTGCCGCTGTCGAGGCGCAGGGGCTTGTCCGCGCCGAAAGCCACCACCGGACTGTGCGGATGGATCGCTTCCTGCGTGCGCTGATCGCCTTTCAGGGCTTTTACCTCGGCCTTGGTCATTTCGCGAATTTTCTTCCAGAAATCTTGCGGTAGCTAGAGTCGGTGCGCCATCAAAGTCAAGGTTTCTCTCGACACATGTGCTGAGGCAGTTTATGCCGCATCAGTCCAGGATATGTTGATATTCAGGTGATGGCGGGCTGCAAATGACGCTTTTCTGCGCTCCGGTTCTCGAAAACGCCATTTTCGCCTCACCCTGACCTGAATCTCAATACACCCTATTTCTGCCCTATCGGATCACATCATGACCATCATGCCGAATGCAAACCGCCCCAGCCCGAAACGCGGTGTTCTCGATATCGCCGCCTATATCCCCGGCAAGGAATCCGTGCCGGGAGTGGCCAAGGTCTACAAGCTCTCCGCCAACGAGACGCCGCTCGGGCCGAGCCCGCATGCGATCGAGGCATATCAGGCGGCGGCGCATCGGCTGGGCATCTACCCCGACGGGCAGGCGAAGGCGCTGAAGGAGGCGATTGCCGAAACGCAAGGGTTGAACCCGGCCAACATCATGTGCGGCAACGGATCGGACGAACTCCTGAGCCTTCTGGCGCAGACCTATCTAGCGCCCGGCGACGAGGCTGTTGTCACCGAACACGGCTTTCTCCTCTACAAGATCCAGACGATTGCCGCGGGCGCGACGCCGGTGACCGTCAAGGAGAAGGACGAGCGCGTCGACGTCGATGCCGTTCTCGAAGCGGTGACGCCGCGCACCAGGATCGTCTTCATCGCCAATCCGAACAATCCGACCGGCACCTATCTGCCGTTCGAAGAGGTGCGGCGGCTGCATGCCGGCCTGCCGAGGACCGTGCTGCTGATACTCGATGCGGCCTATGCGGAATATGTCCGACGCAACGATTATGAAGCCGGCGTGGAACTGGTGTCTTCAAGCGAAAACGTGGTGATGACGCGCACTTTCTCGAAGATCCACGGGCTTCCCGGTTTGCGCATCGGCTGGATGTACGCACCGGCCCATGTGATCGATGCCGTCGATCGGGTACGCGGCCCGTTCAATCTCAACGGGGCTGCGATCGCCGCGGGAGCGGCCGCGATCCGCGACCGGGCGCATGTCGAGATGTCGGTCGCCTTCAACGACAAATGGCTGCGGTGGCTCGATGCGGAACTGACGGCGCTCGGCCTGCGGGTCACGCCTTCGGTCGGCAATTTCCTGTTGGTGCATTTTCCCGACGATCCCGAAAAATCGGCTGAAAAGGCGGATGCCTATCTGACCTCGAAAGGTTATATCCTGCGCCGCATCGGGGCTTACGGGTTCCCCAATGCGCTGCGCCTGACCGTCGGCCCGGAGGAAGCAAATCGCGGCGTCATTGCCGTCCTGTCCGATTTTTTGAAGTAAAAGAGAATGTCCAAAATCCATTTCGACAAAATAGCGCTGATCGGGATCGGTCTCATCGGTTCGTCGCTGGCGCGGGTGATCAAGCGTGAAGGGCTGGCGGACAGCATCGCCATCGCGACGCGAAGCGCGGAGACGCTGAAGCGGGCTGAAGAGCTGGGGCTGGGCGACAGCTATACGACCGACAATGCGCAAGCCGTCCGGGACGCGGATCTGGTCATCGTCTCGGTGCCGGTCGGGTCTTCCGGCCTGGTGGCGCAGCAGATCGCCGGCGTCTTGAAGAGCGGCGCGATCGTCACCGATGTCGGGTCCACCAAGGCCTCCGTCATCGCGCAGATGCAGCCGGAACTGCCGGAAAGCGTGCACTTCATCCCCGGCCATCCGCTGGCGGGCACCGAATATTCCGGCCCGGATGCCGGCTTCGCGGAACTCTTCACCAACCGCTGGTGCATCCTGACGCCGCTGCCGGACACCGATCCGATGGCTCTGGCCAGGCTGAAGGCGTTCTGGGAAGCCTGCGGCTCATGGCTCGACCAGATGGATCCGCAGCATCACGATCTGGTGCTCGCCATCGTTTCGCACCTGCCGCACATCATCGCCTACAACATCGTCGGCACGGCGAACGACCTGGAGCAGGTGACGAAGTCGGAAGTGATCAAATATTCCGCCTCCGGCTTTCGCGATTTCACCCGGCTCGCCTCGTCCGACCCGACGATGTGGCGCGATGTCTGCCTGAACAACAGGGATGCGATCCTGGAGATGCTGGGCCGCTTCTCCGAGGATCTCGCCTCGTTGCAGCGCTCCATCCGCTGGGGTGACGGCGACGCGCTGTTCGATCTGTTCACACGCACGCGCGCGGTGCGCCGCGGCATTATCGAGGCGGGGCAGGAAGTGGACGCGCCCGATTTCGGCCGTCAATCCACGCTCACCGGGGCCACGCCCACCGGGGCCACGCTCTCCCAGGCAGCGCTTTCAAAGCGTGGGCAGATTACCTAGCGGGATGAAACCCGCCGTCGCCTTGCCGCGCTTGACATTGACGGTGATGGTCGGCGCGCCGGTCTCGTCCTTCGGCATGGCCGAGAGGGCGAAAAGCACGGTGGAGATGTTGCGGTCCTGATCGGGAAAGGCCGTGCGCGCCATTTCGGCAAGTGCCGGCGGGTTGGTGAGGCTGAGGCGGAACGTGCCGTCGATCACGCCTTGCTCGTCAACGGAGAACGGACCGGAAATCGTCAGTGAGCCGCCCGACGGCAGGGAAAGCGTCGCATTGCTGATTTCGCCCGACTGTCCACGCAAGCGCTCCTCGATCGAACCCGGCCTTGGCTGAAACAGGGCGGCGGCGTCTGAAAACGTGATATCAGCCGATCCGGACAGCACGGGAATCGGCGTGTTGCCGGTTGCGGCTTGGGAAAGCGTCAGCCCGTCGAACTTGAGCGTCGTTTGCAGGGGGCCGCTGAAGCCGTTTGCCTCGAACCGCAGGTCGGCGATTTCGGCGAGCGGCGTCGCGCTGGTCGTCTGGGTGCGCACGCCGATGCGCAGCCCCTTCGCCTCGGTGGAGATGCGGGATGGCGTCGGGCGGATGAGTTCCGTGCTCGACGTCAGTCGATCCCAGCGCAGCTCAAGCGGCACCAGGCCGGGAATGCCGACGAAGGCCGGTCCGACGATTTCGTTGGTCAGGCTGCGCGGCGCGTAGATGGGCGAGCCGGAGGTGATGCGGCCGGCGAGAAATGAAATGCCGACATTCGGACGCCGCCATGAAATGCTGTCGCAGACGAGATCGATACGCAGGGGATAGCCTGCCGTATGGAGATTTTCGCAATTCGCCGAAATGCCTTTGGCGTCGAGCGCCGCCAGATCGCTTTTGGCGCGGGCCTCGATCTTTTCCGCCAGATAGTACCAGCCCGCCGTATATGCCCCGACGGCGATGAGAACGCCGGCCGCCAAAAACAGGAAGCCCTTTTTGTTCCTTCTGGATGAGACGCTTGACGGCATGGAGGGAGCCCCGTTATCGATCTATGTGCAATTTACGTCGTGGTCTTTGCTTCCCGGCGCCACGGTTTTTCACACCGGACGCCAGTGACCGCATCATTTCTTAAACCGGAACCGATTTAAGGAATTATGCAGCAGATTTAAACTGTTACAGCGTCCTTTACGCGTCATGTATATGACGTGTGGCGCTGTAATGGCCAACTACTGGAATGGATATGGGCGATTTTTGGGTGTTTGGCTATGGTTCCCTGATGTGGAAGCCAGGTTTTGCCCATGTGGAAACGGCGCGCGCCCGGCTTTACGGGTATCGAAGGGCGCTTTGCATCCGTTCCCATATCCATCGCGGCACGCCGCAGCATCCGGGGCTCGTGCTCGGGCTCGATCGCGGCGGTTCATGCCTCGGCCTCGCTTTCCGCGTACCGGGCGACCTTGCCGACGAGGCGCTTGCCTATCTGCGCGCCCGGGAACTCGTCACCCATGTTTATCTGGAAAGGCGGCTGCCGCTGCGTCTCGGGGACGGACGCTCGGTCGAGGCGGTGGTCTATGTCGCCGACCGCCTTCATGGGCAATATGCCGGCGCCCTGCCGGCGGAAAGGGCGGCGGAAATCGTTGCGCAGGCCTCGGGCCAGTCCGGGCCCAATGTCGATTACGTCACCAGCACGGTCGATCATCTGCGCAAGATGGGCATTCGCGATCATTGGCTGGAAAGTGTGGCGGCGATGATTGGTGGCAGCGATGAGACCTGCGCCTAGATCAGTTCCTGTTTTGATGGAATCGCCTGGCCTTACGCCATTCTGCACCGCCGGAACTGTGGAGATGCCTCGACAATGCCGCCGCTACTACGGTTGGAATATGGATGCGTCGTTGCTTCCACCCGTGTGCAACAGCGCTATTTCGAAGGGCGCGGCGGCTCGAAACCCAGTTCCTTCAGCCTCTGGATCGCCGTGGGCGGCATGGGGGGCGGATTTTCGTCCCTGGCCGCTTCGAGCAGCAATTCGTCGCAGGCGGCTTCCGTCACCTCGATCAGGCGCTTGAAGAAAGTCTCCTTGTCCAGGCCGGCCTCGATGGGCGGCAGGACACGGCAGCGTATCGTGCCGGGATAGCGGCGGAACTTGCGGCGTGGCCAATAGAGTCCGGCATTATGGGCGATGGGAACCACCGGGAGGCCGAGCTCGGCATAGATATGGGCGATGCCGTATTTATACTGGGGCGGTGCGCCGGGCGGACGGCGCGTGCCCTCGGGATAGATCAGGATCTGACGGCCCTGGGCGATGGCTTCCTTGGCGCCCTGGGTGATGGAGCGCAGCGCCTTGGTGCGGGTGCCGCGATCGACCGGGATCATGCGCATCTTGGCGACATACCAGCCGAACAGGGGGATCCACATCAATTCCCTCTTGAGGATCATCACGGGATCGTCGAGCCGAGGCAGGAAGGCGAACACGTCCCAGAAGGACTGATGCTTCGGCGCGCAGATATAGGCGCCTTCGGGGATGTTCTCCAATCCCTCGATGGAGTAATCCGTGCCGACGATCAGCTTCTGCAGCCAGAGATTGGACAAGGCCCAGTTCTTCGGCACCATCCACGCCTTCTTGCGCGGCATGAGAAAATAGATGGGCGTGAACACGATCATCTGGATGATGATGCTGACATAGAATGCCGCGTTGAACAGCAATGAACGGACGACGATCATCAAGCGAACCACCGATTTCGGTTTGGGGATCATGCAATAGCTGAATGGCGTCACCGATATAGCAGGACGCGGCGCGTTTCCAGACGAGAAAGCGCAGCGAACGGTTTTTTCGAAATTTCCGGCTTCCAGAGAGCAGGATTATTTTTCGGAGGATGCGTTCGCGGCGGTATCCGGTGCCGGCGGGGAGATGACCAAGCGGGCCATCGATCGCAGATATTTGACATATTCGGTCAGCAGCACGCGCAACGTGTCGCCTTGCTTGATCCAGTTTTCCTGGCTCAGATCGGTCTTGACCACGGGATAGGGGATGAACGCGACATCCGGCATGGCGCGGGACAGTTCGGCCATGCTGCGCGGCATATGGTAATTGTTGGTGACGACGATGACGCGGCGATAATCATGCGCCTTGATCCATTTGGCGCTTTCCCTGGCATTGCCCACGGTATCCTGCGCCGAACGGTCGATATCGATGCAGCATGTGAACAGGGCGGCGTCGGCATGGGTGATGCGCTGCAGCGCCTGGCGCTTCGTCGAGGGATGCACGCCGCTGATGAGAAGTCGCATGCCATTCTGGTGCTGAAGGAGGCCGATGGCCGTTTCGATGCGCGCCTGCCCGCCGGTCAGGACGATGATGCCGTCGGCGGCCGGCACGGTTGCCGGCTCACGCATATTGGTCACATGTTCGCTGAAAGCCAGGAACCCCACCGCAAAAGCCAGGACGAGGACGAGCAATAGCAGGGTGACCGGTTGGAAAAACTTGCGCAGGCGGGCGAATATGCGAGTCATGATGTTGGGTAGCAGGCGGCGGCGCCGGGAAACGGTCGGCCGCGAAGCAATGGCGCGGTCTTCGGCATAGTGCTCCTGATGGCTTTCCTCCACCGTGGCGACCGTGGCGAAATGCGTTTCCATCGCAAAACCGTACTCAGCAAATGCGGCATAGGATAGCCATGATTGCGGCAGGAAGACAAGATTTCGCCTTCTCACCGCTCGAAGTGAAGGGATTTCCACAATTAAAAGTCATCGCCTCAGATGGCTTCCGATCCACGGTTGTCCATCTCCCTCAATTGCGTGATGACGGTCAGGCGCGTCGTTATCATGGTCAGCAGGCTGACGAGCAGGATGATGACCGCCACGCCCGCATAGCCGTCCCTGCCGATGGCGAAATTGCCGAAGAGTGCGGCGGCCTGGTCGGCCTCCGGCGTGGCGAGATTGCGGGACGACCACCACGAAATCATCAGGAACACCAGGATCGCGGTCCCGCCGCCGCACAGCGCACCCTTGAGCGCGGTGCGGAAGAAGTGGCGCTCGAATTCACGCGCGACAAATCCCGCTTCGGCGCCGATGAAATGCAGAACCTCGATGATGTGATCGTTGCCGGCCATCGCGCCGCGGGTGGCGAAGATGACGGTCAGCACCGTCGCGGCGATGACCAGGACAAGCACGCTCATGCCGATCAGCACCGTCGTGCGCGCCATGGAGACGAGGCGGTCGACCCATGTGCGGTGATCGTCGAAGCTCGCGCCCGGCACGCTGCGGACGAGTTCGGCGCGCAAGGTGGCGAAATCGGGCGGCTGATCCTCGTCGATCGAGACGACCACCAGGCGCGGCACGGGCAGTTCATCGATGTCGAGCCCGCTGCCGAGCCATGGTTCGAGCAGCCGGGCGGTGGCGGCCTTGTCGACGATGCGGGCCGAGGTCACACCGGCGAAGCCCTGGGCGATCTTGCGCGCCTGCGCCAGAAGCGCCTCCATATCCTCGCCGTCGATGGGCCTTATCTGGATCGTCGCCTCCTTGGAGATCTGGCTCTGCCATGTCGCCGCCGAATCGCGCACGAGGCTGACCCCGCCAAGCGTCAGGCAGGCAAGGAAGGTCATGATGGCGATGACGATGATGAGCGCGGTGCCGGCGACATTGCCCTGCGGCACGATCGGCGTCTGGCTCGGACGATTGCGCCATTGATCGACCAGCCTGAAAACGGCGTTGCGGACGGTATCGAAGCGTTGCAGGACCTCATTCATAGATGTTGAGCCTCCCATGATCGAGGATCATGCGGCGGGCATTGACCTGGTCCATCAGCGTCAGATCGTGGGTGGCGATGATGACGGCGGTTCCCGAATGGTTCAACTCGGCGAAAAGGCGCAGGAGGCGACGGGCGAGCGGCGGATCGACATTGCCGGTGGGTTCGTCGGCGAGCAGGATTTCGGGCTGATCGATCAGGGCGCGGGCGATCGCGGCACGCTGCTTCTCGCCGCCCGAGAGCACCGGCGGCAGCACGCGCATGCGCTCACCGAGGCCCACCCACTGCAGGAGTTCCTCGACCTCATGGCGGTAGGTCGCCTCCTCCTTGCCGCGCACGCGCAGCGGCAGCGCCACATTCTCATAGGTGGTCATGTGATCGAGGAGGCGGAAATCCTGGAACACCACGCCGATGCGGCGGCGCAGGAGCGGCAGTTCGCTGCGGTCCAGCGTGGCGATATCCTTGTCGAAGACATTGATCAGGCCGCGCGTCGGCTTCAGCGCCATGAACAGGAGGCGCAGCAGCGATGTCTTGCCGGCGCCGGATGGGCCGGTGAGAAACTGGAAGGAACGCGCGGGGATATGAAAGCTGACGTCGCGCAGGACCTCAGGACCCATACCATAGCGCAGTCCGACATTCTCGAAGCGAATCACGATGCAATTGTCCCGGACTTCATGGGATGGTTCATAAGCCGGAATGACCATTGAATGCTATGGTTAACCACGCGTTAAAATCCGTTGTTCCGTCGTCGAAAAGTCCTGGGGGAGGGAAGCTTTAACCATTCTCGTTCAGATTTCTGCGGCTGCCTAGGGCATGACGCCGAAAAACCGAGCCGGTTTTTGGAATTGCGCAGAGGAACGTGACTGCACGATGGCACAGATCGATCGAAAAGGATTCGTGTCCGTTCCAAGAGCGTCCGATTTCAGGAAATCGCCTCCATGGGCCGATGATGCGGTGGAGGACGCGGAATTCGAGAGCATCGCGCCGGGAGGTAGCGACATTCGGGCGCCGCCGCTTCCGGTGCTGCTCGAACCCGATCACCTTTCGATCCTCAAAACGGGAACCCGGAACGGCTTCGCGCCGGCTGCAGCCGGGCTGCCGGGCGCATCCTATTGGGTTCTGGTGCTGCTCGCC
>NZ_PVBR01000005.1 GCF_002980495.1 Phyllobacterium phragmitis
TCATACATGACCCGAAAAGCCTACGCAGTCGCATACAGTCAAACCTTTGACGCGGGGTGGAGCAGCCCGGTAGCTCGTCAGGCTCATAACCTGAAGGCCGCAGGTTCAAATCCTGCCCCCGCAACCAATGAGACCGACACTCCCGTGGCCAAAGCCGCGGGAGTTTTTGTTTTTGCGGCTGCCCTTCCGGCGGATCAGAGGGCGTTTTGATTCCCCCGTGTCACCCGAACGCCGCGCGTGTGCGCCCTCCTTGCCCGACTTCGTCTCCTATCTTCTGACATATCGCCTGAATCCGTCGTGAATTTTTCAGGTTGAGACAAGCATGCGTTTTCCTACCGCGTCGAAATCCCATTTTTCCGCAACTTATCATTGATAGTATTTTGATTTATGCAATTCTTGATACACGAGACGTTTTCTTTCCCTAACGGCAATAATTTGGGATTGTTTTGATCTTCTGAAACTACGACCATTCACCTTGTTGCGCTGCACACATCGTCCGCCGCAGTATTTCGGGCGGACAGAGCTATCGCAAGCATCGCCGATCGGGCTCGATCAATCAGAGCAAATCCGGAACAGGGAAAATTCCATGGGTACGGTCGTGAACGCCAAGGGGGTCGAACTCTCTTACAGTGGAACCCCTATCCACCATTTTTCGGCGACCGATTCCGGCCCGGAACTCTATGGAACTGCGGAAAACGACGCCTTGTGGGGCGACAGCAGTGTGTATGTCACCATGCTTGGCGGTGAGGGTGACGATATCTATCACCTCTATTCATCGAGGAACAAAGCCTTCGAGGCGGCGGGTGAAGGGGTCGATACGATCGACACCTGGATGAGCTACCGCTTGCCCGACAATTTCGAAAACCTGATCGTCACCGGCAGCGACCGATATGCATTCGGCAATGATGGCCACAACATCATCACCGGCGGTTCCGGTCGGCAGACGATCGACGGCGGGGCGGGAGATGACGTTCTCATAGGCGGTGCTGATAACGACGTCTTCGCGCTGACCGAGGGCGACGGCAGCGACCTGATCCTCGATTTCGAAGCAGGCGATACGGCCCGCCTTACGGGTTACGGCTTTACCTCGTTCGCCGAAATCCAGGCGCGAATGTCCCAGACCGGCGACGACGTGCGGGTCGATATGGGAGATGGGGAGAGCCTCGTCTTTGCCGGCACGACCATCGCCGAGCTCGATTCCAGCCAGTTCAAATATGGTCTCGACAAATCAGGGATGAGCCTCTCCTTCGCCGATGATTTCGATACGCTGGACATGTCGGATGGCGAAAGCGGTACCTGGCATTCCAACTATTGGTGGGGCGGTGAGAACGGTAATACGCTGCATGGAAACGGCGAGCTTCAGTGGTATATCGATGTGAACTACGAGCCGACGAGCTCCGTCAATCCGTTCAGTGTCGAAAACGGCGTTCTCACCATCACGGCTGCGCAAACCCCGGATGACATCAAGCCCTATATCAACGATTACGACTATATGTCGGGCATGCTGACGACGCACAAATCCTTCGCCCAGACCTACGGCTATTTCGAGATGCGGGCGGATCTGCCGGAAACCCAGGGGCTCTGGCCGGCCTTCTGGCTCCTGCCGGAAAGCGGCGCCTGGCCGCCCGAACTCGATGTCGTGGAAATGATCGGCCAGCAGCCGAACACGCTTCAGCTCACCGCCCATTCGGACGCAAGCGGCGAACACACGCAGGACGGTTCGACCGTCTATGTCGCCGATACGGAAGGCTTTCACACCTATGGCGTTCTGTGGACGCCGGAAACGCTCACCTGGTATGTCGACGGCACGGAGGTCGCGAGCACCGATACGCCTGATGACATGCATGAGCCGATGTACATGATCGCCAACCTGGCGGTCGGCGGATTGGCGGGCACACCGGCGGACGGCCTCACGACGCCCGGCGAAATGAAGATCGACTATATCCGCGCCTACTCGCTGGACAGCCTGGTGCAGGCGTCGGCAAGCACCCTGATCGACACGTCCGAAACGGCTCTCGCGGCGACGGACAGCACGGTCTCTTCCACAGCGCAAACCGCTTCGATGACGGAGAATCGGCAAACTGATATCCCCGTCTTTATCAGCCAGAGCACCTATGCGGAAACGGTAGGCGGCACCGATGCAAGCGAAGTCGGCACAGCTGGTTATGGCTCTTCCGCCGAGGCCCAATATTCGGCGGCGGATGCGGCCGACTTCGGCGCAGGTGCAGGGACGCTGGACGTGCCGGGCGACTACTGGTTCGACCCGGAGCCGATCGGGACCCTGGTCTAGCGCCGTGCGGCCGGCCGGGCCTCAGGCAGGCATAGCCGGCAGCATCGTCCATATCGGCGTCTTCTCGTTTGCACTGAATGCCCTGCTTCTGGTGACGCCGCTCTACATGCTGCAGATCTACGACCGGGTAATCCCGTCATCAAGCCGGGAAACGCTCGTCTACCTGTCGCTGATCGCTCTTCTCTCCCTAGGCTTCCTCGGGGGCCTGGACATCATCCGCGCGCTTTATGCCGAGCGCGTTGCCGCAAGGCTCGACAGCAGGCTTGCGTCCCGGGCATTCGCGGCGTCGATCATCGGCCGGCGTCACGGCTCCGGTGATATAGGGCCGCTGCGCGATCTGGCGATCGTTCGGTCGTTCATCGGATCGCGCGGCTTTTCAGCGCTTTTCGATCTGCCTTTCACGCCGCTTTTCGTTTTGCTTCTCTATTTCGTCCATCCCGATCTTTGTCTTTTGACCCTCGGCGGCATGCTCCTGATGGTCCTGCTTGCCGGCCTGAACCAGCTTGCGAACGGCCAGAGCGAGACGCGGGCGGCGGAGCTTTTCGTCTCCGGCAACGCGACGGCCCAGGCATTTGCGCGCAACGCCGATACGCTTTTCGCCATGGGCATGGTCCGCGGCGCGACCGAGGCATGGGGGCGAGGCTTTGCCGAAGCGCTGCGGGTGCAGACGCGTTCGCTTGCCGTCAACGCTGTCTTCGGCGGTGTCGCGCGGGCTTTCCGCATGATGCTGCAGCTCGGCATTCTCGGGCTCGGTGCCTGGCTCGTCCTGAAAGGCGAGATGACGGCGGGCATGATCTTCGCCGCCTCGATCATTTCCGGGCGGGCGCTGCAGCCGATCGATCAGCTCATCGGCGGCTGGCGGCAGACCGTTCAGGCGGGGCGCGCCTGGCGCCGATTGCGGGCAGCGCTCGAACGGCATTCCGGCGGGACGGAAAAGATCCGGCTGCCCGAGCCGCGCGGCGTCGTCGATGTGAAGAACCTCGTCTATTTCGCGCCGAATGCACTGCCGGGCGCCGAGCCGGTCATCAGGCAACTGAGCTTCCGTATCGAGGCCGGCGAGGCGGTGGCCATCATCGGCCCGAGCCGGGCCGGGAAATCGACGCTGGCGCGGCTTCTCGTCGGCGCGGCTTTGCCGAGCGGCGGCAGCGTCAGGATCGACGGTGCGGAACTGCGCTCATGGGACGGCGAACAGATCGGGGAGGCCATCGGCTATCTGGCGCAGGAGGTGGAGCTGATGCCTGGAACGATCGCCGCCAACATCTCGCGCTTCGATCCGCAAGCCGATGACGGGAAGATCATCGAAGCGGCGAAGCGTGCGCAGGCGCACGAACTCATCCTCGCGCAGCGCGACGGCTATCGGACGGAGATCGGCCTTTCGGCGGTGCTTTCGGGAGGGGAGCGCCAGCGGATCGGCCTCGCCCGCGCCTTCTACGGCAATCCGCGCATTCTCGTTCTCGACGAACCCAGCGCCCATCTCGACAGCGAAGGAGAGGCGGCGCTGCTGCAAGCGCTTTCCGAGGCGCGGCGGGCGAAGACCATGCTTATCATCATCACGCACCGCCCGGCGCTCGCCGCATCCTGCGATCGCGTGATGGTGCTGAAAAACGGCGCCATCGAAGCCTTCGGGTCGAGTGGGGATGTGTTTGGTAGATCAATGCCGGCGCCGGAGCCGCGATATGGCGCGGCGTCGTTCGTTCCGGTCATCCGCGCCAGGCAGCGGACATGAGCGGGGAGAAGCCCGTCATGACGGACCGGGGTTTTCTGTGGGAGAAGGGGATCGGACGCGGGGCCGGCAGGATCGCCCTTGCCGGTTATGCGGCGGTGGCGCTGTTTGCCGGGGGCTTCGGCTATTGGGCGGCCACCGCGCCTCTCGCGGGCGCTGCCGTGGCTTCCGGCGTGATTGCCGCTCCCGGCCGCAATGTCATCGTCCAACATCTCGATGGCGGGGTCATCGAGCACATCCTCGTCCGCGAGGGCGACCGGGTCAGGGCGGGGCAGGAGCTTGTCGTCCTCGATCCGACAATCGCCGAAACACAGCTCCACCGGCTGATAAAGCGGACCGCGACGCTCACCAGCAGCGCCTTGCGGCTCGAGGCGGAACGCGACGGAGCGGCTGAGCTCGTCCTTCCCGACGAGGCCGATTTTGGCGCCGGGATCGACGGCATCGGCAAGCTCATAGCCGAGCAGCAGAAGGAATTTGCCGCACGGCTGGCGCGGTTCCGCTCCGAGCAGGACATCCTTCACCAGCGTGTCGCAGCCCTTAAGCAGACCGCCATCGGCTTTCAATCGCAGAAGCAGGCGATCCATCATCAAATCGCGATCGTCGAAGAAGAGCTGGGCCGGAAGAAGGGCCTGCTCGACCAAGGCCTTGCCGGCCGTTCCGACTATACCGTGCTTCTGCGCAGCCAGGCCGATCTCATCGGCCAGGCGGGCATGATCGAGGCGCAGATCGCCTCTTCCACGATACAGATCATGGAGGCCCGCGAGCAGATCGCGCGGCTTGCGACGCAGCGGGTCGAAAAGGCCGTCTCCGAACTGACCGAGGTGCGCGGCTCGCTTGCCGATGTGGAGGAGCAGAGGCGGGTCGCCGAAGCGGCGCTCGGCCGAACCGTCATCCGCGCTCCGGTGGACGGGGTCGTCGTTTCCGCGGTCCACAACGCGACGGGCGGTGTGGTCGGGCAAGGTGAGAAGCTGATGGAGATGCTACCGACAGCAGCGGTACCCGTGGTCGATGCCCGGCTCAGGCCGCAGGATATCGATGCCGTTCATGTCGGCCAGCACGCGCGCCTTCGGCTTTCGGCGCTCAATATGCGCAAGACGCCGGAGGTGGGTGGAACGGTGACCCTCGTTTCAGCCGACCGGCTGATGGACGAGGCGACGCAAGAGCCTTATTACAGCGCCCGGCTGAAGATCGCGGACCGGCTGCCCGACGGCGTCACCGCCGGGCAGATCCATCCCGGCATGCCGGTCGAGATATTCATCAACACCGGCGAACGCACATTCTTCGATTATCTCGTCCGCCCGCTCCTCGACTCGTTCAACCGAGCCTTCACGGAGGAGTAGGGGATATTGCCGCAGCATTTTGGCAGGTAAGGCGAGGCCCAAGCCGCTGTAAGTTATTGAAAGAATGACGCTGCAGCAGGTCAGCACTCTCCGGCGATCGGCCGCGTTTCGAGATCCGCAGTCACCTGTAATTCGTTCCTTAGTTCGGGCACCGGCAGATCAGGCACGGTGACGATTTCGACCGGGGGCAGGAGAGTGAGTTCGCGACGTTCCTTTTCCGAGACGATGGCGAGGTCAATCACCTTCTGCAGGTCGGCGGCATGGCGGAAGCTTGGGTCGAGCTGCTTTCCGGTCCGGACCGCCTCGACGAAACGCTCGTAATTGGTCGGCACCGCGGGGACCTCGATATTCCTCCAGGTCGCCGTTTCGATGTCTTCCCCCAGACAGCCGCGCAGTTCGGAATCGGTCGGGCGGTGGGTAATCTCAAGGCTGCCGCGTTCACCATAGATGCGAAGTTTCAACTCGTTGAGGTGGCCCGTCGCCCAGCGGCTGGCATGGACGACGCCGAGCGCGCCGTTGGCAAAGCCGACGGACATGGTGAAACTGTCATTGGCGTCGAGCATATATGGGCCGATCCGGCCTCCCGGCGCCTTGTCGAAAGCCTTCAGACGGGCAAAGACGTGATCGATGTCGGTCGCGGCGCCATAGGCGGCGAAGTCGAGGATATGAATGCCGACATCACCCAGAACACCGTTCGAGCCATGGCTCGTCGACAGCCGCCAGAGCCAACGCGTTTCGCTGCGCCAGTCGCCCCAGGCGCGAGAAACGAGCCAGCTCTGGAGATAGGAGGCTTCGACGTGACGGATCGCACCCAGCTCACCGGCCAGCACCATCTCGCGGGCAAATTGCAGCGGCGCCACGTTCCGGTAGGTCAGGTTCACCATGTTTACGACGCCGGCCGCCTCGGCGGCATGCGTCATCTCCATGGCGTCGGCATAATTTTCGGCGAGGGGCTTTTCGCAGAAAACATGCTTGCCGGCGGCAATCAGCGCCAGCGACGTCGCATGATGCATGCGGTCGGGCGTGACATTGCTTGCCGCATCGAATTCGCCCCAGGCAATCGCCGCATCGAGGCTCAGGAAGCGCCTTTCAATGCCGAAATGGTCGGCAAATTCGGTGAGCCGGATCGGGTCGGTATCGACGGCGGCGACGATTTCAACGCCCTCTATCGCCTTGAAATGGTTGATCTGACTTTTGGCCATCGAGCCGGTGCCAACAACAAGTAGTCTCATCTTCGCTCCTTAGCGATATCCGGCTTCGCCGGCCTTGTGGAGTTTCGGTCCACGTTCGGTGATCGACTCGTGCGCCTTTTCAACAGGCACATTCGGCGCATCGGTAATGCTTTTCAGATCGCCCTGCGGGTTATGGGCCCATTTGACCGCATTGATCAGCACCTTCCGGACGTTGGCGTCATGATAGGTCGGGTAGGTTTCATGGCCTGGACGGAAATAGAATATGTTGCCGGCGCCACGGCGCCAGGTGAGGCCGGAGCGGAACACCTCGCCGCCCTGGAACCAGGAGATGAACACCGTCTCCAGCGGTTCGGGGACCGAGAACTGCTCGCCATACATCTCCTCGTTTTCGAGGACGAAGTTCTCGTCGAGGCCAGCTGCGATCGGATGGCGGGGATTGATCGTCCACAGGCGTTCGCGCTCGCCTGCCTCGCGCCACTTCAGGGCGCAGGGCGTTCCCATCAGCCGTTTGAAAATCTTGGAGAAATGGCCGGAGTGCAGAACGATGAGCCCCATGCCCTCCCATACACGTTTGGCGACACGCTCCACGACCGCATCGGAAACCTCGCCATGTGCCTTATGCCCCCACCATGTCAGCACATCGGTTTCGGCAAGCCGGGCCTCGGTCAAGCCGTGCTCCGGCTCCTGCAGGGTTGCGGTCGTTGCATGAATCGCGGGATCGCTGTTGAGCGCATCGGCGATCGTCATATGCATGCCGTCCGGATAGATACTCCGGACAAGGGCATCGGTATTCTCGTGGATGTTTTCACCCCATACAATTGTGCGAACAGGCACTTTCGTCATCCTTTGATTTTGATGGGCCTTGATTTTGATGAGGACTGGATTACGCGAGGACCGCATCCGTCCGTTCGGAAACGGCCGATCGGTGACATGTTGGGATCAGACGGTACCGCACGGAGCGGCCATCCAATGCCCTGATTGGCCGAAATGATGGCGCTCTTGCCGACACCCCTACTTAACAAGCGCCAAGCCGAGCTTCCGGCCCGGCTGATGGCTGGGATTGATGGCTTTCCGGACGATCAGCGTCTCGCTTCCCATTACCGAGATAGCGTCGCTGCCGTGACGGAAACTTCCGATAAGTCGAGGTAGCAGAGCGGCGCCTACCGCACAATCCCGATATTTGGCCCGATATATCAGGCCCGATAATCTGGTGCGCAAAGCATGCGGAGGGCGGAAATCAGCTGGCCAATGTCCCCTTGAGCACGCCGGACCGCCTCGATAAAACCGCCGGCGCAAGATCGTCGGCATCGGAATGCGCCAAGTTCTGGATAATCGGGCAATCCGGCCTTTCATCGCCGTTACAGTGCGTGGCGAGATGGCGAAGCGTGTTGGCCATTTCGCGAAGCTGCCGCATCTTGGCTTCCAATTCTTCGACATGCTGCAGCGCTATGCGCTTCACGTCAGACGAGGCACGGCTGCGGTCGTGCCAGAGCGCCAGAAGCTGGCGGATATGCTCGATCGAAAAGCCGAGATCGCGACCGCGACGGATGAAGCGCAATGTCTCGAGATCATTATCGGAATAGATGCGGTAACCCGATAGGGTGCGGCCCGCGGGCTCGATCAGTTCGATCGATTCATAATGGCGGATCATCTTCGCCGAGACACCCGATGCTGCCGCCGCTTCTCCGATATTCATGGGTATTCTCCTGTCATTCGTCCTGCCATATATAAGTGGCGGAGTGGCCTTTCGCCAAACGGACAGGAGCGATCCCTCCCGCCGCCGGAGCGGCAAGATCGATCACAATAAGTTTTGGGTCTATGATGCGCTTCATTTCCGGGATATTTCAAAAAAGAAATGAAAGTTTCTATCCGGCCAATGACGGGGCGAAAATCGAGGATGATTGCCAATATGGTCTTGGGCACGGTCCTGCATAACGACACAGGCCCGTCCGCGCACGAAAGGCGCGCTGCATGATATTCGGCGAGACACCGGTCGGCGAGGCGGAAGGCGCGATCCTCGCCCATTCAGTCTCCGCAGGCGCATCGAGCCTCAGGAAAGGTCATGTGCTGACGCATGATGACATCGCCGCCCTTCGCACGGCCGGCGTCCAGCATGTGACGGTGGCGCGGCTGGAGGCGGGCGACATAGATGAAAACGATGCCGCCTCGCGCCTTGCCCGCGCACTCGGAATCGAGGGCGTGCGGGTTGGTCCCGCTACCACCGGACGAGTGAACTTGTTTGCGCTTGCAAGCGGGCTCTTCACGGTCGACCCAGCCGTCATCGACGGCATCAATGCGGTCGATCCCGCCGT
The DNA here is from genome assembly GCF_002980495.1 of Phyllobacterium phragmitis. Taxonomy (GTDB): domain Bacteria; phylum Pseudomonadota; class Alphaproteobacteria; order Rhizobiales; family Rhizobiaceae; genus Paramesorhizobium; species Paramesorhizobium phragmitis. The sequence continues at coordinate 8,859 of NZ_PVBR01000005.1, forward strand.
TACCATCGCGACGCTGAAGAATTACGACCGGGTGCAGCCCGGTCAGATGGTGGCGACGGTGAAGATCATTCCGTTTGCAGTCAGTGCCGCCGTCATCGAGCAGATCGAGACGCAAATCTCGGGTCGCATGGCTTTCGGAATCCGTCCGTTTCACAAGCAGAGCGTCGGTCTCATCCAAACGGTCATGCCGTCGGTCAAGCCTGGCGTATTCGACAAGACCAAGCGTGTCATGGAGGCGCGGGTCGTGCGCAATGCCGGTGTGATCTCAGGCGAAATGCGCGTTTCGCACCGCATGGCGGATCTGACGGAGGCCATCCGGCAGATGTCGGCTAAATCCGACGTGCTTATCGTCTTCGGCGCTTCCGCCGTGGCCGATCCGGCCGATATCGTGCCGCAGGCGATCGGCGAGGCGGGCGGTACAGTGCATCATATCGGCATGCCGGTCGATCCGGGCAATCTGCTCATTCTGGGGGAACTCGATGGCAAGCCGGTGATCGGCGCGCCCGGCTGCGCGCGCAGCCCCAAGGAAAACGGCTTCGACTGGGTGTTCGACCGGCTGATGGCCGATGTCAGCGTCACGCCGAAAGATATTATCGGCATGGGTGTCGGCGGGCTTTTGATGGAGATCCCGTCGCGGCCGCAGCCGCGCCAGGCGGAGCCTGCCGCCCGCCCCGTTTGCGTCGCCATCGCGCTGCTTGCCGCCGGCCAGTCGAGCCGGATGGGCGGCCCCAACAAGCTCCTGGCCCGCATCGACGGCGAACCGATCGTCCGGCTCTCAGCCGACCGGGCGTTGCGTTCTGGCGGCAATCCAGTCATCGCCGTATGCGGGCACATGGCCGACGAGATTACCGCTACTTTGGCCGGGCTGGACCTGGTGATCGCCCATAACGCTGCCTATGCCACGGGTATCGCCTCATCGATCAAGGCCGCATTGCTGCATGTGCCAGCCGATGCGGACGGCATGATGGTGCTTCTGGCCGACATGCCGGCGCTCGGCCCGGAGCATCTGCGGCGCCTCATCAGTAGCTTTGCCAAAGCGGGTGGCGGCGCTGTGGTCCGCGCGGCTTTCGACGGGAAACGCGGCAATCCCGTCATCCTGCCCAGAAGCCTGTTTGGCGCGATCGAGCGCCTTACCGGGGATGTCGGCGCGCGTCATCTGATCGAAACCGGCGACACGCCCGTCATCGACGTGGAAATCGGACCGGCGGCGATGGTGGACGTCGACACGCCGGATGATCTGCGCACCGCCGGCGGGGTCATCGCGTAAGGAATTTTCGGCAGCTTTGCCGCCTTCAACCGGGCCCGTTTTCGAGTGGCTTCTCTAGGCGCCTACAGCCATTCACGGCTGAGGAACCTGTTCATCGGCTCGACCACGACGGAGATGATCCGTTCCTGCAAGATCCCCGTCGCGCTGTTTCGATAAACCCGCTTTGACGGGTCGCCTTGTTCGGCGACCCGTCATCGGCTTTATCCATGCGGCTCGCTGCGCAGCACCTTCCAGGTCGCATAAGTCATCAGCAGGAGCAGGATCGCAAACGGGAAGCCGGTTGCGATAGCACCCGCCTGGAGCGCGGCAAGTCCCCCTCCGAGGAGCAGCGCGATGGCCACGAGCCCTTCGAAGATCGCCCAGAAGACCCGCTGCCTGACCGGGGCATCGACCTTGCCGCCGGCGGTGATCGTATCGATCACCAGCGAGCCGGAATCCGACGATGTGACGAAGAAGACGATGACAAGCACGATGCCGATGAGAGAGGTGATGGAAGCGAGCGGCAGATCCGCCAGCATCCTGAACAGGGAGAGCTCCGGAACGTAATCGACCACTGTCTGCTGCACGCCCATATAGCCCTCGTTGAGGAACTGCTCCAGGGCCGTGCCGCCGAAGGTCGTCATCCACAGGATGGATGCCAGCGTCGGGATGATCAGAACACAGGTGATGAATTCGCGCACAGTGCGGCCGCGCGAAATGCGGGCGATGAACATGCCGACAAAGGGCGACCAGGATATCCACCATGCCCAGTAGAAGGTCGTCCAGCCATGTACGAAGGATTCGTCAGTGCGGCCGATCCAGTTGGAGAGCGCCGGTATGTCCTTGATGTAGTTGAAGGTGTTGGTGAAGAACCCGGTGATGATGGACATTGTCGGTCCAAGCACGATGACAAACAGCATCAGCGCGACGGCCAGCACCATGTTGATTTCCGACAGCCGCTTGACGCCCGCATCAAGACCGGCGACCACCGAGACGAGTGCTATTGCCGTGACGCCCAGAATCAAAAGCACCTTCATCGTGTCGGTATTGGGCACGCCATAGAGATAATTGAGGCCGGCGAGCGCCTGTGACGCGCCGAAGCCAAGCGAGGTAGCGAGGCCGAAAAGCGTGGCGAGCACCGCCAGCGTGTCGATGATGTGGCCGGGCCATCCACGGATCCTTTCGCCGAAAATCGGATAGAAGGCCGAACGGACGGATAGCGGCAGACCCTTATTATAGGCTGCCAGGGCCAGGGCCAGGCCCACGAGCGCGTAGATCGCCCAGGGATGCAGTCCCCAGTGATAGATGGTCGCCGCCATGCCGAGTTCACGGGCGCGGCCGACGGCGTTTTCGACCAGAACCCCATCGACAATAGGTGGCGCCGCGCCGAGCGGCGGATTGTTGAAGTGAAACATCGGCTCGAGCACGCCGAAGAACATCAGCCCGATACCCATGCCGGCGGCGAACAGCATCGAAAACCATCCGGAATAGGAATAATCCGGCACCGCACCGGCACCGCCGATCCTGACCTTACCGAGCGGCGAAACGGCCACCACAAGACAGAACAGCACGAACAGATTGGCCGAGATCATGAACAGCCAGTCGAATGTCGAGGTCAGCCATACCCGCAGGCCTTCCAGCGCCGTCCCGGTGAATTCACGAAAGATGAGAGCGATGATGACAAAGGCCACGATGGCGACCGAGGAGATGAAGAAGACCGGATTATGGATATCAAGACCGGCAATCTGGACATTGTCCTGACCCGCCTCCATCCCATGGTCCTCGAACTCCGGCGGTGGTGCCGGCATCTGTGTATCTGTCATTATTTTTTCTCCCCCTCGAATCGTTGTGTGAAAATATGAAACTTATGCAAATCAACAACGATACTGCCAGCGTCGCAAACAGGATGCAAATCAGCGAGGCCATCTTGTCCGCCTGTCCTGTTGATAGGTGAAGATCGCTACGCTTTTCACCGTGACCGCATGTTGAGATTCACGGTGGAGAGCCTGAGGCTATTTCCATTCCAGCAACCTTTCGACGCGGTAGAGCAAGCGCAGAACGACGGCACCGGCCGCTGTCGCAAAAAAGCCGATGATCCAGAAGCCGTAGCCCGTCGAAAGACCGATCGCAGCGGCAAGCCACATGCCCGCGCCGGTCGTCAGCCCATGCACCTGACCCTTGCCGAAGACGATCAGTCCGGCGGCAAGGAATGCCACACCTGCCGTCACCGCCTCGACGACGCGTAGCGGATCGATCCTGACCTGCTCGATCTGGTAGAGCGGAGCCCTGGTGATTTCACCGGCGAGAATGCCGAAGACGGCCGCGGCCAACCCCACCAGCAGGTGGGTGCGCAGGCCGGCCGGACGGTTGCGGGTTTCCCGATCGATGCCGATCATCGAGACGAGGATCAGGGCGCCGCAGATCCGCGCCAGGATGACATGATACGGAATGGCGGTATCCGGCAGCATATCCGCGGCGATATCGGTCAGGATATTCTCCATGCCGGAAAACCGCGGGAATGGCGGTTTGGTTCCGCCAGGCGTGGTGCCACTGATCGAACTTCGCTAGATTGCGTTCAAGACTTTGAACAATCCGGGAGCAATGATGGGTAAAGACGCTCATGTGACGTATCCGCCGCTGAACACGCTCAAGGCGGTCTGCGACAATGTCTGGATCGTCGATGGTCCGGTGATCCGTTTCGGCATGCCATGGCCGAAGATGCCTTTTCCGACACGGATGACAGTGATCCGCCTTGGGAATGACGAGCTCTTCATCCACTCTCCCACGCCGCTGGTGCCGTCGCTGAAAGCCGAGATCGACGGTATCGGCAGGCCGCGCTGGATCATCGGTCCCAATCGCATCCATTACTGGTGGGTACCGGATTGGCGGGATGCCTTTGCCGATGCGGATGTCTATCTCGCGCCGCGCATCGAGGCGCAGGCCAAGGGCCGCATCGATTTCGGCTACACCATGCTCGACCGTGACAATGGCTATCCCTGGGATGCGGAGATCGCGACGCTTCCGATCGCGGGGAGCTTCATGACCGAGGTGGAGTTCTTCCACCGGCCGAGCCGGACGCTGATCCTGACCGATTTCATCGAGAATTTCGAGCCGCGCAAGCTTGATTCCTGGCTCATGCGCTGGCTGACCCGGTTCGGCGGCGTGCAGGACCCGGATGGCCAGATGCCGCGGGATATGCGGCTGACATTTTCCAAGCAGAAGCCGCAATTGCGCGCAGCAATCGAAACGGTGATAGCATGGCAACCCGAGCGCATCATCCTGGCGCATGGCCGATGGTATGAAAAGAACGGCGCTGATGAACTGCGCCGGGCATTCCGGTGGGTGCTGGAATAGAGCAACCCTAACGCTGCACGGCACGCCTGGCGCGCGGCGGCTTCTTTTCGTGATGTTGCGCGGCGATCGGCGAAATCTCTTCCATGGGAAAGGCGTCGACGGCGATGACACGGGCTGCCGCGGCCCTGGCCTCGGCCAACTGCGTGAATTCCGCTTCGCTGACGATGCCCTTGTCGCGGGCCTCCTCGGCATCGCGCACATGCTTTTCGCGCATCTTCTTCTCGATGGGCTCCACGGCATGGACGAGTGCGAATGCCTGTTCGAGATCCTTCAGCGGATGGTCCCTGGGGCCTTCGCCGAGATAGATATCGGGGGTCAGCCGGTCGCGCTGGGGGGAATTGCGCATCAATGTCTCAGCTACCTCGTTCGTCAACCTGTCCGAGGGCACCGTATCGGGGAGCCCGACGGGGAAGGCGAGAAACCGGACGAGGATTGCCGCCCAGCGCGCCGGCAGATTATCGAGCACGCCGGCAAAGGCCGTCGCGATACGGTTCCGCCCCTGTCCCATGATGTAGTCGACGATCGGCTTGTCCTCCTCCTGCCGCCCTTCGGTTTCGAAGCGCTTGAGGACGGCGCCGAGCAGATAGAGCTCGGAGAGGATATCGCCCAGGCGGGCCGAGATCATTTCCTTGCGCTTGAGCGCGCCGCCGAGCGTCAGCAGCGACAGGTCGGTGAGGAGCGCGAAAGCGGCGGCATAACGGGAGAGCTGCTTCCAATGATGGGGCATCGCCGCGCCGTCCGGCGCCGGACCCAGGCGGCCACCGGACCAGCCGCGCAGGAAGGACCGCCCGGCGGTGGCGAAGGCATGGCCGACATGCTTCCACAACAGCTTGTCGAAGTGCTCTATGCCGCGCGCCTTGTCCTCGTCTGATAAGGCCAGCAACTCCTCGAGCATATAGGGATGGGAGCGGATCGCACCCTGCCCGAAGATCATCAGATTGCGCGTCAGGATGTTAGCGCCTTCGACGGTGATGCCGATCGGCACCGAGCGGTATTGACCGCCGAGATAGTTCTTCGGCCCGTCGATGATGGTCTTGCCGCCGTGGATATCCATGGATTTCTCTATGGATTCGCGCATGCGGTCGGTGGCGTGGAATTTCATGATCGCCGAGATCACCGAGGGACGGTGACCTTCATCAAGTGCGGCGACGGTGAGCCGCCTTGCGGCATCAATCAAATAGGCGTTGGCGGCGAGATCGGCGAGCGGCTTGCGGATGCCCTCGAACATGCCGATCGGTACGTTGAACTGTGTTCTGACGCGGGAATAGGCGCCGGTGGCACGGGCGCAGATCGCGGCCGAGGCTGCCGATTGCGAGGGCAGCGAGATGCCACGGCCGGCAGCAAGTGCGGTCATCAGCATCTTCCAGCCATGGCCGATCCGTTCCTCGCCGCCGAGGATATGGTCGAGCGGCACGAACACATCCTCGCCGTAGAGCGGCCCGTTCTGGAAATAGGTGAATTGCGGGATATGCCGCTCGCCATGGCTGACACCAGGCGTCGATGTCGGCAGGAGAGCGACGGTGATGCCCAGATCTTCGCCGCGGCCGAGATGGTTCTCCGGGTCATGCATCTTGAATGCCAAGCCCATGACGGTCGCCACCGGCCCGAGCGTGATGTAACGCTTGTGGAAATTCAGCCTGATGCCGAGGACCTTCCTGCCCTTCCATTTGCCATATTCGACGATGCCCGTGTCGGTCATCGCTGCCGCATCGGAACCGGCATCGGGCGAGGTCAGGCCGAAACAGGGGATTTCCCGTCCGTCGGCCAGTCTTGGCAGCCAGTAATCGCGCTGCTCATCGGTGCCGAAATGCATGAGAAGTTCGCCCGGACCGAGCGAATTGGGGACCATCACGGTGACGCCGGCGACGACGCTGCAGGACGAAACGGTGCGCACCACCTCCGAATGGGCGGTGTTGGAGAAGCCGAGGCCGCCATAGTTCTTCGGAATGATCATGCCGAAGAATTTCTTCTCGCGCATGAAATTCCAGACCTTTGCCGGCAGATCATGGTCCTGCCAGACGATCTTCCAATCATCGACCATGGCGCAGAGCTCGCGCACCGGGCCATCCATGAAGGCCTGCTCCTCAGTCGTCAGCTTCGCCGGCGGCATGGCGAGGAGCTTGTTCCAGTCGGGATTGCCGGTGAAGAGCGCACCGTCCCACCAGACGGTCCCCGCATCGATCGCCTCCCGCTCGGTTTCGGAGATCGGCGGCATGACCCGCGAGGCCTGTTTGAACAGTGGTCTTGTGATGATGTCGCGGCGGAACGTGCGAAGGTTCATGATCAAGCTCCCGGTTGAATCGCCATCATAGAGCGGTTCGCGTTTCGATGGAAACGGCGGAAATCAGCATATTCGAGCTTATGCGGCTTCGCGGCTTTCTCCGCGTCCGAGCATCCAGATCAGATAGGTGCCGCCGATGAGCGAGGCAAAAAGGCCGAGCGGCAACTGATAGGGAAAGGCCACCATGCGCGACAGCCAGTCGGAAAGGATCATCAGTCCGCTGCCGATCGCAATAGCGCCGGCAAGACCGGCCAAGGGCCGGTGAAGGCCGATGAGCCGGGCCAGATGCGGCGCGATCAGGCCGATGAAGCTCAACGGGCCGACGAGCAGCGAGGCGACGGCGGTCAGGCCGGCGCAGAAGATGACAAGCAGGAGGCGGCTCATCGCCAGCGGCAGGCCAAGCGCGTGCGCCACCGTCTGGCCGAGCGGCAGGATATCGAGCCATCGGAAGGTAAAGAACAGCGGTGCAATGAGGAGAGCGGCGGCGACGCAGGCGAGCCAGGCCTCACTGGCCGAGGCCTCGTTGGTGGAGCCGCCGATCCATTCGAGAAGCCTGAAGGCCTGCTGGTTGCCCGTGGCGATGGCCGCGGTCAGAATGGCGCTGCACAGGGCGCTCATGGCGATGCCGGCAAGCAGCAGGCGTTCCGGTCCGAAGCCGCTGCGCGCGGCAATCACCAGCATGATGACGAGCACTGTCAACGCGCCCACCGCGGCGCCGGCAAGCTGCGCGCCGTTTCCCGGCGTGGCGCTCAAATAGAGGACGGCGGCGAGGCCAACGCCGGCGCCGGTCCCGACACCGAGGATTTCCGGGCTGGCGAGCGGATTGCCCGTCAGCCGCTGCATGATCGTGCCGGCGGCGGCCAGCATTGCGCCGGCAGCAGCAGCGATCGCGACACGTGGGCCGCGGAAGGCGAGAAGGTCGTGAAATAGCGCGCCATGGGCGAGGTTCCAGCCTTCCGGTCCGCGTCCGAGCGCCAGCGCCATGGCTGAAGCGACGAGAGCCAGGATCAGGAGAAGGCCGAGCAGGAAGGCGGGTCTTGCCGCTCGCCGCGTGACATGCGGCCTGGCGCTCAGCGAGGGCCATTCGAGCATTCTGAGGCGTGGCAGCAGCCATAGGAGCAGCGGCCCGCCGAGAAAGGCCGTCGCGGCTCCCGTGGGGATGCGTTCGCCGCCGGAACCTGCAAAAAGCTGCACGAGCCCATCGGCCAGCCACAGCAGGATCGCGCCGAGGAGCGGTGCTGCGATGAGCTTCTGGCGCGGTGAGCGGGCGCCGCTCAGATGCGCGAGGGCCGGCGCGGCCAGGCCGATGAAGCCGATGATGCCGACTTGCGCCGTTACGCTTGCCGCGAGCCAGACGGCAAGCCCGATCACCATGAACCGGGTGGCGTAGAGCGCTACGCCGAGACTGCGGGCATTGGCCTCGTCGAGGCCGAGAATCGTCAGCGGACGCAGCAGCAGGAGCGATGCGCCGGCGACCAGCACCAGCCGCAGCGCGATCGAAAGCGTGGGCTCCCAGCCCTGCTGCGCGAGGGTTCCGCCGCCCCAGATGAAGAGCGAAAACATGTATTCGCCATTGGCGAGGATGAGCGCCGCACTTGCGGCGGTCGCCGTCAGCGACACCATCATGCCGGCGAGCACCACCGAAACCGGTTCGAGATCGCGCCGCCAGTTGAGCGCCAGGACGAGCGCCACCGCCACGAGCCCACCCGCCAGCGCCACGCCTTCACGGCCCGCTTCGAGGAGAAATGGCGCGTAGATGGCGGCTGCGGCCATGGCAAGCTGTGCGCCGGCCGAGATGCCGAGCGTCGAGGGCTCGGCGAGCGGATTGCGCAGCACACGCTGCAGCAGCAGGCCGGAAAGGCCGAGGGCTGCGCCGCAAAGCACGGCCATCGCCGCGCGGGGCAAGGTGGCCTGGAGCAGGATGACGCGTTGCAGCGCCGCCGTGCCGGCTGGGGTCGTGCTGGGGGAAAGATGCGTTGCGATCCCGACGGCGCAAAGAATGGCGGCGAGCAGCGCCAGGAGCGCCCAGAAGACCAGGGAACGGCGTGGGAGTGCGGCTTCAGCCATTTGCATTGGCCTGCAGGAACGGCGCTGCCTTGCCGAGCAGGCGGACGAAGCGGCGCGCGGCGGGCAGGCCGCCGAAATGATCGATCGGATCGAGCATCGCAACCCGTTTGTCGCGAACCGCCGGCAGGGCGTTCCATATGGGGCTTCGCGGCAGGACTTCGCGCGCTTCGGGCGGCACCGGGCCGATGACCACGATATCCGCATCGGGAAGGCCGGCCAGCGCCTCGATGCCGACGGGGGCGGTCGCCGAATAGCTCGTGGTCCCTGTCCACGCATTGGAGAGCCCGATACGGGTGAGGACATCGCCGAACATGCTGTCGCCGCCGAATGCGCGGAAATGGCGGGCGTCGCCGATGCTGATGAGGAAGACCGGACGGTGGATGCGGTTTTGGACGCGCGCCCGCATTGCCGCGATTTCTTCCGCGGCCGCCGCCACATAGGTGCGCGCGGCATCGTTGAGACCGAGCTTTTGGCCGAGCGCCAGCATGGCGTCGCGCGCCGGCGCAAAGGGCGGCGTGCCGGTCTGGTAGATGGTTGCGGAAAAGACCGGCGCTATGCGCTCGAAGCTTTCCCGGCGGTATTCATAGAAGCTGGAGCTTAAAATGAGATCGGGTGCGATGATGCGCAGCAGCTCCATATTGGGCGCGCCGCGCAGGCCGAGATCGGTAACGCTTTGCGGCACTTCGGGCTCGATGGCGATCTGGCGGAACTGGATGAGCTCGGTGGCGGCGATGGGAACAGCGCCGATGGCAAGGGCGGTTTCCAGCATGGCCCAGTCGATTGCCGCGATGCGGGGGAGGGGCGTGGCGGATAGGCGGCTCGGGTATGCGAGTGCGCTCGCTGCGAGGGCGAGCATGGTGCGGCGGGTTATATGGGGGCGGGTGAGGGCCATCAGGTTCCTGTTTTGATGGAACCGCAAGGCACCCCCCTCTGCCTTGCCAGGCATCTCCCCCACAAGGGGGGAGATTGGCTGACACGGCGCTCGGCATTCATTCTGCAACATCTGCGATTGGTGCCGGACCTTCATGAAGGCGTAATCTCCCCCCTTGTGGGGGAGATGCCTGGCAAGGCAGAGGGGGGAATGCCCCGCCAGCGTTTCTATCTATTATCACCACTTCACATGCGCCTTCAACAGCGCCTTGCGGCCCTCGCCATAGCCGCAGGAGAAGACCGTCTGGCAGCCTGCCACATAGTCCTTGTCGAAGAGGTTGGTGACATTGAGGTCTACACCCCAATTGTCCTTCTCATAGCCGAGCTTGAGATCGACCAGCGCGACATCGGGAACCTTGTAGAGATTTTCTGCGTCGGCATAGGAGGAGCCGACATAGCGCACGCCGGCGCCAAGCTGGAGCCCTTCGAGCGTGCCGTCGAGGACTGTGTATTGTGCGAAGACCGAAGCCTGCGTCTCCGGCAGGAGGTAGGGCCGGTTGCCGACGATGGCCGCGTTGTCATCATCGGTCACTTCGAGTTTATATGTGGTGAAGGCCGCCGTCACGCGCCACGCTTCGGTGATGTTGGCCTGAAGTTCCAGTTCCAGCCCACGCGAATTGACTTCACCGATCTGTGTCTTGTCGTTGAACGGGCCCGTCACAACATTCTGCTTTGTCAAATCGAAGAAGGATGCAGTGATAAGTCCGTCAAATGCTTCTGGCCGGTACTTGACGCCAACTTCATATTGCTGGCCGGTCTCGGCTTTCGCCTGTTCGCCCAGACGGAGGTTCTCGATAACCGGATTGAAGAAGGTGGCGACGCTTGCGTATGGCGTGATGCCGTTTTCGAACTCATAGGCGATACCGGCACGTCCGCTTGCCTCGCCCTGATGGTCCCGATAGGCGGGGAGACCAGCGGATTTGTCCGACACGTAATCGTAGCGGCCATTGAGCGTCATGATCCAGCCATCGCCGAAGCGGAGCTGATCCTGCGCATAGATGCCGATTTGATTGCGTCTCAGGTCCTGGTCGATATAGGGATCGAACATCGGTCCCTGCGGGGCGCCATAGACCGGATCTATGGCGCTGATCGGCGTGGCGCCACCCGTCTGCTGCATCTGGTCGATTTCGAAATATTTATATTCGACGCCGAAGAGAAGCGTGTGCTCGATGGCGCCTGTCGTTACCGTACCCTGCAGCTGGTTATCGACGAGGAAGGTGTTGACCGTGGTATCGTGGCGGAAATTGATGCGAGAGAGATCATAGTCGGTGCCGTTCGGTTCCGCCAGGAAGGAATCGTATCCGTAGGCGTAGAGCGAATGCTCCTTCACATGGGCAAAGCCGTAGCGCAGGTTCTGGCGTATCGTCCAATCATTGTCGAAGGTATGCTCGAGCTCATAGCCGATCGAGACCTGTTCGCGGTCATAGGAATCGATGGACGGCTCTGTGAAATTCGCCTTGCGTGAGATCTTGCCGAAGGGCGCATCGACCACCGTGCCGAAATAGGGCAGGAAAGCGCCGCCATTATGCGTGCCGTCGAGGTGGGTATAGTTGGCAAGCACGGTGAGCTTCGTCGCCGCGTCCGGGCTCCATGAGATGCTCGGCGAAATGACGCCGCGGAAATCCTCGGAGAAATCGGTGTAGCCGTCGCCGCCGGAGATGATGCCGTTGACGCGGTAATCGACGACGTCTGATGCCTTGTCGCCGATATCGAAGCCCATGTAGCCATTGCCGAAGCTGTTGACGCCGGTTTCGACATAGCGCAGGCGCTTAGCCGTCGGGCGCTTACTGATATAGTTGACGATGCCGCCCGGATTGCTGCCGCCATAGAGGACGGAGGCGGCGCCTTTCAGCACTTCGATACGCTCGAGGCCGAAGCTGTCGGTCAGGAACGCGCCGAAACCATAGCCGAAATTCTGCAGGCCATCGAGATAGGTGCCCGACTGCGTGGCGTCGAAACCGCGGATATAGAGCCAGTTGGTATCGAAATCAGGGCCGAAGGGCTGGGCGAAGACGCCGGCGGTGTAGCGCAACGCCTCATCGACCTTCTGCGCGCCTGTTGCGTCCATCTCCTCGCGCCCGACGACGGATACGGATTGCGGGATCTGCTCGATCGGCGTGTTGGTCTTGGAGCCGGTCGCCGTGCGCTTTGCGACAAATCCCTCAACCGGGCCGGTGGCGCTCGCTTCTCCATCTTCACCGCTGTCGACGACGATCTGCTGCAGCTGGATAGGGTTGCCGTTTTCCTGTGCGCGAAGCGGCGAAGAGAGGAAAACGGGAAGCGTCGCCGCGCTGCCGAGGAGAATACGGAGGATGACCTTCCGGCGCGATGTGATCATTGCAATAAGCCCCTGCTTGAGGGGTTCCCGCCTCCGGTTCCGATGCGGCAATCGGAAGGCGCTACCCCTTAACCCTGTCGAATATAAATATGACTGTTTATATCAACTATGTGGGTGTGGATTGTCGGTTCTTGCTGCGTATTGAATGGTTTTGAGCTTTTATCGGAAAGCCATCAGTGACTTTGCCCGCGCAGCCAGGCGGCCGGGGTCACACCGACGAAACGCTTGAAAACCCTGGTGAAATGCGCCTGATCCGAAAAACCGGCCGCCGATGCCACGGAGGTCAGCGACACCGTCTTGCGGTTCATGAACTCCTGCGCCTTTCTGATGCGCGCCTGCATCTGCCATTGATGCGGCGGTATGCCCGTCGAGGCCTTGAAGGCATGGCTGAAATAGGTTTCCGACAGGCCGGCGCGGTCGGCCAGTTCCCGCAGCCGGATAGAGCGCAGGCAATTCTCCTCGATGAAATCGATGGCGCGGCGCAACTGGCGTGGCGAAAGCTGGCTGCGTTTTCGCTCCGGCTTTTGCCCGATCTTGAACAGATCGGCGAAAAGTGCGGCCACCAGGCCGTCGCCGTAGAGATCGTGCAACGGATCGTCGTTGAGGCATTCGGCGGCGATGAGGTTGGCCAAGGCCGCGATGCGCTCGTCGGAAAACATCAGGCGGGGGACCGAAAGCTTCCGCATGTCGAGCTCTCCGGCAAAGCGCCGGGAGAGCGTTTCGATATCGAAATGCAGATCGAGATGGCGAAGGAAACCGGTGCTCTCCACCTGGCTCCAGATCGGCATGCCCGCGGGAATATAGCTCATGCGGTACGGGCCCGCTTTCGTGGCCACGGCCTGCTGGTGCTCGCTCTGTCTGATGGCGAACCGGCCCGCGCCGTCATTGTCGAGCACGACGAAAAGGCGCGGGGCCCTGGAGACGTATTCGCCCGACGCGCCGTCGGCGCAGACGACGGACCACACATCTGCGATCACGCCGTTCCATGCGCGCCAGCGAAGACCGCCTATAACGGAGACGCCTTCGACCTTGCTTTTCATCTGGGGATGGAACGTCATGAGCCCGGTGCCATGGGGGTGAATATCGCAACAAACAAAATATGTATGGAAAAGTCAAGATTTCGGAGGAGTTGCATCCGGCAACCGCCTGTCGCATCTTGGCGTATCGGAGCTAGACTGAGCCCTTCATCCTCGTCCTTCGAGGCTCGTTTCGCTCGCACCTCAGGATGAGGATGAAGGGCAGCAGCGCTTCCAGTAGCCCTCATCCTGAGGTGTGGAGTGGAGCGAAGCGCAACGGAGCCTCGAAGGACGAGGGCGCTTGGCGATTCCATCAAAACAGCCAAAGAGGATACCCGGTGAGTTCAAGGCGCGACAACACCACCACCAAGCTCGACGATGCGGCGCGCGCGGGATGGCTCTATTACATAGCCGGCAATACGCAGGACGAGATCGCCGCCAAGCTTGGTATTTCCCGCCAGTCGGCGCAGCGCATGGTGTCGCTCGCCGTTTCCGAGGGGCTGGTCAAGGTGCGCCTCGACCATCCGATCGCCAATTGCCTCGAACTTGCATCCCGGCTGAAAAAGCAATTCGACCTGCGGTTCGCCGAGGTGGTGCCGACGGATCCCGCATCGTCCTCGACGACACTCGGCGTGGCCGAAGTGGGGGCGGAGGAGATGGCGCGCTGGCTGAAATCGCCGGAGGCGATCATCATGGCGATCGGCACCGGGCGCACGCTGAAAGCGGCGATCGAACAATTGTCGCCGATGGAATGCCCGCAGCACAAGATCGTCTCGCTCACCGGCAGTATCGCGCCCGATGGTTCAGCGGCCTTCTATAACGTCATCTTCAATATCGCCGACGCGATCAAGGCGCGCAGCTTCCCCATGCCGCTGCCGGTCATCGCCTCGTCGCCGGAGGAGCGCGAGCTTCTGCATGCCCAAACGATGATCCGCCCGGTGCTCGAACTGGCGGCCAAGGCGGATGTGACGTTCCTCGGCATCGGCGACCTGGGCGACGACGCGCCTCTTTATCTCGACGGCTTCGTTTCGCAAGGAGAGCTGAAGGCGCTGCAGAAGGCGGGGGGCGTCGGCGAAATTCTCGGCTGGTCGTTCGACAGCGAAGGCCGAATGCTCGAAGGGCTGACCAATGAGCGCGTCGCCAGCGCTCCCATCCCGAGCGGCGGAAATTCCCTTGTCATCGCGCTGGCCAAAGGCGCGAAGAAACGGCCGGCCATCGCAGCGGCTGTAAAAGGCCATCTGATCAATGGTTTGATCACTGACGAGGCGACGGCCGCCGCCCTTCTGAAAGCGTAAACGTTCCACCAATGACGGCGGAGAGGACATTCCGTTTGCTGCAGTGCCGCGACGAAAGGGGCTTGACACTCCATGTCATTTAATGAGTAATTGCCCATATTAATAGCAATTGCTCGAATCCGTGCGTCCCTCCGGATGCACGATGCTCTAATGTTTGGGAGGAACAGATGAGAATGAAATCCTTGATGCTTGGCGCCTGCTCGGTCATCGCCATGGCCGGCTTCGCGCAGGCCGAGACGCTGACGATCGCCACCGTGAACAATGGCGACATGGTTCGCATGCAGAAGCTGGCCGGTGACTTCACGGAGAAGAACCCCGATATCGATCTGCAATGGGTGACGCTGGAGGAAAACGTCCTTCGCCAGCGCGTCACCACCGACATCGCCACCAAGGGTGGCCAATACGACATCATGACCATCGGCACCTATGAGGTTCCGATCTGGGCCAAGCAGGGATGGCTGCTTCCGCTCGACAAGCTTGTCTCGGACGCGAATTACGACGTCGACGATCTGCTGCCGCCGATCCGCAGCGGCCTTACCTATGAGGACAAGCTCTACGCTGCACCGTTCTACGGCGAGAGCTCTTTCACGATGTACCGCAAGGATTTGTTCGAGAAGGCGGGGCTGACCATGCCGGACGCGCCGACATGGGATTTCATCGCCGATGCCGCCCGCAAGCTGACCGACAAGGGCAGCGAAATGTACGGCATCTGCCTGCGCGGCAAGGCCGGCTGGGGCGAGAACATGGCACTCCTGACCGCCATGTCCAATTCCTTCGGCGCCCGCTGGTTCGACATGGACTGGAAGCCGCAATTCGACCAGCCGGAATGGAAGGAGACGCTCGAATACTACGTCAATCTGATGAAGGATGCAGGGCCTCCCGGAGCGTCCTCCAACGGCTTCAATGAAAATCTGGCGCTGTTCCAGACAGGCAAATGCGCCATGTGGATCGACGCCACGGTCGCCGCGTCATTCGTCAGCGATCCTGGGGAAAGCCAAGTGGCCGACAAGGTCGGCTTCGCGCTGGCGCCCGACAAGGGTCTCGGCAAGCGCGGCAACTGGCTGTGGGCATGGACCCTCGCCATTCCGGCTGGCTCGCAGAAGACCGAGGCTGCCGAGAAGTTCATCAACTGGGCGACATCCAAAGACTACCTCAAGCTCGTCGCGTCCAAGGATGGCTGGCTCAACGTGCCCCCCGGCACGCGCACCTCGCTCTATGAAAATCCGGAATATCTGAAGGTCGCGCCGTTTGCCAAGATGACGCTCGACTCGATCAACTCCGCCGATCCGACCAAGCCGACGGTGAAGCCGGTGCCTTATGTCGGCGTGCAGTTCGTCGCCATTCCTGAATTTCAGGGACTTGGCACGGCGGTCGGGCAGCAGTTCTCGGCAGCACTTGCGGGTCAGACGACGGTCGATCAGGCGCTGAAGAATGCGCAGCAGCTGAGCGAGCGTGAGATGATGAAGGGCGGGTATATTAAGTAGTCAGCGGAGCGCTTTGGCAGCACCCCCCTCTGCCCTGCCGGGCATCTCCCCCACAAGGGGGGAGATTGGCTGACATGGTTCACGCCGCCCATTCTGCAACGTCGGCGATTGGTACCGAACGTTTATGAAGGCCTAATCTCCCCCCTTGTGGGGGAGATGGCTGGCAAGCCAGAGGGGGGTTGCCTCGCGATTCCATCCAACTGATAGAAACGGGACCACCTCATGGCAACCCTGCAAACGCGGTCCGCCGCCCGTCTGATGATGACCCCGGCCGTCCTTATGCTTTTCATATGGATGATCGTGCCGCTGGCCATGACGCTGTATTTCTCGTTTCTGCGGTACAATCTTTTGATGCCGGGGATGGAGGAATGGGCGGGCACGCTCAATTATCGTTATTTCCTCACCGATCCGGCCTTCGGCGCGGCGCTCGTCAATACGCTTCTGCTGGTCGGCGGCGTACTGCTGATTACGCTTGTCGGCGGCACGCTGCTGGCGCTTCTTCTCGATCAGCCCTTCTTCGGGCAGGGCATCGTGCGGCTGTTGGTGATCGCGCCGTTCTTCGTCATGCCGACGGTTTCGGCGCTGGTTTGGAAGAACATGCTGATGCATCCGGTCTATGGCATCTTCGCCTGGATCGCGCGCACCTTCGGCCTGCAACCGGTGGATTGGCTCAACAATCTGCCGCTGTTTTCGGTGACGATGATCGTCGCCTGGCAATGGCTGCCGTTTGCCACGCTCATCCTTTTGACCGCGCTGCAATCGCTCGACGAGGAGCAGAAGGAAGCCGCCGAGATGGACGGCGCCGGGCCGGTCTCGCGTTTCATCCATATCGTGCTGCCGCATCTGGCGCGCGCCATGACGGTGGTGGTTCTCATCGAGACGATCTTCCTGCTCAGCGTCTTTGCCGAAATTCTGGTGACGACGAATGGCGGGCCTGGCACTGCGAGCACCAATCTCACCTATCTCGTCTATGCGCAGGCGCTCCTTCAGTTCGATGTGGGCGGGGCGTCCGCCGGCGGCATCGTCGCGGTGATCCTTGCCAATGTCGTCGCCATCTTCCTCATTCGCCTGATCGGCAAGAATCTGGAGACGTAACAATGGCCCGCGCTATCTCCACACGCAGAAAGCTCGCCTTCACCGCCATCGGCTGGCTCGTCGGCCTCGTGATCTTCTTTCCGATCCTGTGGACGGTTCTGACCAGCTTCAAGACGGAGGGCGAGGCCATCGCCTCGCCGCCGCATTTCCTGTTCTTCGACTGGACGCTGCAGAACTATTTCGAGGTGCAGAGCCGCTCGAACTATTTCAAGCACATGTGGAATTCGGTGGTGATCTCGTTCGGCTCCACCTTCATCGGGCTCGCGATCGCCATTCCCGCCGCCTGGGCGATGGCGTTCTCGCCGACCAAGCGCACCAAGGACATCATGATGTGGATGCTCTCCACCAAGATGCTGCCGTCGGTGGGGGTGCTCGTTCCGATCTATCTGCTGTTCCGCGACTGGGGCCTGCTCGACACGCGACTGGGCCTCGTCATCGTTCTGACGATGATCAACCTGCCGATCATCGTCTGGATGCTCTACACCTATTTCAAGGAAATTCCGGGCGAGATCTTAGAGGCATCGCGCATGGACGGCGCGTCGCTGGCCAAGGAAATCATCTATGTGCTGACGCCGATGGCGGTGCCGGGCATTGCCTCGACGCTGCTGCTCAACATCATCCTCGCCTGGAACGAGGCGTTCTGGACGCTGAACCTGTCGGCGGCCAATGCCGCGCCGCTCTCCGCGTTTATCGCCTCCTATTCAAGCCCCGAAGGGCTATTCTGGGCCAAGCTTTCCGCCGCTTCAACGCTCGCCATCGCGCCGATCCTGATTCTGGGATGGTTCTCGCAACGCCAGCTTGTGCGCGGACTGACATTCGGGGCGGTGAAATGAGAGCCAAAATCAAAACAGGGAGGGTTTCATGGGAAGCATAACACTCGAAAAGGTCTCGAAATCCTTCGGAACCACCAAGGTCATTCCGGAAATCGATCTGGAGATCGCCGATGGCGAGTTCGTGGTCTTCGTCGGGCCTTCGGGCTGCGGAAAATCGACGCTGCTGCGTATCATCGCCGGGCTGGAGGATGCGACGAGCGGGGCGATTCACATCGACGGCAGGGATGCCACGCGGGAGGCGCCGGCGAAGCGCGGCCTGTCGATGGTGTTCCAGTCCTATGCGCTCTATCCGCATATGAGCGTCTACGGCAATATCGCCTTTCCGCTGAAGATGGCGGGCGAGGCGAAATCCACCATCGACGACAAGGTACGCTCCGCCGCCGGCGTCCTCAACCTCACCGATTATCTCGACCGCAAGCCGCGCCAGCTCTCGGGCGGGCAGCGCCAGCGCGTGGCCATCGGACGGGCCATCGTGCGCCAGCCCAAGGCTTTTCTCTTCGATGAGCCGCTGTCGAACCTCGATGCGGCGCTGCGCGTCAACATGCGGCTGGAGATCAGCGAACTGCATCATCAACTGAAAACCACCATGGTCTACGTCACCCACGATCAGGTGGAAGCCATGACCATGGCCGACAAGATCGTGGTGCTCAACGCGGGCCGCATCGAGCAGGTCGGCTCGCCGCTCGATCTCTATCGAAGCCCGAAAAACCTGTTCGTCGCCGGCTTCATCGGCTCGCCGAAGATGAATCTGATCGCCGGCGCGGCGGCGGCGAAGGAGAACGCCACGACGATTGGCGCGCGGCCGGAGCATATCGGCCTGTCGAAGACGGAAGGCCCCTGGCAAGGCACGGTCACGGTCGTGGAGCATCTGGGGGCGGATACCTTCGTTCACGCCGATGTCGATGATGTCGGCCCGGTGACGGCGCGGGCGCCGGGTGAATTTCTGGTCAAGCATGGCGAGCGGGTGTTTCTCACCCCGGACGCTGAAAAGATCTATCGCTTCGGAGCAGATGGGGATGCGCTTTGAGCAGGCGTCTTGAAGGGAAATCCGCGCTCATCACCGGGGCCGCGCGCGGCATTGGTCTTGCCTTTGCCGAGGCCTTTGTGCGCGAAGGGGCCACCGTCGTCATTGCCGATATCGATCTGGACCGGGCGCGGGAAAGTGCTGCCAAGCTCGGCGAGCGCGCCCATGCCGTGCATATCGACGTGACCGATATCGCGTCCATCGAGCGTGCTGTCACGGAGACCGAGGCGAAGATCGGCGGCATCGACATTCTTGTCAACAATGCCGCCCTGTTCGACATGGCGCCAATCGTCGAGATCACCAGGGAAAGCTATGAGCGTCTCTACGCGGTCAATGTGCATGGCGTGCTGTTCACCATGCAGGCCGTGGCGCGGTCAATGATTAAGCGGGGCCGCGGCGGCAAGATCATCAACATGGCGAGCCAGGCGGGGCGGCGCGGCGAGGCGCTGGTGGCGGTCTATTGCTCGACCAAGGCTGCCGTCATCAGCCTCACGCAATCGGCAGGGCTCGACCTGATCAAGCACGGCATCAACGTCAATGCGATTGCGCCGGGCGTGGTCGATGGCGAGCATTGGGCGGGCGTCGATGCGCTGTTTTCCAAATATGAGAATCGGCCGCTGGGCGAGAAGAAGCGCTTGGCCGGAGCGGCCGTGCCGTTCGGGCGCATGGGGCAGGCCGAAGATCTGACGGGCATGGCGATTTTCCTCGCCGGGCCTGAGAGTGATTACGTCGTCGCACAAACCTACAATGTCGACGGCGGCAATTGGATGAGCTGAAAGGGCATACCGATGTATATGGAAAAACTGAAACTCGATGGTCGGGTCGCCGTCGTGACCGGCGGCGGGCAGGGCATCGGCGCGGCTTGCGCCCAGGCGTTGGGCGAGGCCGGCGCGACCGTCATCGTCGCCGAGATGCTGCCCGAACGCGTCGAGGCCATCGTCGCTGAACTGAAGAAGCTCGGCATCAAGGCGCATGGCGTGACGCTCGACGTCACCAAATCGGGGGATGTCGATGCGGTTGTGGCCAAGATCGTCAAGGAGCATGGCCGCGTCGATATCCTGGTCAACAATGCCGGTGTGGCGAAGAGCGACGTGCGCGCCGAAGATACGAGCGACGAACATTGGCGCTTTCACATGGATGTCAATCTCGACGGCGTGTTCTGGTGCTGCCGCGCCTTCGGGCGGCAGATGCTGGAGCAGGGCAACGGATCGATTGTCAATATCGGCTCGATGTCGGGTTTCATCGTCAACAAGCCGCAGCCGCAGGCTTTCTATAATGCATCAAAGGCGGCGGTGCATCATCTGACCAAATCGCTTGCCGCCGAATGGGGCGCGCGCGGCGTGCGCGTCAATGCGGTGGCGCCCACCTATATCGAAACGCCGCTCACCGCCTTCGGCATTGAGGAAAATCCCGAGATGTACAAGACATGGATCGAAATGACGCCGATGGCGCGGGTCGGCCAGCCCGACGAAATCGCGTCGGTGGTGCACTTTCTTGCCTCCGATGCGGCAAGCCTGCTAACGGGGTCCATCGTCAACGCCGATGGCGGCTATACCTGCTGGTGATCATATGAGGGATGTGAAGGCGATCGATCCTGGTCTTGTCATTTTCGATTGCGACGGCGTGCTGGTCGACAGCGAGCCGCTGGCGATACGGGTGTTGATCGAAACGCTCGCCGATGCCGGCCTAACGATGGATGCCGAAGAGGCCTATGAACGCTTCCTCGGCAGGAGCCTTGGCACCATCACTGCGATATTGAGCGAGGAGTTCCAGGTCGATCTCACCCATGCGGCGCTGGAGAATGGCCGGGCGAGGCTCTACGAGGTGTTCCACGCCGAATTGAAGCCTGTTGCGGGGATCGCCGATACGCTCGACCGGCTGGATGTGCCGTTCTGCGTGGCGTCCTCCAGCCAGCCGGAGCGTATCCGTCTTTCCCTGTCGGTGACGGGCCTGCTCGATCGTTTCGAGCCGAATATTTTCAGCGCCACCATGGTCGAAAAGGGCAAGCCCGCGCCGGATCTGTTTCTTCATGCGGCCGGTATGATGAATGTGCCGCCGCAGGATTGTCTCGTCATCGAGGACAGCCCGGCGGGGGTGCAGGCGGCAAAGGCTGCGGGGATGGATGTCTTCGCCTTCGTCGGCGGCGGACATGCGGGCGGAAAGAGCCATCGCGACACGCTGCGACTGCTGGCACCTGATTGCATGTTCGACGAGATGGCGCGCCTGCCTGACATGCTGCATTCTTCCCTCAGGGCATAGCGCGGTATATCGGGTTTATTCCCCGGCCGCGGCGCAAACAGTTCCCACCTTTCACATGCATGCGTTATGTTCCTTTGAATCATTTGAGGAGGTCTGATGATGGGCGATAGACTCGTGGCGGTCGATGTCGGGACCGGAAGTGCGCGGGCGGGCGTTTTCTCGCGCAGCGGCGACCTTCTCGGCCGCGCCGAACACCCGATCCTGATGAATCGGCCGAAGCCGGATTTCGCCGAGCACGATTCGCAGGATATCTGGCAGGCAGTCTGCCAGGCCGTGCGCGCCGCCGTCGCCAAGGCGGGGATCGCGGCGGAGGATGTGGCCGGCATCAGTTTCGATGCCACCTGCTCGCTGGTGGTGCGCGACCGAGAGGGCGATCCACTGACCGTTTCGCCCAGCGGCGAGAACCGCTGGGATACCATCGTCTGGCTCGATCATCGGGCGCTGGCCGAGGCTGACGAATGCACGGCGACGGGGCATCGCGTCCTCGACTATATCGGCGGCGTCATGTCGCCCGAGATGGAGACGCCGAAGCTGATGTGGCTGAAGCGCAATCTGCCGAAAACCTGGGAGGAGGCCGGATATTTCCTCGATCTTGCCGATTATCTGAGCTGGAAGGCTTCCGGTTCGCTTGAGCGCTCGCAATGTACGCTGACCTGCAAATGGGCCTTTCTCGCCCATGAGGAGCCGGGCTGGAGCCAAGATTTCTTCGATAAGGTCGGCATCGCCGACATGCGGGAGAAGGGCAGCCTGCCGCAAAAGGCAAGCCCCATCGGTAAGGATTTAGGATCGCTCACCGAGGAGGCGGCCAGGGAATTGGGCTTGAGCCGTACAGCCCGCGTTGGTGCAGGTCTCATCGATGCGCATGCCGGTGCGCTGGGCGTGCTCGGCGGCTTTGCCGGCAATATCGCCGAGATCGACCGGCATCTGGCGCTGATCGCCGGAACGTCGAGCTGCGTCATGGCGCTCTCGCAGGCGCCGCGTCCGACGCCGGGCGTATGGGGGCCCTATTCCGGTGTCGTGCTTCCCGATTGCTGGATGAACGAAGGCGGCCAATCGGCCACAGGTGCGCTTCTCGATCATATCATCCGCTGGCATGGGGCGGGCGGCGAGCCTGATGCCGCCATGCATCAGCGCATCACCGAGCGGGTTCAGCAATTGCGCACCGAGGAAGGCACCGGCTTTGCAGGGCGGCTGCATGTGCTGCCGGATTTCCACGGTAACCGTTCACCGCTTGCCGACCCGCATGCGGTCGGCGTGATCAGCGGCCTGACGCTCGACGCCTCCTTCGACAGTCTCTGCCGGCTTTATTGGCGGACCGCCGTCGCGATCGCACTGGGTGTCCGCCATATTCTCGAAGCGCTGAATGCCAAGGGCTATACGATCGACACGTTGCATGTGACCGGAGGCCATATCAAAAACCCGCTCCTGATGGAGCTTTATGCCGATGCGACGGGCTGTACGGTGATCGAGCCGCAGGCCGAAGATGCCATGCTGCTCGGCACCGCCATGGTTGCGGCAACCGCCGCCGGGCTCTATCCCGATCTGGCCGCCGCCTGCGCCGGAATGCAGAAAGGCGGACTGGAGCGCAACCCATCGCCAGAGGCGCGTGAAGCGCTGGATCGCGACTACCGCATTTTCCTCGCCATGCACAAACAGCGCGAGGCTTTGGATCAGATGGCCTGATTGGCCCTACCGTTTCACACCCGTCAATATCAGGGCATGGCCGAGGCCGTGCAGAAAGCCGGGAAGCCTGGCTTCGAACGTCATCAGCGCAATGAGCTTGCGCATATGGCGGCGGCGGCAGAAATTGTCGGGGATGATATTGAGCGGAATGGTCCTCACCTCCACCAGCGCGCCAAAACAGCGTTTCAGTTCTTTCGGCGTATAAAACCGGGCCCAGGAGGTGCAGTCCCTATCGGCATTCCTGATGGCGTATGGGCCTTCTGCGCCACATAGCCCGTTGCGCCAGAATTTTCTCAGGCGTGACAGCGCATAACGCGAATAGACCATCACCAGAAGCGTGCCGCCTGGTTTGAGCACCCGCATCATTTCGGCAGCCGCCGCTTGTGCGTCCGTCACGTGAGAGAAAGCACCGTTGAGCGATATGACGCAATCAAAGCTGTCGTCGTCAAGAAAATCCAGCTTGGCCATGTCGGCATTCAAGAACATGCGTTCGCGCCGATCATTGAGGCGATGATTTCGGCGGGCCTGCATCAACATCGCCTCCGAGATGTCGATCCCGAGATAATCATCTGTGATATCAGCGGTCATGGCTCTTCCAAGGCCGGTGCCGCAGCCGCAGTCGAGCACGCTTGCATCAGGCATTATGGTTCTGTCGAGGATAGCCTTTACGACAGCATCTTCCGATCGACTGATGGGATCAGTGAATATACTATCATATTGTTTGGAGATGGAATCATAGTAAACTTCCGTTGGAAGTAATTTTCTTCGATCTTTCATCAATATTACTCATTATAATTATGAAATATGTTTTGGTGGTGGAAATATCTCCCCCTTAGTCTTTCATCGGGCTGCACAAGATGCTGGAGGTGATGGAAAGAACGACCCCGCCTTTTGGCTCGATCAGCGCTCCGGCCCAGATAGTCGAGAATACCCGGCTGGCGTCGACGGGGGTCAGCCAGAGCACGCGGTTGTCTGCAAGTTCGACCTTGACTTCCGCCTGAAGGGGACTGCCGGTGACCGTCTGGGCGTAGTGGCGTCTGATCTTCACGGCATCCGGGCCGAAGCTTATCTGACTGCGATTGTAATCAAGCAAGATTCCTTTCTGATCCGGTTTGGCGGCATGGCATTTATTGTCGCGTTCGCAGACGGTTTTCGACACCGCCGTGCAGTCCCAGACATAGCCGGACGGCCACATCGGATTGCCGGCCTCGCCAGGCGCTGCCTGGAGCGGAAACGGGATGATGTGGATCGGCAGCGACAGGAGCCAGATGAAGCGTATCGTCATTCCTGGTGGGCTCCGAATGTTTCGGCCTTGGTGAACTTGATCTCGCTGATGACGCGCCGTCCGGCTTCCCGGCGGGAAAGCTGGATGACAATCGGGATCACCTCCTTGAGGTAATCCATGATCTCCTCGCGCGAGAGCTTTACCCCGCCCTGCATGACCATCAGTGCCAGGCGCTCATAGGCCGAACGGGCCGAGTTGGCGTGCACCGTCGTGAGCGATCCGGGGTGGCCGGTGTTGATCGCCTGCAGGAAGGCGAAGGCCTCGGCGCCGCGCAATTCGCCGAGCAGTAGCCTGTCCGGCCGCATGCGAAGGGCTGCTTCGAGCAGGCTCTGGGCATCGACCCTGGCGAGCCCCTGGTCGCCTTTCGATGCCAAAAGCGTCAGCGAATTCGCGGTCACCGGTTTCAGTTCGCGGGTATCCTCGATGGTGATGATCCGCTCGCCCGGCGGGATCAGCTTTAAAAGCGCATTGAGGAAAGTGGTCTTGCCGGTGGAGGTTCCACCCGACACGACGATGGAAATGCGGTTGCGGATGGCCTGCGCGATGAACGACATCGGGTCGCCCGAAAGCATACCGATCAATTCATGCTCCTCGGCGGAAAGGCCGAGATGGCCGCCCATGCGGGTATCGTCGAATGCGCCGGCCGCGGCATAATCGTTGAGCGTCATATCCTTGATGACCTGCTTGCGGATCGATATGGCGCCGCCATCGGGCGCAGCCGGCGGCAGGATGCACTGGATGCGCTCGCCGCTCGGCAACGCCGCCGACAGAACCGGCCTTTCCTCGTTGACGATCTGGTCGGTCGAACCGGCGACGAGTGTTGCGAGATTGGCGATCCATTTCGCCGAGAGGCTCCTGTCGCCGATCCGCTCCATCTCGTTTGCGCCGAGACGTTCGATGAATATCTCGCCGGGCCGGTTGATCGACAGTTCCGAGACGTTTTCCTCCTGCAGGAAACGCTGCAGCGGTTCCAGTTCCATGCGCAGGATGGGGAAGCGCGCCCATATGTCGATCTCGTGCCGTGCGCCGGCGAGCATGTTCATCGCGTCAGCCTCAGTTCTCGGGTATCGGTGGAAACCAATTGTCTTTCGGCGTCATATAGAGGGGAACCGGGTCGATGGCCCGGCGCGGCCTGCCGCCTCGCCTGAGCCGGGCCAGTTCTTGCTGCACCGGATCGGCATAGAGTTCCGAAAAATCGAGATCGCGGTGGACGAGGATGACGACGGGCGAGCCCTGGTCGACGTGGATCGTCGGCGGGATCTTCGAGGCTCGCTTGAAATCCTGTTCAGCGATCTTGCCGAGGCTCGATGTCGCTGATCCGGCCGCTTGCGGGCCGGTATTGACGGTGATTTGCGTGCCGCTGTTGTTCTTGTTGCCGAGCGACGAGACATAGCCGATCCCACTGTCGATGACCGAAAGCATGATGGCCGAGCCGAAGCGCTGCAGCCAATGCTTGTCGACCCGGCCGGGCATGCCGGCGCGGCCGAGATTATCGGCGCCCGGCGAGCCGATATCGACCGAGACGCCGTCGGTGCGGATGATGCGGTTCCATACGATGAAGACGCGGGTCTGCCCTTGTTCCAGACCCGATTTATATTCGCCGACCAGCCGGGCGCCCTTGGGGATGAGGATGCGCCTGCCGTCGAGCGAGCGGACATTCTCGCGCACGACAGCCCGCACCAGACCGGGCAGATCGGTATTGATGGCGGTTTCGAGGAAGCCGCGAATGACGGTGCCCTCGGCGATGAGCGCATCGGTGCGCTGATTGCGCGTGGCCTTGGCCATGGCGTTGCTGTGCGCTTCGGCCTGCGCCAGGAAGGCCTTGTTCGCATCGGTGTCGGCGCCCGGCACCGGGACAAGCTGCCCGTCCGGCAGGAGCGACATGGCGTTATCAGGTCGGGCCGCTTCCGTTGCGTCGGTGATGATCTGGCTGGAGCGCAGGCGCTCCCATAGCGCCTGTTGCTCTTTTTCACGCCGCAGCCGCTCGGCTTCCGCTTTTTGCCGCGCCTCTTCACGCAGCCGCGCCTCCTCCGCTTCGCGCATTTTCTGCTCGAGCAGCCGGCGCTCGGCATCGAGATCCCTGCCGGCCTCGACCGTTTGGTCCACATTGGCGGAAGGAGATGCGAGCGTGGCGGGCGCCTCGCTTTGTTCGAATGACGGGCGCAGATCGCTGACGGAGGACTGGCCCGTGCCGAATTCATCATCGCCGTTGAGGGTATCGTGACCGAAGAAATCCGGCCAGTTGATATAGGCAAGGCCGGCGGCGAGCAGGATGCCGATGACGACGACGCCGATCCTTCCGGCAAAGCCGGCATTGCGGCGGGAGACGACGCTGCCGCCGTCAAGATCATTGTGATTGATATCCGGCATCAGCGATCCCTCCTTCCGAACAATGGTCCGCTGCCCGGTTTGCCGATCCTGGTCGGGCCGTAGATTTGCTCGATCGGATCGGCATTCAGCGGCCGCGACTGGCGATTATAGAGGCAGAGCGTCTTGTCGCCGGCGCGCAGGGTGAATTGCGGCGCCACCTTGTCGACGATGGTGTATTCGCCTTCGGTGCGCAGGTTGACGAGGGATTCGCGGCGCTTGGACTCCACCACGAAAATCGCCGGCACATCGCCTGAAAACTGCAGGAACAGCTTTTTGCCGTCATCGAAGGCGACACGCGGTTTCAGCGTGTCATCGCCCTTGTAGGAATAGTCGTAATTGAGATCGGCCCGATTGATGTTCTTCAGCGACGGATTGCGGGCGCTTTCCTGGGCGAGCGCCAGAAGGCGGGCGTTGACATCCTCATCGGGATATCTGAACCGGACCTGGAAGGCCGTCCGGACCGAGGCGCTTTGCGAACTCCTGAGGAGCAGCGAATAGAGCCGCTTGTCGGTGACGATGTTGACATTGGTCTCGGCCCTCTCGACCAGCGGCTTGACGAAGAGAATTGCCGAACCCTTCTTGGGCACGATCGACCATCCGACGGTATCGCCGGCAGAGACCGTTTCGATATGTTCGTTCGGGCTCAACTGGATCATGGTCGACACGCCGAGCCCGGCATCGATGCCGACGACATTGTCGTTGCTGAAGGTGACATAGCGGATGCGCTGGTCGCGCGCCGATGCAACTGCGGGAAGCGCCAGACCGATGGCTGCCGCAAGCACCGTTTTGACAACCGCGTGTCTCATGAGCATACGCCTCATCGTCCGGTCCCTCCGGCTGGATGCTCGGCGGGAAGGGATTCCTGATCGCGACGATATTCCACGACCTGAAAGCCGAGCGGATTGTCGAAACGGTATTCGTTCTTGAGCGGTACGCTGGTGTAGCGAAACTTCACCACAGCCACCCAATGCTGCCGACGGGTGCTGTTGTCACGCTTTTCATCGGTGAAGAAGCGGACTGTCGCGGTGTTCTTGTTGAGGAAAGACAGCGACTTCACGGAAACCGCGACTTGCGTCTCGGTTCCATAGACCTTGTCCTTCGAGGAGGGATTGCCGGGCGAGAACTCGTTATACAAATCGGCGGCGGCGATATTGGTGGATAAAAGCTGCCCCAGATCGAAATTATATTTGAGCTGCCCTGGATCATATGTCTCGCGCGCTCTGATATAGCGCACGATATTTGCCGCCGTGACGGCTTCGTTTTGCGAGAGATCGCCGGGTTTGAGCGCACGCGCGATTTCCAGATAGCCCGTCGTCTTGTCGACCTCGACCACATAGGGCTCGAACTGCTTAAGCGGCAGAAGCATGACGAGCGCGGAGAGCGACGCGATGCCAATGAGAAAGGATGCGGTGGTCAGCAGCCAGGCAAATGTGCGCGAGCGCCGCAGATTGCGGTGGGTTTCATCCTCCCAGGCTGCACCGGCGCTGTAATATCGCGGGTCGACGGAAGACGTCGTATTTTCATTCGGCACGTCCGGATTTTGCACGTTGGGGGCTCCCCATTATTCTTCTGAAAATCGATTTGGTGGTTTCGAAAAATATGTCCTGAGATCAAAGTGCTGCGGCTGAATTGCGTGCTGCTTCGCGCTGGATGCTGGTGCGGGCCGCTTCACGGTCGGCGGCGGAAACGAATATAGGCCTGACGGCATCCGCATCCGACGCGCGGTGCCACCAGCCGGTGCTGGAACGCGCGATGGCGGCGGTCATGAGCGAACCGGCATGCTGCGCCCTGTCGGCGATGACCGAAGCGAGTGCCGGGAGCCGGATGAGGACGTAGAAACCGACCATCATGACCAGCATCAGCGGCATTACGTAAGCGAACGCGGATTCGCCGCTTACGGCCATTTTCGTCGCCTCCAGCGATTTGATGACGAGGGGATGGTAAAATCCGAGAAACCCGTAGATCAGGATCTGCTGGATCATCAGATTGGCGATGATCGCAAGGAAGCCGGCAGTAAACCGCGAGGAATAATTATAGAGCGCCAGGATGATCCAGACGGGGCCGAGCGCCAGCACGATATTGAGCATGACCTTGGCGATGATGATCCCCGCAAGCGCTGCGCCGAGGAACAGCAGGGTCAGCACGATGACAGCGAGAGATAAAAGGCCGGCAAACGTATCTTGCGCCGTCCCAATGTAAAGACTGTTCGGAAGCTGGAGCGTCGTCGTGTAGATCCAGCTAAGCATTTCGTGTATATCAGTATTGTTTACCTCTGTGTCTACCGTTAATGAGATTATCTTCACGACGTATCTAGACAATATTTCAGGTATACTCTGCGTAAGTGTGTAAAGCGTGTCGGAGAACGGCGCCCAATTGAGCGCGATCCAATAGATGAAGGCGGCCTTGGCAAGGCGCTCTGCCGCTTCCAGCGGCGAGGCCGTCGCGGTGCCGGATATGATCGAATAGCCCCACCAGATGACATAGATCGTGAGCAGGGCGGTGAAAAATCCGGTCAACTCGGTGGCGATGCCGGAATAGAGCTTTTCGACAAAAGATCTGTCGGCGCGATCGACCGCGGAAAGGAAAGAAGCGATGATCGTGGGGCCGGTATCAGGCATGATCTGCATCCGCGAGACTGAAGATCGCGTTGACCGGCTTGGCCGGCCCGCACCCGGCCTCGGCATAGCTCGTCAACGGGCCGCACGGCGCCTTCAGCTCTCTTCCGGCGCATGAGCTCGCGGCTGCAGCCAATATCAAGAGAATGAAAATGCGAAGTGGTAACTCTTTTCGCCGACGAACAAAAAGATGTTTCATGTACGCCTTTCCGATTCAAATTGCTTAAAATATGGCAGAATCCATGGGGGGGGGGGGTGGAGGTTTCTCCGGAGAATACTTCTAGTAAAATGGGTTTACAGCTTTGTAGGTAAGCATCTTCGTGGTGTCTTGCCGTCTGATAAGATCATTGCGCATCTGCGCATTTGCCGAAGAAAGCGAATAGTTTTGCAGGCTGGCCAACTGGTTGAGCGTCCTGTTGGTTTCAACCAGCATAAACGTGTTTTGGTCCATGGAGCCTTTGATGTCGTCCGATTTGCCGACCTGCTGGGATGCTTGCTGCATCTCCTGCTCACGGAAAGCAATGTCATTGGATACTACCTCGGCGATCAATATGAGCGTTTCGAGAAGGTCTACGGAACCGGTGTAGACCTTGTTCGCCTTGGCAAGGGCTGAACCCTCCGGCACCGTCAGATCGATGATCTGGTCCCCGGCTCTGAGGCCGTACATGATGCCTTTCGCAGCGTTGATCTGCTGCTTGGTCCATCTCGCGGAGCCCTGCGTAGCTGCTTTGGCCGAGGGTGTCTTTCCCGTCGATTTACCGCTGGATTTCATCTTCGTATCTCTACCTTTTGTGATTCCTTTAAGTATATTTTTGTTGGTTTTCTTGATGTCGTCCGTATTGCTCATAATTGATGTCGTGTCTGTTTTTATTTGTTTTGTATCTCCGTTAATTAACCCAAGAGATGCTTCCGCTGGACCGTCAAAAACGGCAACCTGTGCATTTGCACTTCCGCTTACGAGGAAGGAAAATAATACTGAGCAAAATATCTTGTTCATCAATGTCGTTACTCCTATGAAATAGTGAAAACTATATTGTCCGTATCAGTCGCTTTCTTCCGCCGACCATCCGCAGAAATGGGGCAGCCATGCTGCAGGGTCGTCTCCATATTCGCTGCGCAGCCGCTCGCATTCGCGCACGGTTTCGGCCCGGCCGGACAGGACCTTGATCAGTTCCGGCATTGCCGACAGGTCGAGCTTGGCGACGATGGAATCGCTGGCGTGCTTGACGAGAAACGAGCGGCTCTCCTTGGCGGTGTTCTTGACGAAGCCGTATTCCTTGGCCGTCAGCTTGAAATAGTCGCGGTAGGACCGCGTATCGGCCTTGGCGTTGGGAAAGAAGATATTCGTCGTCGTCTGCTCGATCAGCGTGTTGGCGATGGCCGAATCGACCACGTCTGCGGCCGATTGCGTGCCGAAACCGATGATGCCGTTGAGCTTGCGGATGGTCTTCAACATGTTCTTGATGAACTGTACGAAGACGTCATCGTCGAGCAGCTTCCAGCCTTCATCGAGGAAGATCATCGCGGGGTCGCCGGTCAGCACGTCCTGGATGCGATGGAACATATAGAGCAGCGCCGCCGTGCGGGTCTTCGGGTCGTTGAGGATATCGGTCATGTCGAAACCGATGACCGGCGAGGAAAAATCGAGCGCATCGCGCGTATTGTTGAACAGCCAGCCCTTGGATTTCGGATCGATCCATGGCTCCAGGCGTTGCGACAGATCGTTCATCCCCGGTTTGAGGCGGCCGCGCAGGACCTCGGGCAGCATGGAAAGGACGCGTTCGGTTTTCTCGATCTTGAAAATCTGGTCGACGGCGTTGGAGATCACCCGGATCTCGGCGGCATCGAGCGAGCCGTGATCGGGTTTCAGGAGATATTGCAGCAACTCGTTGACAAAGGTGCGGTTACCAGGCGTATCGTCCAGCTGCAAGGGCGCAAAGCCGGTGGGGTCGCCGGGCCGCAGGATCTCATAGCGTCCGCCGAGCGCGCGCACGAAGATTTCCCCGCCGCGGTCCTTGTCGAAAAAGACGCATCTGGGCCTGGGCTCTATGCGCATGCCCTGCGCCAGCAGGAAGGACAGGGCCACTGTCTTGCCGGAGCCGGTCGGCCCTATGACGGTGAAATTGCCGACATCATCGACATGGAAATTGAAGTGATAGGCTGTCTGGCTGGTCGTCTCAAGAAGCGCGATCGGGCGCTTCCAGTGAAGGCCGTCCTTCTGGCCGGAGGGATAATTATGGCCGGAGAAAAGGCCGGCGAAGTTCATCGAAGAGATCAGCGCCCGGCGTGCGATATAGCTGAAATTGGCTGGTAGCTGCGCCCAGAACGCAGTTTCGGAATTGAGCGCCTCGCGAACGGGCACGATCGACAGCCGCGACAATTCCGACTGCACGTCGGAGATCGCGCGGTTGAGGCCCTGCATCGTCGGCGCCAGCACGCAGACCGACAGATGATGATAGCCGAAGACGACCTCGCCTTGTGCGAGCTTGTCGAGGCCGTCATGGACGGAATCCTCCACCGAGGTGCCGCCCTCGTCCGATCCCATGACCTGATTGCCGATCTTGCGGATCGTCTTCATCGCCGTCACACGGTCCTCGATGGCGAAGGACTGCGTCAGGATGAATTCGTGCGGCAGGCGCAAGAGGCCGTCGAGCCCGCCCGGCGCCGTAAAGGGGGGGTATTCCTTCACCGAGATCATGGCGGCGACCTTGGAGGCGGTCTGGCCGGCATTCTTGATCTCGATGGCGTTGCGGCCGAAAAAGAGCTGCCGCGTCGGCGCCGCTTCGGCGAGGCTCATACGCGGCAGCGGCATCTCGACTTCCGCACCACCGGCGAGAATCTTGGCGATGAATTCCGCCGGCTCGGAAAAGATGGAGCCGCGCCGCTCGATCAGGCCGAGCTTGCGCGCGCCATAGGCACGGAAATCCTGCACCATGCCATCCGCCATGTCATGCAGTTCCTTCAGCGCTTCCTCACGCGTCTCCTCGCCGGCGGAAGAAAGCCTGAACGCGTCGAAGGCCTTGTCGACCCAGCCGATCTTGCCGATCATGGTGCGGCGGACGACCGTCAGATAGACCTCGTTGACGAAGAGGTTCTTGCGGGCGAGTTCGTCCATATAGCGGCGGTTGAGATCGGCCACGAAAACATTGTCGAAATCGCCGTCCAGCTTCGGCTCGACATGGCGGCGGATCACCGTCGCATAGAGCGCGAAGCGCGATGTCGACAGATTGCGAAAGGTGGTGTTCCTGTTGAAGGCGCGGGCATTGATCTCGGCCTGGTCCATGGTCTGGAAGGGCAAGCCGCCCATCTGGACGACGCAGGCGAGGAAGCCGGATTTGGTCACCAGCACGTGATCGTCGACGTGGCGCAGATAGGG
This sequence comes from Phyllobacterium phragmitis, assembly GCF_002980495.1. GTDB lineage: Bacteria > Pseudomonadota > Alphaproteobacteria > Rhizobiales > Rhizobiaceae > Paramesorhizobium > Paramesorhizobium phragmitis. Next base: position 41,410 of record NZ_PVBR01000005.1, read on the forward strand.
GACATGCTCCTTGACGCCCATTTCCCGGGCGCGCTGCCTGCCGAATTTCAGGTCGGCATCGATGCTCATGGCGAATAGCTCCTGGCGCCCCAGAATCGGAGATTTCTGATGGCGCGCTTCGACATGAGAAAGCGTTCCAGAATGTGGAACATGTAGGGATCGCGCTGGCACAGATAGGCAGCGACCCCATGCACCAGAAGTGCCGTAGCAATGGGCAGCAGAAAACTGCCGGAGGCGATGAAGACGATGACGTTGACCATGCCGTTCAGGGCAAAAACTTCATAGCGCACTCCCCATTTCACCGGGGGACGGGTGAGCGCCAGGCTGACCGGCTCCAGGATGGGGAGGTCGTCTTCCATTTAGGATACCGTATCTCTGACGGCGATCACCAGCTTCTCGGCGCCGAAGACCAGCGCGATGCCGATGATGATGGAGCCGGCAAGCTGCCATGAAAGGCGTCCCGTCATGGCCATGAAGCCGAGGAAGCTTACCGCGATGATGGCGAAGGATTTGGCGATACCCCCTTCAAGGGTGCCGATGATCCATGTCAGTACGCTATCGATCGGCGTCGAACCGGTGCTCTGGGCGAAGGAATTGGCTGATTGCAGCAACAGGCCAATGGCCGAAGCGGCGGCGAGCTTGAGCACGAATTTACTCCACTTCGATAACATGACCGTCTTTCCAGGCATCTGTTGTCGCTTCTCCGTTCTGGGAATTGATCGGTTCGGGAATTGTCGGATTTGCCGCAGCGGGCTTTGTCGAAAACTTCCAGCGGTTGAGAACTTTGACGATGTAGTTCTCGGTCTCGCTGAACTCGGGAATTCCGCGCTTCTTGTAGATATTGGCAGGACCGGCATTATAGGCGGCCAGCACAAGCAGGGGATCGCGGAACTCAGCGCCGAGCTGCTTGAGATATCTGATGCCGCCGCGGATATTGGCTTCGATATCGCAGCGGTCAGTGACGCCGAATTCCTTCGCCGTCTGCGGCATGAGCTGCATGATGCCGACCGCGCCCGCCGGCGATGGCTGGCGGATAGTGCCGTAGTGGCTTTCAACCCATGCGACAGCGTCGGCCATGTCAGGGTCGACACCTTCCTCCCGCGCGATGGCGCGCACCGCCTTTTTGACGCTTTCGCCGTCGGCCGGCGGACATCCGGCGTCGGGCCTCAATGCGGCGACGGTCGCGTCTATTGCGGGTCGTGGCAAAGTGGCCGGCACGGCTTCGAATGCGCGGGTGATTCTCCCATTGACATCCAGCGGCGGCGCGACCGCCGCCGAGGCGACCTCCTGCGCATGAGCACTCGGCAGCAGCATCAGACTTCCGGCAAGTATTCCTGAAATCGCGAAATCTCGCATTGCGCCGTCCCGGTTGAAAACGTGCAATGGAAGTACGCGCTGTAATTGATTTGGTCAATTACACATACAACCTAGCCGTTTATTGTGAGGAGGCAATGTAATAGAGGGCCGGTGCTGCATTGCAGCATCTGGTCGTGCGAGATGATTGGCAGTAATCTGAGAAATGTTGTCCAGCTATCTTGCTGGAATGCCATGATGAGGTGCGCAAGGCGTTGAGGTATGATGCTTAGATCAGCCGATCAAAGGGATATAATGCGTATAGCGTGAGGAATCATTTCGTGCGATTGCGATAGCGCGCGCCTCTTTCGTGGCCCTGTGATCAAATGTGATCGCTGGACCGTGCCACCAGTCGGATTCATATAGGGGGATTCTATGTAATATATTGATATTACGGGATTTAATGGCGGAGAGGGAGGGATTTGAACCCCCGATAGAGTTGCCCCTATGCCGCATTTCGAGTGCGGTGCTTTCAACCACTCAGCCACCTCTCCGCGGTGCGGCGGGCATCACGAAACAATTTGCTTCCTAATGTCCGCTCAGGCAGTTTCACGCGACTGCTGAATGTGCGGTGGGCTAGATAGCGGGCATGGGCGCGATATACAAGTGCTATTGTGCGCTGGCCGCAGGGAAATTTCTTGACTCTCCGCCCGTTTCCTTTTTATAAGCGCGCGACTTTAGGCGTGGGAGATTCCGCGCCGATCGTTTTTTAGCGGGTTTCAGGGTTTCCATATCGGAAATCCGATGGCCTTTCCGAATAAACTGTCACGACTGACAAAAAGACAGCCCGTGCGTTTTGCGCATGAGAGCTGGACCGAACGACCCGAAAGGATAAAAAATGTTCGCAGTCATCAAGACGGGTGGCAAGCAGTATCGCGTTGCCGCCAACGACCTCCTGAAGGTCGAAAAAGTTACAGGCGTTGCCGGTGATATCGTCGAGTTCGGCGAAGTGCTGATGGTCGGCGAAGGTGCTTCCGCCACGGTCGGAGTGCCTGTCGTCGAAGGCGCCCTGGTGACGGCTGAGGTCGTCGAGCAGGGCCGTGCCCGCAAGGTCATCGCCTTCAAGAAGCGCCGCCGGCAGAATTCGAAGCGCACCCGCGGCCATCGCCAGGAACTGACGACGGTCCGCATCTCGGAGATCCTCACCGGCGGTGCCAAGCCGTCGAAGAAGGCCGCCGCGAAGCCTGCCGCCAAGGCTGCTAAGCCCGCAGCCGAGAAGGAAGAGGCCGTGACGGCGAAAGCCGCCGAGGCAACCGAAGCCGCACCGAAAGCCAAGGCAGCGCCGAAGAAGGCCGCAGCCAAGGCCAAGTCGGCCGAGTGAACCAAGAGTTTAAAGGAGAACACCGATGGCACATAAGAAAGCTGGCGGTTCGTCGCGCAACGGCCGCGATTCAGAATCCAAGCGCCTTGGCGTGAAGAAGTTCGGCGGCGAGAAGGTTATCGCCGGCAACATCCTCGTGCGTCAACGCGGTACCAAGTGGCACGCCGGCGACAATGTCGGCGTTGGCAAGGACCATACGCTGTTCGCGCTGTCGAACGGTTCGGTTTCCTTCCGCACGAAAACCAACGGACGTACCTTCGTATCGGTAAACCCGATGGCGGAGGCAGCGGAGTAAGCCGGTAGCGCTCCATCCAAGCACCGGCGTCCCATCGGACCCGGTGTCTGGCATCCAAGCCAAAAGATCGAAGGGGAGATGGGACGCCACCATCTCCCCTTTTCGCATCTGGAGGACTGAAAATGGTTGCCGAAATAATGGACGAAGACGAAGAGAGTTCAAGGCGGATCGACTGTCCCGTTCTTGTCACCGAGAGGCTCGTCCTGCGCCCGCCGCACGATGAGGACGTGGATGCAATTGCCGATCTCGCCGACAATATCCGCGTGGCGGAGATGCTTTCACGTATGCCGCATCCCTATACGCGCGCTCATGCGGTCGATTTCGTCAACCGTGCCAAAACGGGCGAAATCGGCAAATGCGTCTATGCCATCACCATGGCGGAGAACGGGGTGTTCATGGGCTGCTGCGGCATCCATTCCCACAAGCACGGCGAGGGGCTGGAGATCGGCTATTGGCTGGGCGAGCCCTTCTGGGGGCGGGGCTATGCCACGGAAGCGGCGCATGCGCTGATCGATCTGGCATTTCGGGCCACGGATATCGAAAGGCTGCATGTCTCCTGCCGGGTGACCAATGCCGCCTCGCGCCGGGTGATCCACAAGAGCGGGTTTCAGTATGCCGGAACGGGCATGATGGATTCGCTTGCCGCCGGAAATGTGCCCACAGAGCGTTACACGCTCGACCGGCGCACCTGGATCGGCCTTCGCAGCTGGCACAAGTAAGGGAGTAGGGGAATAGGGCGGTAGGTGACAATAAAACATACTCCCCTACTCACTTATTCCCTTACTCCCCTCTTTCCTGTAAGGCGTCGGCGAACAAAAAGGTTGCAACACCATGAAATTTCTCGATCAGACAAAGATTTATATCCGCTCCGGCGATGGCGGGGCGGGGGCGGTGTCTTTCCGCCGCGAGAAGTTTCTCGAATTCGGCGGTCCGGATGGCGGCGATGGCGGTCGTGGCGGCGATGTCTGGGCCGAAGTGGTCGACGGGCTGAACACGCTGATCGACTATCGCTATCAGCAGCATTTCAAGGCCAAGACCGGAATACACGGCATGGGCCGCAACATGACCGGCGCCAAGGGTGCCGATGTGGTGCTGAAGGTGCCGGTCGGCACGCAGATCTTCGAGGAAGACAATGAGACGCTGATTTGCGACCTGACCGAGGTCGGCCAGCGTTACCGCATCGCCAAGGGCGGCAATGGCGGGTTCGGCAATCTGCATTTCACCACCTCGACCAACCGGGCGCCGCGCCGGGCCAATCCCGGGCTTGAGGGCGAGGAGCGGACCATCTGGCTGCGGCTGAAGCTGATCGCCGATGCAGGGCTGGTCGGCCTGCCCAATGCCGGCAAATCGACATTCCTGGCGAGTGTGACGGCGGCCAAGCCGAAGATCGCGGGCTATCCTTTCACCACGCTCCATCCCAATCTCGGTGTGGCGCGGATCGATGGGCGCGAATTCGTCATCGCCGATATTCCGGGCCTCATCGAGGGCGCGCATGAGGGCGTGGGCATCGGCGACCGCTTCCTCGGCCATGTCGAGCGGACGCGGGTCCTGCTGCATCTGGTCTCGGCGCAGGAGGAGGATGTCGCCAAGGCATACCGAACGGTGCGCGGCGAATTGGAGGCCTATGGCCATGGGCTTACGACCAAGACCGAGATCGTCGCCTTGTCGCAGATCGATACGCTCGACAAGGATGCACGCAAGGAGAAGCTGGCGGCGCTGAAGAAGGCCTGCGGTCGGACGCCGCTTCTGCTCTCCGCCGTCAGCCGCGAGGGGCTGGAGCAGGCGCTACGGGAGCTTGCCGCGATCATCGAAGCGGCAAGGGCCCTTGAGGCAGGCGACACCGCCGCCGCAGCTGGTGAGTGAGACGGCGATCATGACACTGAAGGCGCTGAAGCACTATCGCCGGATTGTGGTGAAGATCGGCTCGGCGCTGCTGGTCGACCGCGTAAGCGGGCTCAAACGCCAATGGCTGGAAAGCCTTGGACAGGATATAGCGGCGTTTGCTGCTGCCGGCGTCGAGGTTCTCGTGGTTTCCTCGGGCGCCATTGCGCTTGGCCGCACCGTCCTTGCCATGCCGAAAGGCGCGTTGAAGCTCGAGGAAAGCCAGGCGGCGGCGGCCGCTGGCCAGATCGCGCTCGCCAGGGCCTATGCCGACGTACTGGAGCGCAGCAATATCCGCGCAGGGCAGATATTGCTGACGCTTTCCGACACGGAAGAGCGCCGGCGCTATCTCAATGCACGCGCCACGATCGAGACGCTGATAAAGTTCGGGGCTGTTCCGATCATCAATGAAAACGATACGGTGGCGACGACCGAAATCCGCTATGGCGACAATGACCGCTTGGCGGCGCGGGTGGCGACGATGATGGGCGCCGATCTCCTGATCCTGCTCTCTGACATCGACGGGCTCTATAGCGCTCCGCCGCATATGGATTCGAATGCGCGGTTTCTGTCCGTGGTGGAGGCGATCACGCCGGAGATCGAAGCGATGGCGGGCGCCGCGGCTTCCGAGTTTTCGCGCGGCGGCATGAAGACCAAGCTCGATGCGGGCAAGATCGCCAATGCGGCGGGAACGGCGATGATCATCGCCTCTGGAACGCGGCTCAATCCGCTTGCCGCCATCGACGGCGGCGAACGCTCGACGCTGTTCAAGCCAAGCACGGCGCCGGTCAGCGCATGGAAGACGTGGATCTCGGGTAATCTGGAACCGGCGGGCCGTCTCGTGGTGGATGAGGGGGCACTGGCGGCGCTCAGATCAGGCAAGTCGCTTTTGCCGGCGGGTGTCCGCGCAGTGGAGGGAAACTTCCAGCGCGGCGATACCGTCGCGGTCTTAAGCCTCGACGGGCAGGAGGTCGCGCGCGGCCTTGTTGCCTATGACGCGGCTGATGCCGTAAGGATTGCGGGACACAAGAGCAATGAGATTACGGCCATCCTCGGCTATGATGCGCGTGCCGCGATGATCCACCGCAACGATCTTGTGGTGCGTGGAATGAAAATGCGCGACCAACCGCGCATGGCCGAGGGATAGGCGGAAGGGCAGGATGATGCTGACGAAGGCAGAAGTCGGAACGGATATCGCAAGCCTGATGGCCAAGATCGGCGCGAAAGCGCGGGCCGCATCCGGACCACTCGCCGTCGCGTCGGCCGAGCGCAAGCATGCCGCCCTCGTCGGCATGGCGGAAGCGCTGATCCGGCGAAAGGACGAAATCCTTGCCGCCAATGCAATCGACATCACCAATGCCGAGGAAGCGGGGTTGGCGGCGTCATTGCTGGACAGGCTGAAGCTCGATCATGGCCGGATCCGCGCCATGGCCGATGGTGTGCGGGCGATCGCGGAACTGAAGGATCCGGTCGGCGAAATCATCGCCGAATGGGACCGTCCGAACGGATTGCATATCGAGCGCGTGCGCACGCCGCTCGGCATTGTCGGCGTCATCTATGAAAGCCGTCCGAACGTAACCGCCGATGCCGGGGCGCTGTGCCTGAAATCCGGCAATGCGGTGATCCTGCGCGGCGGGTCGGATTCGGCGCAATCGACGGCTGTCATCCATGCGGCGTTGATTGAGGGTTTGAAAGCAGCGGGGCTGCCGGAAGATGCAATCCAGATCGTACCGGTGACGGATCGGGCCGCGGTCGGTGAAATGCTGAAGGGGCTCGGCGGCAATCTCGATGTGATCATCCCGCGCGGCGGAAAGAGCCTGGTGGCGCGTGTCCAGGCGGAAGCGCGCGTGCCTGTCTTCGCGCATCTCGAAGGCCTCTGCCATCTTTACATTGACCGTTCTGCCGATCTCGCCATGGCACGGCGCATCGCCGTGAATGCCAAGATGCGGCGCACAGGGATCTGCGGCGCGGCGGAGACGCTGCTGGTCGATCGTGCCGTCGCTTCGACGCATCTGGTGCCGATCCTTGGAGATTTGCGGGATGCCGGCTGCGAGATCCGTGGCAGCGCGGAGGTCCGGGCCCTGTTCCCCGATGCGAAGCCGGCCAGCGAGGAAGACTGGTCGACCGAATATCTCGATGCGATCATCGCGATAGCGCTGGTCGACGGCATCAGCGGCGCGATCGGGCATATCGACCGGTACTCCTCGCATCATACGGAGGCGATCATCGCGGAGGATGCGAAGATGGTGGAACGCTTCTTCAACGAGATCGATTCCGCTATCCTCCTGCACAATGCCTCGACCCAGTTCGCCGATGGCGGTGAGTTCGGCATGGGCGCGGAGATCGGCATCGCCACCGGCAAGATGCATGCGCGCGGGCCGGTCGGCGTCGAGCAGCTCACCTCGTTCAAATACCGCGTGCGCGGCAACGGCCAGACGCGACCGTGACGCAGAGATTACCGCTGCATCGGCAGTATCCCGGCATAGACCAGGCCTATCTGCGGATGCCGCATGTCGAGAAAGGCATGGCGGTCGGCCTGTTCGGCGGATCGTTCAATCCGCCGCATGCCGGCCATGCGCTGGTGGCGGAAATCTCGCTGCGCCAGCTCGATCTCGATCAGATCTGGTGGATGGTGACCCCAGGCAATCCGCTGAAGGATGCAAGCGAACTTGCGCCGCTGGCAGAGCGCCTGGCGCAAAGCGAGAAAACAGCCAAGGACCCGCGCATCAAGGTGACGGCGTTCGAGGCGGCTTACCATGTGCGCTACACCGCCGATACGCTGACACTGATCAAGGCGCGCAATCCGGGCGTTCATTTCGTCTGGATCATGGGCGCCGACAGCCTGGCGGGTTTCCACCGCTGGCAGCGCTGGCGCCAGATCGCCATGACGTTTCCGATCGCCGTCGTCGACCGGCCGGGCTCGACGCTTGCCTATCTCTCGTCGCGCCTGACGAAGACCTTCTATTATGCCCGCGTCGATGAGGCCGATGCGCCACTTTTGGCACGCTCCCGCGCTCCCGCCTGGACATTCATCCACGGCCCGCGTTCGTCGCTCTCCTCCACTGCGATCCGCAACGGCAAAATCAGATAAGCAGAAAGTAATGTTGATCCGCGATAGGTCTTGAAACCGCCATGGGACTCTGCCTATCTTAAGCAGGTGCGGTGCTTGTATTTGCCGTGCGGCGTTGTTCTTATTGGAAAGGAAAGACACTGAGAACAGCAATTCAGAAGAAGGACGCGTTTGCGCCTTCAACGGCTGGGGTCAGCGGGCTTGCGTCCGTATCCCACGCCCTCGAAATGGTCCTCGCCAGTCTCGAAGACTCCAAGGCGGAATCCATCATCCCCATCGACATTCGTGGAAAATCGGCGCTCGGCGATTACATGGTAATCGCATCGGGCCGTTCGCATCGTCATGTTGCGGCCGTCGCCGATCATCTCTTACGTACCCTCAAGGAAGCCGGATACGGCAATGCCAAGGTCGAGGGGCTGACGAATGGCGACTGGGTTCTGATCGATACCGGCGACATCATCATCCATCTCTTCCGTCCGGAAGTGCGCGAGTTCTACAACATCGAAAAGATGTGGCTCGCGCCCGATCTCGACGGTGAGTTTGAGGCGGAAACCGTTCACTGATACGCCGCCGGCGTTCGCGCCGGCTCCGGATCAGGTTGGCCCGGATCAGGTTGGGAAGGCCATGCGTATCAGTATTTTTGCCGTGGGCCGGATGAAAGCCGGTCCCGAACGGGAATTGGCCGGCCGCTATTTCGACCGTTTCGCCAAGGCGGGGTCTTCGCTCGGCCTGGAATTTTCCGGGGTGGGGGAGGTCGTCGAAAGTCGCGCCGCCACCGCGGACCAGCGCAAGCAGGAGGAAGCGGCGAGACTGTTCGAGGCGCTGGATGCCGGCGCCGGGCTGATCCTGCTCGACGAGCGCGGCAAGATGCTGGGTTCGGAAGATTTTGCGGGCCGGATAGGCCGGCTGCGCGACGATGGACAACGGCAGCTCATTTTGGCGATCGGCGGACCGGACGGACATGATCCGCGCCTGCGCGCCCGCGCCGATTTGGTTCTGGCGCTCGGCGCCATGACATGGCCGCACCAGATCGCCCGCATCCTGGTCGCCGAGCAGCTTTATCGCGCCGCGACGATCCTCTCCGGTCATCCCTATCATCGCGCTTGAGTGCCCGCATTTCAACCGGGTTCCTTGTGCAAGAGTGAAATTCGAACGCAAGAATGACCGGCGTATCTCGGGGGATGGAATATCCGCACGGCGCTTGTCGAGTGATGCGGACCTCCATGCTCGCAAATTGTCGCTGTCCGAGCACTATGGTTGATGCTTCCTTAACGAAACCGGGCATAATGTAATCCACAAACCATGACCGGGCCGTCCATACAGGGCGGCGATGATGACAGATGAATTGCCGTTCGCCGAACCGATTGAAGACCGCTTCCGGGAATCGCGCCTTGCGAAAGAGCGTGACCGGTATGGTATTCTTGTGCGCGGCATGGCTGAGCATCGGTCTTCCAGCCCCGGGGCTGGCACAGGATGCGCCGCTGCAGACGCGGCGCGCCGAAACCGACGGCGAACTGGAGCGGGTCACCGGGGAGCTTTCGCTCTCGCAGGAAAAGCTCGCCAAGCTCGACAGTGAAATCGGTGCGCTGAAGAAGGACCAGGTGACCATCACCGCCGCGCTGATCCAATCCGCCAAGACCGAGAAGAAGCTGGCGCAGGATATAGAGGATATCGGCGAAAAGCTGGTGTCGCTGCGCGAGCAGGAGGATGGGATAAAACTTTCGCTGAAGGAGCGGCGCGGGGTTCTGGCCGAAGTGCTTGCCGCCTTGCAGCGCATGGGACTCAATCCCCCGCCCGCCATTCTGGTGCGGCCAGATGACGCGCTCGCATCGGTTCGCAGCGCCGTACTTCTGGGAGCCGTGGTGCCGGAGATGCGCCAGCAGACCCAGGAACTGATGGGCGATCTGAAGGAGATGAGCCGCATCACCGCCTCGATTACCCAGGAGCAGGCACGGCTTTCCGATACGCGCAACGCACAGATCGAGGAACAGCGCAGGCTTTCGCTGCTTCTGGAGGAAAAGAAGAAACTTCACGTGCAGTCGGAGGGTGAGCTTGCCGCCGAGCGCAAGCATGCGGAAGAATTGGCAAAAAAGGCGACGAGCCTGAAGGACCTGATCGCATCGCTCGATAGTCAGATGGACGCGGTGCGTGAGGCAGCGGAGGCGGCGCGACTGGCTGAAAAGGAGCGGCTGGCCGAAGGGCAGGAGCGGGCCGAGCAGCGCCAGCCTGATGCCAACCGCCTGATGGCGCAGGCCGATTTCGCATCGTTGCGCGGGCGTCTGGTGCTGCCGGCGGCGGGCAGGATCAGCAGAAAATTCGGCGATAAGGACGAAATTACAGGCAGCAGCATGGGAGAAATGCTCGAGACTGCGGCCAATGCCACGATTACGTCACCTTCCGATGGCGTTGTACTTTATGCTGGTGCATTCCGTTCTTACGGACAACTCTTGATCCTGGACGCGGGCAGTGGGTATCATGTCGTACTCGCGGGGATGAAAAGAATCGATGTGACGCAGGGGCAGTTCGTGTTGGCAGGCGAACCGGTAGGCACCATGGGAGAAAAGCTTTTGGCAAATGCCGCTTCTATGGATGTGGGAAATGGCGCGCCTATGCTCTACATAGAGTTTAGAAAAGATGGAAAACCTGTCGATCCGGCCCCGTGGTGGACGGTGCGGCTTTCTGGAAGGACCCAAAATGATACGTAAACTATCGCTTCTTTTCGCTGGCGCCCTTCTGGGAGCGTCGGCGATGGTTGTGGTGCAGGGAGCCCCGGCTTCTTCGGCCAACGCGGCGGGCAGCGACACCTATAAGCAACTCGCAATCTTCGGCGATATCTTCGAACGTGTCCGTGCCCAATATGTCACGCCGCCGGAGGACAAGAAGCTGATCGAAAACGCGATCAACGGCATGTTGACTTCGCTCGATCCGCATTCGTCCTATCTGAACCCCGAGGCCGCGCAGGACATGCGCGTGCAGACGAAGGGCGAGTTCGGCGGTCTCGGCATCGAAGTGACCATGGAAAACGATCTGGTCAAGGTCATCGCGCCGATCGACGATACGCCGGCCTCCAAGGCCGGGGTCCTGGCTGGTGACCTGATCACCCAGATCGACGGAACCGAAGTGCGCGGCATGAGCCTCACCGATGCCGTCGACAAGATGCGCGGTCCGGTGAATACACCGATCGAGCTGACGCTGGTGCGTCAGGGCGCGGACAAGCCGATCAAGCTGAAGATCGTGCGGGATATCGTCAAGGTGCGCGCCGTGCGCTACCGCGTGGAAAACGATATCGGTTATATCAGGGTGATTTCGTTCACCGAGAAGACCTATGACGATCTGCAGAAGGCGATCAAGGACATCCAGTCGAAGATTCCGGCGGACAAGCTGAAGGGCTTTGTGCTCGATATGCGCCTCAATCCGGGGGGGCTCCTCGATCAGGCGGTGGCGGTTTCCGACGCCTTCCTCGACAAGGGCGAGGTCGTCTCGACAAGAGGCCGTGATCCGCAGGATGTTACCCGCTTCGATGCCCGTCCGGGCGATCTGACCAATGGCAAGCCGCTGATCGTTCTGGTCAATGGCGGCTCGGCCAGCGCGTCGGAAATCGTCGCAGGCGCCTTGCAGGATCACCGCCGCGCCACGGTTCTGGGAACCCAGTCCTTCGGCAAGGGTTCGGTCCAGACGATCATCCCGCTCGGCGAGAACGGATCGCTGCGGCTGACCACGGCGCTCTATTACACGCCGTCGGGCAAGTCGATCCAGGGCAAGGGCATCACGCCGGATATCGTCGTCGAACAGCCATTGCCGGATGAGTTCAAGGGGCAGGACGTGACGCGCGGCGAATCGGCGCTGAAAGGCCACATCAAGGGCGTTCAGGAAGACGACAAGGGCTCGGGTTCGCCGGCCTATGTGCCGCCAGATCCCAAGGACGACGTCCAGCTCAACGAAGCTTACAAGCTTCTGCGCGGCGAAATGGCCAATGCGGCCTTCCCGCCCAATCCGAACAAGGGCGTGCCGAACTGATCGCCGTCGGTTTGGACAAATGAGCATCGGAAGCGTGGCTTAATTGCCATGCTTCCATTCAGCCTCAGGGGGCGGTTGGCTGAAGGGCATGTCGGACATCCACAGCCCGCTGGGGCAAAACAAGAAGCAGGACAAGCGCGGGACCGATCGGTCCCGCGCTTTTCGCTGGTTGGGTTCTGTCGGCGCCGTGGCGGTGATCCTCCTCAGCGCCAGCTTTTTTGCCAGCAGCAATAGCGGGTATTTCCGCAAATCCTCGACCATCCAACCGGCTGCGGACGCTGAAATCACCGCGGCAGAGGCGAAAGGGTCCCTTGCCGGTGGTAGCGCCACTGGCGGCAAGGGCTCCCGGTCCGGTCCGGCAATCATCAAGGTGACGCCGGATATGGCGGCGCCGTCCCATATCATCGTCAGCGATCCGTCGAAGTCGGGACAGAATTTGCGCGTGGCGCATCTCCCTGATCCGGAACTGGTCGAGGCTTCGTCGCTTGGGCCACTGCCGATACGCGGCCCCGACGGCCGCCGTCCTCTCGATGTCTATGCAAGCGGATGGTCGGGCGCCCGCGGTGCACGCATCGCCATCGTCGTCGGCGGGCTCGGTCTCTCGCAGACCGGCACGCAGAATGCCATCCGCCAGCTTCCCGATGAGGTGACGCTTGCCTTCGCGCCGCAGGGAAACAGCCTCCAGCGCTGGATGCAGGCCGCACGCCGGCGCGGACATGAGATCCTGATGCAGGTTCCGCTCGAGCCTTTCGACTATCCGCGAGTCGATCCCGGCCGCCACACGCTGACAATCGATGGCGGCGCGCAGAAGAATATCGCGGATCTGCTTTGGACATTGTCGCGCATCACCAATTACACCGGCGTCATGAACTATATGGGCGCTCGGTTCACCGCGGATGCGGAAGCCCTGGCCCCGGTGATGGAGGAGATCAGCCGGCGCGGACTGCTTTATCTCGACGATGGGGGTTCGGCGCGCAGCCGGGCGGAGACGGTGGCATCGAAGCAGGCAACGCCGTTTGCAGCCGCCGATCTGTCGATCGATACGGTGCAGGAGCGCGGCGCCATCCTGAAGAAACTGGACGAGCTGGAACGCATCGCCCGCGCCAAGGGAGCCGCCATTGGAACCGGCTCGGCCTTTGGCGTGACCGTCGAGGCGGTGGCGGCATGGGCGAACGAGGCCAAGGCGCGCGGGATCGAGATCGTGCCGGTTTCCGCGCTTGTCCGCGATCCCGAAAGGGACTAGCACAGGCTTCTGATTTTGTGGCGGAGATTCCAATGGCAAAGAACAAGGATCTCATGGATCCCGAGACGCTGCCTTATCGGCCGTGTGTCGGCATCATGGTATTGAACCGTGACGGCCTTGTCTGGGCCGGGCGGCGCATCGTCATCCCCGGCGACGAGATGGATGGGGCGCTACAGCTCTGGCAGATGCCGCAGGGCGGCATCGACAAGGGCGAAGATGCCGAGGTGGCGGCGCGGCGCGAGCTTTACGAAGAGACCGGCATCCACACGGTTTCCCTTCTCGCCGAGGCGCCGGACTGGATCCATTACGATCTGCCGCCGCATCTGGTCGGCGTGGCGCTGAAGGGAAAATATCGCGGTCAGAAACAGAAATGGTTCGCTTATCGCTTCGAGGGCGAGACAAGCGAGATCGCCATCAATCCGCCGCCGCAAGGGCACACGGCAGAGTTCGACGAATGGGCCTGGAAGCCGATGGCGGAACTGCCCTCGCTGATCGTGCCCTTCAAGCGCGGCCTCTATGAAAAGGTCATTGCGACCTTCCGGCATCTGGCGGGATAGATCAGGCGGGCAGGCTGAGCTTCCAAAGCTTCCGCGCATTTTCCGAATAGAGCTTGCGCCGCTCGTCTTCGCTTGCACCGGCAAAGAGCGCATGGGTGGCGGCGACCCATGTGGAAAGCCCGCCGCCCAGCGTGCAGACCGGCCAATCGCTGCCCCAAACGACGCGATCCCAGCCGAAACAGTCGATGACATGCTCGACATAGGGCGCGAGCGTTTCGATTTTCCAGGTTTCTGCATCGGCATAGGCGACGACGCCGGAGATTTTGGCAACGACATTGGGACGGCTGGCGATTTCGGCGATATTTTCCCGCCACGGGTGCGGGTCTCCGGCGGCGATGGCAGGGACGCCGCAATGATCGAGCACGAATTGCGTCCCCGCGGCCAGGTCGGCCAGAGCCGCGGCGCGCGGGATCTGGTGCGGCAGGACGCAGAGATCGAAGGTGAGGCCGCTGCCGTCGAGCAGCTTTACATTTTCGCGGAACAGCGCCTGCTCGGAAAGTTCGTCGGGCATGACGTGCAGCACGCGACGAAAGCCCTTGACGAAGGGATCGGCCTTGCAGCGCTCGAGAAAAGCCGGGAAATCGGCCTCTTCCGGACGGCAGGAGGAGATCGCGCCGACGATTAGATTGCCAGGTTCGGCCGAAAGTCCGCGGATATAGTCGGTCTCGGCACCGATTGCCTCAGGGGCGACATCGACCTCCATGTGAAGGGCGGCTTTAATGCCGACCCGCTGGGCTTCCTGCGCATATTGGCGGTAGAGGAAATCCCGATCGAGAGGGGGAACGCCGGCGAGCCAGGGATAGCGCAGCGCCTGCCGGTCGATGATATGCAGATGGGTGTCTATGAACATGCTCTCTCCCTAGAAATCAGGGCCAAGCGCCCTCGTCCTTCGAGGCTGCGTTCCGCTTCGCTTCACTACGCACCTCAGGATGAGGGCTACTGAAGCGCGGCGTCTCTTCACCCTCATCCTGAGGTGCGAGCGAAGCGAGCCTCGAAGGACGAGGGTGAACGGCTGAACGAACAAATCTATGCATCACGGTTTACCCTACCCCCCGCTCCTGCAAGCTCTGAAAGCGCCTTTGCCGCCTTCACCAGCAGCTCCGTGGTCTGTCCGATATCGGGCGCATTCGGCGCGTTGACGAGGGTGATATAGGGGCAGGTGAGCGCGGCCAGCGCCCGCCCGTCGGGCGCGAGGATGGGGGCTGAAAGATTATAGACCCCTGCCGTCTGTGCGCTGGCCATGATTTCGTAGCCGCGTTCACGGATCGTATCCAGGCGGGCATCGAAATCAGGCGGCTGGACCGTGTCGTCCGCCCGGCGCTCATATTCCGTGATCATCATGGCGCGTTCCTCCGGTGAGCGGAAGGCGAGAAGCACATGACCGGAGCCGGTATTGAAAAGGCCGATATGGGAGCCGACGCGGATCGAGATGCCCCAATAACCGGGAGCCTCCTGCTGGGCGATCACCACGGCGGCGCCGCGGTCGAACACTGCGAGCTGATTGGCCTGCCGGGTCTTCATGGCGAGTTCGCGCATGATCGGCGTGGCGTAGGAGGCAAGGCGGCGCACCGGTGTATGGAGCTGCGCCAGGCCGAACAGCTTCAATGTCAGCGAGAAACGGTCGCCGTCGAGGCGCGTGACATAGCCGCGGCGTACCAGCCGATCGAGCATACGGTAGAATTCATTCGGGCTGCGGCCGAGCTCCTTGGCGATTTCGGCCTGTGTCAGCCCACCGTCGATGCCGGCAAGGAGTTCCAGAATATCCAGTCCCTTGTCGAGCGCTGGCGCACGGTATCGATCGCTGTCCTCGTCGTCGGACATGATTCCTCCCCTGTGAATTTACCCTGTCATATACGAAGAACGGTTTGGGCGAAAAGCAAATTCGTCGCTTGACGGCTGGTAAATTAAATGTTTGCATATGAATGAAGCGCCCATATGTGAGAGTGCTCATGGGGATCGGCGGAGCGGTCGCCCAAAGGGAGGAAGTCATGAAGAGATTGCTTACTGCCGCCTCGGCAGCAGCCATTGTTGTCGCACTGGCCAGCGCCGGTGCGTCGGCTGCGGAACTGCCCGGTCAATTCGAGGGACAGACGATCGACGCCAAGCTCATTGGCGGGCAGCAATATGAGGCGCTTTATCAGCGCATCGGGGAATGGGAAAAGCTGACCGGCGCCAAGGTCAACATTCTCTCCAAGAAGAACCATTTCGAGCTCGACAAGGAAATCAAGTCCGACATCGCGGCCAATAGCCTGAACTGGTGCGTGGGATCGAACCACTCGTCCTTCGCCCCGCAATATCCTGGCATCTATACCGACCTGACGCCCTTTATCCCGAAAGAGGAAATCGACGCTTTCGTGCCGTCGGTCATCAAGGCGGCGACGCTCGATGGCAAGCTCATCATGCTGCCGCGCGCGCAGTTCGACGTCTCGGCGCTCTATTTCCAGAAGAGCCTTTATCAGGACGAGGCGAAGAAGAAGGCCTACAAGGCGAAATATGGCGAGGATCTGGTTCCGCCCGATACGTGGGACGAGGTAGCTCGGCAGGCGGAATTCTTCAGCAATCCGCCGACATTCTACGGCACGCAATTCGCCGGCAAGGAAGAGGCGATCAATGGCCGCTTCTACGAGATGCTGGTGGCGGATGGCGGTGAATATATCGATGCCGACGGCAAGCCTGCGTTCAATTCGGCGGCCGGCGTGCGGGCGCTCGACTGGTTCGTCAATCTCTACAAGGCAAAGGCCGTTCCGGTGGGCACCACCAACTATCTCTGGGACGATCTGGGCCAGGGTTTCGCCTCCGGTTCGATCGCGCTCAACCTCGACTGGCCGGGTTGGGCGAGCTTCTTCAACGATCCGAAATCGTCGAAGATCGCCGGCAATGTCGGCGTCAAGGTGCAGCCGAAGGGCTCTTCGGGCAAGCGGACGGGCTGGTCCGGCTTCCATGGTTTCTCGGTAACGGAAGCCTGCGCGAACAAGGAAGCGGCGGCTTCGCTCGTCTGGTGGCTCACCAACGAGGACAGCCAGAAGCTCGAATCCGCTGCCGGTCCGCTGCCCACTCGTACTGCCGTCTGGGCGTATAATATCGAACAGGCGAAGGACGATCCGTATCGCACGGAAGTGCTGAAAACCTTCCAGGAAGCGTCGAAATACGCTTTCCCCGTGCCGCCGCTGGCGGAATGGATCGAGATTTCCAACGCGGTTTATCCGGAACTGCAGGCGGCAATCCTTGGCGACAAGACCTCGAAAGAGGCGCTTGATGCGGCTGCGAAGAAGGCGACTGCGATTCTTGAGGATGCGGGGAAGCTCTAGGAGCAGCTCCTGTTTTGATGGAACCGCGAGGCCCCCCCCTCTGTCCTGCCGGACATCTCCCCCACAAGGGGGGAGATTGGCCTGCAACAATGACGGCGCGACCTTGCAACGCCCGTGATTGGCAGTGGCGCTCATGCCAGCGTAATCTCCCCCCTTGTGGGGGAGATGTCCGGCAGGACAGAGGGGGGTGAGATCGACAAGCACCGGCTCGATAATGAAAAGCAATTTCATGCCGCATGACATTCAGCGGGTACGAGATACGAAATGAAATCCAGACTCCCTGCCCCAGTCCTTCTCCTGCTCCCGGCTATCATCGTGCTTGTCGCGGTCATCGTGGTGCCGCTGCTGTTTTCCTTCTATTCGAGCTTCACGCCGTTCCGGCTGACCCGCCCCGATAGTCTGTGGACGTTCATCGGCACCCGCAATTACACCAGAGTGCTGAGCAATTGGGATTTCTGGGTGGCATTCGGGCGCACCATCCTGCTTCTCACCATCGCGCTCAATGCCGAAATGCTACTTGGGCTCGGACTGGCGATGCTGGTCAACAAGGCGACGCACGGCCAGCGGCTCTTGCGCACCTTGATGATGTTCCCGATGATGTTCTCGCCCGTCCTCGTCGGCTTCCAGTTCAAATTCCTGTTCAACGACAATATCGGCCTCGTCAACAATGCGCTGCAATCGCTGGGGCTCACCGATCAGGCCATACCGTGGCTGATCAACGGCAATCTGGCGCTGTTTTCCATCATCGTCGCCGAGGTCTGGTCTTCCACCTCCGTCTTCGCCATCCTGATCCTGGCCGGGCTTCTCGCCATGCCGCAGGAGCCGGTCGAGGCGGCGCGCGTCGATGGGTGTACGCCGTGGCAGACATTCCGCTATGTCACCTGGCCGTTCGTGATGCCATTTGCCTTCATCGCCATGACCATCCGCTCCCTCGATGTGGCGCGCGCCTATGACATCGTCAAGATCATGACCGACGGCGGTCCGGCGGGGCGAACGGAGCTGTTGTGGACCCTGATTGGCCGGACGGCCTATAGCGATGCGAGGATGGGGCTGGCCAATGCCATGGCCTATGTCTCGATCCTGCTATCCATCCTTTTCACCGTTTATTTCTTCAGAAAACTGGCCGCCGCGCGCCAGCAAATCGGAGCGGAGTGGTAAGATGGAAGGCAGCAACAGCTCCTATCGCGTCAAACGCCGGATCCTGAACATCATCCATCTCATCGGCCTCTTCCTGGCGATGCTGGTGATCTGCCTGCCGGGCGTCTGGGTCATCCTCAATTCGCTGCGCCCGACCGTCGAGATCATGGCGAAACCGCCGGTGTGGATTCCGACGCAATTGTCGCTCGATGCCTATCGCGCCATGTTCGGCGGCGCCGGGCAGGGCGGCGTGCCTGTATGGGATTATTTCCGCAATTCGCTGATCATTTCGATCACCTCGACGCTGATCGCGCTCGCCATCGGCATGGCCGGCGGCTACGCCTTTGCACGCTACCGCTTCAAGGCGAAGTCGGCGATCTTCCTCGGCTTCATGCTGACGCGTGCGGTGCCGGGCATCGCCCTGTCGCTGCCGTTGTTCATGATCTATGCCAGGATCGGCATCATCGACACGCATTTCGGGCTGATCCTGACCTATGTCGCCCTTAACGTGCCTTTCACCATCTGGCTGATCGACGGCTTCTTCCGGCAGGTGCCACGCGATCTCGCCGAAGCGGCGCAGATCGACGGCTGCACCCGCTGGCAGGCCTTCTGGCAGGTGGAGTTTCCGCTGGCCGGTCCCGGCATCGCGTCGGCGGGCATCTTCGCCTTCCTGACGTCCTGGAACGAATATGCGCTTGCCTCGCAGCTTACCCGCTCGGTCAATTCCAAAACGCTGCCCGTCGGGCTTCTCGATTACACCGCCGAGTTCACCATCGACTGGCGCGGCATGTGCGCGCTTGCCGTCGTCATGATCGTGCCGGCGCTGATCCTCACCTTCATCGTCCAGAAGCATCTGGTCTCCGGCCTCACCTTCGGCGCGGTAAAAGGATAATTGCATGGCTCCTGTATCGCTTAGGAAAATCGTCAAACGCTACGGCAATGTCGAAGTCGTGCATGGCATCGACCTCGATGTGGCCGACGGGGAATTCGTGGCGCTGGTCGGTCCGTCCGGCTGCGGAAAATCGACCACGCTGCGCATGATCGCGGGCCTCGAGGATATCAGCGGCGGCTTGCTGGAAATCGGCGGCAAAACGGTCAATGACCTGCCGCCGCGGGCGCGCAATATTTCCATGGTGTTCCAATCCTACGCGCTCTATCCGCATATGACGGTGCGCGAGAATATGGGCTTTTCGCTGAAGATCGCCAAGCGCCCGCAAGCGGAAATCGACGAGCGCGTCGCGGAAGCGGCGGGTATTCTCGACATGAAGCCGCTGTTGGAGCGCCGCCCGTCGCAGCTTTCCGGCGGCCAGCGCCAGCGCGTCGCGATGGGGCGGGCCATCGTGCGCCAGCCGGAAGTGTTCCTTTTCGACGAGCCGCTGTCCAATCTCGACGCCAAGCTTCGCACCCAGATGCGCACCGAGATCAAGAAGCTGCACGCCAAGGTCAAATCGACGATCATCTATGTGACGCATGACCAGGTCGAGGCGATGACGCTTTCGGACCGCATCGTCATCATGCGCGACGGCCATATCGAGCAGATCGGCACGCCGGATGAGGTGTTCCGCTTTCCAGCGACGCGCTTTGTCGCGGGCTTCATCGGCTCGCCGCCGATGAATCTTGAGGAAGCGACGGTCGATGACGGCAAGCTGGTTTTCAATTCAGGCGACAGCCTGCCATTGCCGGTTCAGTTTCGCCAGCGCGTGACGGCGGGCCAGAAGGTCGTCTTCGGTCTCAGGCCAGACGATATCTATCCGGCCGGGCACGGCCTTTCCTCGGCCGCCGCGACCGATATACATCAGCTCGACCTGCCGGTTTCGATCACGGAGCCGCTCGGCAACGAGACATTGGTTTTCGTCGAGTTCAACAAGCGGGATTGGGTGTCGCGGATGCTCAATCCAAAGGCATTGGCGACGGGAGAAAAAGTCACGATGAGCCTCGACCTGTCGCAGGCGCATCTGTTCTCCACCGAAACGGGCCGGACCCTGAGGGACTGACATGGCGCGGATAGAAAAAATCGAATTGCGCATGGTCGATCTGCCGCCCAAGACGTTGCGGACGGATGCCATCCAGAGTTTTGTCAGCCAAGAAACGCCCATCGTCACCATCACTGATTCCGACGGCGCGACGGGAACCGGCTACAGCTATACGATCGGCACGGGCGGCTCGTCCGTCATGCGGCTTCTGTCGGACCATCTAGCGCCACGTCTCCTTGGTGAGGATGCCGACCGGATCGAGGCGATCTGGCGCAAGCTGGAATTCGCCACCCATGCCACGACGATCGGCGCGATCACGGCGCTGGCGCTGGCCGCGATCGATATAGCGCTGTGGGACCTCAGGGCGAAGAAGCAGAACCTGCCTTTGTGGAAGCTCGCCGGCGGGGCCAAGGATCGCTGTCCGCTCTATACGACCGAGGGCGGCTGGCTGCACATCGAAAAACAGGCGCTGGTCGAGGATGCGCTTGCCGCGAAGGAGAAGGGCTTTCGTGGATCCAAGGTGAAGATCGGACGGCCGCACGGTTCGGAAGATCTCGACCGTCTCTCCGCGATGCGCGATGCGCTCGGGCCCGGTTTCGAGATCATGACCGACGCCAATCAGGGTTTTACGCTCGACGAGGCGATCCGCCGTTCGCATGTGCTGCGCGATATCGATCTTGCATGGCTGGAGGAGCCGCTTCCCGCCGACGATATCGACGGGCATGTCAGGCTTTCGGCGGCAACAGCTACGCCGGTGGCAGTCGGCGAATCGCTCTATTCGATCCGCCATTTCCGCGAATATATGCAGAAGGGCGCCTGCTCCATCGTGCAGGTCGACGTTGCGCGCATCGGCGGCATCACGCCGTGGCTGAAGGTGGCGCATCTGGCGGAAAGCTTCGATATTCCCGTCTGTCCGCATTTCCTGATGGAACTGCATGTGAGCCTTGTCTGCGCGGTGCCGAATGGGAAATATGTCGAATATATTCCGCAGCTCGACGATCTGACGCAGAGCTCGATGCGCATCGAGGGCGGCCACGCGATCGCGCCGGATGCGCCTGGTATCGGCATCGATTGGGACTGGGATGCGTTGCGTTCCCGCAGCATTGCCGAATTCACCAGTGAAATCCGGGCTTGAGGGGGCGTCCATGCAACGAATGGGGATGATCATCGGTCTCAATGCGGAGAAGATTGCCGAATACAAGCGCCTTCACGCCACTGTCTGGCCGGAAATCCTGGCGCTGATCTCAAGCTGCAATATTCGCAATTATTCGATCTTCCTGCGCGAGCCGGAAAATCTGCTTTTCGGCTATTGGGAATATCACGGAAGCGATTTTGCCGCCGACATGGCGAAGATGGCCGCCGATCCGAAAAACCAGGAATGGTGGTCGGTCTGCATGCCTTGCCAAGTGCCGCTTTCAACCCGCAAAGAGGGTGAATGGTGGGCGATGATGGATGAGGTGTTTCATGTTGATTGAAGTGGGCGCGAATACCCCTCATCCGACCTCGCACAGCCTGTTCTCGGGCTTGCCGGAGGCAAGACCCGGGGGCGAGGCCACCTTCTCCCACAAGGGGAGAAGGAATGGCTGCACGAATGTGGACGCCAATTGCGTACGTTGGTGTTTGGCAGTTAGGTCAATGCAGTCTTCCTCCCTTCTCCCCTTGTGGGAGAAGGTGGCCGCGAAGCGGTCGGATGAGGGGTTTCGGCTCAGTTTTGGAGTATTCAAGTGACCTTTGATCCAAAAACTCTCGTGCAGTCCTGGCCGCTGCCCGCCAATCCGCGTCCCATCGTGACGTTCGGCGCGGGTTCCATCGTGGGCGATGCGCATTATCCGGCTTACCGGAAGGGCGGCTTCCCGATTGCCGGCCTTTTCGATCCCGATGGGGCCAAGGCGCGCAAGTTGGCCGATGCGTGGAACGTGACGGCGTTTTCCTCGATTGGCGAAGCGGCGGCGGTGGAGAATGCGGTGTTCGACCTGGCGACGCCGCCAGGCCGTCACGCGGAGGTTCTAAGGGCGTTGCCGGATGGGGCGACCGTGCTCATCCAGAAGCCGATGGGCAACACGCTGGAAGAGGCGAAGGAGATACTTTCGGTCTGCCGTGAGAAGAAGCTCATCGCGGCGATCAATTTCCAGCTGCGCTTCGCGCCGATGATGCTGGCATTGAAGGATGCGATCGCCAAGGGGTGGCTCGGCGAGGTGATCGATTTCGATGCCTGGCTGGCGCTCGATACGCCGTGGCAACTCTGGCCGTTCCTGAATGGCCTGCCGCGTGTCGAGATTGCCATGCATTCGATCCATTATCTCGATCTGATCCGGCAACTGCTCGGCGATCCCATGGGGGTTCATGCGAAGACGCTGGGGCACCCCAACCACAAAGTGGCGCAGACCCGCACCAGTGCCATTCTCGATTATGGCGACAGGGTACGCTGTGCGCTGTCGATCAATCATGATCATAAATTCGGCCGCAAATACCAGGCTTGCGAGTTCCGTATCTGTGGCACCGAGGGAGCGGCTTATGTGAGGCTTGGCGTCAATCTCGATTATCCGCGCGGCGAGCCGGATGTGCTGGAGATTTATCCGAAGGACGGCGACGGCTGGGTGGCGGTGCCGCTCGAAGGCGCGTGGTTCCCGGACGCCTTCGTCGGGCGCATGGCCAATCTGCAGCGCTTTGCAGCCGGCGAGGACCGTGAACTCGTCAGTTCCGTCGAAGACGCATGGAATACGATGGCGCTGGTCGAAAGCGCCTATCGGTCGAGCGCCCAGCCTGCAACTCCGCTCGACCCGAGACCGTGAGGCATAGAATGGCGGAACAATCGATCTATTTCGAAGACTATCAACTCGGCCATGTGCGCACCACCACGGGCCGCACCATCACGGAGACGGATTTCGTCGTCCATGCCGGGCATACCGGCGATTTCTTCCCGCATCACATGGATGCCGAATTCGCCAGGACCACGCCGTTCGGCCAGCGCGTTGCGCATGGCACCATGGTGTTTGCAATCGGCGTGGGGCTCACCGCCAGTCTTATCAATCCTGTGGCTTTTTCCTATGGATATGACAGGCTGCGCTTCGTGCGACCGGTCTTCATCGGCGATACGATCCACACCCGCGTTACGATCAGCGCCAAGGACGACGATCCCAAGCGTCCCGGTTCCGGCCGGGTCGTCGAGCGATGCGAGGTGATCAACCAGCGCGGCGAGGTGGTTCTTGCCGCCGATCATATTCTGATCGCCGAGCGCCGGGACAAGGCATGACGCACATGGTGAAATTTTTCGGAGAGTTGAGATGAGCGACAAATTCAAAGGCAAGACGGTTCTGGTTACGGCTGCCGGACAGGGCATCGGCAAGGCGACAGCGCTTGCCTTTGCACGCGCCGGCGCGACGGTGCATGCCACCGACATCAACGAGAACGCACTCTCGGCACTTGCCAATGAGCCTGGCATCTCGACGCGCAGGCTCGATGTGCTGGATACCGCATCGGTGACGCAGGCGGCGGCCGAGATCGGCACGGTCGACGTGTTGTTCAACTGCGCTGGGTTTGTCCATTCCGGCTCGATTCTGGAGATGAAGGACGAGGATCTCGATTTCGCCGTCGATCTCAATGTCCGCTCGATGGTGCGCACCATCCGCGCCGTGCTGCCCGGCATGATCGCCAAGGGGGGCGGTGGCGCGATCATCAACATGGCCTCGGTTGCAAGCAGCATCAAGGGCGTGCCGAACCGCTTCGCCTACAGCGTCACCAAGGCGGCCGTCATCGGGCTGACGAAATCGGTCGCCGCGGATTATATCGGCCAGGGGATACGCTGCATGGCGATCTGCCCGGGCACTGTCGAGAGCCCGTCGCTGGAAGAGCGCATGCGTTCGCAGGGCGATTACGAGACCGCCCGCGCGGCCTTCATCTCACGCCAGCCCATGGGACGCCTGGGAACACCGGAGGAAATCGCCGATCTCGCTGTTTATCTTGCCGGCGCGACCTATACGACGGGCCAGGCATATGTCATCGACGGCGGATGGGTAAATTAAGGGAGTAGGGGAATAAGGGAGTAAGTGAGCAGGGAAAACATACTCCCCTATTTCCCTTACTCCCCTATTCCCTTTCATTTCATACAAGGAGACATGACATGAAGCTGCTGCGATATGGCGAAGCAGGAAACGAAAAGCCGGGCGTTCTGGACAAGGACGGCAAGCTGCGCGACCTCTCTGGCCATGTGAACGACATTGCCGGCGTGGTGCTGGCGCCCGATGCGCTGGCCAGGCTTGGCGAGATCGATGCGGAAAGCCTGCCGCTGGTTTCCGGCAATCCGCGCCTCGGTCCTTGCGTCGCCGGGACCGGCAAATTCATCTGCATCGGCCTGAACTATGCGGATCATGCCGCCGAATCCGGGATGGCCGTGCCGCCGGAGCCGGTCATCTTCATGAAGGCGACCTCGGCGATCGTCGGCCCGAATGACGATCTGGTCATCCCGCGTGGCTCGCAGAAGACCGACTGGGAAGTCGAGCTCGGCATCGTCATCGGCAAGACCGCAAAGTACGTGAGCGAGGAAGATGCGCTGGATTACGTCGCCGGCTATTGCACGGTACACGATGTCAGCGAACGCGCCTTCCAGACGGAGCGCGCGGGGCAGTGGACCAAGGGCAAGTCCTGCGACACTTTCGGCCCGACCGGCCCGTGGCTCGTTACCAAGGACGACGTGGCCGACCCGCAGAACCTGGCGATGTGGCTCAAGGTCAATGGCGAGACCATGCAGAACGGCTCGACGAAAACCATGGTCTATGGCGTGCGCCACCTGGTTTCCTATCTCAGCCAGTTCATGTCGCTTCATCCCGGCGACATCATCTCCACCGGCACGCCTCCCGGCGTCGGCATGGGCATGAAGCCGCAGCGGTTTCTCAAGGCAGGCGATGTGGTTGAGCTTGGTATCGAAGGGCTGGGCCAACAGAAGCAGAATGTGACGGCTGACGTTTAAACGTTTCAGCGATAGCACCCCCCTCTGCCCTGCCGGACATCTCCCCCACAAGGGGGGAGATTGGCCTTCATTCATGACGGGTGCTCTATCCTGCACCGTTGGCGATTGGCGAAAGCAGAACTCCTATCCAATCTCCCCCCTTGTGGGGGAGATGGCCGGCAGGCCAGAGGGGGGTGAAAACGAACACACCAACGTAAAGAGGTTCCCCGTGGCCCGCATTACAGATCTGCGCGTTTTCGATCTGCGTTTTCCGACGTCGCAAAGTCTCGACGGATCGGACGCGATGAATCCGGATCCGGATTATTCCGCAGCCTATGTCATCCTCGATACCGATGAGGACGGCTTGGCGGGCCATGGTCTCACCTTCACCATCGGGCGCGGCAACGACATATGCTGCCTCGCCATTCAAGCGATGAAGCATCTCGTCGTCGGGCGGGAACTGGAAGCGATCGCTGAGAACCCGGGGAAGTTCTGGCATCATCTGACGGGCGACAGCCAGTTGCGCTGGATCGGGCCGGACAAGGGCGCGATGCATCTGGCGGTCGGCGCGGTGGTCAATGCCGTCTGGGACCTCCTGGCCAAGCAGGCGGGCAAGCCCGTCTGGCGGCTGGTGGCTGAGATGACGCCGGAGGAGATCGTCCGGATCGTCGATTTCCGCTATCTGACGGATGTGCTGACGTCGGAAGAGGCGCTGGCAATCCTTGAGAAAGCAGAGGCCGGAAATGCCGAGCGGATCGCCACGCTCGAGCGCGAGGGCTATCCCTGTTACACCACTTCGGCGGGCTGGCTTGGTTACTCCGATGAGAAACTGAAAAGGCTTTGCCAGGAAGCGATTGATGCCGGGTTCAACCATGTGAAGATGAAGGTCGGGCACGATCTGGAGGATGATATCCGGCGTCTCACCATCGCCCGCGAGACGATCGGCCCCGACCGGCTCCTGATGATAGACGCCAACCAGGTATGGGAAGTCGACCAGGCAATCGATTGGGTGAAGAAGCTCGCCTTCTGTAATCCCTATTTCATCGAGGAGCCGACCAGCCCCGACGATGTCGCCGGGCATCGCAAAATCCGCGAGGCCATCGGGCCGGTGAAGGTGGCGACCGGCGAAATGTGCCAGAACCGCATCATGTTCAAGCAGTTCATCGCCGAGGGGGCTATCGATATCGTGCAGATCGATTCATGCCGCATGGGCGGGCTGAACGAGGTTCTGGCGGTGCTGCTGATCGCCGCCAAATATAACCTGCCGGTCTGGCCGCACGCGGGCGGCGTCGGCTTGTGCGAATATGTGCAGCATCTTTCAATGATCGATTACATCGCCATATCGGGAACCAGGGATGGCCGGGTCATCGAATATGTCGACCATCTGCACGAGCATTTCATCGAGCCGTGCGTGATCCGTGATGCGGCCTATATGCCGCCGTCGCTGCCGGGCTTTTCGATCGAGATGAAGCCTGCTTCCATCGAGCAGTATCAGTGGCGCGGAGCGGAGTGAAAGCTATTCGCTGACGAGGTTCCGCCATGTCTGCGCATAGCTGGCGAAGGTTTCGGGAAGCACCAGATTGTTATGCTCGAGCGCGCTTGCGCCGGGCTGCATTCCGGCAAGCATGGCAGCGCCGAGGCTGGTGCCGGTCGAGCCGGGAAGCGCCAGCACTTCGCGTCCCGTGAGGCAGCCGAGCGCGGCGGTATAGATGCTGTTTTTGGCGAAGGGGCCTTCGACGAGGATAGGCCCATCGGCGCCGACGAGGCCGAGGCTGACATCCGTCATCAGCGCGGCATAGAGCGAGGCGGCGGCGTAGTGTTTGGCAGGCGAGAGGGTTTCCGCATTGAGCCATGCCATTTCGCGTGTCGGGAAAGGTCCGGTGCCTTTGACGACGCTTGGCAGCACCATTGTTTGATCGCGCAGGATGTCTGGCAATGCTTCGATTGCTTCTGCCGGATTGATCGATGCGGTGTCCTGCATCAGCAGTTCGAATTCCCGGCCGCCCATGAAGCGGGCGGAGGGGACGGGGCGGCCATAGGCATCGACATTGACGAGCGTGTCGCGGTCGGGATCGAGCTTGCCGGGGTGACCGCCGACGCCGAAGATGACCACCCAGGTGCCTGTTGAGACGACGGCGAAGGGCGGTTCGCGTCGCATCAGATGCGGCAGGAGCGAGGCGTTGGAATCGTGTATGCCGCAATGGACCGGCACAGGTGTGTCGAGGCCGATCTCATGGGCGATTTCAGGCAATATGGGACCGAGCGCATCGAAGGCGGAATGCACGGGCGCTAATAGCGGTTCGATTTCCAGCGTATCGACAAGCGATGAGAAGGAGCCGGTATGCGGGTTCCAGAGATCGGTGTGACAGCCGAGCGATGTGGTCTCGCAACTGGCGATACCGGTCAGTCGCCATGCCCAATATTGCGGATAAGTGAGGATGGTGCGGACATGCGCGAAAAGATCGGGAAAGGCGTTTTTTTGGTAATGAAGTTGCGCACCGAGATTGAGGCCGCCGGAGAGCAGAGGGGACGCGGTTTCGTTGAAATTGGGACGCAGCGCGGCATAGGTTTTGCGGATTTCGTCCGGGTAGATGTGCTCGTAATCGAGTACGGGCATCGCAAGGCCGGTCTCGCCGAGAAGTGCCGCCGAGGCACCATGGGTGGTGATCGAGATGGCGTCGAAGCCGGGGCTGCGGGCGAATTGCGTGAGCGCTTCGAGGAAGAAGCGCCACAAGTTTTCGATATCGTAATGCGGATAGGGAGGGCCGGACGCTACGGAGTTCGGCATGATACGCGTAGCGATTTCGCTGCCGGTCGAGGTGTCGACGATGACGGTCTTGGCGTTGGTTTTGCCGATATCGAGAACGGCGATGCGGGCGGGGGTGGTCATGGGACAACCATCTCATGTCCGAATTGAAATGCTGGCGCGAGGCAACCCCCCTCTGCCCTGCCGGGCATCTCCCCCACAAGGGGGGAGATTGGCTGACACGACGGTCTGTCGCCAATCTGCAACGTTGGCGATTGGTGCCGCCCGCCGATGAAGGCGTAATCTCCCCCCTTGTGGGGGAGATGCCCGGCAGGGCAGAGGGGGGTGTTTCGCGCTTCCATCAAAACATTCCCTCTACGCAAGATGAAACACCGTCACCAACTCCGACTGAACTGGCGAATTGTCCGGGTTCGTCTCCATGATATCGGCCATATGCGCCCACCATTTTTTCATCACCGGATGATCGGCAAGTGCTGCCATGCGGTGGTCGACCGGTCGCGTCAGCACGCCGAAAAGCGTGTTGGTTTCAGGATCGAGATGGATGGAATAATCGGAGACGCCGGCGTCATGCAGGAGGTCCACCAGTTCCGGCCAAATCGCGTCGTGACGGCGCTGGTATTCGGCCTCCATCCCCGGATTGAGCCGCATCTTGAAGGCGTATTTTTCGCTCATGCCTTTTTCCCGGATTTGAGGCGCTTGAAGATGATCGGCAGCGATATTGTGACGATCAGAAGCAGGCCGATGAAGATCGACATGACGATGCCGGGCACGTTGAGAAGGCCCAGGCCGAAGGTGACGAGCCCCATGACGAAGGCGGCGATGACCACGCCGCCGATGGTGCCGGAGCCGCCGAGGATCGAGACGCCGCCGAGCACGACCATGGTGACGATTTCAAGCTCCCAGCCTTGCGCGATCGATGGGCGGGTGGAGCCAAGGCGCGAGGTGAGGCAGACGGCGGCGATGCCGCTCATCAGGCCGGTGAGCAGAAACAGGATGAATTTTACGCGCTCGACAGGGATGCCGGAGAAACGCGCGGCGAACTGATTGTTGCCGATGGCGTAGATGCGGCGTCCGAAGCTTGTGGCGTGCAGCAGAATGGCGAAGGCGATGGCGCAGACAATGAAAAGCGCGAATTCAAACGAGATCACCCAGAAGACATAGCCCTGGCCAAAGAAAGCGAAGCTCTCGGGATAGTTGCCATAGGCCTGATCGCCCAGCACGATATAGGAGATGCCGCGGAAAAGGCTCATCGTGCCGATGGTGACGACGATGGAGGGCAAGCCCAGCCCCGCCACAAGCAAGCCGTTGAAGGCGCCGCACAGCAGCCCGACGGTGATGCCGATGGCGACCAGACCCGGCGTGTCGATGCCGGCTTGCGCGGCGGCGCCCATGGCGGTGGATGCGAGCGCGATGATGGCTGCGACCGACAGGTCGATTTCGCCCGATATGATCAACAGCGCCATGGCAAACGCGATCATCGCTTTTTCGGTAAAGTTGAAGGTGGCGTCCGACAGGTTCCAGGCATTGAGGAAATAGGGCGAGGCAAAGGCATTGGCGATGAAGATCGCGATTGCCACGCCCAGCAGGAGCACTTCCCAACTCGACAGCAGTCGGGTCAACGAAGTGCCTAACCGGTCGGGGATGTGACGCTTTTCTGGAAGGGCGCTCATGCGGTGGCCTCTTGATAAGTCTTGGCTGCCTTGTCGCGCAGGATGATGCGACCGCGCCGCTTCTCGGCGCGCGCGTTGAAGATGACGGCGAGGATGATGACCGCGCCCGAAATCGCCATTTGCCAGAAGGGCGAGATGTCGATCACCGGCAGGGCATTCTTGATGACGCCGAGGAAGAGCGCACCCAGCACGGTGCCGATGACCGAGCCGATGCCGCCCAGCGTCGAGACGCCGCCGATGACGGTGGCCGCAATGCTATCGAGTTCGAAGCCGGCGGCGATATCGACATAGGCGACGGCATAGCGCGACACCCAGAGATAGCCGCAGAGCCCGGCCAGCGCGCCCGACAGCACGAAGGCGAAGAAGCGGGTGCGCCCGACATCGATGCCGGCATAGATGGCGGCAGTGGGGTTGCCGCCCGACGCATAGAGTGCGCGACCGAAGAAGGTGCGGTTCATCATGATATAGACGATGATGACGATCGCCACCGCCGTCCAGCCGAGAATGGGCAGTCCGAGAAAGAGCGTGCGCGGCGTGTTGAGGAAGACCGGCGTCATCTGATGCGCATTGACCCAGCTGCCGCCCGAGAGAACGAAGGCCATGCCGCGATAGATGGTGAGCGTACCCAGCGTGACCACGATGGGCGGGATGCCGAGCTTCCAGACCAGAAGGCCGTTGATCGCGCCGAGGATGGCGCCGATGCCCAGCGCGATGATGATGAGCACCGCCAGCGGCAAATCGGGGTGGGCGGCATTGAGCATTGCGACCGCCATGCCGGTGAAAGCGAGATTGGCGGCCACCGACAGGTCGATGGACTTCGTCAGGATCACCGCCATCTGGCCGAGCGCCAGAATGATGAGGATCGACGTGTCGTTGAAGATGCCGGCGAGGTTCTTCGGCTCCGCAAAGCCCGGCGCGCGGCTGGAAAAGCCCGCAACGAGGATGGCGATGATGCCGAAGAGGAGGATTTCGCGGCTTTTGAGTATTCTGGTCATAGGGGCCTCATGCATTGCCTGTTGCGGCGCGCACCAGCGTTTCCGCATCGAGCGACTGCCTGTCGAAGAGACCTGCCGGCAACCCTTCGCGCATGACAAGCACGCGGTCGGACATGCCGAGAATTTCAGGCAGTTCGGATGAAACCATGATGATGCTCAGGCCCTCCGCCGCAAGCTCGCTGATGAAGGCGTGGACGGCGGCTTTCGAGCCGATGTCGATGCCCTTGGTCGGCTCGTCGAGAATGATGACTTTGGGGCTTGTGGCCAGCCATTTGCCGATGACGACCTTCTGCTGGTTGCCGCCCGATAGCGTACCCACGGGTACGGAAAGGGCTGCGGCGCGTAGGTCGAAGCGTTCGGCATAGCGCCGGGCCAAGGCGAATTCTTCTGCGGAGCGGAGGAAGCCGGCGCGGGAGGTTTTGGCAAGGGAGGGGAGCGAAATGTTCTGGAAGATCGGCATCTGCGCGACCGTGCCGTGGCGTCCGCGCTCTTCCGGCACATAGACGATGCCGTGCGCGATGGCGTCACGCGGTGAGCGGATCGTGATCTCGCGGCCCTCCAACGTCAGGCTTCCGTCGGAAGGGCGCGTTACGCCGAACAGCGACTGGCAGAACTCCGAGCGGCCCGCACCGACGAGGCCGTAGAGCCCGAGGATTTCGCCACGCCTCAGTTCAAAGGAAATGTCGCGGAATTCGGTGAGGTGCGCGTAGTTTGTGACCTTGAGCACGGTTTCGCCCAGCGCCACATCGACCTTGGGGAAGGCCTTGTCGACCGAGCGCCCGACCATGAGGCGCACGATCTCGTTCTGGTTCGCATCCCTCAGCGCGCCATGGCCGACAGCGCGACCATCGCGGAAGACGGCGTAGTTTTGCGCGATCTCGTAGACCTCATCGAATTTGTGGCTGATGAAGAGGATCGCCTTGCCCTGGTTTTTCAGCCGCTCGATGATCTGGAAAAGGTCGTCCACTTCCTTGCGTGACAGGGCGGCGGTGGGCTCGTCCATGATGACGATGCGTGCATCGACGGAAAGCGCGCGGGCGATGGCGACCAGATGGCGCTGCGCGATGGAAAGCTCTTTCAGCTTGGCGCGGACATCGACCGTCGTCTCCAGCGAATGCAGGAGCGCCAGCGAGCGCGCATTGAGCGCCTTCCAGTCGACAAGGCCAAACCGGGTTTTTGGCGCATGGCCGAGATAGATGTTTTCGGCCACCGACAATTCATCGAAAAGCACGGTTTCCTGATGAATGGCGGTGACGCCGTGGTTGGTCGCATCCTGTGCGGTTGCGAAGGTGACCGGTTTGCCATCGACGAGGATTTCGCCTTCATCGGGCTGATAGATGCCGGTGAGGATTTTCACCAGCGTCGACTTGCCTGCGCCATTCTCACCAATCAGCGCCGTCACCGTGCCAGGATAGAGCTTTATGTCGACCTGGTCAAGTGCGCGGACGCCGGGGAAAGATTTGGAGATGCCGCGCATTTCGAGAAGCGGAGCCGGAGGGGCCGGTTCTCGAATGGGTGTCTGGACGGCTGTGTTCATTGTTGACCTGAGCACTTTGTTGATCGCGTCACCGCCAAGCGTCCTCGTCCTTCGAGGCTCCGCTTCGCTTCGCACCTCAGGATGAGGACTACTGGAGCCGAGCTGCCCTTCACCCTCATGGTGAGGTGCGAGCGAAGCGAGCCTCGAACCACGAGGGTGAAGGGTACGCCATTGATTTTATCAAACAGCGCACCCGGCAGTGTTCCAGTCTGCCGGGTGCGCCGACCCCTCACCCGCAATTAGAAAACCTTGGCGAACTCGTCGACATTCTCCGCATTGTAGACAAACGGATCGGACATGGCGGCTTCGCCGTTTTCGCCGATCTTGACCTTGCCCATGCGTCCGGCATCGATCTCGGTCCCGGGCTTGCCGTCGGCATCGCCCTTGACGAGGTGATAGGCGATCTCGGTGGCGGTATAGCCGAGGTCGATCGGGTTCCAGATGGCGAATTCCTTGGTTGCGCCGGACTTGATCGCGCCGGCCATCTCGGAGGGAAGGCCAAGGCCGGTGACGTAGACTTCACCGATCTTGCCGGCGTCCTTGACGGCCTGTGACGCCGCGAGAATGCCCACCGTGGTCGGAGCGACGATGACCTTGACGTTGGGATACGACTTCAGGATGCCTTGCGCTTCGCGATAGCTCTTGTCGGCCAGATCATCGCCATAGACGGTGGTGACGAGGTTGAGGCCGGGAAAATCCTTCAGCTGCTTCTTCATTTCCTCGATCCAGATGTTCTGGTTGGTCGAAGTTGTGGTGGCCGAAAGAATGGCGAAATCGCCCTTGCCATCAGGCAGATGGCTGGCGGCGAGCGTCAGGCACATTTTGCCGATCAGCTCGTTCGACGACGGGTTCAGGTGCATGATGCGGCCAGCTGCTGCTACGCCCGAATCCCAGGAGATCACCTTGATGCCGCGCTGGGCTGCTTTTTTCAACGCCGGCACAACCGCGTCGGGATCATTGGCGGAGATGGCGATGGCGTCGACGCCTTGCGCGATCAGCGAGTTGATGACCTCGATCTGGCCTTCGGCGGTGGTGCTGGTCGGGCCGGTGTAGATGATCTCGACGTCGCCCAGTTCTTTCGCCGCTTCCTGCGCGCCCTTGTTGGCGGCCTCGAAGAAGCCGTTGCCGAGCGATTTGACGACGAGCGCGATTTTCATCGGCTCGGCGTGGGCCTGCGCGGCGATCATGGATACGGCAAACACCGTACCGAGCGCCAGTTTCCTGAATAATTTCATATGTAGTCCCTCCCTTTGGTTGTTTCACTCACCTCCTCGTTCACCCTCATGCGACCGAAGAGGAATCCTCCTTCTTGGCTACCGCGACAGTCTGCGCCACGATGAGCCGGATGCCCGCATCCTCCACCATGCGCGTTGCTGCGTCGGAAATACCGTCATCGGTGATAATAGTGGTTACCCGTGTCAGCGGGCACAGAATAAGGCTGGAACGGCGCGTGAATTTGGTCGAATCGACCATCAGCACCAGATCGTCCGCCTGGTTGATCAGCTTCTGCTCGCTCTGGATGATCAGCGCGTCGGATTCCATGACGCCGAGTGGGCCTATGCCCTGCGCCCCCATGAACATGCGGCGCGCATAGAAATTGCGCGTCAAATCATTGTCGAAGGGGGAGAGGATCAGGCTCTGCTCGCGATAGATCGCGCCGCCGGGCACGATGACCGTGCTCTTGGAATGCTTGACCAGATGCTCGGCGATGGCGAATGAATTGGTGAGCACCTGCAGGCGACGGCTGGCGAGGTAATGCACCATCTGGAACGTCGTCGTGCCGCCATTGATGATGACGGTGTCGCCTTCCTCGCAAAGCCTTACCGCTTCCCGTGCAATGGCGCGTTTCTTGTCGATGTTCTCGGATTCGGACACGCGGAAAGGGCGCCCGGCGAGATTGGCAAGCTGGGGAGGGTGGACGGCCTCCGCGCCGCCGCGCACACGGCGAAGACGGCCCTGCACATGCAATGCTGCGATATCACGGCGGATCGTCGCTTCCGATGCCTCGGTCAGCTCGACGATATCCTGAATGGTGACGACCGGCTTTTCCTGAACAGCGCTCAGGATGATGCGGTGGCGTTCGCGCTCGTGCATGGTTCCTCCTGTCCTAATCTATCCCGCAATTGGCGGGCGTTTGTCAATCATGTTCAATCATGAATTTTCATGAGTGCGATGCAACATGATTGATCATGATCGAATTCGATTGACAGTGAAAGTTCGCTTGCGCCATATCTCAGCGCAGAGATGGTCATGGTTTCAGGGGCGACGCTTCTTGTCCTGTCGTCATTCTCGGGCTTGTCCCGAGAATCTGCCGCCAAGAAAAAGAGAAGCAATTACCGTCCTGACAGGTCATGCCGCCGTAGATTCTCGGGACAAGCCCGAGAATGACGGTGTTGATAATCACAGGGAGGATGACATGGCGGCCCAGGTAAGGCTTCTGGAAAACCGTTGGGATGAGGCACACGCGGCGGGCCTCGATGAACCCGGCAAGCTGCTCTATCGCTCCAATCTGCTGGGTGCGGACAAGCGCATCACCAATTATGGCGGTGGCAATACGTCGGCGAAGGTGACGGAAACCGATCCGCTGACGGGCGAGCCGGTTCAAGTGCTGTGGGTCAAGGGATCGGGCGGCGATGTTGGTACGATCAAGCTCGATGGTTTCGCGACGCTCTATCAGGACAAGCTCGATGCATTGAAGGGTCTTTACGGGGGTGTCGAGGATGAGGACCGCATGGTCGGTTTCCTGCCGCATTGCACCTTCAATCTCAATCCGCGCGCCGCTTCCATCGATACGCCGCTGCATGGTTTCGTGCCGTTTACGCATGTGGACCACATGCATCCCGATGCAATCATCGCGATCGCGGCTTCGAAGAACTCGCGGGAACTGACGCAGGAAATTTTCGGCGACGAGATCGGCTGGCTGCCGTGGCGGCGTCCGGGCTTCCAGCTTGGTCTGGACCTTGAAGCCTTCGTCAAGGCAAACCCGCAGGCGAAGGGTGTTGTGCTTGAAAGCCATGGTCTGTTTACCTGGGCTGATGACGCCAAGGCTTGCTATGAGTTGACGCTCGACGTGATCAACAAGGCGATCCGCTGGCTGGCCGAGAAGATCGAGGGGAAGGCGGCTTTCGGTGGTGCTGTCGCCCAGAGCCTCGACCCGGCCCAACGCCGCGCCATCGCCGCGCGGATAATGCCGGAAATTCGTGGGCTTATCGGCAAGGGCGAGCGCAAGCTTGGCCATTTCGACGATCAGGCTGCGGTGTTGGAATTCGTCAACGCACAAGATTTGCGCCCGCTGGCGGCGCTCGGCACGAGCTGCCCGGACCATTTCCTGCGCACCAAGATCCGTCCGCTGGTGCTGGATTTTAATCCTGCGAACCCGGATGTTGACGCCGTGGTGGCCGGGCTGGAAAAGGCGCTTGCAGATTACCGCGCCGACTACACGCGCTATTACGAGACCTGCAAGCACGCCAATTCGCCTGCGATGCGCGATCCCAATCCGGTGATCTTCCTCGTGCCCGGCGTCGGCATGTTGTCATTCGCCCGCGACCGTGCGACGGCGCGGATCGCCGGTGAATTCTACGTCAACGCCATCAATGTGATGCGCGGCGCATCTTCCGTGTCCGAATATCAGGGCCTGCCGGAGCAGGAGGCCTTCGACATTGAATATTGGCTGCTCGAAGAGGCCAAGCTGCAGCGTATGCCGAAGCCGAAGAGTCTGGCTGGCCGTGTCGCGCTGGTGACCGGCGGCGCGGGCGGCATCGGCCGGGCGACAGCGGAGCGGCTGGCGGGCGAGGGCGCATGCATTGTGCTTGCCGATATCGACGCGGAAGCGCTCAAAAGCGCTCATGCGGATTTCGCCAAGCGCTTCGGCGGCGATGTGGTTCGCAGCGTCGTATTGAACGTGACCGACGAGGCCGGTGTGATCGCTTCGTTTGCCGATGCGGTGGTTGAGTTCGGCGGGCTCGACATTCTGGTGTCGAATGCCGGCATCGCATCTTCCGCGCCTGTCGAGGCGACGGAGCTTTCCATGTGGAACCGCAATATCGATATTCTGGCGACCGGCTATTTCCTCGTCTCACGCGAGGCCTTCCGGCTGTTCCGCCGCCAGAAGCTCGGCGGCAATGTGATCTTCGTCGCGTCGAAAAATGGTCTTGCCGCTTCGCCCGGCGCATCCGCCTATTGCACCGCCAAGGCAGCGGAAATCCATCTGGCGCGCTGCCTGGCGCTGGAGGGCGCTGATGCCGGCATTCGTGTGAATACGGTCAATCCGGATGCGGTGCTGCGTGGTTCCAAGATCTGGAACGGCGAATGGCGCGAACAGCGCGCGGCGTCATCGAAGATCGAGGTGAGCGACCTTGAGGAGCATTACCGCAATCGCTCGCTGTTGAAGCTGAACGTTTTCCCCGAGGATATTGCGGAGGCGATCTATTTCCTGGCGTCGGATGCGTCGGCCAAGTCGACGGGCAATATCATCAATGTCGATGCGGGGAATGCGCAGAGTTTTACAAGATAACATATGGAAATGCTGGCGGGGCAGTACCCCCCTCTGGCTTGCCAGCCATCTCCCCCACAAGGGGGGAGATTAGCTGACATGGCTTTTGGTGTTCATTCTGCAACGTTTGCGATTGGTACCAAACCTTCATGAAGGCTCAATCTCCCCCCTTGTGGGGGAGATGCCTGGCAAGGCAGAGGGGGGTGCCTCGCGATGCCATCAAACAAGAATCGCTTTAATTGCTGTCATTCGGGAGGAAACCATGTCTGACTTAAGAATCTCCGGTGATCTCGTCGCCGATGAAAACGCCGCGCGTGAGAACGCACTGAAAAGCGATTATGAGGCGCTTGGTGCAAATCTCGCCCGTCGTGGCGTCGATATCGAGGAAATCACCTCCACGGTGGGTGAATTCTTCGTCGCGGTGCCGTCCTGGGGCGTGGGGACGGGGGGCACCCGTTTTGCCCGCTTCCCCGGCATCGGCGAGCCGCGGGGGATTTTCGACAAGCTCGACGATTGCGGCGTCATCCAGCAATTGACGCGGGCGACGCCTGCGGTCTCGCTGCATATCCCCTGGGACAAGGCGGACCCGAAGGATCTGAAAGCCAAGGCGCAGGCGTTGGGCCTCAGCTTCGACGCGATGAACTCGAACACGTTTTCCGATGCGCCGGATCAGGTGCATTCCTACAAGTTCGGTTCGCTCAGCCATGTCGACGCCGCGGTGCGGGCGCAGGCGGTCGAGCACAATATCGAGTGTATCGAGATCGGCGAGGCCATCGGCGCAAAAGCGCTGACAGTGTGGGTCGGCGATGGATCGAACTTCCCGGGCCAGTCGAATTTCACCCGCAGTTTCGAGCGTTATCTCGCCTCTATGGGCGAAGTCTACAAGGCGTTGCCCGAGGATTGGCGCATCTTCTCCGAGCACAAGATGTATGAGCCGGCTTTCTATTCGAGCGTGGTGCAGGATTGGGGCACGAACTATCTCATCGCCTCGACGCTCGGGGATAAGGCCTTCTGCCTTGTTGATCTGGGCCATCATGCGCCCAACACCAATATCGAGATGATCGTCGCCCGGCTCATCCAGTTCGGCAAGCTGGGCGGCTTCCATTTCAACGATTCCAAATATGGCGATGACGATCTCGATGCGGGCGCCATCGATCCTTACCGGTTGTTTCTCGTCTTCAACGAGCTGGTGGATGCCGAATATCGTGGTGTGAAGGGTTTTCATCCCGCGCATATGATCGACCAGTCGCACAATGTCACCGACCCGATCGAGAGCCTGATTTCCAGCGCCAATGAAATCCGCCGCGCTTATGCGCAGGCGCTGCTGGTCGATCGCGGGGCGCTGTCGGGTTATCAGGACGACAACGACGCGCTGTTGGCATCGGAGACGCTGAAACGGGCGTACCGCACCGATGTCGAACCGATCCTCGCCGAAGCACGACGCCGTGCCGGTGGCGCGATCGATCCGGTCGCCGCCTATCGCGCCAGTGGCTATCGCCAGAAGGTCGGCAAGGAACGCCCGGCGGTGAAGGGTGGCAGCGGCGGCATCGTCTGACGCTTTTTTTGCGGGCTTAAACGAACCGGCTTCTCTCGCTCTCCACCAGATCGGAGATGAAGCCCGACACGGCGGTGACGCGGCGGAGCGTGCGGGCCGATTCATGATAGGCGAGCCAATAGGCGCGCCGGATGATGCGTTCGGGCAGGACGGGCACGAGATCGGCGTGCTCGCGCGCGATGAAGGCGTGGAGAATGCCGATGCCGGCACCGGCTTTCACCGCCTCGACCTGGCCGAGCGCGCTCGATACCTCGAAGGCCGGTTTCCAGTCGCGGCTGATCTCGGAGGCGTAATTGAGCGAGGGGCTGATGACCAGATCCTCGACATAACCGACGAGCCGGTGTGCGGTTAACTCCTCCACCGATTGCGGAATACCGCATTCTTCCAAATAGCCGATGTGGGCATAGAGGCCCAGCGTATAATCGACGAGCTTGCGCGCGATGAGCCTGCCTTGATCGGGCCGGTCCACGGTGATGGCGATATCGGCCTCACGCCGCGACAGCGAAAAGGAGCGCGGCACCGGCACGAGCTGGATGGTGAGATCGGGATAACGCGCGGTGAGGGACGCAAGGCGCGGGGCGAGAAAGGTCACGCCGAAACCATCCGGTGCGCCGATCCTGACCGTGCCTGAGATCGCCACATCGGCATCGCCGACTGCTGAGCGGGCGGCAAGCATCTCCGCTTCCATGCGCTCGGCCGAAAGCAGGAACTCCTCGCCGGCCTGTGTCAGTTCCGAACCATTGGTCCGCCGCGTCAGCAAAGTGGTGCTGAGCGCGGTTTCGAGCGCGGTGAGCCGGCGCGCCACCGTCGTGTGGTTGAGCCCGAGCCGGCGCGCCGCGCCGAGGATCTGGCCGGCGCGCGCGACGGCCAGGAATATACGTATATCGTCCCAGTTCATGAGGTGATGATTACTATAGTTTTTGCACAACGGATACGTCTTTGCGCGCCTTGCAATATGAATTTTGCAGAGCGATGATGATCCCATAATTCCGGATAATCAAAAGGGAGAAGGCGCGATGCGCAATATTGGTCATTTCATCGGGGGCAAGCATGTCGAGGGCAAGAGCGGGCGGACCTCCGACGTCTTCCAGCCGATGGACGGCACGGTCCAGGGCAAGGTCGCATTGGCTGGTAAGGACGAGGTGCGCGCCGCAGTCGAGAACGCCAAGGCGGCGCAGCCGCAATGGGGCGCGACCAATCCGCAGCGCCGGGCGCGCGTCTTGCGCAAGTTCCTGGAGCTGGTCGAGGCCGAGCATGATTCGCTTGCCGAACTGCTCGCCCGCGAGCACGGCAAGACCATTCCCGATGCCAAGGGCGACATCCAGCGTGGCCTCGATGTGGTCGAGGTCTGCCTCGGTTCGCCGCATATGCTGAAGGGTGAGTTCACCGATAATGCCGGTCCGGGGATCGACACCTATTCGATGCGCCAGCCGCTCGGCGTCGTCGCCGGCATCACGCCGTTCAATTTCCCGGCGATGATCCCGCTATGGAAGGCAGCGCCGGCGATCGCCTGCGGTAACGCCTTCATCCTCAAGCCATCGGAGCGCGATCCGGGCGTGCCGATGCGCCTTGCCGAGCTTTTCATGGAGGCCGGGCTTCCCGCCGGGATTTTCAACGTGGTCAATGGCGACAAGGATGCGGTCGATGCGCTGCTCGACGAAGCCGATGTCAAGGCCATCGGCTTCGTCGGCTCGACGCCGATCGCGCAATATATCTATGCCAGGGGCTGCGCCAACGGCAAGCGCGTCCAGTGCTTCGGCGGTGCCAAGAACCACATGATCATCATGCCCGATGCCGACATGGACCAGACGGTCGATGCGCTGATCGGCGCGGGCTACGGTTCGGCGGGCGAGCGCTGCATGGCGATCTCGGTTGCCGTGCCGGTCGGCCAGGAAACGGCCGATCGTCTGGTCGAAAAGCTCATTCCGCGTGTGGAAAGCCTGAAGGTGGGGCCGTCGACCGATGCGAGTGCCGATTACGGTCCGCTGGTGACCAAGCAGGCGCTCGACCGCGTGCACGGTTATGTCGATCTTGGCGTGAAGGAGGGCGCGAAGCTCGTCATCGACGGGCGCGGCTTCAAGATGCAGGGCTATGAGAACGGCTATTACATGGGCGGCTGCCTGTTCGATCACGTGACACCCGACATGCGCATCTACAAGGAAGAAATCTTCGGTCCGGTTCTCTCTGTGGTGCGGGCGAAGAACTACGAGGAAGCGCTGGCCCTGCCGAACGATCATGAATATGGCAATGGCGTCGCCATCTTCACCCGCGATGGCGACGCGGCGCGCGATTTCGCCTCGCGCGTCCAGGTCGGCATGGTCGGCATCAATGTGCCGATCCCGGTGCCGATCGCCTATTACACCTTCGGCGGCTGGAAGGCTTCCGGCTTCGGCGATCTCAACCAGCACGGGCCGGACGCCTTCCGCTTCTACACCAAGACCAAGACCGTCACCTCGCGCTGGCCGTCCGGCGTCAAGGAGGGTGCGGAATTCGTCATCCCGACGATGAACTGATCGCCAGCATTGCCATTACAGCGGTTCCTGTTTTGATGGAATCGTCTAGCCTTATCATTCTGCATCGTCGGAACTGTGGAGATGACGAGGCATGGCAACCTGTGACGAGCACAGGAATGACGGGAGTTTGGTTGTTGGCGGCCAATTGCAGACGTTTCCGCCGCAGAACGGTTGCTTATAGGGGCGAAAACGTCTCGTTTCCGTCTGAAAGTGAACCGCTCTAATAGAAAACGGCAGCCGCGGGGCTGCCGTTTTCATTTTGATATGGAATAAAGCCGCTCTCGCGGCGATATCCGACGCCGAAAGGCGAATTATTCGCTTGCGGCTTCCGCTGCCGGAGCTTCGGCCTCGGCTGGGGCCTGCGCTGCTTCGGCAGCCTTGGCTGCTGCGTCTTCCTCGGCCTGCTTGGCGAGAGCGACGCGCTCCTGCGCCTTCTTGCCCGGAACGGCCTTTTCAGGGTTGCTGCGGGCAGGGCGCTTGGCAAGGCCGGCCTGATCGAGGAAGCGGAGCACGCGGTCGGTCGGCTGTGCGCCGTGGCCGAGCCAATGGGCGATGCGGTCGGCATCGAGCGTGACGCGCTCGGCATCCTTCGGCAGCGTCGGGTTCCAGGCGCCGATCTTCTCGATAAAGCGGCCGTCGCGCGGTGAGCGGACGTCGGCAACCACGATGTGGTAATAAGGACGCTTCTTCGAGCCCGCACGGGCCAGACGGATTTTCAACGACATTTCATTCTCCTGTAGGTCTGTTCATTTACCGCCCGGAAGCGGTGGTTGATTGATGCCGCATTGCGGCGTTTCAGTTATTGTCTTACGCAAGTCCGATGGGAAAATAGGAAGTATTTTTCCCGGGAAAACCGGTTCCCACTTTTCCTGGACTTGCTCTAGCTGACGCTGCGTTGGGCAGCGGTATTCTCGTGATGGCGGATCACTTCCTTGACGATGAAGTTGAGGAACTTCTCGGCAAAATCGGGGTCGAGGCTCGCTTCCAACGCCAGACGGCGCAGTCGCTCGACCTGCTGTTTCTCGCGGATCGGATCAGCGGGGGTGAGCCCGTGTTCGGCTTTCAGAACGCCCACTGCCTTGGTGCAGCGGAAGCGCTCGGCCAGCATATGGATAAGGGCGGCATCGATATTGTCGATCGAGGCGCGCAGGGCGGACAGCTCATCAGCCAGGCTCTTGTCGTTCATATCAGTCACTTCTTCTTTGGCAAACCAGGGAGACCGCCGGGTCCGGGAAGGCGCGGGCCGCCCGGCAGACCGGGCAAGCCACCACCGCCAAGGCCGGGCAAGCCGCCCTTGGCCAAACCGGACGCTTCGGCCTGCTTCTGCAAGGCTTCAAGCTGCTTGGGATCGAGTTTCGAGAGATCGGGCATTCCGCCCATGCCGGCAAGGCCGCCGCCCATGCCCCCGAGCCCCATCTTGGAGGCCATGCCGCCCATCATCTTCTGCATCATGCCGCCGCCCTTGCCCTTGCCGCCCATGGCTTTCATCATATCGGCCATCTGACGGTGCATCTTCAGGAGCTTGTTGATATCGGCGGCATTGGTGCCTGAGCCCTTTGCGATGCGCTGCTTGCGGCTGTGCTTCAGCATATCGGGGTTGCCGCGTTCAGCGGCCGTCATGGAGCCGATGATGGCAAGTTGGCGCTTGAAGACCGAATCGTCGAGGCCAGCCGCGGCGACCTGATCCTTCATCTTGCCCATGCCAGGCATCATTCCCATGATGCC
Source organism: Phyllobacterium phragmitis (assembly GCF_002980495.1). Lineage (GTDB taxonomy): Bacteria > Pseudomonadota > Alphaproteobacteria > Rhizobiales > Rhizobiaceae > Paramesorhizobium > Paramesorhizobium phragmitis. The sequence continues at coordinate 83,764 of NZ_PVBR01000005.1, forward strand.
GCCCATGCCGCCGAGCTTCTGCATCTGGCCGAGCTGGTCGGCAAGATCGTTGAGATCGAACTTGCCGGACTGCATCTTCTTGGCCATCGCCGCCGCTTTTTCGGCGTCGATGTTTTCGGAAGCCTTCTCGACGAGCGAAACGATATCGCCCATGCCGAGGATGCGGTCGGCGATACGGCGCGGATAGAATTCCTCCAGCGCATCCATCTTCTCGCCGGTGCCGATCAGCTTGATCGGCTTGCCGGTGACGGCGCGCATGGAAAGGGCCGCACCGCCGCGTCCGTCGCCGTCCATGCGGGTCAGAACGATGCCGGTGATGCCCACACGCTCGTCGAAGGAACGGGCCAGGTTGACGGCGTCCTGTCCGGTCAGGGCATCGGCGACGAGCAGAATTTCATGCGGCTCGGCCTTTTTCCTGATGTCGGCCATTTCGATCATCAGCGGCTCGTCGATATGGGTACGGCCCGCCGTATCGAGAATGACCACGTCATGACCGCCGAGCCTGGCCGCCTGGACGGCGCGCGCCGCGATCTCGACCGGCGACTGGCCGGCGATGATGGGCAGCGTGTCGACGCCGGTCTGGACACCCAATTGGCGAAGCTGCTCCTGCGCGGCGGGCCTGCGCGTATCGAGCGAGGCCATCAGGATCTTCTTTTTCTGCCGCTCTGCAAGGCGCTTGGCGATCTTGCCCGTCGTCGTGGTCTTGCCGGAACCCTGCAGGCCGACCATCATGATGACGACCGGAGCGGGCGCATTGAGGTCGATGGTGATGCCTTCGGAGCCGAGCATCTCGACCAGTTCGTCATGGACGATCTTGACGACCATCTGGCCCGGCTTGATGCTTTTCAGGATTTCCGCGCCGACGGCTTTCTCGCGGACGCGGTCCGTAAAGGCGCGGACCACGTCGAGCGCGACGTCGGCTTCGATCAGCGCACGGCGCACTTCGCGCAGCGCCGCCGCCACGTCCTGGTCGGACAGGGCGCCGCGGCCGGTCAGGCCGTTGAGAATCGTACCGAGGCGTTCCTGTAGAGTTTCAAACATCCGTTTTCCTTTTTACCCGTGCGATGACAAGTTCTTCGCAAGAGGTAGGTCGTTCCGCGCCGAAGCCCAATACCCTTCGAACAGGCCAAAGCAAAACAACACCCGAGGGCGCATTGCGCTGTCGGGTGTGGACCTCCGGGATCGTTTTAGACCAAATGGGTCCCGGTCGGCTGCTTCGAGAGTCTCTGCTCGTCGCGGATTGATGGGGCGCTTAAACAGGAAAAGTCGGGGAAAGTCAATCGTCGCGCCTTAAAAGTGTTGCGCGAAAACCGCGCTCGGCGACAAAGCCGACCAGAACCGGAAGGTTCGGTGCAACAGGCCCTGTCTCATGCTTGGTTTCCGCAATCTCCTCGTGTATCTCCCTTTTTTGGCCGAATAACGATTTCGGCGGCAGAATCGATTTTACGAGGAGAATGGAATGGCATTCTTGTCCCGCAAGGGCAGCATGGGCATCTTTTTCGCGGCGGCGTTGACCGCTCTGGTTGTACCGGCCGGCCTGGCCCAGGCCGCGCAATGCGGAAATACCGCAGGAGGCTATTCGACCTGGGTGCAGCAATTCAAGAAAGAGGCTGCGGCGCGGGGCGTCGGCCGGCGGGCCTTGAGCGCCCTCGACAATACCCGCTACGCTACCAAAACGATTTATGCCGACCGCAATCAGAAGAGCTTCAAGCTTTCGCTCGACCAGTTCATGAAGAAGCGCGGCGGACAGGCGATCATCAACCGCGGCAGATCGATGAAGAAGAAGAACGCCAAGCTCTTTGCCAGTCTGGAAAGGCGCTATGGCGTGCCCGCCGGACCGTTGATCGCCATCTGGGGCATGGAAACCGGCTTCGGTAAGTTTTTGGGCAACCAGAACACGCTTTCCGCCGTCGCGACGCTCGCCTATGATTGCCGCCGTTCGGCCTATTTCACCGATCATCTCTATGCTGCGCTCAAACTCATCGACAGAGGAGATCTGAGCCCCGATGCGATCGGCGCTGCCCATGGCGAGATCGGTCAGACGCAGTTCCTGCCGCTCAATGTGCTGAGGTTCGGCGTGGATGGCGACGGCAACGGACATATCGACATGGCCCGCTCCAGGGTCGATGCTCTTGCCTCCACGGCCAACTTCCTGCGCGGCCATGGTTGGCAGCCGGGCGGCGGTTATCAGCCGGGGCAGGTCAATTTCGGCGCCCTTCAGGGTTGGAATTCCGCCAGCGTCTATCAGCAGGCGATCGCCATCATCGGCAAGGAGATCGATGGCTGAATTTGCAAGGTGAGTTCGGGGCGCCGCGTGGTGCAATCGCGCGGCGTCAATGTCTCACTCCGCAGGTGGGCGGATGAAGTCTCCCGTCTTGCGGTCCATGACCCACAGTTCGCCGGTGGAGATGTCGAACCAGGCGCCATGCAGGCTGAGACGGCCCTTCTTCTCCAGGATATCGACGCAGGGAAAGCTGCGCAGATTGGCGATGGAATAGCGGATGGTGATGCGCTCCAGCGCCGTCTGCCGTTCGCCCGATGTCATCATCGCATTGGCGGTGACCGCTTCGGCGGCCGGGGCGACGAGGCTCATCCATTTGCCGATGAAGTCGCCCGGCGAGAGAGGGGCGCTTTCAAGATCGAGCGCCGCCTTGATGCCGCCGCAGCGGCCATGGCCGAGCACGACGATATGCTTGACCTTGAGGCTCTGCACGGCAAACTCGAGGGCTGCCGAGGTCGAGTGATACTCTCCGTCCGGCTCATAGGGGGGCACCAGATTGGCGACATTGCGCACGACGAAAATTTCGCCGGGACGCGTGTCGAAGATGATTTCCGGCGCAGCCCGTGAATCACAGCAGGCGATAACCATCGTCTCCGGCGTCTGTCCCTGTTCGGCCAATTCCTTGTAGCGCAGGGATTCGTTGCTGAAACGCCCTGACATGAAATTGCGGTAACCGGCAAGGAGCGCGTCGGGAAGAGTGTTCATGCTTGTGCCATAGCCCCGGTCGAGAAGAAGATCAATTCGTCTTGGGAATTTTCCGTTACGCCCTCAACCCCCTGGTCGGATGCATGAGCCTGCGGATCTGCACCATGGCCATGGGCGTCGACAGGCTCGAAGCATCGGCTTCGAGCATCAGTTCGTCGGCGCCACGCTTGGCGGCGCGGGCGATGATCTCGAAAACGGCCGCTGTCGTCCCTTGAAGGATCTTTTCCTGGGAAAGGCCGGCCAAGGTTCGGGCGAGAAAGAGGGCCGCGGTCAGATCGCCCAGACCGTTGGTCGGCCCATTCACCTGGCGATGTTCAGCCATCATCGCCAATGTCGGCGTCAAAAGGAGATTGCCCGTGCTGCCGCTCATCATCGGTATGGCGGAGGTGACGAGCATGGTGGCGGGACCAGTTTCGAGAGCGGCTTCCATGATTGTCTTGTTATCCTCCAGCGGCACGCCCGTTAGCCAGGCAAGCTCGAAGCGGTTGGGCGTCCCTATGTCGGCGAGCGGCATCAGATGGTCACGAATGGCGATCGCGGTCGCCTCGGGGACATAGAGCCCTTTTTCGTCGCCGATGACCGGATCACAGAGATAGCGCGCGCGTGGGTTCTTCGCCTTGACGGCCTCGACAAGCCTCGCAATGCTTTTGGCCTGCGAGGCCTGGCCGAGGTAGCCAGTCAACACCGCGCCGACCTCGCCCAGCCAGGGTGCGCGCTCCAGATCGGCGATGAGATCGTCGAACTGCTGCTCCTCAGGGATGATGCGCTTGGCGGGGCCATGGCCGGGATGCCAGGGAAGGACCACCGTCGGCACGGCCCACACGGGATGGCCCAGCGTTTCCAGCGCAAAAACGGCGGCTCGGTTGCCGACCGAACCGCGCACGACATGGCTCGAGATCACGATGACGGCGGTTGCGTCTGACGCTTCGAAATTGCTCATTAAAAGGGGCTCGCAGGACGTGTTACGGCATCATCACAATAAAGAAAAAGCGGCGGGAGGGAAGAGGACCGCATCTTAAGGCGTGCGCGCAAGATAGATCAGGACCCAGACGATTGCAGCTATAATCAGCAGCAGCCCGAATGTCCGCCCTATGCGCGTACCCCACAGTTCGATGTTGTCGGCCGGGTCCGCGTCGGCGGCGGAAAGGTGCTTCTTCGTCCGCTCGACGCCACGCGCGACCATGCCGTGATCGGCTGTCGATTCGCGGCCTATCCTGTCCAGGATGCGCCGGGCTTCCGTTTCCCTGGCGCTGTCGCCTTTCGGGCGTCCGGTCATCGCTGCGTTGGCTCCCTCAATGTTCCCGATCCAGCATAGACGCTTCGATCCGTTTCATCATGCGGTTTTTCCACCGACAGGGCAAATTCTTGGCTATTTTCTTTGGCCGCGAATACGATTACCCTCACGCCACTGTGCTGGGGATGGCACTGCCATTTGTGTCAAAGGGCCATCAGGAGATATGCATGTCCGCTGTTACCACTCTGCGGCTTTCCGGCCGCCGTCTCTTTCCTGCGCTGTTGCTGGTCATGCTGGTGCCGTTGCTATCGGCATGCGGCTTCAACACCATTCCGACCCAGGAGCAGCAAGTCAAGGCGGCCTGGAGCGAGGTCTTGAACCAGTATCAGCGCCGCACCGACCTCATTCCCAATCTTGTGGCGACGGTCCAGGGCTACGCCACGCATGAAAAGGATACACTGACCGCGGTGGTCGATGCGCGCGCCAAGGCGACGCAGGTGCAACTGCCGCCCGAGATGCTCAACAATCCGGAACTCTTCAAGCAATTCCAGCAAAACCAGGCCAATCTGAGCGGCGCCCTGTCGCGTCTGCTCGCGGTGGTCGAGAACTATCCCAATCTGAAGGCCAACCAGAACTTCCTGGCGCTGCAATCGCAACTCGAAGGCACCGAAAACCGTATCGCGGTCGCGCGCCGCGATTATATCGAGGCGGTTCGCGTCTATAACACCTCCCTGCAGACCCTGCCGACGATGCTTTGGAAGTTGATCTGGTTCCGTTCCAACCAGCCCATGCCGACATTCACCATCAATGAAGCGGCCCAGCAGGCACCCAAAGTCAACTTCAATTGACGGGCGTCGCCGTGACATTTACCCGAGAGATGCCGATCAGCCGGGGTGCCGCACGATGGCTTTGCCTCGCTATGGGCCTCGTAATGGCGCTTGTCGCGTCCGTTGCCATCGCGGCGGCCGCCGCGGCGCTGCCGGCGCTGACCGGGCGTGTCGTCGATGCGGCCAATGTCATCGATCCGCAGACGCGGGCCGCACTTGACGACAAACTCGCCGCCTTCGAGGCGAAATCATCCGATCAGGTGGTGGTCGTCACCGTGCCGAGCCTCGAGGGCGAGGATATCGAATCCTATTCCAACCGGCTGTTCCGCAGCTGGGCGCTCGGCCAGAAGCAGGAAAACAACGGTATTCTGCTCGTCGTCGCGCCGAATGACCGGAAGGTGCGCATCGAGGTCGGCTACGGCCTCGAGGGCACGATGACCGATGCCCTGTCGAGCGTCATCATCCGAAGCGCGATCATCCCCGCTTTCCGGCAGGGAGATTATTCCGGCGGCATCTCCAGAGGTGTCGACGGCATACTGACCGTTCTTGCAGGCGACAGCGCTGAATTCGAGGCGCGGGCAAAGCGCAATATCCAGGCGCAATCCTCCGCTTCCGGGACCGACTGGATTTCCGTGATCTTCATGACTTTCTGGGCGTTCATCTTCTTCGGCGGCTTCGGCTTTGCGCTGCTTGCACCGATCTTCGGCCGCAAGCTCGGGCCGGGACGCTATGAATGGCTCGGCATGCAGGCCGGCGGCCATTCGCGCGGCTCAACTGGTGGCCTGGGTGGCGCCTTGGGCGGTGGCGTTTTGATGGGAGGCGGCGGCTTCGGCGGCGGTGGAGGATGGTCGTCGGGTGGCGGCGGATTTTCCGGCGGTGGCGGTTCGTCGGGTGGCGGCGGCGCATCGGGAAGCTGGTAGGTGAGGAAGATGTCCGTGCAGAAATCCATCGATGCCGACGATCACGCCCGTATCGCGGAGGCGATCCGCGCCGCGGAAGAAAAGACGAATGGCGAGATTTATGCCGTTCTGGCGCGCCGCAGCGATGATTATTTCTATGCCGCCGGCTTTGTCGCCGCTTGCGGCGTCATCATCGCCGCGATTGCCGCGGCACTTCTGGCGCATTGGTATTGGTTCGATGTTTCGCTGCCGGTCTTCGGCCTGGCTATTCTGGCGGCCTTCGCTTCCGTCGTGCTCGTTTTGTGGCTGGTCCCGGCGGTACGCATGGTGCTGGTGCCGCACCGTATCCGCTATCGCCGTGCGCATCTCAACGCTGTTCAGCAGTTTCTGGCGCGCAACATTCATGTCACGTCTGAACGCACAGGCGTTCTCCTGTTCGTTTCGCTTGCCGAGCATTATGCCGAGGTGGTGGCCGATGCGGGCATCAACGCCAAGGTGGAGCAGGAAGAGTGGAATGGCATCGTCGCCATCCTCACCGATCATGCATCACGCGCGGCGGTGGCCGACGGATATGTCGCGGCGATCGGGAAGGCCGGCGAACTGCTCGCCAAACATTTTCCGGCTACCGGGGAAAAGGTCAACGAGCTCAGCGATCATCTGGTCGAGTTGTAGGTATAGGAGGATGGCCGAAATCGCAGGGCCGGATGCGATAAATCGCTCTTTCTCCACGACCTTTCCTTTCGCTGGCGATGTTTTTTGCCGCATTTTGTTGCTTTGTCATGGCAAGTTCACCCTGCGGGCGCAGTTTGTGGTCGCAACCGGAAGCCGATCTGATAGGCTTCGGAAAACAGTCTTTCCCATGGGAGTATGGAAGTGTCAGCCAGGCAGGAACGGGAAATCGGGGCAGTCGGAAACAAGGCGGATAAGAAGGAGGGATTGAAGGATTTCGCAGCCCTCCTGTTCGAGTGGGCGCCGCCGGAGGACCTTGCCGAATATGACAGTGCCGCCCTGGAGGATGCAGCCCGCCTGGCATTCGTGGAGCTCTCCCGGCACCGCAAGGGCGAAAGTGTCGTTTCCGTCGATGGTGCCAACACTGTGCGGTGTGCGGGGCGGCCGGTGACGATCGTCACGCTGATCAACGACAACATGCCATTCCTGCTCGATTCGGTGATGGGCGAAATCAGCGAGCGGACCAGAACGGTCTATATGGTGCTGCATCCGGTGCTCGATGTCGTGCATGGCGAGAACGGTGTCCGGGTCTATGGCGAGGCGTCGTCCGGCCGCAAACCCGAAGGGACGGATCGGGTCAGCGTCATGCAGATCCATCTGCCGATGCTCGATCAGACGGTGCGCGACGATCTTGCCTCCTCGTTGAAGGCCGTACTCGGCCAGGTGCGTGCCGCCGTCAGGGACTGGAAGCCGATGCTGGCGCGCCTCGATAAGGCGATCGAGGCCTACAAGACCAATCCGCCGCCCGGAAAGAAGAAGAACGTGGCGGAGGCCATCGAGTTTCTCGAATGGCTGCGCGACGACAATTTCACCTTCCTCGGCATGCGCGAATATGACTACAGGGGCAAGGGCAAGAAGCGCGAGCTCGTCCATGCCGACAAGCCGCAACTGGGTATTCTGAGCGACCCTGCGGTGCGCGTCCTGCGCCGCGGCGACACCGGCACGACGGCGACGAGCGAAACGCTGGCCTTTCTCGAAGGGCCCGAAGCCCTGATCGTCACCAAGGCCAATACCCGGTCGCAGGTGCACCGGCGCGGCTATCTCGACTATATCGGCATCAAATCTTTCGACGCGACGGGCGAGGTCGTCGGCGAATTGCGGTTCGTCGGCCTGTTCACCTCCACCGCCTATACGCGCTCGGTCATGAAGATACCCTATCTGCGCCCCAAGGTGGACGCGGTCATCAAGCGGCTGGGGTTCAACCCGCAGGACCATTCGGGCAAGGCCTTGCTCAATGTCCTGGAGGATTATCCGCGCGATGACTTGTTCCAGATCGACGTCGACACGCTGATGGCCAATGCTGAAGGCATATTGGCGCTGGGCGAGCGCCCGCGCGTGCGCGCCTTGCCGCGCATCGATCCGTTCGGGCGCTTCGTTTCCGTCCTGGTCTATGTGCCGCGCGACCGTTACGATTCGATCGTCCGCGAGAAGATCAGCCAATATCTGATGCGCGTCTATGACGGGCAGAGCATCGATTTCCATCCGTCCTTTATGGAAGGAACGCTGACGCGCGTTCATTTTATCATCCGCCGCGCTGAAGGCACTGTGCCTGAGGTGGCGCGCGAAACGCTCGAAGCGGAAATCCGCGCCATCGTGCGCACCTGGGAAGATGCGGTCCAGGAGGCAGCGGAATCGTTTTCCGGCCTCCCCGTCGTCTACGGCGTCAACATCGCGGCACTGGCATCGAGCTTTCCCGATTCCTACCGTGAGAGCTTTACGCCTTCCGAAGCGCTGGTCGATGCCGAGCGCATCGCCGCACTCTCGCCGGACAATCCGCTTTATGTCGATTTCTACAAACATCATGCCGACGGAGCGGACGCGGCATCGCTGAAAATCTATCATTATGGCGCGGCGGTGGCGCTGTCGCGACGCGTGCCGCTTCTGGAAAATATGGGTTTCCAGGTCATCAGCGAGCAGACCTTCGAATTGCCCGGAGCGGATGGGGCCAAGGTGCATGTGCATGACATGCAGCTCGTCAACGCCTTCTCCGTCCCCGTCGATCTGACCGATGACGGCGCGCTTCTGGAAGAGGCTTTCCGGGCGGTATGGAGCGGGACCGCCGATAATGACGGCTATAACGCGCTGGTGCAGACGGCGCGGCTTTCGGCGCGCGAGATCATGATCCTGCGCGCCTATGGCCGCTATCTCCAGCAGGCAGGCATCACCTATTCGCAGGGCTTCATCGCCGCAGCGCTCAACCGTTATCCTGATATCGCGCGCAATCTCCATAGCCTGTTCGATCTGAGGTTCAACCCGGCACGTATCGCCGAGGACAGCAAGGCGGGTGCGGAAAAGCAGATCCGCGATGCTATCGACCTCGAGTTGCAATCCGTCCCGAGCCTCGATGACGATCAGATCGTGCGCCGCTTCCTCAATCTCACGGAGGCGACGCTGCGCACCAATGCCTTTGCGCCGGAAGCTGACGGCTCGCCGCGGGTGACGCTTGCCTTCAAGCTCAATCCGCGCCTGGTGGAAGGGCTGCCTCGACCACGGCCCTACCGCGAAATATTCGTCTACGGCCCGGAGGTCGAGGGCGTGCATCTGCGCTTCGGCCCGGTGGCGCGCGGCGGCATACGCTGGTCGGATCGGGCGCAGGACTATCGTACGGAAGTGCTGGGCCTGGTGAAGGCGCAGCAGGTCAAGAATGCGGTGATCGTGCCGGTCGGCGCGAAAGGCGGGTTCTATCCGAAGCGCCTGCCCGCAAGCGGCGACCGCAACGCGATCTTCGAAGCGGGGCGCGCGGCCTATATCATTTTCATTTCGACGCTTCTCTCCGTTACCGACAATATTGTTGACGACACGGTGGTGCCGCCGCAGAACGTCATTCGTCACGATACGGACGATCCCTATTTCGTCGTTGCCGCCGACAAGGGCACCGCGACCTTCTCCGATACGGCGAACGCCATCAGCCAGGCCCATGATTTCTGGCTCGACGATGCCTTCGCCTCCGGTGGCTCGGCCGGCTACGATCACAAGAAGATGGGCATCACCGCGCGCGGCGCATGGGAAGCGGTGAAGCGGCATTTCCGCGAGATGGACATAGATATCCAGACGACGCCATTCACGGTCGCTGGCGTCGGCGACATGTCGGGCGACGTCTTCGGCAACGGGATGCTGCTCTCCGGCCAGACCAAGCTCATCGCCGCCTTCGACCATCGCGACATCTTCATCGATCCGGACCCGGATGCGGCTGTCGCCATCGCCGAGCGGCAACGTTTGTTCGACCTGCCGCGCTCAAGCTGGCAGGATTACGACCGTTCGAAACTGTCGGCGGGCGGGGGCATCTATTCGCGTACGCAAAAGACAATTTCGCTGTCGCCGCAGGCGGCACAGGCGATCGGCCTCGGCGCCGGCAAGACGAATGCGACGCCGCTGGAAATCATCAATGCAATCCTGAAAGCGCCGGTCGATCTCCTGTGGTTCGGCGGTATCGGCACCTATATCCGCGGCAGCAACGAAAGTGATGCCCAGGTCGGCGACCGCGCCAATGACGCGATCCGCATTACCGGCAGCGAGGTACGCGCCAAGGTCATCGGCGAGGGTGCCAATCTCGGCGTCACCCAGCGCGGCCGCATCGAGTTCAGCCTCGCCGGCGGCCGGTGCAATTCTGACGCGATAGACAATTCGGCAGGCGTCAACACTTCGGACGTCGAGGTCAACATCAAGATCGCGCTCGCCGCAGCGATGCGCGCCGACAAGCTGCAGCGTCCGGCACGCAACCGCTTGCTCGGGACGATGACCGACGAAGTTGCCGAGTTGGTGCTGCGCAACAATTACCTGCAGCCGCTGGCGATTTCGCTGGTGGAGCGTCGCGGGCTTGCCGATCTGCCCTATCAGGCCCGGTTCATGGCTGATCTCGAAAAACAGAAGCTGCTCGACCGCAAGGTCGAAACCCTGCCCGACGATCAGGCGCTGATGGAAAGGGAAAAGCGCGGGATTGCACTTACCCGTCCGGAGCTCGGTGTGCTGCTCGCCTATGCCAAGCTCGTGCTGGTCGACCAGATCGTCAAAAGCGATCTGCCCGACGATCCCTATTTCGAGCCGGAGCTATTCGGTTATTTTCCCAAGCGCATGACCAAGGCCTATGCGCCGGAGATCGCGGGACACCGGCTGAAACGCGAGATCACCGCCACGCTTCTCGGCAATGACGTGATCAATCGTGGAGGGCCGACCTTCGTCAACCGGCTGCAGGACATGACGGGCAAATCGCCGGCGGCGATCCTGCGCGCCTATGTGGCGGTGCGCGACGGCTTTGAACTGGACGGGCTGTTCGACGCCATCGACAGGCTCGACAATCATGTGCCCGGCTCGGTGCAGAACGAATTCTATGCCGAAGTTTCGCGGATGCTGCACTGGACGACGGCCTGGGTGCTGCGCAATGACAGTTCCAACGCCACGCTTGCCGAATTCGTCGAAGCGATCCGCAATGCCCGTCGCACTCTCGAGCCGCGCCTGAACAAGCTGATGCCGGATTTCATGACGGGTATCATTGTCGATGATACCGCTGGTTTCGCGGCGAAGGGAGCGCCTGCCGATCTCGCCGCTCGCCTCGCCCGGCTGCAGATCGCTTCCGTCGTGCCTGACATCGCGCTGATAGCCCATCTCTCGAGATCGGATCTCATCGCGGCGGCGAAGGCCTATTTCACCATTACCGAAGCCTTCCGCATCGCCAGGATCGAGGAGGCGGCGCGGGCCATTCCCGTTGCTGATTATTATGATGGAATGGCGCTGGCACGGGCCAACGATACGATCGCGCAAGCCACCAGGGCGATCACCATCGCGGCGCTGACGCGCTTTGGTGACGAGAAGGATCCGGCGAAGGCATGGCTCGCCGGCGGCAACACCCAGGTGGAGGCGATACGCCAGCGTATGACCGCATTGGTGGAAGATGGTGATCTCACCGCTTCGCGGCTTGCCGTTGCTGCGGGATTGATGTCTGATCTGGCCGCATGAAGGGAACCTCCGGTTCCGTCACAAGAACCGGAGGGGACATGACCATCAACGAAGCGATGCATGGAGGCGCGACGAATCCCAGCGTCCCAAGGCGCGGCATATGGGGCTGGATGCTGTTCGACTGGGCGGCCCAGCCTTTCTTCACCGTCGTCACGACCTTCATCTTCGGTCCCTATTTCATCTCGCGGATGGCGGCCGATCCGGCGGTCGGGCAGGCCGCCTGGGGATATGCCATTGCGCTGGCGGGGTTCGTCATCGCCATTCTTTCTCCTGTTCTAGGCGCCATCGCCGACCAGACCGGCGTGCGCAAGCCGTGGATCGGTTTTTTCGCGGTGATCCAGATCGTCAGTCTGTCGCTGCTATGGTTCGCGGCGCCCGGCTCCAACCTTTTCTGGGTTCTGATCGCCTTTTCGATCGCTTCCGTGGCGGCGGAATTCTCCATCGTCTTCAATGATTCCATGATGCCGCGGCTCGTCTCGAAGGACGAGATCGGACGGATCTCCAATATCGCCTGGGGACTCGGTTATCTCGGCGGCATGATCGTCTTGATCTTCATCGTCGCCTTCCTGGCCGCCTCGCCGCAGACGGGCAAGACGCTGATCGGCCTCGATCCGCTGTTCGGGCTCGATCCGACGAAGGGGGAGGATGCGCGGGCGGCGGGGCCGATCTCGGCGCTGTGGTATTTCGTCTTCATCCTGCCGATGTTTCTGTTCACGCCTGATGGCGTGAAGGGGCTGCCGCTCGGCGCGGCGGTGAAACGGGGCCTGAGCGAGCTCAAGGCGACGCTCAGCGAAGTACGGCAGCGGGCAAACATCTTCCGTTTTCTCATCGCCCGGATGATCTATCAGGACGGCGTCAACGGATTGCTGGCGCTGGGCGGCGGCTTCGCGGCTGCGATGTTCGGCTGGTCGATCACCGAGATCGGGCTTTTCGGCATCATCCTCAATGTGGTGGCGATCTTCGGATGTCTCGCGGCGAGCCGGATCGATACGCTTTTCGGCTCGAAAGCAGTGGTGATCCTGTCGCTCGTGCTGCTGCTTCTGGCAACTATCGGCATCGTTTCGACCGGGCCGGACTATACGCTGTTCGGCTTCTTGCGGTTTTCCAGCGAGGATAGCGGCGGCTTGTTCGCCACCGCCGCCGAGAAGGCCTATCTGGTGTTCGGCGTCTTTATCGGTATCGCCTTCGGCCCGGTGCAGGCGTCGTCGCGCTCCTATCTGGCGCGTAGCGTCAGCGCCGAGGAGGCGGGCCGCTATTTCGGCATCTATGCGCTGGCTGGACGGGCGACGAGCTTCCTCGCGCCGTTCCTGGTGGCGAGCGTAACGGCGCTGAGCGGCTCGCCGCGTCTCGGCATGGCGGTGTTGATCGCCTTCTTCGTCGCCGGACTGGCGATCTTAGCTGGAACGCCCTATCCGGCGGCGGAGGTCGGGGAAGAGATTTAGAGCGCCCTATTTTGATGGAGGCGCGATGCAACCCCCCTCTGCCCTGCCGGGCATCTCCCCCACAAGGGGGGAGATTGGCTGACATAGTCCAAGGTATTCATTCTGCGAGGTTTGCGATTGGTGCCTAACATTCAAGAAGGCGTAATCTCCCCCCTTGTGGGGGAGATGCCCGGCAGGGCAGAGGGGGGTGAGATGAAGCCCGCCAGCGTTTCTATCTTAATGCCGGAAATGCCGCATGCCGGTGAAGACCATGGCGATGCCATGTTCGTCGGCCGCTGCGATCACCACATCGTCGCGCATGGAGCCGCCCGGCTGGATGACCGCCGTGGCGCCGGCCTCGATGGCTGACAGGAGCCCATCGGCAAAGGGAAAGAATGCGTCGGAAGCGACGACAGATCCCTTGGTCATGATTTCGGCGCTGCCCGCCGCCTCGGCGGCATCCAGCGCTTTACGCGCCGCGATGCGCGAGGAATCCACCCGGCTCATCTGGCCGGCGCCGATGCCGGCGGTGGCGCCATCCTTGACATAGACGATAGCGTTCGACTTCACGTGCTTGGCGACGCGGAAGGCGAATTTCAGATCGGCCATTTCCTTTTGCGTCGGCGTACGCTTCGTCACCACCTTCAGATCGAGATCGTCGACGATGCCATTATCGCGCGACTGCACCAGAAGCCCACCGGCCACGGTCTTGGCCGCGATGCCGGGCGCGCGCGGATCGGGCAGGCCACCTGTCACCAGAAGCCGCAGGTTCTTCTTGGCAGCGATGATGGCCTGGGCCTCCTCGGTCGCGTCGGGGGCGATGATGACTTCGGTGAAGACCTTGACGATCTCCTCCGCCGCTTCGCCGTCGAGCGTGCCGTTCAGCGCGACGATACCGCCGAAGGCGGAGACGGGATCGCAGGCGAGCGCCTTCAGATAGGCCTCCTTCAGGCTCTTGCCTTCCGCGACGCCACAGGGATTGGCGTGCTTGATGATGGCGACGGCTTTGGTTCGGGCCGGATCGAACTCGGCGACCAGTTCGAAGGCCGCGTCGGTATCGTTGATGTTGTTATAGGAGAGCTGCTTGCCCTGAAGCTGTGTCGCGGTGGCGACGCCGGGACGCTTTTCTCCCGTGAGATAGAACCCCGCCGCCTGATGCGGGTTCTCGCCATAGCGCATGACCGAATGGAGCTTGCCGGCGACGGCGCGCCAGGTCGGCGCTTGCGCCTTCGTCGCCTCGGCAAACCAGCCGGAGATCGCCGCATCATAGGCGGCGGTGCGGGCGAAGGCCTTGGCTGCGAGCTTCTGGCGGAAGGTATAGGGCAGGGAACCTTTGTGATCGTCGAGTTCGGCCAGCACAGCTGCGTAATCGTCGGGATCGGTGACGATCGCGACATAGGCATGGTTCTTGGCGGCGGCGCGGATCATCGCCGGCCCGCCTATGTCGATGTTCTCCACCGTGGTCGCGTAATCGGCGCCCTGATAGCGGACTTCCTCGAAGGGATAGAGGTTGATGACGGCCAGATCGATGCCGCCGATGCCATGGGCCTCCATCGCGCTCGCATGTTCGGGATCGTCACGCACGGCGAGCAGTCCGCCATGAACGGCTGGATGCAGGGTCTTGACGCGGCCATCCATGATTTCGGGAAAGCCGGTGATATCGGAGACATCGCGCACGGTGATGCCAGCGGCGGCAATCGCTTTCGCCGTGCCACCGGTGGAGATGATTTCGATGCCATGCCGCTCCAGGGATCGCGCCAATTCGATCAGCCCGGTCTTGTCGGAGACCGACAGGAGCGCGCGGCGCACACGGTGCATATCGGGAGCGGGGATATTCTTGGAAGTGACAGCCATGGAAATGTCTCTATGTCGGGTCGGGGAGGGGTATGGCGCGGGTTAGCATAGGCGCGCGGGGAATCCTATCCTCTATAGAGGATATCCGATGCTTGTGATGGTTCGGTCGTGTGGCTGGGAGGGGAGCTCACGTGACGGCGGTCGATCTGAAACAGATGAAAGCGCCAATAACCGACCCTTCATGGGGCTCCTCGAAAGTTGCCTTCAGCGCTTCGGCCGGAGTTCACCGCATTGCAGACTTGACGGACAATCAAATGTGAAGTGGTCGCGAGGATCGATTTCTCGCGCGCCAGGAAACCGGACTGAGGGACGTAACGCGTCGGAATTCACGATTGAAGTTCGATTTGGTCTGAAAGCCGGATTCGAACATCGCCGCGGTTACCGACATATCGGTGTCCCGGAGCAGTCGGCAGGCTTCCGCAATTCGAAAATCGTTGATGTATTGGGAGACATTTTTGTGCGCCAGTCGGTTGACTGCACCGGATATCTGCCGGGCCGGTATGCCCGCGCGTCGCGCCAGGCGCGACAAGGTCAGGTTTTCGTCTCGGGACAATTTCTGATCAACCAGCAGACGGCTGATCCGGTCCAGGACTTCACGATCTTGCGCTACCATGGATGAAGCTTGAATCATATTGGAGCCAGTGGCGGGTGGTGCATGCGCGCGGGCCGCGACGACGGCCGTAAGGCCGATGAGAAGCAGACCCAGAAGATTTCCATTGCTCACGATGAAAGCGACATTTGCTCCTGTGTTCCATTCGAAGTCCATCAGAATCGCCAAATCAAAAAAGGCCGACAGACAGAGCGATGCGGCAGCAATGACGAGCGCGCGATGCGCCGCAACGGCGCTGTCGAAACGCGCCTCGTCGAGTGCGTCAGGACCGGTGCGGCCAAGGTTCAGCACCGCCACTGCGTATCCCACGAAGAGCACGATCAGAGCAGCGTCGATCAGCTCCGGGGCCAACAGCAACAGCGCGACGATACCGATTGGCGGTAGGGCATGAAGCCAATGGGCACGGCCAGCCTCTGCCTTATCGAAGTGAATCAAGCTGTGAAAACTTGCCAGCACCAGAGGCGGCAGGCAGCTCGCCAGCACCGGCAGCAAGTATCGCAGCTCCGCGAGATCATAACCCCAACGCAAGCCGACGGCGACCGATTGCAAGACACACAAACCGACCAAAGCGAGGAACGGCCAATTGCCTTTCGAGCTCTCCTGGCTGCGCAGTACCGCAGCGAGGAAGATCAGAAGCAGTAATGCGACGACGAACGGCAGCGGAATGAATATCAAGGCGGGTCCCGTGGATGGCAGTCAAACAGGGTGATCATGACCCATATCACGATTCAGGACGACCTGAATCGTGATCGAGGAAGCGCCGGAGTGCAGCATCTGCAATCGATAGCTGGTCCTTTGCAATCGAGCGAGATTATCATGAACCCCTTCAGCGTCCTCCCCGCCATTGTGCTCACCGTCGCATTCACGGCTCCCTGCCACGCCGCCGAGGTTGGCGTGCGCGAGATAAATGTCGCTGCTCCCGAACGCGGGCAGGATCTCGCGGTAACCGTGTGGTATCCAGCTGAGGCTGGTGGCGAACCCGTTCTCGTGGGCGATAACCAGGTATTCAAGGGCGCGCTGGCGTCGATGAACGCCCCTCTTTTCAAAGGCCGCTTTCCCTTGGTTGTGATGTCGCACGGGTCCGGCGGCCGCATTCAAGGAATGAGCTGGCTCGCGACGGAATTGGCCAAGGCGGGCTTTGTCGTGGCTGGTCCCAATCATCCCGGAACGACCAGCGGCAACTCGACACCGGCTGATACACCCAAACTATGGGAGCGCACGCAAGATTTGTCCTCCGTGATCGACGCGATGACCACCGATCCGCTGTGGCTCGATATTACCGACCCTCACAAGATCGGTGTTGTCGGTTTCTCGCTTGGAGGTTCCGCCGCCATGGAAATTGCCGGCGCCCGGGCAAATCTCGATGCGTATGCCCGCTATTGTGACACATATGGGAAGTGGGATTGCGCCTGGTATGCAGGCGGCAAAGCCTACATCAATGACGAAGCGGTAGAGGTCGATAAAGTCGATCTGCGTAAAATCGACAGGGCGCGCTTCGAACAATCGAATGTTGATCGCCGCATCAAATCGGCCGTTCTGGTCGATCCGGGCCTCGCCCAAGCCTATGAGGAACAAAGCCTGAAAGAGATTGCGATTCCTATGAGCTTCATCAATCTCGGCAGCATTGGGATGATCCCTGAGGCGGTGATCGCCGATCAACTGGCGGCATCAACGCCGCAAGGAACATATGTCACTGTCGCTGATGCCGTTCACCTGAGCTTTCTGCCGGAATGCAAGGACGGCGCGGCAGAGTTGCTGAAATCGCTGGGCGAGGTCGATCCAGTCTGCGAGGACGGCATCAGCCGATCACGCGCCGATATTCATTCCGAGCTGGTCAGCCTCATATCAGGAGCTCTGCAACGAACGCTTAAAGATCGCTTTTGAGCAGACCACCTGTCTTTTTTTTGGGCCCTCCTCATACGTAGCTGCCAAGCGCGATGCGGGTGAAGCGCCAGTTGACTTCGGGTAGTTGCGATGCCGGGAAGGAGAGGACGATCTGCCTTGTCTTCACCGGCCCACGGAAGCCGGCGAAGAAGATCGAATCCTCCAGTTGCGGCGCGACCTCGACGCAGGAGAAGGCCCATGTGTCGTCGCGTTCGGCGCGCAGCACCAGAAGGCCGTCCTCATCGAAGGCGATATCCACGCCGGGATGAATGTGAAAGCGCACGGTGATGTTGTCGCGGCCATTGGCGCGCGGCGGCTTGCCGCCTGCCGCCAGGAAGCGGTCCCTGCCTTCGATGACGCTGCCATTGTGCGAAAGCACGATGGAGCGCTCGTGATGGATGCCGAACAGTCTGGCGTAGCCGTCATGACGGGCGACGAAACCCTGTTCGTCCATGCCCTCGATGCGTTCGATCTGCACTTTGGTCGGTCCGGCGATGATCGGCGTGCCGAGCATGTTGGAAAGACCCGTGCTGAGGCTGAACCGGCATGAGGACGTGTCATTGACGGTCGCTGTGGAATGAGCGGCGGTCGAGCGCCCGAGCGGGCGGAATTCCGGCGGGCCATAGCGGTCGATGCCGGCATTGACGACATAGCGCTGCCGGCCCGAGGACATCTCGAAGGCGAGGCATCCGGCATGGGCATCGCGCGAGGCGGTGACCGGCGGCGGCAGGCCTGTGTCGGCGATGATGGTGGTCGAGCCCATGGAGAGCCGTTCATAGCCCGAATGCGGCGCATGGGCGAGCGGCGAACCCGCCGTTTCGTCATGGCGCAGCACGGCGATGATGCGTTCGGGCAATGTCGGGCCGACGCCGTTGAAAAGCGCCAGGCTGCCATCGTGATGGCGAAAGAAGCGCAGCGCCGGCAGCATGCGCTCAACCGCTTCGATCAGCGCTTTCGGCGGGGCCTCCGCGCCGTTGGCATAGGTCTGGCGGAGCGGCAGCAGATCGGCCAAAAGTTCCAGAACGGTCATCGGGTTGCGTGAGATATGGCCGCCATCGGCCAAGATCTGGCGGATCAGCTCATGCTCCAGGTGACGCCGTGCGGCGCGGGCCGTCGCCGGCGAAACGGGAAGCGCCAGCGAGGCGAAGGCAAGTGCGATGCGCGCCCTAAGCTTTTCCTCGCCGTCGTCCATGACTGCCGCAACCGTCCTGAGATAGCGCACCTGGAAGGCGAGCGACCGCATGAATTTGCGGTAGGCGGAAAGCTCGGCGCCGGCGAGGATGAGATTGGAATGCTGAAGCCAGGCGATGATGCGCTGTGCGGTGATATCAGGCGCCCATGCCGGCCCACCCATGCGCCGTCCGTGCAGTGTGATCCAGTCTTCGACCAGGGCGCGGGCGTTGACCGTCGCAAGCTCGCTGTGGGCGGCGCGCAGATGGCGCAGCCAGCCGAAATTATGAAGCGCTGCTTCCCATGCCGGATTTGGCGGTTCGACGGCGAAAGGCGAGCGTCCGCCGGTTTCGACGGTGCGGCCGGCCAGCGAGAAGCGGCCGTGATAGAATTCCTGGGCAAGCTGGGGGTCGGCGACGCGCAGGTCGGGCGGCGCGATCAGCACGCGTTCGGGCGTGAAGCCGGTGAAGCGCCAGCGGAAGAGCGGCCCCATGCGCACGCGCCGGCGCATCCGCCGCCACATTTGCGCGGCGGCCAATCCCCACAGGTGCGGCGTTTCGCTCAGCGCGACCGTCACGCGTTTCGTCTCCTTGTCCCGCAGCAGGGTGTTTCCGTCCGCTTGGCGAATATTCTGGTTCTTGCGGTAAATTATGGCCTGCTAATAGTAAATCTTGCGTTAACCATACCTTGCCAGAAGGATATAATCGAAGAAAATTATCAATGTAATCCAACACTTATGTCGAAATACGGCGAAATCTCGCCGCGAAGAAGCCATCCATGCCTGAAAGTCGTGGATCAGGATGCGGGAAATCTGCCGGCGTGGACCGCAGGAAGCCCTCCGGTGTGATCAAACCCTCCAGGCCTGGAAACTCTCCTTGCGAAACAGGAAGCGCTTCCAGCGCGGGATTTTCAAGGGCCGATCGGGCGACCGCCTCGCCTTCCGATGGATCGAGCGAACAGTTGGAAAAGACGATGATGCCGCCCGGCTTGACCATATCGACGGTGCGGGCAAGGAATTCCGCCTGAAGCGTGGCGAGCTTGGCGATGTCCTCGGGCGATTTCGTCCATGGCACGTCGGGGTGGCGGCGTACGGTGCCGGTGGAGGAGCACGGCGCGTCGAGCAGCACGGCGTCGAATTTCTCCTCCGGTCGGTACTGCATCAGATTGGCCTCGACCGTATGCGCCGGCAATTTCAGGCGTTCCAGGTTGGTGCGCAGGCGGGCGAGACGATTGGCGGAGATTTCGATGGCGGTCACATCCGCCCCGGCAAGCGCGAGTTGCGCCGTCTTGCCGCCTGGTGCTGCGCAGAGATCGGCAACGCGCTTGCCCCTGATGTCGCCGAAGAGGCGGGCGGGCAGGCTGGCGGCGGCGTCCTGCACCCACCATTCGCCTTCCGCAAAGTCGGGGAGGTCGGTCAATGCCCCCTCGATCCTGATGCCTTCGATCCGGGCAAGCCGTACGGTTCCATTCGGCAGCACAATGCCGCCGAGGCGCTCGGCCCAGCCTTGCGGATCGCTTTTGACGGTGAGGTCGACCGGCGGCTCGACTGCCTGTATCGCCAGGATGACGGCTGCCTTTTCCGCGCCATAGGTTTTGGCAAGATTCTCGGCAAACCATGCGGGTGCGTTGGGCGCCGAGGTGGAAAGTTTGTCCTTGTCGCGTGAGAGGCGGCGCAGGATGGCATTGACCAGGCCGGCATAGCGGCGGTTGCGCGGATCCTCATTGGCGGCGGTCACCGAGAGATCGACGGCGGAATGATCGGGAATATCGAGATAGAGGATCTGGGCGGCGGCGATATGCAGGAGCGTCTTCAGCGCCACCGCATTTTCCGGCAGCGGACGGTCGAGCAGTTGCGCCAGAAGCGCATCGATGGTTCCGCGGTTGCGCAATGCCGCGCCGAGAATGGCGCGGACCAGCGAACGGTCGCGGTCGTCGAGCGCCATGTAGTAGGGATGACCATGCTGATTGTCGGTCAGGCCATCGAGCGACGTCTTCTTCTCGATGACGGCACCGAGAAGCCGCGCGGCGCACTGGCGCACCGCAAGGCCCGGCCTGTCGGCGGCTTCCGGCCGATTTTGTTTTCCAGCATGCTTCTTTGGACGGAAAGCAGCGCCGCCGCCGCTCACGACCACGGTCCTTTCGGCGGCAAGGCATCCTGATCGTCGTCAGGACTTCCCCATGGCTGGAGCGGCGTCGGCCCGCCGCCCCGCAAAGGCGAGCGGGATGAAGGAGAAGGGGACGCACCACCCGGCATGGACTCGAATTGGGAGCCGGGCTGGCCCATTTCGGCAGCCAATGCCTGCAGGGCCGCAATCCGGTTTTCCGTATCGGGGTGGGTCGAGAACAGATTGTCCGCGCCGCGTCCGCTCAGGGGATTGATGATGAACATATGGGCGGTGGCGGGGTTATGCTCCGCCTCCTCGTTGACGATGTCATGGGCGCCGCTTGCAATCTTGCGCAGTGCCGAGGCGAGCCAGAGCGGATTGCCGCAGATTTCGGCACCGCGCCGGTCGGCGGAATATTCCCGCGTCCGGCTGATCGCCATCTGCACCAGCATCGCGGCCAGGGGCGCGACGATCATGGCAATCAGAACGCCGATGAAGCCGAAAGGATTGTTGTTGCGGCTGCCGCCGAAGAAGAAGGCGAAATTGCCGAGCATGGAAATGGCGCCGGCGAGCGTCGCTGTAATCGTCATGGTCAGCGTGTCGCGGTTCTGGACGTGCGCCAATTCGTGCGCCATCACGCCCGCGATTTCCTGCGGCGTCAGGCGCTGGAGCAGGCCTGTCGTAGCGGCCACGGCGGCATTTTCAGGGTTGCGCCCGGTGGCGAAGGCATTGGGTTGCGGGTTGTCGATCACGTAGATCTTGGGCATGGGCAGGCCGGCGCGCTGCGCCAGCTCGCGCACGATGCGGTAATATTCAGGGGCGGTGTGCTCGTTCGCCTCGTGGGCGTTGTACATGCGTAGCACCATCTTGTCGGAATTCCAGTAGCTGAAGACGTTCATCGCCGCGGCGATGACCAGCGCGATCATCATGCCGCCACCGCCACCAATGAGATAACCGATGCTCATGAACATCGCCGTCATGAAGGCGATCAGCATGGCAGTACGCATCGTGTTCATCGTGTTTTCTCCGTTACGCGGCATCGACCTGATTTAGGTCTTGATTTGCCTCGAATAGCTATGGTTGCCTATATCATGGTGTCGAAGCCGCCAAGCTTCAATAAGTCCATATACCCGGCGAGGATCGGAAATGAGCGAGAAAAGAAGTTCTGATATGACGATGGGGGGTATGGCCGATGCGGATAATGTTGCCCGGCATCGGGCTTTCGACGATCTGCCGGCCGCGGCCCAGCGCGCGCTGAGGGAGGCGGAAGCGCGGCGGCAGATGCTGGAAACAGAGGAAAAGCCCGAGCCGCGCGAGATCGGCGGACGCGGCGGCAAGGACCCGGCGCGTTTCGGCGATTGGGAGATCAAGGGCAGGGCAATCGATTTTTAGGCGATACCTATTTCGATGGAATGCCTGACTTTGAATTCATGCCGCACCGCTGAGGTCATGGAGATGGTGAGACGTGGATTTCTGTGCCTGCCACAGGAATCCACGTCTCGGCGGTGCCGGGGGCACTACGCTGGGAATGGGTTGCCATATGGTGATGAGGGGCAGGTGCCGGGTAAGCGCTTTAGAGAAACCCCAAGCACAAATGGCAAGGGCCACTCCTAGGAGTGGCCCCGCAATTTCGTCCGCTACGCAGCCTTTGACCCTGCCGGCCAGGCCGGCTCGGCGTGCTGCTTCATGCGATCAACGGAGAGGCTGCTCTCCGCAAAGGCAATCCACTCGGGCCTCGTAACGGGTAACGAAATCACTCGACATCGGATCACCTCCTTTCGTTTGTTGAACACTTCCGCAAGGTGGTGACTTTTTGCCTGATGTGCAAGGGCAAATTTACCGAGGCTGAATTCGGCGCCTCCATCAGGCGGCGGCGAGGAGCATCGGCAGGCCGGGCTTGGAGAGATGCAGAACCTCATAGGCCGAGCCCGTTTCCGGGGTGCGCACCGTCTCCGCGCTCAGCAGGAAACGCGACAGCCGCCAGGTCGAAAGGTCAAGCGCCGTTACCGCAGCCAGCGTGCCGGCATGCCGGGCAAGGGTGTTGTTGCGGGCGATTTCGTTCCGTTTCAGCTCGGTAAAATCAGTCCCGGTGCCTATATCGATATCCTCACGATAGATGGAGCGAGCGGTCTCGACACGGCCAAGATGGATGTCGAGGGGTATCCACGTCTCGATGCGCGGGCGGCCGAAACCATCGATGACGGCCTGAAACCGATCGCTGGTGATGAAATCCGTTGCGGCGTCGTCGTCGAGCCAGAGATAGAGCGAGGAATAGGTATTGCCCGCCGCTCCGTTGGCTCCGCGTTGCTGCGCTATAAAAGCCTTGAAGCCTAATCCCTGCGTCCCGTCCCAGCGCGGGCCGAGGCTGGCTGCGCGCTCGCGGATGCGGTTCATGTCATAATCGGCGGGCAATCGGTGGATGTACTGTTTCATGAACATGGCAACCTCCATCTCTCTCGGATTGGCAAGGCTTGCCAGATTTCATTGATCATGAAAATATATGGAGAATTATATCAATCATAAGAGATCAATATGAATGATGCTGCCAAGGCGCTTGATCTCGAAACGGTGCGGGCTTTCGTCCTGATCGCCGATCTCGGCAGTTTTACACGCGCCGCCGAGGTGATGGAGACCTCGCAGGCGGCGATCAGCCTCAAGCTCAAACGCCTGGAAGACCGGCTCGGTTGCCGTCTGGTCGAGCGGACGCCGCGGCATGTGCGGCTGTCCGGACAGGGAAATCGTTTTCTGCCGGCGGCCCGCGACCTGATGGCGGCCCATGAAACGGCCCTGTCGGGCATAGGCGCCGCGCCGCGCAGAAGGCTGTCGCTCGGGATCAGCGATCATGTGGCCGGGCCCGAGCTGCCTCTGTTGCTCAGCCGGTTGAACGCCTATGATCCCGCTCTGGTGATCGAGGTCAGGATCGCGGCGTCGAGCTATCTCATGGAACGCTTCGACCACAATGAATTCGACGCAGTAATCATCCGGCGGGGCGAGGAAAGAGCCGACGGCGAGAGGCTTTTTGCCGAGCAGTTCTGCTGGTTCGCCGCACCTTCCTTCCAGTACCATGCGGGCGAGCCGCTAAGGCTGGCGACGCTTGCGGCGCCATGCGGAATCCGGGCGGTTGCGATCAACGCACTCGAACAGGCGGGCATTCCATGGACGGAAGCCTTCGTCGGCGGCGGCGTGCTGGCGCTCGGCGCGGCGGTCAATGCCGGTCTCGCCGTTGCCGCGCTGGCGCGGCGCGTGGCGCCGGCCGGCGCGATGGATGTGGGGGAGCGGTTCGGGCTGCCGCCATTGCCGGCGCTGGATATCGTACTTCTCTCGCGCCAGACCGACCAGCGTTCACGCGAGATGTTGAAAGTGCTTGCGGTGGCTTTCAGGGGTGCGGCAGGACGGTAGATCATCGCTCCCGCCCCTTATTCAAGGGGCGGGAATGTTGTGAAACATCAGCAAGGATAGAACGCTCAGCCCTGCTTGTTCTGCCGGTTGGCGACCAGACCATCCACCACGCCCGGATCGGCAAGCGTCGAGGTATCGCCGAGCGAGCCGAAATCGTCTTCCGCGATCTTGCGCAGGATGCGGCGCATGATCTTGCCCGAGCGGGTCTTCGGCAGGCCCGGAGCGAACTGGATCTTGTCGGGCGTGGCGATCGGCCCGATTTCCTTGCGCACATGGGCCAAAAGATCCTTGCGCAGATCATCGGTTTCCTCGGTACCGGACATCAGCGTCACATAGCAGTAGATGCCTTGTCCCTTGATGTTGTGGGGATAGCCGACCACCGCGGCCTCCGATACGAGCGAATGCGAAACCAGCGCCGATTCGACTTCCGCCGTTCCGAGCCGGTGGCCGGAAACGTTGAGCACGTCGTCGACGCGGCCGGTGATCCAGTAATAGCCGTCCTCGTCGCGGCGACAGCCGTCACCGGTGAAATATCTGCCCTTGTAGGTCGAGAAATAGGTCTCGATGAAGCGCTTGTGATCGCCATAGACGGTGCGCATCTGGCCTGGCCAGCTATCGGTGATGCACAGATTGCCGTCCGCCGCTCCCTCCAGCACCTTGCCTTCGGGGTCGACCACTTCCGGCTTGACGCCGAAGAAGGGGCGGGTCGCGGAACCGGGCTTCAGTTTTGTCGCGCCGGGCAGCGGCGTGATCATGATACCGCCGGTCTCCGTCTGCCACCAGGTGTCGACGACGGCGCAGCGCTTGTCGCCAACGACCTGATAATACCATTCCCAGGCTTCCGGGTTGATCGGTTCGCCGACGGAACCGAGCAGGCGCAGCGATTTGCGTGATGCGCGTTTGACGAAATCATCGCCCGCGCCCATCAGCGCGCGGATCGCCGTCGGCGCCGTATAGAAGATGTTGACCTCGTGCTTGTCGACGACATCCCAGAACCGGCCCTGATCGGGGTAGTTCGGCACGCCTTCGAACATCAGCGTCGTCGCGCCGTTGGCGAGCGGTCCATAGACGATGTAGGAGTGGCCCGTCACCCAGCCGACATCGGCGGTGCACCAGTAGATATCGCCATCATGGTAGTCGAAGACATATTCATGGGTCATCGAGGCATAGACGAGATAGCCGCCGGTGGTGTGCAGGACGCCTTTCGGCTTGCCGGTCGAGCCTGAGGTATAAAGGATGAACAGCGGGTCTTCCGCCTTCATCTTGGCCGGCGGGCATTCCGGTTCCGCGCCGGCGATTTCCTGATGGTACCAGAGATCGCGGCCCGAAGCCCAGCCGATCTTGCCGCCGGTGCGGCGCACGACCAGCACATTCTTGACCAGAAGTCCCTGCCTGGCCGCGATATCGATCGCCGTATCGGTGTTTTCCTTGAGCGGGATCGGCTTGCCGCCGCGTACGCCCTCGTCAGCGGTGATGATGAAGGTCGATTCGCAATCGACAAGGCGTCCGGCAAGGGCATCCGGCGAGAAGCCGCCGAAAACGACGGAATGGATGGCGCCGATGCGGGCGCAGGCGAGCATCGCATAGGCAGCCTCAGGGATCATCGGCATATAGATGGTGACGCGGTCGCCCTTCTTGACGCCCTGCTTTTTCAGCACATTGGCCAGGCGGCAGACCTGTTCGTAAAGTTCGCTATAGGTGATCTTCTTGTCGATATAGGGATTGTCACCCTCCCAGATGATCGCCACCTGATCGCCGCGCTTCTTCAGATGGCGGTCGATGCAGTTGTAAGTGACATTGGTCACCCCGTCCTCGAACCATTTGATCGAGACCTCGCCGGTGAAGGACGTGTTCTTCACCTTGGTGTAAGGCTTGAACCAGTCGATGCGCTTGCCGTGCTTGGCCCAGAACGCTTCCGGATCCTTGACGCTTTTACGATACCATTTGAGATATGTTTCGTCGTCGATCAGCGCGTTCTTTTTCGCGCTTGATAGCACGGGATAAATCTTCTCCGACATGAAATTCCTCCGAATATGGACCGGTGTGCCTCCGCACCGGCTGCAGTGTTGGCCACTGGATAAGGCCTTTCTAGCAACAGCGCGAGCGGTTCGTAAATTAGACAAACGACTTGGGAGGAAGATCAAAGTGACGCAGTGTAGCCTGTCCGGCTGTCAGCACTCGCCGGAGGGTGATGCTAACATATTGTTTTTACGATTGAAAAACGAATGTGTGCAATTATTTCATTCTAGACGGAAGCAGCAAATGGGTTGAAATTCAATTGAGGTAAACAGGACGGGAATCGGAATGATGAAATCCGCATTCGAACTTCAGTTTGAAGGTTATGGGCTGACGACGGCACAGATTCTGTATCATCTGCCGGATCACCCGCATCTGCTCCAGAGTTTCATCTGGCAGGAATATGATTTGGAGCCGGATTTTCCGGTGCTGTTCAACTTCATCGATTTCTGGAAAGAAGAAATCGAGGGTCCGATCCACTCGATCGTCTATGCGCATAAGCGCCTGATCGGACCGAATGAATGGCGCAATGTGAATGGCGAAATCGTCCTGCACTGATGCGACCGACCAGAAGGGCGAGCCGGAACTCGTTCCGATTTTCGGGCCGATGCTGTAGAACGGGCGCATGACCGCGCACCGTCTCGACCGTATCAAAAAAGCTCTCGTCTATGCGTCGAAGATGTTTCTCGGGGCGGCGATCTGCTGGTACGGCCTTTTGCTCATGGGCGTCTCCAATCCGATCTGGGCGGTGATCACCGTGCTGATCGTCAGCGATCCGGATGTCACCACGGCGTTCAATCTGGCCAAGACCCGTACCCTCAATACGGCGGTCGGTTGCACCGTCGGTCTCACGACGATGCTCATCTTCGGCTATTCGCCGGAGGCAAGCGTCTTCATGATG
Organism: Phyllobacterium phragmitis; assembly: GCF_002980495.1. Lineage (GTDB taxonomy): Bacteria > Pseudomonadota > Alphaproteobacteria > Rhizobiales > Rhizobiaceae > Paramesorhizobium > Paramesorhizobium phragmitis. Next base: position 110,752 of record NZ_PVBR01000005.1, read on the forward strand.
GCGTTGACCGTGTTCGTCATCATGCTGATCGATCATTACCCGGCGAACTGGCGGCTGGCGCCGGCGACCGTGTTCATCGTGATGGATGCGGGGCGGCTGGCGGCCACACAACGCGAGGAAATCACCTATGCCATGCTGCGCATGCTGGAGATCGCCGTCGGCTGTGCCGTGGCGCTCGCGCTGGCGGGCCTCTATACCTATCTTGCCGAGCGCCAGCCTCGGGAAACCGATGTAACTTAAACGTAATCGCGGCTGCCGAAGATGGCCGAGCCGACCCGGACCGATGTGGCGCCGAAGGCGATCGCCGTCTCGTAATCGCCCGACATGCCCATAGACAATTTATCGACGTCCACCGCGTGCGCGATCTTCTCAAGAAGCGCGAAATGTGGCCCCGGGTTCTCGTCCGCCGGTGGGATGCACATCAGCCCTTCTACGGTGAGGCCGTGGATTTCCCGGCAGCGCTTGACGAAAGCGGCTGCCTCGTTGGGCGTAATGCCCGCCTTTTGCGGTTCCAGTCCGGTATTGACCTGCACATAAAGCCTGGGAAAGCGGCTCAGCTTCTTCATCTCGGTGGCAAGCGTCGCGGCAATCTTCTCGCGGTCGACGGTTTCGATCACATCGAACAGCGCTACCGCGTCGGCGGCCTTGTTGGATTGCAGCGGCCCGATCAGATGCAGTTCTATGCCATCGTAGCTGCTCTTGAGCCCCTGCCATTTCGCCTGCGCCTCCTGCACGCGGTTTTCGCCGAAGACGCGCTGGCCTGCGTTGAGAACGGGGCGGATATCATCGGCATCGAAGGTCTTGGAAACGGCGACCAGCGTAACCGAACCCTGCGGCCGCCCCGCCTCGCGTTCTGCGTCCGCAATGGCGCTGCGTACGTTTCCCAGGCGCCCAATGACATTGATGGCGGCATCGGTCATGGCATTAACACCCCTTTTTAAAGCGGTTTGCACGCGCTAACTATCGGTGATGGTTGACGCCTCCGCCAATCCATGGTGAAGGTCCGCCCACATATTTCAAATCCTCTTTGCAAGAGAAATACGGTCATGGCAACCGAACGCTATAATCCGCGTGCCGCGGAACCCCATTGGCAGAAGGTCTGGGAAGACGCGAAGATCTTCGAGACCAGGAATGACGACCCGCGGGAAAAATATTACGTCCTCGAAATGTTCCCCTATCCGTCGGGCCGCATCCATATGGGGCATGTCCGAAACTATGCGATGGGCGATGTGGTGGCGCGTTACAAGCGGGCAAAGGGTTTCAACGTCCTGCATCCAATGGGCTGGGACGCCTTCGGCCTGCCGGCGGAAAACGCGGCGCGCGACAACAAGGTCAACCCGCGCGAGTGGACTTACGCCAATATCGCGACGATGAGAGGCCAGCTTCGCACGATGGGCCTGTCGCTGGACTGGTCGCGCGAATTGGCGACCTGCGACCCGAGCTATTACCGGCACCAGCAGAAGATGTTCCTCGATTTCTGGAATGCCAGGCTGGTGGAGCGCAAATCGGCCAAGGTCAACTGGGACCCGATCGATATGACGGTGCTGGCCAACGAGCAGGTCATCGACGGGCGCGGCTGGCGCTCCGGGGCGCCGGTCGAGCAGCGCGACCTCACACAATGGTTCTTCAAGATCACGTCGATGAGCCAGGAATTGCTGGACGGCCTCGACATGCTCGACCGCTGGCCGGAGAAGGTCCGCGTCATGCAGCAGAACTGGATCGGCCGGTCGGAAGGCCTCCTGATCCGCTGGGCGCTCGACAAGGCCACGGCGCCGGCGGGCGAAAGTGAGCTGGAAGTCTATACGACCAGACCCGACACCCTCTTCGGCGCTTCCTTCATGGGGGTCTCGCCGGACCACCCGCTGGCGAGGAAGGCTGCCGAGAAGGATCCGGCACTGGCGGCTTTCGCCGAGGAATGCCGCCGCATGGGCACTTCGGTCGCCGCGCTCGAAACAGCCGAGAAGAGAGGTTTCGATACGGGTATCCGCGTCGTCCACCCCTTCGATGAAAACTGGACGCTGCCCGTTTATGTCGCCAATTTCGTGCTGATGGAATATGGCACTGGCGCGATCTTCGGCTGCCCGTCGGGCGACCAGCGCGACCTCGACTTCGCCAACAAATACGGCCTGCCGGTGGTGCCGGTGGTCATGCCGGAAGGCGCTGATACCGCGACGTTCCAGGTCGCGCAAGAGGCCTTTACGGATGACGGCGTGATGATCAATTCGCGCTTCCTCGACGGGATGAAGCCGGAACAGGCTTTCGAGGAGGTGGCGAACCGGCTTGAAAAGATTTCGATCAACGGCCGCCCGCAGGGCGAACGCAAGGTGCAGTTCCGTCTGCGCGACTGGCTGATCTCGCGCCAGCGCTATTGGGGCTGCCCGATTCCGGTGATCCATTGCGAGGCGTGCGGCGCGGTGCCCGTGCCGGACAGCGACCTGCCGGTGTTCTTGCCCGACGACGTTACTTTCGACAAGCCCGGCAATCCGCTCGACCATCACCCGAGCTGGAAGCATGTGGCGTGTCCCAAATGCGGCGGGGACGCACGGCGCGACACCGACACGATGGATACTTTCGTCGATTCATCGTGGTATTTCGCGCGCTTCACCGATCCCTGGAACGAGAAGCAGCCGACGACGCTCGCTTATGTCGACGGGCCGTCCGGCTGGCTGCCGGTCAACCAATATATCGGCGGCGTCGAGCACGCGATCCTGCATCTTCTCTATTCGCGATTCTTCACCCGCGCCATGAAGGCGACCGGGCATCTCAACACGGTCGAGGAGCCGTTCGAGGGGATGTTCACGCAGGGCATGGTGGTGCATGAGACGTTCAAGGGCAGGGATGGCTGGGTCGCTCCTGCCGATGTTCGCATCGAGGAAAGTGACGGCGAGCGCAAGGCCGTGCTGATTTCGACCGGAGAGCCGGTCGAAATCGGCTCCATCGAGAAGATGTCGAAGTCGAAGAAGAATGTCGTCGACCCCGACGATATCATCGCGTCCTATGGCGCGGATACGGCGCGCTGGTTCATGCTGTCCGATTCGCCGCCGGACCGCGACGTGATCTGGACCGAGGCCGGGGTCGAAGGCGCGCATCGCTTCGTGCAGCGCGTCTGGCGGCTGATTGCCGAAGCCGCACCTGTTTTGAAGCAGGTCATGCCGAAATCCGCATCCAAGGGCGAGGCGGGGCTGATCTCGAAGGCGGTCCACAGGACGCTGAAGGCCGTCGGCGAAGACATCGAGAGGCTTTCCTTCAACAAGGCGGTGGCCCGTCTCTATGAATTGGTCAACACGATCGCGGCACCGCTGCAGACGGCCGCGGCCGGCAAGGCCGACGCGGCGCTTCAGGCGGCGCTGCGCGAGGCGGTCGATGTTCTCATCGCGATGATTGCGCCGATGATGCCGCATCTGGCCGAACAGTGCCGCGCCGAGATGGGACAAGACGGACTTGCCGCCACGGCGGCTTGGCCGGCCTTCGATCCGGCGCTGATCGTCGAGAATGAAATCACGCTGCCGGTTCAGGTCAACGGCAAGAAGCGAGGGGATTTGACAATTGCCCGCGATGCGGATCAATTGGCCGTCGAAAAGGCGGTGCTCGAACTTGATTTCATCAAGTCCGTTCTGAACGGGAGCGCACCGAAGAAGATCATCGTGGTGCCGCAGAGGATCGTCAATGTCGTTGCCTGACCGCGCTTTTTTCGTGCCAAAGTCCAAGCGCGCTGCGCTTTTTGCCATCCTGGCGGGGACCTTGATCGCCATTGCCGGCTGTACAGTGCAGCCGCTTTATTCAGGCGGGAGCGGCACGTCGAGCATTGGCGGGTCAGTTACGCCCGGCATGCGCGAAAAGCTCGCCTCCATCGCGATCGAGCCCGCCAATACGCGCTACGGGCAGGAAGTGCGCAACAAGCTGATCTTCCTCTTGAGCGGCGGCGCTGGCGAACCGGCCAATCCGGCCTATCGCATGTCGCTTGGCGTTGCCTCATCGACGACCGCCGCGGTTCGCGTCAATGTCGGCGATGCGACGGACAAGACCGGCCGTCCCTCGGCCGGTACGGTTCGCGTGACATCACGGTATCTGCTGCGCGATATGGCTGGAAAGCCGGTCGCCAAGGGTACACGCGTCGTCAGCTCGTCCTTCGACCGTCCGCGCCAGGAGTTCGCCAATCTGCGTGCCGAGCGTGATGCGCAGGACAGGGCGGCCCAGGAACTGGCGGAGCAGCTGATGCTGGCCGTTGCACAGGATCTCTCGAAGCATTAGGGCATCCGGCGACACTGTGCCGCTCTTGCACATACCATGCGACTGACGTCTTTTTCCGCGAGCGGCTATCGTTCGCTCCGTTCCATTTACCTCGAAACCGGGCAGGTATCGCTGTTCGTGGGTGAGAACGGGGCCGGCAAATCCAATCTCTACCGCGCACTGCAACTGGTGAAGGCATCAGCTGAAGGCACGTTGGCCGGCGAGATCGCCCGCGAAGGCGGAATGCAGTCTGCGCTATGGACGGGAATGCACAAGGCAAGGCAGCCGCCGCGAATCATTCTGGAGACACATTTCGAGGATGAGGAGACGGCGGCCCGCTTCTCTTATCGCATCGAAGCGGGCCGTCCTCCCCCGGTGTCGGCGGGTTTCATGTTCGAGCCGCATATGAAGGAAGAGGAACTGAGCTTTGATACGGGACGCCGGCCCGTCGATCTGATGAGCCGCAAGGGCCCGGCGGTGTTCGCCCGCGACGGCGAGGGAAGGCGCATCGAGCATCCTGTGCGGATGCTGGAATCCGAAACAGCTCTTTCCTCGCTTGCCAATTCGGGCCGTTATCCAGAAATTGGCGATCTATGTGCCACGCTGAAAGGATGGCGATTTTATCATGGTTTCCGGACGGACCGGGATTCGCCGATACGCCAGCCCTCGATCGCGGTCACATCACCGATGCTGGACGAGGATGGCGGCAATCTCGCCGCCGTTTTTGCGACGCTTGCCCATATAAGGGGAGATACGGTCGATCTCGACCGCTGCGTCGCCGAGGCCCTGGGCGGTGCAAGGCTGGACATCCCCTATCCCGGCCGGACAGCAGGTTTCGGCCTCGTCGTTCCGGAATTTCCAGAGCGTGTCTTTCAACCAGAAGAATTGTCCGACGGGCAGATGCGATTTCTGGCTCTGGCCGGCGCGCTTCTTTCTTATCGCCTGCCGCCGCTGATTGCACTCAACGAACCGGAAGCGAGCCTCCACCCATCGATGCTGCCGGCGCTTGCCGGCATGATCGCCAAAGCGGCGGAACGCTGCCAGGTCTGGGTCGTCACCCACTCCGCGGCTCTGGCTGATGCTATCGGGGAGCAGACAGGTGTGCGGCCGGCAACCGTGTTGCGTAGGAATGGCGAGACGATTGTGAAGGAGTGAGAGGGAGTGCAGGGCAGGCTATCGCCACCACGCCCGCTTTCGCGTCCGGCCGAACTGCGGGAAGGATAAAAGCGGGTGGGGACCGTGGGATCAGTTTTTTAGAAGAGATGATTGCGGTTGGTTTTGCTGTTCCGGAATGGATCATCGGATCAAGTCCGATGATGACGAAGATGGGCGCTCTGAGGATGACGGGCGGAGACGGCCTTCGCTTGCGATCGGCACCAGCGCTTATGATTGGCCGCAGCGTAAAATCCGTCATCATCGGACTTGATCCGATGATCCATTCCGGAAAATTGAATCACTCCAACCGTGGATACTCAAAGGCAAACCCGAGGATCCACGGCTGAGGGCAAAAGCGGCTCCGCCTGCTATGTCGAGAGCGGCAAGAAGAGGCGCCGCTGCTCGTTATAAACGTTCCTGATCAGGCGATCTTCTGCCCGGTCTTGGCCCAATCTGCGAGGAATGCCTCAAGGCCCTTGTCGGTCAGCGGGTGCTTGACCAGGGCTTTGAGCGTTGCCGGCGGCACGGTGGCGACGTCGGCGCCGATGAGGGCGGCTTCCTTGACATGGTTGACGGTGCGGATCGAGGCGGCCAGGATCTCGGTCTTGAAATCGTAATTGTCGTAGATCGTGCGGATTTCGGCGATCAGTTCCATGCCGTTGACGCCCATATCGTCGATGCGGCCGATGAAGGGCGAGATGAAGGTCGCGCCGGCCTTGGCGGCGAGCAGAGCCTGCGGGGCCGAGAAGCAGAGCGTGACATTGACTTTACGACCATCGGAGGTGATCGCCTTGCAGGCCTTGAGGCCGTCGAGCGTCAGCGGCACCTTAATGCAGATATTGTCGGCGATCTTCGAGAGAACGGCGGCTTCCTTCATCATTCCGTCATAGTCGAGGGCGGTGACTTCGGCGGAGACGGGACCCGCGACGATGCCGCAGATTTCCTTGGTGACTTCGAGGATGCTGCGCCCGGATTTCGCTATCAGGGAAGGATTGGTGGTCACACCGTCGAGAAGGCCGAGATCGTTCAGCTCACGGATTTCCTTTACATCGGCGGTATCGACAAAGAATTTCATGTCAGCGGTCCTCCATAACAGGGCTTGCTGGGTGTTTGAGGGATCATAATCCCAGGAAGATGGCTTTTCTTTAGCCCAAAGCCACGCCAAGGTCACGCGGTCATGTCGAAAGATTCGCAAACACCCTTAAGGACGGTTCCGGTGCTCGTTCCGATGCCCGCGGAACGCCCGTACAGCTATGCCGTTCCGGATGGAATGACGGTCGTCCCAGGTTCGATCGTGCGCGTGCCGCTCGGGCCGCGCGAGGTGGCGGGCATCGTGACAGCGGGTGAAACCGATTCGGTCGATGCGAAGAAATTGCGTTCGATTTCAGCGCTTTTCGATTGTCCGCCGGTCGAGCCGCAGATGCTGCGGTTCATTCAGTGGGCGGCGGATTACACGCTTTCGCCGCCGGGCATGGTGGCACGCATGCTTTTGCGCGTTCCCGCCGCCTTCGATCCCGAGCCGCACATTCCGGGCCTGCGCCATGCAGGGGTAAGGCCGGACAGGCTGACCGAAGCGCGAAGCCGAATCATGGAGCTGGCCGAAGACGGCATGGCCTGGACGCGCTCCGGCCTGGCACATGCCGCCGGCGTATCGCTCACCGTCGTCGACGGGCTGAAGGCGCAGGGCGTTTTCGAGGAGGTGATGATCCCGCCGCGTCCTGTGGTCGCCTTGCCCGACATCGATTATGCCCGCGCCGATCTTTCGCCCGACCAGCAGACGGCAGCCGACATGCTGGTGGAGAATGTCTCGAAACAGGCGTTTTCCGTTTCGCTTCTCGATGGCGTGACCGGTTCGGGCAAGACGGAGGTCTATTTCGAAGCGGTGGGACAAGCCATCCAGCAGGGCCGGCAGGTGCTGATCCTGTTGCCGGAAATCGCGCTGACGCAGCAATTTCTCGACCGGTTTCACGACCGCTTCGGCACGAAACCCGCCGAATGGCATTCGGATCTGGCGCCGCGCATGCGCGAACGGGTCTGGCGGCAGGTGGCGGAAGGCCAGGTGCGTGTGGTGGCGGGCGCGCGGTCGGCCTTGTTCCTGCCGTTTTGCGATCTTGGGCTGATCGTCGTCGATGAAGAGCATGATCCGGCCTACAAGCAGGAGGACCGGGTCTTCTACAATGCCCGCGACATGGCGGTTGTTCGCGGCCATATCGGCGGCTTTCCGGTCGTGCTTGCATCGGCGACGCCATCCATCGAAAGCCAGGTCAATGCCGAGCAGGGCCGTTATAAGCGCATCCGGCTTTCCGCCCGTTATGCCGAAGCGGCGATGCCCGATCTGAAGACCATCGACATGCGCCGTTCCCCGCCGCCACCGGGACGTTTCCTGTCGCCGGTGCTGACGGCGGCGGTGGCTAAAACGCTCGAACGCAAGGAGCAGGCGCTGCTGTTCCTCAACCGGCGAGGCTATGCGCCGCTGACGCTCTGCCGCGTCTGCGGACATCGCTTTCAGTGCCCGAGCTGTTCGAGCTGGCTGGTCGAGCATCGCTTTCGCGGCCAGCTCATGTGCCACCAGTGCGGCTATCACGAACCTGTGCCGCAGGCCTGTCCGGAATGCGGGGCTCTCGATCATCTGGTCGCCTGCGGCCCCGGCGTGGAGCGCATCGCCGAGGAAACGGCGGCGGCGTTTCCCGATGCGCGGATCATCGTGCTTTCCTCCGATCTTCTTGGTGGGGTGAAGCGGCTGCGGCTCGAACTCGACGCTATCGCCAAGGGAGAGGCGGATATCATCATCGGCACGCAGCTGGTGGCGAAGGGGCATAATTTTCCTGACATGACGCTCGTCGGGGTCATCGATGCCGATCTGGGTCTTGCCAATGGCGATCCGCGGGCCGCCGAGCGGACGTTCCAATTGCTCAACCAGGTGACCGGCCGGGCCGGGCGCACGGGGCGCAAGAGCCTCGGGCTTCTCCAGACCTATCAGCCCGACCATCCGGTGATGCGCGCCATTGTCTCGGGCGATGCGCAGGCTTTCTACGCACGCGAGATCGAGGAGCGCGAACGCTCCGGCCTGCCGCCATTCGGACGGCTCGCGGCGCTGATCGTCTCGGCCAACTCGCGTGGCGAGGCGGAGAGCCATGCTCGCGGCTTACGCCGGGCGGCCCCGCCATCGCCGGAAATCGCGGTGCTCGGCCCCGCGGAAGCACCGCTGGCGCTGATTCGCGGCAGGCACCGTTTCCGGCTGCTCGTCCATGGAACAAAGCGTGCCGACATCCAGGCATTCATCCGCACGCTTCTTGCTGCGGGGCCGAAAGAGCGCGGTTCGGTGCGGGTGCAGGTGGATATCGACCCGCAGAGTTTTCTCTGAGAGTCTGTTCGGACCATGCAGCGCTTTTTGTCGCATGCAATCGCACCTCGGATGGAAAAGGCGTGCCACTTTCCGTCGATCTGCTCTATAGACGGCGGATCGGTTTTTGAAGCATGAGGACAGCAAATGGAGTTCTACTGGCCGGCGAGCGATGGCGAATGGTTCGCCTGGGTTTCCGCAGCGATCACCGTGCTTTTCGGGTTGATCCTGTTTTTCGCACCGGGGCTGTCGATGAAGCTTTTGCGGCTCGAGCCGGCAGGCGGTCGATCCGAAGCTTTTGCCTCGATTCGCGCGACAATGGCGGGATTCCATATCGGCCTCGGGCTTAGTTGCCTCGTATTCGCCCAGCCGTTTCTCTGGCTCGCGCTCGGAGCGGCATGGGGCTTCACGGTCTTCGGCCGCCTCATTTCCATGATGTCGGATCGAGGCGGTACATTCTACAACTGGATCGCTGTGGTGCTGGAGTTCCTGCTGGCGGCGGGACCGCTGCTTTTCGCTTTCGGATTTGTCGCCTGAACGGGCAGAAAACGCCTCTTCGCAGGCAGAAAATACCCGCGATTGCGACAAAGCTGACCAAAAACAGAGGGATTCGCGTGTTGCGAGTCCTGTCTGTGTATGCTAGACGGCAATCGGATTTCAGCGGGGATGTTTAGCGCATCAAAAAATCGCTGGAAAAATTCAATAAAGTCAAAGACTTAGGTTAACCCTACTCTTCGGGCGTCCGGGTCTTGGCATCAAAGCAGAGAGCTGGGTGTTCGTGGCAGAAACTTCATCGCTCATTTCAGGTGTCGCGCGGCGTTATGCCGGATCGCTTTTCGATCTGGCGCTGGAAGCAAACTCCGTCGCCCAGGTGGAAAAAGATCTCGCCCGGTTCGAGGGGCTTCTGGACGGTAGCGATGAACTCAAGCGGCTGGTTGCCAGCCCGGTTTTCTCGACCAAAGAGCAGGTGAAGACGATCTCCGCCATCGCCGATAAGGCCGGCATCAAGGGCCTCGTGGGCAACTTCCTGCGCGTCGTCGCCGGAAACCGCCGCCTCTTCGTGCTGCCCGGCATCATCCAGAGCTTTCGCCAGATCGCGGCCGAGCATCGCGGCGAGGTTTCCGCCGATGTGACTGCCGCTCATGCGCTCACCGCTGCACAGCAAAATGAATTGAAGGCGACGCTCAAGGGCGTGGCCGGAAAAGACGTGACGATCAACGTCACCGTCGATCCGTCGATCCTCGGCGGCCTCATCGTCAAGATGGGGTCACGCCAGATCGATACTTCCCTTCGCACCAAACTTTCTTCTCTCAAGCTTGCACTGAAAGAGGTCGGCTGATGGACATCCGCGCTGCGGAAATTTCCGCAATCCTGAAAGAGCAAATCAAGAATTTCGGCAAGGAGGCAGAAGTCTCCGAGGTCGGTCAGGTTCTGTCCGTCGGTGACGGTATCGCCCGTGTCTACGGTCTCGACAACGTCCAGGCGGGCGAGATGGTCGAGTTCCCCGGCGGCATTCGCGGCATGGCGCTGAACCTCGAAAGCGACAATGTCGGCGTCGTCATCTTCGGTGCTGACCGCGGCATCAAGGAAGGCGACACCGTCAAGCGGACCGGCTCCATCGTGGACGTTCCCGTCGGCAGGGGGCTGCTCGGCCGCGTCGTCGACGCTCTCGGCAATCCGATCGACGGTAAGGGCCCGATCAAGGCGACGGAACGCCGCCGCGTCGACGTCAAGGCGCCCGGCATCATCCCGCGCCAGTCGGTCAATGAGCCGATGTCGACCGGCCTCAAGGCCATCGATGCGCTGATCCCGGTCGGCCGCGGCCAGCGTGAGCTCGTCATCGGCGATCGCCAGACCGGCAAGACCGCCATCCTCCTCGACACGATCCTGAACCAGAAGGCGGTTCACGATTCGGGGCCTGAGAAGGAAAAGCTCTACTGCGTCTACGTTGCTATCGGCCAGAAGCGTTCGACCGTCGCGCAGTTCGTCAAGATTCTCGAGGAGCGCGGTGCGCTCGAATATTCGATCATCGTTGCGGCCACCGCGTCCGATCCGGCCCCGATGCAGTTCCTGGCGCCGTTCGCCGGCTGCGCCATGGGCGAATATTTCCGCGACAACGGCATGCACGCCCTCATCGGCTACGACGATCTGTCGAAGCAGGCCGTCGCCTATCGCCAGATGTCGCTGCTGCTGCGCCGTCCTCCGGGCCGCGAAGCCTATCCGGGCGATGTCTTCTACCTGCACTCCCGTCTCTTGGAGCGCGCGGCAAAGCTCAATGACGACAATGGCGGCGGTTCGCTGACGGCGCTTCCCGTCATCGAGACGCAGGCAAACGACGTGTCTGCCTATATTCCGACCAACGTGATCTCGATCACCGACGGCCAGATCTTCCTTGAGACCAATCTGTTCTACCAGGGCATCCGTCCTGCGGTGAACGTCGGCCTGTCGGTGTCGCGCGTCGGCTCCGCCGCGCAGATCAAGGCGATGAAGCAGGTTGCGGGTTCGATCAAGGGTGAGCTGGCGCAGTATCGCGAAATGGCGGCGTTCGCGCAGTTCGGTTCCGATCTCGATGCCTCGACGCAGCGCCTTCTCAATCGTGGCGCGCGTCTGACCGAGCTTCTCAAGCAGCCGCAGTTCTCGCCGCTGAAGACGGAAGAGCAGGTCGCGGTGATCTATGCCGGCGTCAACGGCTATCTCGACAAGCTCGCCGTCAATCAGGTCGGCAAGTTCGAAGATGGCCTGCTCGCCTGGCTGCGCACCGAACACAAGGACGTGCTCGACGCGATCCGCACGGAAAAGCAGCTCACCGACGATATCCGGGCCAAGCTCAAGGCGGCCGTCGACGCGTACGCCAAGAACTTCGCCTGAAACCTCTGACGGGATAAACGGATGCCTTCACTCAAGGATCTGAGAAACCGTATCGCCTCGGTCAAGGCGACGCAGAAGATCACCAAGGCGATGCAGATGGTCGCTGCGGCGAAGCTGCGCCGCGCGCAGGAAGCTGCGGAGGCCGCCAGGCCTTATTCGCAGCGCATGGGTGCGGTTCTCGCAAACATCGCGCAGAATGTCAGCGGTGACGATGCGCCGAAGCTGATGGCCGGTACGGGTGCCGACAATGTGCACCTTTTGATCGTCTGCACGGCGGAACGCGGCCTTTGCGGCGGCTTCAATTCGCAGATAGCGCGTTTGGCGCGCGATCATGCACGCAAGCTCCTGAGCGAAGGCAAGACGGTGAAGATCATCACCGTCGGCAAGAAGGGCGCTGATATTCTCAAGCGCGAATTCGGATCGCTGATCGTGGAGCATTTCAACCTGCGCGAGGTCAAGCAGCTTGCCTTCGTCAATGCCGACCAGATCGGACGCAAGGTCATAGCGCTCTTCGATGAAGGCGCTTTCGACATCTGCACGCTGTTCTATTCGGAATTCAAATCGGTCATCAGCCAGGTGCCGACCGCCTTGCAGCTCATTCCGGCATCTGCCGGCGGCGATGCCGAGGCCGACAGGGCCCCCGATAGTGCCCTGGGTGCGCTTTACGAATATGAGCCCGAGCCGAGCGTCATTCTCGACGATCTCATTCCGCGCAACCTCTCCGTCCAGATTTTCCGGGCGCTCCTGGAGAACGTGGCAGGCGAGATGGGTGCCAAGATGAGCGCCATGGACAATGCGACGCGCAATGCCGGCGACATGATCAATAAGCTGTCGATCACGTATAACCGCCAACGTCAGGCTCAGATCACAAAAGAACTGATCGAAATCATTTCGGGCGCAGAAGCGCTCTAGAGTTTAGTTTTACCGCATGCTCTTATCCGAAAAGCGAGCCAACTTTTCGGGATCATGCTAACGGAAGGTAAGGATCGATGGCAAAAGCAGCGACCCCGAAAACAACCGCCGAAGCCAAGCCGGCTCCGGCAGCAAAGGCCGCGCCGAAAGCCGCGGCAGTAAAAAAAGCCCCTGCAAAGACCGCAGCAGCGAAAACGCCTAGCGCGACTTTGAAGGCGAAGGGTGCAGTCGGCCGCGTCAAGCAGGTCATCGGCGCCGTGGTCGACGTGCAGTTCGACGACAATCTGCCGCTGATCCTGAACGCGCTGGAAACCGACAATCTCGGCAACCGCCTAGTTCTGGAAGTGGCGCAGCATCTGGGCGAAAACACCGTCCGCACCATCGCCATGGACTCCACCGAAGGTCTGGTGCGTGGGCAGGACGTGGTCGACACCGGCACTCCGATCGAGGTTCCTGTCGGTGAAGCGACGCTCGGCCGCATCATGAACGTCATCGGCGAGCCGGTCGACGAAGCCGGCCCGATCAAGACAAAGGAAAGGCGCGCCATCCACCAGAATGCGCCTGAATATATCGAGCAGTCGACGGAAGCCGAGATCCTCGTCACCGGCATCAAGGTCATCGATCTTCTGGCGCCTTATGCCAAGGGCGGCAAGATCGGCCTGTTCGGCGGCGCCGGCGTCGGCAAGACCGTTCTGATCATGGAGCTGATCAACAACGTCGCCAAGGCGCATGGCGGTTATTCCGTGTTCGCCGGCGTCGGTGAGCGTACCCGCGAGGGCAACGACCTCTATCACGAAATGATCGAGTCGGGCGTCAACAAGCTCGGCGGCGGCGAGGGCTCGAAGGCAGCACTCGTCTACGGCCAGATGAACGAGCCTCCAGGTGCGCGTGCCCGCGTCGCGCTGTCGGGTCTGACGGTTGCCGAAAATTTCCGTGACCAGGGCCAGGACGTTCTGTTCTTCGTCGACAACATCTTCCGCTTCACGCAGGCGGGTTCGGAAGTGTCGGCGCTTCTCGGCCGTATTCCTTCGGCTGTGGGCTATCAGCCGACGCTGGCGACCGACATGGGCGCCCTGCAGGAGCGCATCACGACGACGACCAAGGGCTCGATCACCTCGGTGCAGGCCATCTACGTGCCTGCCGACGATCTGACCGATCCGGCGCCGGCTGCATCGTTTGCCCACCTCGACGCGACGACCACGCTGTCGCGCTCGATCGCGGAAAAGGGCATCTATCCGGCGGTCGATCCGCTCGACTCGACGTCACGCATGCTCGATCCGATGGTCGTCGGTGAAGAGCATTACGATATCGCGCGTCAGGTGCAGTCGATCCTGCAGCGCTATAAGTCGCTTCAGGACATCATCGCGATCCTGGGCATGGACGAGCTTTCCGAAGAGGACAAGATCACGGTCGCGCGTGCCCGCAAGATCGAGCGCTTCCTGTCGCAGCCGTTCTTCGTCGCCGAAATCTTCACCGGCGCGCCGGGCAAGCTCGTCGATCTCGCCGACACCATCAAGGGCTTCAAGGGCCTTTGCGCCGGTGAATACGACCATCTCCCGGAAGCCGCCTTCTACATGGTCGGTTCCATCGAGGAGGCGGTAGAGAAGGCAAAGCGTCTGGCGGCGGAAGCTGCCTGAGCGAGTGAATAGTGAATGGTGAATAGTGAGGATGGCGATTTTATATTCGTTCCTCACTATAAGCCGCTTACTCATGTAACGGATAGGGAGTGGTGAGGTGGTGAGATAGGTAGAATTGCGTGTTTCTATTCGCTATTCACCATTCACCATTCACCAATTGAACATGGCCGAAGCCTTCCATTTCGAACTGGTATCGCCGGAACGTCTTCTGCTCTCCGCGGAGGTCACTGAAGTCGTGATCCCCGGAAGCGAGGGCTATATGACCGTCATGGCCCGCCATGCTCCGCTCATGACCACCATCAAGCCGGGGGTCATCAGGGTGAAGCTCGCCGACGGCAAGGAAAGTTCCTATGTGGTTTTCGGCGGCTTTGCCGATGTGTCGCAGGAAATCTGCACGATCCTCGCCGAATCCGCCGTTCATGTCGATGAGCTGAACCGCGAGGAGCTTCAGCGCCGCATCCAGGATGCCCGTGAGGATCTACAAGATGCCGTCACGAATGAACAGCGCACGAAAGCCGAGCAGTTCCTGCATCAGCTCATGACGCTCGAGGGCTCGATCCTGCCGGCCTGACACCCCTACATCTGCGATTTGAGAAAAAGCGGCTCCGGCCGCTTTTTTGTTGCGACGGTACCGCGTCCGGTCGAACGGCCATGGCTGGCTGCACGCAGGTGCTCGCCGTTTCATTCACACTTGCGTGAGAACAAGGTGAGAACGAAATGTTTACTTGAAACCGTTTCCGTCAGGATATAATCGCTTAATTATCATTAGTATACTACATATATGGATTTGTATTATGGGGACCAAAGAACTTCGTACGGAAATGGTCGACGCGCTTTCAAAAGTCAGCCGGAAGCTGCGTACACTTTTTGATGGACGGGTCAGGGAGCAGGGGCTGACCCTGGCGCGGGCCCGGACGCTCCTGGTGCTCAGCAATCAGGAAGGGCTCTACCAGAAAGAACTGGCGGAGGTGCTGGAAATCGAAAACGCCACGATGGTGCGTCTTCTCGATGGTCTCGAAAGACAGAATTTCATCGAACGCCGCGCCGTCAAAGGCGATCGCAGGGCAAAGCAGATCGTCATGACCCATGAAGGACGCGAGCAGGCCGAGTTGGTGGTGAAGCTCGCAGAAGAGGTAAGGCAGGATCTGCTGGATACGGTCAGCGACGAGGATATTGCCGCCACGGTCCGTGTGCTGCATGCCATGGGGCATTCGATGGAGAAGACGGACCGGCCGCCGCTCTCTCAAGTAAATTAGCGCCTAGATCGCCGCTGGCGTCAGCGCCCATTGCGGATCATCGTAGAGAATACGCAATTTTCTCGCCTGAAACGGCTATCTGCGCACCATCAGACCGATAAGAAGGCCTATGCAGGCGAGGAGAGCAACAGAGGCGAGTGGCTTTTCCCGCGCCGTATCAGCCACGTGATGGGCTTGCCTGCCTGCCACATGGGCAGCCTTGGCACTCTTGTTTTTGAGAAGGCCGTAGACGTCGGATGCCGTGTCTCTGGCACTGTCCAGAATATGGAAACCCTGCCGGGAAAGCGTCTCGGAAATTTCGGACACCTCCCGGCGTAATTCAGCAATCTGGTTTTCGAGATCCTTGCCGGTCTGCGCGCGCGTTCTTGTCTCCGGTGATGCCATCTGTGATTTCCTTTCATCGGCTGTTTTCGAGGTGCCAGCAAGCGCAACGCCGTGCTTGACGAAATGGTTCCGGTCGCGTTTGCGTGAAAACAAGTGAAAGCTATTGATCGGCGTTGCCATGGAAGTGCACCCTGGCTCGCACAATATCCTCCATAGAGCCGGGAAACGCCGACGGAATAGGATGAGAGATCCAGCACAGGTAACCGGTAACATCGAGGGCCCGGTAAGCACGATCATGTCCGATATATCCGTCACAGGCGAGACCTGACGGCTCTTTGCTGAACGGGTGTTCAAAAGACGCCCGTCGCTGATGGAGGATATCCCATGCGTATTCATATATTTTCGGCTGCAGCAGCCATTCTCGCCCTCTCCGCCTATAGTGCGCAGGCGGAAGATTTCGCTTTCGGCAAGGTGAAGATGTATGACCGGAACAGCCAGGTGGTCACGTTGGATAGCGGTTCGTCGTTCATCCTGAACCCCAGCTATCATCCGGACATACGCCCCGGCGACGCCGTGGTGATCGCCTGGCAGGACAACCTCAATGGCAATTTCTACGCCGACTATGTGGGGCCGGCCACGACAATGATGCAGAACATGACGAGTAACTGATCGAAAGATCGAAGGCGATGGGAGCCGTTCCCGCCGCTTTCGTTATCGCCGTATTGAGGTTTGGAGGGAAAACCCGGCTTGATTTTCCCCGACCTGTTCTAAGGCGCGAGCGTTCGCAAATGGCGGATGAGATCTGCGGCCATTGCCATGGCCTTTTCCGGAGTGCGGGCGGTAATGGCGTCGATCATGGCAATGTGGGCATCGGTCGATGCTGCGATGCCGTCATCACGCTTCAGGCGGAACCAGAAACGACGGCTATGGGTTTGCAGAGGCGCCGCAAGGCGCGCGGCGAAGACATTGCCTGCGGCTTGCCCGAGGACCGCATCGAGCGCTTTGTCCGCATCGAGGAACTGGCCGACATCATCATCCGCGGCCGCCTTTCGCATGGCATCGGCGGCGGCCTGGAAGCGCTCGTGGTCGCGCGGGCCGGCAAGCCGTGCGGCGTCACGCGCCAGCACCTGCTCGACGCCTTCACGCGCATCGAGCACCTTTGCGAAATCTTTCGGGTCAAGCGGCGTAATGGCGATGCCGGAGCGGGGACGAACCTCCATCAGTCCTTCCCAGGCGAGCCTCTGAATGGCTTCGCGTACCGGTGTGCGGCCCATGCCGGTCAACTCGATCAGCCTGCGTTCGTTGACCACCATATTGGGTTCGAGGACGAGCGTGACGATCAGGCGTTCGAGCGTGCGGTATGCCTGCTCGGCCAGACTTTCGCTTGGCAGGCTTTGCGGCGCGTGCGCTTCGTTCACCAGCTTGGTCAATCGGCTTTCTTCCATGTGCTATTCTTTTCGGATCGGGCCAGATGGATCAGATGATGCTTGACGGTTCCGCACCGTAGAGATATATCACTGATATATCAATAAGGAGATCGCATTATGTGGACGGGCGTCATTCCGGCAGTCACCAGCAAATTCACAGAGAACGATGCGCTGGATCACCAGGAGATGGAGCGTTGCTTCGGGCTCCAGATCGAAGCGGGCGTCGATGGTCTCATCGTTGCGGGATCGCTCGGTGAAGGGCCGATGCTGTCGCATGACGAAAAGCTCGAAATTCTCAAAATCGCGCAGTCGGCCGCGAAGGGAAAGCCGGTGCTGCTGACCATCAACGAGGCTGCGACGCGTGACGGTGCAGCACTCGCCAAGAAGGCCGCCAAAGCCGGGGCCGACGGCCTGATGATCGTGCCGAGCCCGATCTATCATACCAACCCGGAAGAAACCGCGGCGACGCTCAAGGCGGTTGCGGCTGCGGGCGGCCTGCCTGTCATGATCTATTCCAACCGTATGGCCTACCGCGTCGATGTAACGGGCGATATCCTGGCGGAGCTTGCTTCCGACGAGCATTTCGTCGCCATCAAGGAATCCTCCGACGATGTTCGCCGCACGACCGACATCATCAACCAGTTCGGCGATCGTTACGATCTCTTCACCGGCGTCGACAATCTGGCCTTCGAGGCGCTGACCGCCGGTGCCGTCGGCTGGGTCGCCGGTCTGGTCACGGCTTTCCCGCGTGAGACGGTGGCGATCTATCAGCTCATCAAGCAGGGACGTTACGCGGAGGCGCTGACGATCTACCGCTGGTTCCGGCCGCTACTCGACCTCGATGTCTCGACCTATCTCGTGCAGAATATCAAGCTTGCCGAAGTTCATGCGATCGGGACGAACGACCGCGTGCGCATGCCGCGCCAGCCGCTCCAGGGCGGACGGCGCAATGCGGTGGAGAAGATCGTCAAGGACGCGCTGGCCGTTCGTCCGGCGCTTCCCTCGTTCTGATGATCCCAAGCCCTCTTCCATCCGGAAGGGGGCTTCGTGTATCTGCGTATTTTCAGCAGGAAGAAGCAGCATGTCCGGCATCGAAAGCCAGCGCGACCATGAGATCGTCATCATCGGGGCGGGCATCATCGGCATTTCAATCGCTGCCTTTCTTGCCGAGGCGGGCCATGAGGTCCTGGTCGTCGACCGCACCGGTATTTGCGAGGAAACGAGTTCGGGCAATGCCGCCGCGCTCGCCTTTTCCGATATCCTGCCTCTCGCCTCCAAGGGCGTTCTGGCGAAGCTGCCCGGCTGGCTTGTCGATCCTCTCGGACCGTTCACCATCCGCCCCTCCTATCTGCCGAAGCTAGCGCCGTGGCTCTATCGTTTCTGGCGGGCGAGCGGCGCATCGGCGCAGGCGAACAGCTTGCGCGCGCAGACGGCGATGATGCAGCTTGCCGAAGCGGAGATGTTGTCGCTCATTGAGCGTGCCGGCGTCTCGAACATGCTGCGCGAGGATGGCTCGCTCGAGCTTTATGAAAGCGAGGCGGAACTGAAGGCGGCACAGCCCGACTGGGATGCGCGGGAGCGGGCAGACATCGCCTTCTGGCATATTCGCGGCAAGGAACTGGCGGACTATCAGCCGGGACTTTCGCCGCGCTTCGTCGTCGGGGGCTTCGTGCCGGACTGGAAGACGGTGAGCGATCCCAAGCTGCTGGGGCAGGCGCTGTGGGCCCATGCGGAGCGCGCCGGCGCCCGGTTCATCAAGGGCGAAGTTGGATCCGTTTCCGCCTCCGATGGAAGGACAATGGTTCGACTGGCCGATGGCCGCGTATTGTCGGCAGGCAAGCTCGTCGTCGCGGCCGGCGCCTGGTCGCATCAGCTGGCCCGGCAGTTCGGCGACGCCATACCGCTGGAGACCGAACGCGGTTACAACACCACGCTTCCAGTCGATAGCTTCGACCTGAAACGCCAGTTGATTTTCTCCGGCCATGGCTTTGTCGTCACGCCGCTTGAAACCGGCATCCGTGTCGGCGGCGCCGTGGAGTTCGGCGGTCTGCGCCTGCCGCCCAACTATGCCCGGGCGGACGCAATGCTGAAAAAGGCCGAGATGTTCCTGCCGGGGTTGAATGCCAGCGGCGGGCGGCGGTGGATGGGCTACAGGCCGTCGCTGCCGGATTCGCTTCCCGTGATCGGCAGGGCGAAAGACCTGCCGAATGTTTTCTATGCGTTCGGCCATGGCCATCTGGGGCTCACCCAGTCGGCTGCGACCGGCCGCTTGATCCGCGATCTCGTTTCCGGGCAAACTCCGGCGATCGATCTTGCGCCATTCAACCCGCAACGTTTCTGAGGCTGAAAGACAATGGCCAGGCACTCCTTCTTCTGCGTCGATGGGCACACTTGCGGCAATCCCGTAAGGCTGGTGGCGGGTGGCGGACCCAATCTGCAGGGCGCGAATATGATGGAGAAGCGGGCGCACTTCCTGCGCGAATTTGACTGGATCCGCACCGGGCTGATGTTCGAGCCGCGCGGCCATGACATGATGTCCGGCTCGATCCTCTATCCGCCGACCCGGCCCGATTGCGATGTGGCCGTGCTGTTCATCGAGACCTCCGGCTGCCTGCCGATGTGCGGGCATGGGACCATCGGCACCGTGACGATGGCGATCGAGCATGGGCTGGTGACGCCGAAGACGCCGGGTATCCTGCGGCTCGATACGCCGGCCGGACTGGTCGTGGCGGAATATGAGCAGAAGGGGCAATATGTCGAAAGCGTGCGGATCACCAATGTTCCGGCTTTCCTCCATGCGGAAGGGCTGGAGGTCGAATGTCCGGGTTTGGGGTTGTTGCGTGTCGACGTCGCCTATGGCGGGAATTTCTACGCCATCGTCGATCCCCAGGAAAACTATGCCGATATGGCGGATTATCGCGCGCTCGATCTGATCGGATGGAGCCCGGTTCTGCGCCAGCGGCTGAACGAACTCTATACATTCGTCCATCCGGAAAACCCTGATATCAACCGCCTGAGCCATATTCTGTGGACCGGCAAGCCGACACTGCCCGAAGCGCATGGCCGCAATGCGGTCTTCTACGGTGACAAGGCCATCGACCGCTCGCCTTGCGGCACGGGAACCTCGGCGCGCATGGCGCAGCTTGCCGGCAAGGGCATGTTGAAGCCCGGCGATGATTTCGTGCACGAATCGATCATCGGCTCGCTCTTTCATGGCCGCGTTGAAAAAGCAGTCGAGGTGGCGGGGTGTCCGGCGATCATTCCTTCCGTCGCCGGGTGGGCCCGGATGACCGGTTATAATACGATCTTCATCGACGACCGCGATCCGTTCGCGCATGGCTTCGTCGTCGTTTAACGTGGTGTCGCGTATGGGCCATCATCAATGGCTGCCGCTGAGCAATGTCGGCCATGAAATGAGATGGGGAAATTCCCGTTCAGAAAGGGATTGTCGACAAAAACATTTGCATAAGCCTGTGGTTCTAGTGAAAAATCCTTAAAATACGAGCTGCGGCTTATTGGTCCTTCGTCTGATATAAAAACGGTTGCTTTCCGCGGTGCAGCGGTTAGGTGTAAAAAAAGGATCGGGGAAAAAGGGAACCGCCGGAAAAGGCAGGAAATAACGTCCCGATCGTAATAAGGGTGGCTTTTCGATGGAATATTTTATCCAGCAAGTGATCAACGGGCTGACGCTCGGCTCGATCTACGGCTTGATCGCGATCGGCTATACGATGGTGTACGGCATCATCGGCATGATCAATTTCGCGCATGGAGACATTTTCATGCTCGGCGCCTTCATGGCGCTCATCGTCTTTTTGATGCTGACGACATTCATCGGCGGCGTGCCGGTCGTGCTGGCGCTGTTTTTGATGATGATCGTATCCATGTGCCTGACCAGCCTGTGGAGTTGGACCATCGAGCGCGTCGCCTATCGTCCCTTGCGTGGATCGTTCCGCCTGGCGCCGCTCATCACGGCAATCGGCATGTCGATCGCGCTTTCCAATTTCGTGCAGGTGACGCAGGGGCCGCGCAACAAGTCGATCCCGCCGCTGATCAATAGCGGCTATACGATCTACGGCACCAACATCACCATTTCACTGAAGCAGATCGCCGTCATCGTGGTGACGGCCGTGCTGCTGGCCGCCTTCTGGTATCTCGTCAACCGCACATCGCTCGGGCGCGCCCAGCGGGCCTGCGAGCAGGACCGCAAGATGGCGGCGCTGCTCGGCATCAACGTCGACAGGACCGTCTCGCTGACCTTCGTCATGGGCGCCGCGCTTGCGGCAGTCGCGGGCACGCTCTACCTCGTGTATTATGGCGTGATCTCCTTTGCCGATGGGTTCATCCCCGGCGTCAAGGCCTTCACCGCCGCAGTGCTCGGCGGTATCGGCTCGCTTCCCGGCGCCGTCGTCGGCGGGTTGCTCATCGGTCTGATCGAAGCCTTGTGGGCAGCTTATTTCTCCAGTGACTACAAGGATGTGGCGGCGTTCTCCATTCTCGCGATCGTGCTCATCTTTATGCCTTCCGGCATTCTTGGCCGTCCTGAAGTCGAAAAGGTGTAACCATGGCCGAATTGTCAAAACCGCGTCTGGATTCCGTTTTTCCCTCGGCCATCCGCGAAGGCATCATAGCCGGCATGATTGCCTTCGGCCTTTTCGTGCTGATCATCGGCTTCCGCACCGATCAGAACATCAGCAATGAACCCATTCTCACCCAGCGTTGGGGGCTGCTGTTCATCATGGTGGCGATCGCTGCCGTGGGGCGTTTCCTTTTCAAGGCTTTCATTTCGCCCTGGCTGACGGCGCGCATCAGGGCAAGGGAGTCCGCCAAGGTCGTCGAGGCACCGGAGCCTTCCTTCTTCCGGCGCAACTTTTCGCGGCTGGCCATTGTCTTCCTGCTGGTCTACCCGGTTTTCATCGTCTCGATGGTCGGCATGCAGGGGTCGCTGAAATGGGTCGATAATTTCGGCATCCAGATCCTGATCTATGTGATGCTCGCCTGGGGGCTCAATATCGTCGTCGGTCTCGCCGGGTTGCTCGATCTGGGTTATGTCGCCTTCTATGCGGTGGGCGCTTATTCCTATGCGCTGCTTTCGACCTATTTCGGCCTGTCGTTCTGGCTGCTCCTGCCGTTGGCGGGCATTTTTGCGGCGACATGGGGTGTCATCCTCGGGTTTCCGGTCCTGCGCCTGCGCGGTGATTATCTTGCCATCGTGACGCTTGCCTTCGGCGAAATCATCCGTCTCGTCCTCGTCAACTGGACGGCGGTCACCAAGGGCACATTCGGCGTTTCAGGTATCGCCAAGGCAACGCTGTTCGGCATTCCCTTCACCTCCGGCAAGGACGGCTTTGCCGCCATATTCGGCCTGCCGCTCTCGTCCGCCTACTATAAGATATTCCTCTATTATCTGATCCTGTTCCTGGCGCTGCTGACGGCTTGGGTGACGATCCGTCTGCGGCGGATGCCGGTCGGGCGTGCCTGGGAGGCGCTCCGCGAGGACGAGATCGCCTGCCGTTCGCTCGGCATCAATACGACGACGACCAAGCTTACCGCCTTTGCCACGGGCGCCATGTTCGGCGGCTTTGCAGGCTCCTTCTTCGCCGCCCGCCAGGGGTTCGTCAGCCCGGAATCCTTCGTGTTCCTGGAATCCGCCGTCATCCTTGCGATCGTCGTCCTGGGCGGCATGGGTTCGCTCATCGGCATTGCCGTCGCGGCGGTGGTGATGATCGGCGGAACGGAAATCCTGCGCGAGATGCAATTCCTCAAACTCATCTTCGGCCCGAGCTTCACGCCCGAACTCTACCGCATGCTGATCTTTGGCCTGGCGATGGTGACGGTCATGGTCTGGAAGCCGCGCGGCTTCGTGGGAAACCGTGAACCAAGCGCATTCCTGCACAAACGCAAGCTGATCTCCGGGGCCTTCACCAAGGAGGGGCACGGCTGATGTCGACGACGCAAAGCATGTCTGGTCAATCCGAAATGGATCCAATCCTCAAGGTGGAACATCTGTCGATGAAGTTCGGCGGTCTGGTGGCCATCAACGATCTGAACCTGGAGGTAAAGCGCGGCGATATCACCGCGATCATCGGCCCCAATGGCGCGGGCAAGACGACCGTATTCAACTGCATCACGGGCTTCTACAAACCGACAGGCGGGATGCTGACGCTGGCAAGGAAGAACGGCGAGAAATATCTCCTCGAGCGCCTGCCGGATTATCTCATCACCCACAAGGCAAGGGTGGCGCGAACATTCCAGAATATTCGCCTGTTCCCGGGGCTGACACCGCTCGAAAACCTGCTGGTCGCACAACACAATGCGCTGATGAAATCATCGGGCTATACGATCCTTGGGCTTCTCGGCCTGCCGGGCTACAAGCGAGCCTCGGCGGCAGCGACCGAAAAAGCCAGGTTTTGGCTGGAGAAAATCAACCTGATCGATCGGGCAGACGATCCGGCAGGTGATCTGCCCTATGGCGCCCAGCGTCGCCTCGAGATTGCGCGTGCCATGTGCACGGATCCGGAACTGCTTTGTCTCGATGAGCCCGCCGCCGGCCTCAATCCCCGTGAATCGGCGCAGCTCAACAAGCTTCTGCTCGATATTCGTGACGAAACCGGTACGTCGGTCCTGCTGATCGAGCATGACATGGCGGTGGTGATGGAGATTTCCGACCATGTGGTGGTGCTCGAATACGGCACGAAGATTTCCGACGGACAGCCGGAAGTGGTCCGCAACGATCCGAAGGTGATCGCGGCTTATCTCGGTGTCGAGGACGAGGAGATCGCCGAATTGATCGAGGAGGTGGACACACCCAGCGTTGCCGATCCGACCGACCTCGCCGTTGCTCATCTGACCAAGGAGGCGGTGGCCGAGATCGCGCAGGAGCAGCCCCCCGCGCAGGCGGGCGGGCCCAAGGCGAAGCCGGCGCGCAAAAAGCCTGCTGCAAAGCCGACGTCATCTCAACCGGCGGGAAAGTCGTCCAGGACGTCTGCCCGTGCGAAGAAGAAGCCTTCCGAGGGGAGCAAGTGATGTCGGAGAAGAATCCGCTTCTCAAGGTGGAGAAGGTCGAGACCTATTACGGCAATATCCGTGCGCTCAAAGGCGTCGACATGACAGTCGATGAAGGCGAGATCGTTGCCCTTATCGGCGCCAACGGCGCCGGCAAATCAACCCTGATGATGACGATTTTCGGCAGCCCGCGTGCTCGCACCGGCAAGATCATCTTTGCAGGCCAGGACATCACGCGGATGCCGACCCATGAGATCGCCAGGTTGCGCATCGCCCAGTCGCCGGAAGGCCGCCGTATCTTCCCGCGCATGAGCGTGCAGGAAAACCTGCAGATGGGCGCGAGCCTCGATAATCTGGCGTTTTTCGACGAGGACGTGCGGCTGATGTTCGATCTCTTCCCGCGCCTGAAAGAGCGTATAAATCAGCGCGGCGGCACGCTCTCGGGCGGCGAACAGCAGATGCTGGCCATCGCGCGCGCGTTGATGGCGCGTCCCAAACTGCTGCTGCTCGATGAGCCTTCGCTCGGTCTGGCGCCGCTGATCATCAAGCAGATCTTCGAGGCGATCAAGGAGCTCAACCGCACCAAGGGCCTGACCGTCTTCCTGGTCGAGCAGAATGCCTTCGGTGCGCTGAAACTGGCCAACCGTGGCTATGTCATGGTCAATGGCTCCATCACCATGAGCGGTTCCGGAAAAGAACTTCTCGCCAATCCGGAAGTGCGCGCCGCCTATCTCGAAGGTGGGCGGCACTAATTAAGGGGACATGGCCATGCAAGGCATTCTCTACGAGGAACCGTCGTTCTTGCTCTTCCTGTTCGTCACATGCATCCTGGGCGGCTGGGCTGCATGGATGACGGGCCGGGCCTGCGCCCAGACATGGCGCACCTATGCCGCCTTCCTGCTTTACATGATCCCGCTCGGCATCGCCGTCCGCTTCATTCACTATGCGCTGTTCGGCGGAAACATGCTGTCGCTGCACTATTACATCGTCGACACCATCGTGCTGATCATCATCGGCACCATCGGATACCGCTATACGCGCACCAATCAGATGGTGCGCCAGTATAGCTGGCTCTACGAAAAGGTTTCTCCGCTCTCGTGGAAGGAAAAGAAAGGTAGCCCGGCCTCCTGAACGTGATCGGTTCCAATAAATAGGGCGTGATGTCACTCTAAAACCGCTTCGCATCTTTCGACATCATGCTTTGACCAATCACGCTGGTCGCAAAATGAATCAGCGTGACAAGCGCCGGGAAATCGGCAAGTGTGTTAACAAGCGATGCAGTTTGCATCGTATGGGGTGAAAGAAGAATGGGAGTTATCCGTATGAAGAAGTCACTATTTTCAGGCGTTGCACTCGCGGCAATGCTTGCTTGCAGCGGCAGTGCCTGGGCCGATGTCATTTTAGGCATTGGAGCGCCGCTGACCGGCGCGAACGCCGTTTACGGCGCGCAGATCCAGAAGGGCGCCGAAGCCGCCATCAAGGAGATCAATGCAGCCGGCGGCATCAATGGCGAGCAGATCAAGATCGTCCTAGGCGATGACGTTTCCGATCCGAAGCAGGGCATTTCGGTGGCCAACAAGTTCGCTGCCGAAGGCGTCAAGTTCGTCATCGGCCACTTCAATTCCGGCGTCTCGATCCCGGCCTCGGATGTCTATGCCGAAAACGGCATTCTCCAGGTCACGCCCGCCTCGACAAATCCCGTCTTCACCGAACGCGACCTGTGGAACACATTCCGCACCTGCGGTCGTGACGACCAGCAAGGCGCCATTGCCGGCAAATACATCGCCGACCATTTCAAGGACGCCAAGATCGCCGTCATTCACGACAAGACGCCTTATGGACAGGGTCTTGCCGATGAAACCAAGAAGGCGCTCAATGAAGCTGACGTCAAGGAAGTGATGTATGAAGGCGTGAATGTCGGCGAGAAGGATTTCTCCGCGATCATCGCCAAGGCGAAGCAGGCAGGCGTCACCGTCATCTACTGGGGTGGCCTGCATACCGAAGCCGGCCTGATCATGCGCCAGCTCGCCGATCAGGGATTGAAGGTCCAGTTCATTTCGGGTGATGGCATCGTGTCCAACGAGCTAGCTTCGATCGCCGGCGATGCCGTTGCCGGAACGCTCAACACCTTCGGTCCCGATCCGCGCGCCAATCCGGCGAATGCCGAATTGGTGAAGAAGTTCCGCGACGCCGGTTTCGAGCCGGAAGCCTATACCCTTTATTCTTACGCCGCGGCCCAGTCGATCGCAGCCGCAGCCGCAGCGGCCGGATCGAACGATCCGCAGGAAGTCGCGGCCGCAATGAAAGAGAAGGGACCGTTCAAGACCGTTCTCGGCGATATCTCCTTTGATGAAAAGGGCGATCCGAAGCTTCCCGGCTACGTAATGTATGAGTGGAAGAAGGGCGACGACGGCAAGTACACCTACGTCCAGCAGTAAGCCGTCTTCAAAGAGATCATGATATGAATGCCCGGCCTTCGCGCCGGGCATTTTGTTTTATGCGCGGCTTTCAACACATCGTTTGCACCGCAGCATTTTGCGCGGTAAGCATTGAAGTCGGGACCAACGGGACCGGTTTTCCGTCTGAACTTACTTATAAGAAACAGGGCGGTCGATCGGCTTCACCGGATCGGAACCGCTCGAAAGATTGCCCGTCCGACAGCGCCTTGCGTCCTTCAGGACACTACACAAGGACGCTGTAAGTTATTGATCTACGCATCGTGCTTTCCGAAAACTGACCGGTTTTCGGGCCGATGCGCCAGCAGCTTGGGAGACCTGCCTTGCCGATCAAGAAGATCCTCGTCGCCAACCGGTCCGAAATCGCCATCCGCGTGTTTCGCGCGGCCAACGAACTCGGCATGAAAACAGTCGCCATATGGGCGGAAGAGGACAAGCTGGCGCTGCATCGCTTCAAGGCGGACGAGAGCTATCAGGTCGGCCGTGGCCCGCATCTCTCGCATGATATGGGACCGATCGAGAGCTATCTCTCCATCGAAGAAATCATCCGCGTCGCCAAGCTCTCCGGCGCCGACGCGATCCATCCGGGCTACGGGCTTTTATCCGAGAGCCCCGAGTTTGCCGACGCCTGTGCGGATAACGGCATCATCTTCATCGGGCCGAAGCCGGAGACCATGCGCCGTCTCGGCAACAAGGTGGCGGCGCGCAATCTGGCGGTCGAGATCGGCGTCCCCGTGGTGCCCGCGACCGAACCGCTTCCCGACGACATGGATGCGGTCAAGGCGATGGCGGAGAAGATCGGCTATCCCGTGATGCTCAAGGCCTCCTGGGGCGGCGGCGGGCGCGGCATGCGCGCTATCTACTCGGCCAATGAGATCGCCAGGGAGGTGACCGAGGCCAAACGCGAGGCGATGGCGGCGTTCGGCAAGGACGAGGTTTATCTGGAAAAGCTGGTCGAGCGCGCCCGCCATGTCGAGGTGCAGATTCTGGGTGACACCCATGGCAATGCCGTGCATCTCTTCGAGCGTGATTGCTCGATCCAGCGGCGCAACCAGAAAGTGGTCGAACGTGCGCCGGCACCCTATCTCGACGACAGCCAGCGCAAGGAGCTGGCCAGCTACGCGCTGAAGATCGCCGCAGCGACGGATTATATCGGCGCGGGGACCATTGAGTTCCTGATGGATGCCGATACCGGCAAATTCTATTTCATCGAGGTCAACCCGCGCATCCAGGTCGAGCATACGGTCACCGAGGAGGTGACGGGCATCGACATCGTCAAGGCGCAGATCCGCATATTGGAAGGGGCTGCCATCGGCACGCCGCAATCCGGTGT
Source organism: Phyllobacterium phragmitis (assembly GCF_002980495.1). GTDB lineage: Bacteria > Pseudomonadota > Alphaproteobacteria > Rhizobiales > Rhizobiaceae > Paramesorhizobium > Paramesorhizobium phragmitis. The sequence goes on from NZ_PVBR01000005.1 coordinate 138,695, forward strand.
GCCGGCGCAGGGCGATATCCGGCTCAACGGCCATGCCCTGCAATGCCGCATCACCACGGAAGATCCCGAGCAGAACTTCATTCCCGATTACGGACGCATCACCGCCTATCGCGGCGCCACCGGTTTCGGCATCAGGCTCGATGGCGGCACCGCCTATTCGGGCGCGGTGATCACCCGCTTCTACGATCCGCTTTTGGAAAAAGTGACGGCCTGGGCGCCGACGGCGGAGGAAACGATCCTGCGCATGCACCGGGCCTTGCGCGAGTTCCGCATCCGCGGCGTGGCGACCAATCTGACCTTTCTCGAAGCGATCATCACGCATCCTGAATTCCGAGAAAATACCTATACGACCAAGTTCATCGACAACACGCCCGAGCTTTTCGAGCATGTGAAGCGGCAGGACCGCGCCACGAAGCTTCTCACCTATCTGGCTGATGTGACGGTCAACGGTCATCCGGAGACGAAGGGCCGTGCGCAGCCGCCTGCCGACGCTGCGGCACCCCTCATTCCCTATGCCGGCGAGACGAAGATCGCGGACGGCACCAAACAGCGGCTCGATGCGCTGGGCCCGCAGAAATTCGCGCAGTGGATGCGTGACGAAAAACGTGTGCTGATCACCGACACGACGATGCGCGACGGGCATCAATCGCTGCTCGCCACGCGGATGCGCAGCTACGACATTGCGCGGATCGCCGGCACTTATGCCCGTGCGCTGCCCGACCTCTTTTCGCTGGAATGCTGGGGTGGCGCCACCTTCGACGTGTCGATGCGGTTCCTGACTGAAGACCCGTGGGAGCGGCTGGCGCTGGTTCGCGAGGCCGCCCCCAATATTCTCCTGCAGATGCTGCTGCGTGGTGCGAATGGCGTCGGCTACAAGAGCTATCCCGACAATGTGGTCAAATATTTCGTGCGCGAAGCGGCGCGTGGCGGCATCGACCTTTTCCGCGTGTTCGACAGCTTGAACTGGGTCGAGAACATGCGCGTCTCGATGGACGCGATTCTCGAGGAGAACAAGCTCTGCGAGGCGGCGATCTGCTATACCGGCGATATCCTCAATGCCGCCCGACCGAAATATGATCTGAATTATTATGTCGGGCTCGCCCAAGAGGTCGAGAAGGCCGGCGCGCATATCATCGCCGTCAAGGATATGGCGGGCCTGCTGAAGCCTGCGGCAGCCAGGATGCTGTTTGGGGCGTTGCGCGAGGCGACCGATCTGCCGATCCATTTCCATACCCATGACACGTCGGGCATTTCGGCGGCCACGGTTCTGGCGGCGGTTGAGGCGGGCGTCGATGCGGTGGACGCGGCGATGGATGCGCTTTCGGGCAATACCTCGCAGCCTTGCCTCGGCTCGATCGTCGAGGCGCTCTCGGGTACGGAGCGCGATCCCGGCCTCGATCCCGTCTGGATCCGCAAGATCTCGTTTTATTGGGAGGCGGTGCGTACGCAATATGCAGCCTTCGAGAGCGATCTGAAGGGTCCCGCATCGGAAGTCTATCTGCATGAAATGCCGGGCGGCCAGTTCACCAATCTGAAGGAGCAGGCGCGGTCGCTGGGACTGGAGGCCCGCTGGCACGAGGTGGCGCAGGCCTATGCCGACGTCAACCGGATGTTCGGCGATATCGTCAAGGTGACGCCGTCGTCGAAGGTGGTGGGCGACATGGCGTTGATGATGGTGAGCCAGGATCTGACGGTCGCCGATGTGGAGAACCCGGAGAAGGACATCGCCTTTCCGGATTCGGTCGTATCGATGATGCGCGGCGATCTCGGCCAACCGCCATCGGGCTGGCCGAAGGCATTGCAGAAGAAAATTCTCAAAGGCGAGAAGCCGTTTACGGTGCGGCCTGGTTCGCTGCTCGAGCCCGCTGATCTCGACAAGGAACGCCAGGAAATCGAGGAGAAACTTGGGCGGAAAATCAGCGACCGGGAATTCGCTTCCTATCTGATGTATCCCAAGGTCTTCACCGATTATGCGATGGCGCAGGAGACCTACGGCCCGACGAGCGTGTTGCCGACGCCGGTCTATTTCTATGGGCTGGCGCAGGAAGAAGAGGTCTTCGTCGACCTGGAACGCGGCAAGACGCTGGTCGTGCGCAATCAGGCCATCGGCGATACTGACGAGAAGGGCATGGTCACCGTGTTCTTCGAATTGAACGGCCAACCGCGGCGCGTCAAGGTGCCGGACCGGGCGCATGGGGCGGCAGGCAACGGGGCGCGGCGCAAGGCGGAGCTTGGAAACGACAATCATGTCGGCGCGCCGATGCCGGGGATCATCTCGACCGTCGCGGTTGCGGCCGGCCAGCCGGTGAAGGCGGGCGACGTGCTCGTTTCCATCGAGGCGATGAAGATGGAAACGGCAATTCATGCGGAGCGGGATGGGACGATCGCCGAGGTGCTGGTGCGCGCCGGTGACCAGATCGATGCGAAGGATCTGCTGGTTGTTTATGGCTGAGGGGGCGGAGCGGTTTCTGTTTTGTATAGCTCGACGTCCCGCATCCCCCTCTGGCTTGCCAGCCATCTCCCCCTCAAGGGGGGAGATTAAGCCTTCATAGCGCTCGCCACCAATCGCCGACGCTCCAGAATAAATGCCGAAGATCGTGTCAGCCAATCTCCCCCCTTGAGGGGGGAGATGCCCGGCAGGGCAGAGGGGGGTATGCCTCGCGATTCCACCAAAACAAGGCCGCTCTATAGATCCACTCCCATCTGAAAAGCCGGGCACAATGGCGCTTGCAAACAATATTTTATGCCGCTATGTACAATCATGCACGTTGATGCACGTTTATGCATGATTGAGGACGATTCCGTGACCACATCCGATTTTCTCGTTCAGGAGCGGCAGGCGCGCATCCGGGAAAAGCTCGCCGCATCGGGCAGGGTGCTGGCGGGGGACCTGGCGGTCGAATTTTCGGTTTCGGAAGACACGATCCGGCGCGACTTGAGGGAAATGGCGGCGGCTGGGCTTTGCCAGCGGGTCTATGGCGGAGCGCTTGCGCCGATACCGCCCACCGCGCCCTTCATGGAGCGGGTGACGGACCAGCCGGAGCGCAAGCGGGCGCTGGCGCGTGCCGCCGCGCGATCCATCGAGCCGGCGATGCTGGTGTTCCTCGACGCGTCTTCGACAAATCTGGCGATTGCCGAGGAAATTTCGGCATCCTTCGGCGTTACGGTCGCAACCAATGCACCGCGCATCGCCACGGCCCTGATGGAAAGTGTCGATGTCATCCTCATTGGCGGCATGGTCGACCGGCGCGTGGGCGGAGCGGTCGGCGGCAAGGCATCGAGCGATGCCGGGCTGCTGCGACCTGACCTGTGCATCCTCGGCGCCTGCGGTGTGGATGCGGAGGCGGGGATCACCGCATTTCAGCTGGAGGATGCCGAATTCAAGCGGATGATCGCCCGGCGCAGTCGTGCTGTCATGACGACGGCGACGGTGAAGAAACTCGGCACCGCCGCGCCGTACGACGTGATTGGAATTGCCGAATGCGAAAGGCTCGTCGTCGAGCATGATGCGGACGGGGAAGCCATCAGGGATATCGTGGCGCTGGGCGTCGAAATTATCAGAGCAGACAAAATATAAGCCGGAGAAAGACAATGGAGTTGCGCGTGGATACGCCGCGAGTGGAAACGGGCCGGTCCGGCTATTTGCCTAGGGAGAGGTTGGCGATATGGCTGCTCTTCCTCATGAATGGTTTCATCGTGGGGAGCTGGGCGCCGAAAATACCTGAATTCGCCGAACGGCTTCACTTGAGCAAGGGTGAACTCGGGCTGATGATCCTCGTCTTCGGCATCGGGTCACTGGTCATGATGCCGGTGGCGGGAATGCAGATCGCCCGGCTCGGTGGGGCGCGCGTCTCCAAGATAACCGCGGTTCTGCTGCTGCCGTCCATTCTTGCGCTGACTTTCACGCAGAGCATACCGGCGGCTGCCGTGGCGCTTTTTCTCTTCGGCGGCTTCGTCGGCGGCATGGATGTCGCCATGAACGCCAATGCGGTCGCGGTCGAGCGAAAGATGCGCCGCGCCATCATGTCGTCCTGCCATGCCTTCTGGAGCCTGGGCGGGCTCATCGGCGCAGGCGTCGGCGGGTATCTCATCGGTCATTTCGGCACGACGGTGCACGCGGTCATTGCGACGGTGATGGCGGTCGCAATCCTTGCCGTCGCATGGCCGATGGTTCATGCTGATCGCCCGGTGCATCATGCCGGTACACCGACCCGTTTCCGCCTGCCTTTGCATCCGCTTCCCTGGCTGGTCGGGTTGATGGCGCTGTTCTCGATGATACCCGAAGGCGCGGTGCTCGACTGGAGCGCGCTCTATCTCATGCAGGATCTGGATGCGCCCGTGAGTATCGCAGGGCTCGGCTTCGCCGCCTTTTCGCTGACCATGGCGATCATGCGCTTCGCGGGCGATCTGGTGCGCGAAAGGCTCGGTGCCATCCTGACGCTCAGATTATGCACGGTGACGGCGATCATCGGCATGCTGGCCGCCAGCTTCGCGCCCGATCCGATCATGGTCATCATCGGCTTCGCGCTCTGCGGGATCGGCATTTCCAACATGGTGCCGATTGCCTTCTCGATCGCCGGCAATCTGCCTGGCATGGCGCCCGGCGTCGGCTTGTCGATCGCCACCACGCTTGGCTATTCCGGCATTCTCTTTGCGCCGTCCAGCATCGGCTTTATCGCCGAGTATACGGGTTTTTCGGCTGTATTCGCCGCCTTGCCCCTGCTTCTGCTTGTCGTGCTGGCACTGTCCGGCCTTGCACGCTATGCCGATGCGAACACGCATGAAGAGGCTGTCCCGCAGGATGCGTGAGACGTATTATTCCGCCGTCCAGCCGCCATCGACCGAAAGTGCCGTGCCGTTGATCTGCGCGGCATTGTCGGTGCACAGGAATGCGGCGAGCGCGCCGATCTGTTCGGTGGTGACGAACTGCTTGGTCGGCTGTTTGTCCAGCATGATTTCGCGGATCACGGTCTCCCGGTCCATGTCGCGGGCCTTCATCTGGTCGGTGATCTGGGTCTCGACGAGCGGCGTCAGGACATAGCCCGGACAGATGGCGTTGCTGGTGATCTTCTCTTCGGCAAGCTCCAGCGCCACCGTCTTGGTGAAGCCGACGATCCCATGTTTGGCCGCCACATAGGCTGATTTGAACGGCGAGGCGCGCAGGCCATGGGCCGATGCGATATTGACGATGCGGCCCCATCCGGCGGCTTTCATCAGGGGAATCGCCGCGGCAACTGTGTGGAAGGCGGAGGTGAGATTGATGGCGATGATCGCATCCCATTTCTCTGTCGGAAATTCCTCGACGGCTGCTACATGCTGGATGCCGGCATTGTTGACGAGGATATCGACGCCGCCGAAAGTCGAAGCGGTATTCGCGACCAGAGCCCGGCATTCATCAGGCTTACTCATGTCGGCCTTGAGATAGATCGCCTTGACGCTATGTTCCTTGCCGATCAGCTCGGCAAGCGCATGATCCTCGTCGCGGTCGGTGAAGGAATTGATCACGATATCGTGGCCGCTTGCAGCCAGCGCGTGCGCGGTGCCGAGGCCGATGCCGGAATTGGAGCCTGTGATAATGGCGGTCTTGCGTGCGGTCATTCCTTCGCCGTCCTCCCTTGCGCCCGGTTCGACGCGACATTTTCAACGTGCGCCAGGCAATCCTGGCACGGGGCATGATAGGGGCATAATGCGAGGGCGACAGCCTCTCGGCAAGATGCTAAACCTCGAATATAAAATCGCCATGAAGGGATGATGATTGACCGGGAGTTGACAGATCGCCTCGTCTCCTCCACCTCAAGACATGCCCCATCGACGAATGCAGCAAAATGGCAACTGAGACACCTAGCTATTTCTCTCATCCCTTCGATCGCCGCTCATCGGTAGGCGTCGATGTCGGCGGCGTCATGGTTGGCGGCGGCGCGCCCGTGGTCGTGCAGTCGATGACCAATACGGACACCGCCGATGTGGATGCGACGGTGGCGCAGGTGGCGGCGCTGCATCGCGCAGGCTCGGAGATCGTGCGCATCACCGTCGACCGCGACGAATCGGCTGCGGCGGTGCCGAAGATCCGCGAGCGGCTGGACAGGCTGGGGCATGACGTGCCGCTGGTCGGCGATTTCCATTATATCGGCCACAAGCTGCTGGCAGACCATCCGGCCTGCGCCGAGGCTTTGGCGAAATACCGCATCAACCCGGGCAATGTCGGCTTCAAGGATAGACGAGACAAGCAGTTCGCCGATATCGTCGAGATGGCGATCCGCAACGACAAGCCGGTGCGGATCGGCGTCAACTGGGGTTCGCTCGACCAGGAACTGCTGACGGTGCTGATGGACCGCAACCAGGCAGAAGGCTTCAAGCTGACGGCGCAGCAGGTGATGCGCGAGGCGATCGTGCAATCGGCGCTGATTTCGGCGACGCTTGCGGAAGAAATCGGCCTGCCGCGCTCCAAGATCATCCTTTCGGCGAAGGTCAGCCAGGTGCAGGATCTGATCGCCGTCTATACGGAACTGGCGAAGCGTTCGGATCATGCGTTGCATCTCGGCCTGACGGAGGCCGGCATGGGCACCAAGGGCGTGGTGGCGTCATCGGCTGCGATGGGCATTCTGCTGCAACAGGGGATCGGCGACACGATCCGCATTTCGCTGACGCCGGAGCCGGGCGGCGACCGCACGCGCGAGGTGCAGGTGTCGCAGGAACTGCTTCAGACCATGGGGTTCCGGCAGTTCGTGCCTGTTGTCGCCGCCTGCCCGGGCTGCGGGCGCACCACCTCGACTGTCTTCCAGGAACTGGCGCAGGCGATCCAGAACGATCTGCGCGCCAATATGCCGGTCTGGCGGGAGAAATATCCCGGCGTCGAGGCGCTTCAGGTCGCGGTCATGGGCTGCATCGTCAACGGGCCGGGCGAATCGAAACACGCGGATATCGGCATCTCGCTGCCGGGGACGGGTGAAACGCCATCGGCCCCTGTTTTCATCGACGGCAAGAAGGTCACGACCTTGCGCGGGCCCGGCATTGCCCGGGATTTCCAGAAAATGGTGGCCGATTATATCGAAAACCGCTTCGGGGCCGATCGCAAGGAGCAGGTGTCGGCCGGTTGATCCACTTTCAGGCGGAAGCGGCGGGCTTATCTCATCTGCTGCAGCGGGTGGGTAATCATATTTTTACCGTAGCGGGAGTGGCACCGCTGAGGCATTCCTGTGCCCGGGCCTGTGCTTGTCACAGGAATCCTGCCTCGTCCTCTCCATAGGCCGCAGCGATGCAGAATGGCTCAAGGCCGAGGAAGCCATCAAAATGGGAGCTTATCTAACTCTGCCGGTCGGCGATGAAGCGGGCTGCGTGCTTCAGGAGCGTTGCGTCGGCACCGAAGGGTTCGAGCAGCGTTTCGGCCTGCTCGACGAGGCCGTGCAACTGTTTCTTCGTCCATGCCACGCCATGCAGCGAAACCAGCGTCGCCTTGCCCGCGGCAGCATCCTTGCCCGTCGCCTTGCCCATGCTCGTCGCATCGGCCGTCACATCGAGGAGATCGTCGGCAAGCTGGAATGCAAGGCCGATGGCCGCGCCATATTCGGCCAGACGCTCGCGGTCTTCCGGCGTGGCATTGCCGATAATGGCGCCGGCCTCGCAGGCAAAACGGATGAGCGCGCCGGTTTTCATCGCCTGCAGGATGATGATGCCTGCTTCATCCGGCTTGCGTCTTTCGGCGGCGAGGTCGAGGATCTGTCCGCCCGCCATGCCGCCATGCCCGGCAGCACGGGCAAGTGCGGCGACGAGCTTTGCCCGCGTCGAGGGCGGGAGCTCCGTCTCTTCGCTGGCGACGATTTCAAATGCGTAGGTGAGCAGGCTGTCGCCTGCCAGAATGGCTGCCGCCTCGTCGAAAGCCCTGTGCACGGTGGGTTGGCCGCGCCTGAGGTCATCATTGTCCATGGCCGGCAGATCGTCATGCACCAGCGAATAGCAGTGGATGCACTCCAGTGCCGCTGCGACGCGCAGCGCCGGCTCCTTGTCGGCGGAGAAAAGTGCTGAACTTTCCATCACCAGAAAGGGGCGGAGCCTCTTGCCGCCATTGAGAACGCCATGGCGCATCGCCGCCATGAGACGCTCCGGCCGGACGATTTCGCCATTGCGCACGCGATCGTCGAGGAGCTTCTCCAGCGCCACTTCCACGGAACGGGCGCGTATCGCCAGAGCGGTTTCGAAATCGGGGCGCAGAACATCGGTTGCCATGAATTGGGCATGGACGAAAGGCGTGCGCCGGTCAACAGGTCGGTGATTGCGCGTGAAGCTTTTTCACGGAACTGTATTATGAGCGTATAAGTTCCGCCGTTTCCGGCCCGGATGAGGGGAGATCTGCCGGGATAATGCGAGCTTGTCCAAAGCAACGGGTTCAATCTTCGCCAGGAATGCTTTATGTCGAAGACTGTTTGGCAAGCGGGCAGAACACGTGGCAAAAATTGTGGTCAGAAACAGGAATGGCAGAGGCTATCTGGCTGATCCAATGCACTCGCGGCTTCTCCGCAAAGTGATACGGATAATCGTCATCCTCGCCTTGATGCCGATCCTTCTGCTTTTTGTCTATCTGATCCCCTTCGTCCATCCTGTCTCGACATTGATGCTGAAGGATGTGGTGACGCTCAACGGGTATGATCGGCGCTGGATGCCCATCGAGCGGATTTCGCCCGCCCTGGTCAATTCTGTGATGGTGTCGGAGGACGGCCAGTTCTGCAGCCATTCGGGCATCGACTGGCGCCAGATCAATGCGGTGATCACCGACGCGGTGGACGGCGAAAGGATGCGCGGCGCTTCGACGATCACCATGCAGACGGTGAAGAACCTTTTTCTCTGGAATGGTCGTTCATTCGTCCGCAAGGCGCTCGAACTGCCGCTTTCCGTGGCTACCGATGCGATATTGCCGAAATGGCGTATCATGGAAATCTACCTGAACATCGCCGAATGGGGTCCGGGGATCTATGGCGTGGAAGCCGCCGCCCAGCATCATTTCGGGCGCTCGGCTTCGCAGCTTTCGTCGCGGCAGGCGGCTTATCTCGCGGTGACGCTGCCCAATCCGATCCTGCGCAATCCGGCAAAGCCGGGACGCGGAATGCAGCGCGTGGCGCGTGTCGTCGAAGCGCGGGCGCGGCGATCCGGGGCCTATGTCGGTTGCTTGCAATAAAAACGGCGCGATCCGGCGGAACCTTGCCAAAAAAAATACCGATTACGCTGGTCAAACACCCTGGTTGCGTGTATAGGCACGCGGACTTTCCGGAATTTTGTCCGACGTGACAGGCTCTACCGGAGCCGGGCCGGACCCTTGTTGACTGATCAGTGGAGCAGAATCCATGGCTGTACCTAAACGTAAAACTTCTCCGTCGAAGCGCGGCATGCGGCGTTCCGCCGATGCGCTGAAGGCGCCGACCTATGTCGAAGACAAGAACTCGGGCGAGTTGCGCCGTCCGCATCATATCGACCTGAAGACCGGCATGTATCGTGGCCGTCAGGTTCTGATGTCGAAGGAAGGCTGAGGCCTTCCGACGTAGCTCAGTATCGAGAATACAAAAAGACCGGCCCGAAGGCCGGTCTTTTTGTTTGCGTCATCGCATATTCCTCGAGTTGCCCCCGTTCAGCCGGCGTCGGCGACGAACCCCGCTGTTTCGATGCCCGCGACAGCGGCGGCCTCGTCATTGTCGGAAGTATCGCCGGAAATCCCCGCCGCGCCCAATATCTCGCCCTTGGCATCCTTGATGAGGACGCCGCCTGGAACCGGCACGACGCGACCGCCTGAAACACCTGAGAGACCTTCGAGGAAATGTGGGCGGTCCTTCGCCTGATTGTGGAGCCAGCGCGAGCCGGTGCCGACGGCGAGAGCGCCGAAAGCCTTGCCCGAGGCAATCTCGAAACGCAGGATAGAGGTTCCGTCCTGCCGCTGGAAGGCTTTCAGATTTCCACCCGCATCGAAGACCGATATGGCAAGCGGCTTCAGCCCCATCTCGCCCGCTTTGGCAAATGCGCCCTTGATGATCTGGTTCGCCTTGTTGAGTGTCAGCCGCGCCATGGGAATCTCCTGAAAAATTTTTACCGCCGCCTTTTTAACGCAGGCAAACGCGAATGCACGGCAAAACAGGGCATTTCAGGAAAAAACTGTTGTTCCCACGGTATGAATCCCAAAGCCTGGGTGCTGCCTTACTTCGCGATCTCGTCGATCTTGCGCTGCATTGCGGCAATCTGTTCCTTCAACTCGCGCAAATCATCGCTCGATTGCTGCTTTGCGGCTTCGGGTTCGTTGCTCCTGGGCGTGTCCGCAGCCTTGCTGTCGGGCGCGCCGCCGAGCGGGAACGGCGTGAACATGCTCATCGCCTGCTGGAACATCTCGGTATTGCGGCGCACCTGCTCCTCGATCAGCTTGACGGGCAGGTTCATGCTCATGAGCTCGGCGGGGGATTTGCCGAAAGCCGCGGTGAGCTGCTCGCGCATCCGCTCCTGTTCGCGAACGAAAGCCGTCATCGATTGTTCAAGAAAACTCGGTACGATCATCTGCATCTGGTCGCCGTAAAAGGCGATCAACTGGCGTAGAAACGGGATCGGCAGCATGTTCTGGCCGTCCTTGTTCTCCAGTTCAAAGATGATCTGCGTCAACACGGCATGCGTGATATCCTCGCCCGTCTTGGCATCCTGGACGCTGAACTCCTCGCCCTTCTTGACCATCTCGGCCAAATCCTCGAGCGTCACATAGGTGCTCGTCCCGGTGTTGTAGAGCCGGCGATTGGCGTATTTCTTGATAATGGTATGGTCCGACTTTGATGCCACGATCGCCTCCCGATCAAATTTCTTTTTTGTTGGTTATAATCTCCCGGCACCAAGGATAGGCCCAAAATCCGCATAATTCAAAGCGTTTTGTGCAATGCAAAGTCTGGGCGGCATCGGGCAAAGGCGAGTTCATTGTGCAGTGCCCTTGCCAAGCCGGCTTTTCTCGTTTCATCTTGTCGCCAAGAGACCAGAGACCGGACCATACCGGCAGAGGAGAATATCCCATGAACAGCACGCCCGGGAACGGCAGCATCGTCATCGCCAGTGCCGCCCGCACGCCTGTCGGATCGTTCAATGGCGCGTTCGCCAATGTTCCCGCGCACGAATTGGGCGCAACAGCGATACGTGAGGCGCTTTCGCGCGCCGGTATCGAGGCGGTGGAGGTCGATGAGGTGGTCCTGGGCCAGGTGCTGACCGCCGGCGAGGGGCAGAACCCCGCCCGGCAGGCGGCGATGGCGGCGGGTCTGGCCAAGGAGACCCCTGCCTGGAGCCTCAATCAGGTCTGCGGCTCCGGCCTGCGCGCGGTCGCCATCGGCATGCAGCAGATCGCAACGGGCGATGCGAAGGTGATCGTCGCCGGCGGTCAGGAATCGATGTCCATGTCACCGCATTGCGCGCATTTGCGGGGCGGCGTGAAGATGGGCGATTTCAAGATGATCGATACGATGATCAAGGATGGGCTGATGGATGCCTTCTTTGGTTATCACATGGGCATCACCGCCGAAAACATCGCCCGGCAATGGCAGCTCAGCCGCGACGAGCAGGACAGTTTTGCCGTCGCTTCACAAAACAAGGCGGAGGCGGCGCAGAAGGCCGGGCGTTTCAAGGACGAGATCGTCCCTGTCACCGTGAAGACGCGAAAGGGCGATATCGTCGTTTCCGAAGACGAATATATCCGCCATGGCGCGACGCTGGACGCAATGGCCAAGCTGAAGCCGGCTTTCGACAAGGAGGGCACGGTAACAGCGGGCAATGCGTCGGGCATCAATGACGGTGCTGCCGCCGTCGTCCTGTTGAGCGAGGCGGAAGCGGAACGGCGCGGGATCGAGCCGCTGGCGCGCATCGTTTCCTGGGCAACGGCAGGGGTCGATCCTTCGATCATGGGAACCGGGCCGATCCCGGCATCGCGCAAGGCGCTGGATAAGGCCGGCTGGAACGTTCAGGATATCGATCTCGTGGAGGCCAATGAAGCCTTCGCCGCGCAGGCCTGCGCGGTCAACAAGGAACTCGGTCTCGATCCGGCGATCGTCAACGTCAATGGCGGCGCCATCGCCATCGGCCATCCGATCGGCGCATCCGGTACCCGCATCCTCAACACGCTGCTTTATGAACTGAGGCGGCGGGAAGCCAGGAAGGGCCTTGCAACATTGTGCATCGGCGGCGGAATGGGCGTTGCGCTTTGCGTCGAGCGTCTGTGAAAAATGACCGAAGCCGGCTATGAGCGATATGCCGGAGCGCAGATTACAAAGTGAGGGGATGTGGGAAGAGTCGCACTGGTTACAGGCGGATCGCGCGGTATCGGCGCCGCCATTGCCATCGCATTGAAGAAGGCCCGTTATAGGGTCGCAGCCAGCTATTGCGGCGGGGACGAGGTGGCGGCGCGCTTCAGCGCCGACAACGACATTCCGATCTATCGCTGGGATGTTTCCGACTATGAGACCTGCGTCGCCGGCATCGCCAAGGTCGAGGCCGATCTCGGCCCCGTCGAGATTCTGGTCAACAATGCGGGCATCACCCGCGATGCGATGTTCCATAAAATGACGGTCGAGCAGTGGAAGGAGGTGGTCGATACCAATCTTTCCGGCGTCTTCAATATGACGCATCCGCTATGGCCCGGCATGCGCGAGCGCAAATTCGGCCGCGTCATCAACATCTCCTCGATTAATGGCCAGAAGGGCCAGGCGGGGCAGGTCAATTATTCCGCCGCCAAGGCCGGCGATATCGGCTTTACCAAGGCGCTGGCTTTGGAAGGGGCTCGGGTGGGCATCACCGTCAACGTCATATGTCCGGGCTATACCGGCACGGAGATGGTGCGCGCCATGGACGAAACCGTTCTGAAGGAGCGGGTTCTGCCGCAGATCCCGGTCGGAAGGCTGGGTGAGCCGGAGGAGATCGCACGGATCGTCGTCTTTCTCGCATCGGATGATTCCGGCTTCATCACCGGCTCCACCATCACCGCCAATGGCGGACAATACATCGTGTGAATGTTGTCCAAGTCGCCGGCTGATCTGGGACATTTTGAAATCGAACTATTACCGTTGTGCTTCAAAACGGCACAAATGGTTAATGCTGCCGACGGGAGGGTCGCATCGAATGCCGAAATTTCTCCCGCCTATGCAGACATCATCGACAAGGACACTATATCTGGTTGGAACAAAGCAGGAAACCTGCCGAAGAAGCGATTCGTCGCCGATTCGTTCCGCGTTTGATCGGAACGTTAATGCAACGACGCTTGAACGCTGTTCGCACCGGTAACTAACCGTAAGGAATTATTGAGATTTTCTTAAAGATCGAGCCTGGTGGCAATTCATGCTTGCATGCCTTATGGCAAAGGTTAACGGTCATGTTCTCATTTGGCGTTTCGTACGCTCGATCGATTCAGCATGTGGTGAGGAAGTACGGCATTGCTACCACATATCGCCGTGAACAAAGCGGGAATCGATGCGAGTCAGCGATTCGTAGCCGATTCGTTCTGTTGCCGTTCCGTTTCTTAACAGATGAAAGCATCGGCACCCCACCACATTCAGGTTTCGATGCGCTGCCGATAGTGCTATCGCAGGGTTTCAGTCTGAAATTCGATCTGTGTAAAAGATGAACCATCAGCCCGCCAACGAATTGCCCCTGGTCCTTTCCGGCCGCGATGTGACCGCCGTGCTGGGGCCGACCAATACCGGCAAGACGCATCTCGCCATCGAGCGGATGCTGGCGCATGAGAGCGGCATGATCGGATTGCCGCTCCGTCTCCTGGCGCGCGAGGTGTATGGGCGGATCGTCGAACGCGTCGGGCTGGCCAATGTCTCGCTGGTGACCGGCGAGGAGAAGATCGTGCCGGCAGGCGCGCGCTATTCGGTGTGCACCGTCGAGGCGATGCCGCGCTACACCGATGTGGCTTTCGTCGCCATCGATGAGGTGCAACTGGCCGGTGATCTCGAGCGCGGTCACATCTTCACCGACCGTATCCTGCATCTGCGCGGGCGGCAGGAGACGCTTCTTCTCGGCGCTGCCACGATGCGCGGCATTCTGGAAAAGCTCTTGCGCGGCATTTCCGTCGTCACGCGACCGCGGCTTTCGCATCTGGCCTATTCGGGGCCGAAGAAGATCACCCGCCTGCCGCGCCGCTCTGCGATCGTCGCCTTTGCGGCCGATGAGGTCTATTCCATAGCCGAGCTGATCCGGCGCCAGCGCGGCGGGGCGGCGGTCGTCACGGGTGCGCTCAGCCCGCGCACGCGCAATGCCCAGGTGGCGCTCTATCAATCGGGCGACGTGGATTTCTTGGTGGCGACCGACGCCATCGGCATGGGCCTCAATCTCGACGTGGATCACGTCGCCTTCGCGCAGAACCGCAAATTCGACGGCTACCAGTTCCGCAATCTGACAGCGGCCGAGCTCGGCCAGATCGCCGGTCGCGCCGGCCGGCATCTGCGCGACGGCACATTCGGCGTCACCGGTCAGGTGGATCCGCTCGATGACGAACTGGTGGAGAGGATCGAGGCGCATGCCTTCGACCCGGTGAAGGTCCTGCAATGGCGCACGGCGCGATTCGATTTTTCCTCCATAGAAGCGCTGCGCCGTTCGATCGATACGCCGGCACCTGTGGAGGGCCTGATCCGCGCATTGCCCGCCGTCGACAGTCATGCGCTCGAACATCTGGCGCGTGATCCCGATATCGCAAGGCTGGCGGATACATCCGGGCGAGTCGAAACGCTTTGGGACGCTTGCGCGTTGCCCGATTACCGCAAGATCGCGCCGGCGCAGCATGCCGACATCATCGCTGCAATCTACAACGACCTCGTCCGCCGGGGTCACGTGGACGAGAACTACATGAGCGAACAGGTGCATCGGGCGGATCAGACCCATGGCGACATCGATACGCTGTCACATCGCATCGCCCAGATTCGCACCTGGACTTTCGTGTCGCACAGACCCGGATGGCTTGCCGATCCGACACATTGGCAGGAAAAGACGCGCGAAATCGAGGACAGACTGTCCGATGCGTTGCATGAACGGTTGACGAAACGCTTTGTAGACCGCAGGACAAGCGTGCTCATGAAGCGTCTGAGAGAGAATGCCATGCTTGAAGCCGAAATCAGCCCGTCCGGTGATGTCCTCGTCGAGGGCCATCATGTCGGGCAATTGGAAGGGTTCCGTTTCACCGCCGACACGCAGGCCGAGGGGTCTGATGCCAAGGCGCTGAAGGGAGCCGCGCAAAAGGCGCTCGCCGCCGAGTTCGAACGCCGAGCCGAACGCTTTGCCGCGTCAGCCAATGGCGATTTCGCGATTGCGTCGGACGGTGTGGTGCGCTGGATCGGCGCGACCGTCGCCATGCTGGTCGCGGGCGAGGATACGCTGAAGCCGCGCGCGGTGCTTCTGGCGGACGAGCAATTGACGGGATCGGCGCGCGACAAGGTCGCCGCCCGCATCGACCGTTTCGTCGCCCATCATCTCGAAACGGTTTTGAAGCCGCTCCATGATCTCGCCAATGCCGATGCGCTGACCGGCATGACACGAGGCCTCGCCTTCCGGATCGTCGAGAACCTCGGCATCCTGCAGCGCCGCGATGTGGCGGAAGAGGTGCGTGGCCTCGATCAGGATTCGCGCGCTGCACTTCGCCGCCTCGGCGTGCGCTTCGGTGCCTATCATGTGTTCGTGCCGGCGCTTTTGAAGCCTGCGCCGGCGGGACTGATCACGCTGCTCTGGGCGCTGAAGGAAGATGCGCGCGAGCGCCCGGGTTATGGCGATGTGGTCAATGTGCTGGCTGCCGGCCGCACGTCGGTCGTCACCGATGCGTCTTTCGATCCGGCCTTCTACAAGCTCGCGGGCTTCCGCATTCTTGGCCGCCGTGCCGTGCGAATCGATATTCTGGAGCGCCTTGCCGATCTCATCCGCCCGGCTCTTGCCTGGCGCCCCGGCTCCGGACCGAGGCCGGATGGCGCCTATGACGGCAGCCGTTTCGTCGTCACGCCTGCGATGATGTCGATCCTCGGCGCGACCGCCGACGACATGGAGGAAGTGTTGAGGAATCTCGGCTATCGCCACGAAGCGGCCGATGCCGCCGATGTGACGGCGAAGCTCGCGGAACTCGATGCCCCCGCGGTGGAAAAGACGGAAGCACCGGCTGACGAAACGACGCAGAAACCCCTCGGCGAAACGGGCGATGTCGCGGCGGCGGCTGCGGACGAGACCGCCGATGCCGGACAGAGCGAACCGGAGGCTCCGGTCGAAATCAAAGCTGAAAGCCAAGCTGAAACTGAAACCAAAGTCGAATCACCAAGTCAGCCGCTGCAAGATGAAGCGCCGGCCGATGCCGCGGCTACAACGCCGGCGGCAGACATTTCGGCTCCCGAGCCGGCAGCCGAGCCGGAGGAGGCTCCCAAGCCGGTGCTGTTGTGGCGGCAGGGGCGTTTCGAGGGGCGCGGACGCCGGCCCGATCAGGCTCGCAACCGGCAGCGCGGCAATAATGCCCAGCCTTCCGAAGAGGCGGGTGAGAAGAGCGCGGTTCAGGGCGACCGCCGCAACAATTCCCGTGACCGGCATGGCAAGGGCGCAAAGGACGGCGGCAAACGCTTCAACAAGGGGCAGCCGGGCGATGTCAGGCATGAAAGCCGCGACGCGCGCAAGGGAAGCGGGGCCGGCAATGGCGCAAAGGGGCATCATCCGAGCCGTGACGGCGGCAAGCATCATGAGCGGCAGGAGCGGCCTGTGAAGGTCGATCCCGATTCGCCATTTGCCAAGCTGGCGGCGCTCAGGGAACAATTGAAGAAGTAGCATGACGGCAGCGGGCGACAGGCAGCGCATCGACAAATGGCTGTTCTTCGCGCGCGTCGTCAAATCCCGGTCTTTGGCGGCCAAGCTTGCTGTAGGCGGACGCGTGCGCGTCAACCGCGACAAGGTGGATCAGGCCTCGCATCCGGTGAAGGTTGGCGACGTGCTGACCGTCACGCTCGATCGGCGGGTTCTCGTCTACAGGGTTCTCGCTACCGGCCACCGGCGCGGCCCGGCGGAGGAAGCGCGGCTTCTCTATCAGGACGTATCGCCGCAGCCTTCGCCACAGGACGGCGGGCAGGCCGGGCCGGGAGGATTGGCGCCGCTACGTGATGCAGGCAGCGGTCGCCCGACAAAGCGCGAGCGCAGGCTGACGGATCGGCTTCGCGACCGGGATGAAGCCGAGTAGCGCAGTCCCCCGTTTTTCCTGGATTTGTGCAGCAGATCTAAAATGTTACAGCGTCCTTAGCGCGTCATATAGGGCGCATGGCGCTGTAGTAAAATATTCCACGTTTCACGACGATGACAGATATGGTTTGGCGTTCTGCAGCGAAGCGTCGCAGACATGGCTCTGTCCTCTTGCCAGCCGGCTTCAAAATCGCTACCCCACACCCCATATTCAGAAGATACGCCTTCAAGGAGTTCGACAATGACCTATGTCGTGACCGACAATTGCATCCGTTGCAAATACACGGATTGCGTTGAGGTCTGTCCGGTCGATTGCTTCTACGAGGGCGAAAACATGCTCGTCATCAATCCGGACGAGTGCATAGACTGCGGCGTCTGCGAACCGGAATGCCCGGCCGAAGCCATTCGCCCGGATACCGAGCCCGGCCTCGAAAAATGGCTGGAAGTCAATACAGAATATGCAAGCAAATGGCCGAACCTGACGGCAAAGAAAGAAGAACTTCCCGAAGCCAAGGAAATGGATGGCGTCGAGGGTAAATTCGAAAAGTTCTTTTCCCCGGAGCCGGGTGAGGGCGATTAGCCGCTGCGAAGACCCCCTCGAAATTGCGGGCTCATGTCATTGGTCGCCTGAAACAGGATTTGCTGGCTCATTTTTAGCACTTGCGGCAAATTGTTGATTCTTTCAGCTTTTTGTGGTAGGGTTCTGTTCATAATGTCGATGACTGGACGTCAACTCGTGGCGCAGATGCGTTAATCACCGAAAGGCTGTTTTCCTTTTCCCGGACTTTTACAGTACCGGCCGGAAAGTGTGCGACTGACGTTCGCCTCCAGTTTCCGTCGTCCTCCGGGTGAAGATATTCGCGCTTTCTGATTTTCGCTTTTCAGGGAAAAATCGGCACACCGGCTGTCCCGCATCCTCGGGCCACCGGCTTACCATGTGTCAACCGGCGGGTGCCGCCGGGCACAACAGGGAGTATTGAAGCGTATGACATCCCAGCAGAAAAAGCCCGCGACGCGTCAGGGTTTCAAGACCAGTGAGTTCATCGTCTACCCTGCGCACGGCGTCGGCCAGATCGTTGCTATCGAAGAGCAGGAAGTGGCCGGTCACAAGCTTGAACTTTTCGTCATTGACTTTCAAAAGGACAAGATGCGCCTCAAGGTGCCGGTCGCAAAAGCGTCCACCATCGGCATGCGCAAGCTGTCGGAAACGGATTATGTCGAACGCGCGCTGAAGGTCGTGCAGGGTCGTGCCCGTATCAAGCGCACCATGTGGTCGCGCCGCGCGCAGGAATATGATGCGAAGATCAATTCCGGCGATCTCATCTCGATCTCGGAAGTGGTGCGTGATCTGTTTCGCGCCGAAAACCAGCCGGAGCAATCCTATTCGGAGCGTCAGCTCTATGAAGCGGCGCTTGACCGCATGGCGCGTGAAATCGCTGCCGTCAACAAGATGTCGGAAACCGAGGCTGTGCGTCTGATCGAGATCAACCTCGCCAAGGGGCCGAAACGCGGCGCCAAGACCGATGCAGAGGTCGAGGAAGACGAGGCAGAAGCGGCATAACATCGCATCATCTGTTTTGCTTTTAAGAAGCCCGGCAACCTTGCCGGGCTTTTTTGTCTGCTTGGGTTCCGCGCCCGAGCAGATCCGGGGAAATGAGAGCCTTTCCGTCCGGGCCCGTGTGAATGACAGTGTGAAAGGCCGCGCGTCCGTTTCGAGGCTATGTGAGGCTTTTTAAACACCGCATATTCTTCTCCCTCAACTCATTCCGGTCCAACGAATTATGCGGCGGTGCGGAACCGTCGGGCGCCTCATGCGTTTGCACTATGGCCAGGGACTTCTTTGGCCTCTTCTTTTTATTGTTTGAAATCTCCATGGCCGCTGTGGGCCAGGTTCAGGAGAACGATATGAAGCAGGCTGCCGAACGCCGTTCCTCCGCCATCCGATCATTTGCTGGGCAATCATCTCCGGGGCGATCTCCCGGGCGGCCATCCTCCGGGCGGTCTTCTCTCAGTCAGTCCATGATACGGAGCGCCATGGCCGCGCCTTATCTGGAGCGGGACGAAGAGCGGGAATTGGCGATCCGGTGGAAGGAGGAGCGGGATCAGGAAGCGCTGCACCGCATCACGTCAGCCCATATGCGGCTGGTCATCTCAATGGCTTCGAGATTTTGCAAGTTCGACCTACCGACGAGCGATCTCATCCAGGAAGGACATGTCGGGCTGCTGGAGGCGGCGGTCCGTTTCGAGCCAGAGCGCGAGGTGCGATTTTCCACCTATGCGACGTGGTGGATCCGGGCTTCCATGCAGGACTATATCCTTCGCAACTGGTCGATCGTGCGCGGCGGCACGAGTTCGACGCAGAAGGCGCTTTTCTTCAATCTACGCAGATTGTGCGCCCGGCTTGCACAGGGAAGCGAAGCGCTATCTCAAGCGGATATATATCACCGCATTTCCATCCGTCTCGGCGTCTCAGCGGCCGATGTCGAAATGATGGATTTCCGGCTTTCCGGACCGGACAGTTCGCTCAGCACGCCCGTTTCGCCCGATGACAGCGGCAATGCCGACAGAATGGATTTTCTCGTCGACGACAATCCGCTGCAAGATGAAATCGTCGAAGGGGCGATCGACTCGGAACGGCGATCGTCATGGCTGATGCAGGCGCTGACCGTGCTCAACGAGCGGGAGCTGCACATCATTCGCCAGCGCCGCCTCGATGATGAAGGCGCGACGCTGGAAGCGCTTGGCGAAAGCCTCGGAATATCGAAGGAGCGCGTACGCCAGATCGAGAACCGGGCACTGGAAAAGCTGAAGACTGCTCTTCTCGGCGAGCACGAGCTTTCCGCCTACCAGGTTTGAGCGACGCTTCTTCGGGCGCTTCCTGGCCCCCGCACTATTCGCTGATGATCTTGACGCGATCGCCGACCGACACGGTGCCGCCGGGCGGGAGGGCGTTGAGCAGGCGGAAGAGGTCGAGCTTGCGATCTGTTCCCTGCATTCTTGCCGATAGCGTGCCGATGGTTTCGCCCGGCTTCACGGTCACGACACGGATACGCAGGGGCTTGATCGCCGCTTTTTCCGCCGGCGAAAGGAGCTTGAAGCTTCGGGTGACAGCCTGCGAGGCCGGCATGAGAGCCGCACTTCCCTTTGGTGCGGCGGTGAGGAAGCGGTAGACCTTCTCGCCGGCGCTGACCACCAGGATGTCGAATTGCCAACGGTCGGCACTGGCGCGCGCGGTTGCGGCAGGCATGCCGTTCAGCGTCGTAGACCGAACGGTCGAATCATCGAGGCCGGATACCCAACCGCTCTTGATATAATCGGTGAGGCTCGAGCCCTTGGCGAGCTGCGCACCATCGAACCTTATGGCGATTTCGCCCGGTCCCGTCGCCATCACCGCATCCGCCGAATTGTCGATGCTGAAACCAGCGGGCACGGTAAAGGTCACGCCAAGCTTGGGGTGGATGAAGGTACGGCCGCGTACATAGCCCTCGTCGGGCGTGTCGCCATAGAGAATACCGTCGATGCCGTTGAGGAAGGCGTTGCGGTCCGTCGTGCCGACGCCCGGTGCCCCGATCCTGCGCGCATGTCCGATGGCAAGTTCGATGCGTTGCGGCGTTGCCGGATGCGTTGCCAGGAAGTCGAGGCTTGCGTCGGTGGCGCCGGAGACCGAGCGATAACTCTGATAGGCTTCCATGGATTGCAGGAAACGGGCCGAAGCGAAGGGATCATAGCCGGCTTCGCCGATGGTCTTGATGCCGACGGCATCGGCTTGGAGTTCCTGATTGCGCGAAAACTGCGCGAGCCGCAATTTGCCGCGAAGCAGCGCCTCGCGCCCTGCCGTATCGCCTTGCAACACCTCGGAGACGACCCGGCCGGCGATTGCGGCTTCCGCTTCCTTTTGCTGGCGCTGCACGCCATGATTGGCGGTGACGTGCGCCATTTCATGAGCGATGACGGCTGCGACCTCAGCGGAATCATTGGCGAGCGCCAGAAGCCCGCGGGTGACATAGACGAAACCGCCCGGCAAGGCGAAGGCGTTGATGTTGGGCGAATTGAGGATGGTGATGCGATAGGTCTGCTGCGGGTTTTCCGAAGCGAGCGTCAATTTGCCGACGATCTTGGCGACCATGCGTTCGAGTTTCGCATCTGGATATTCACCGCCGTAGGTGGCGAGAATCCGCGGATGCTGCGCGGCACCGAGCTTGGCCAGCCGGTCGTTGCGGGTAACGTTATCTACGGTGATGGGATTGGCGGAGGGCCCAAGAGCGACATCCTGCTTGCCGAGGTCGAGCGCCTGACAGCCGGATAAGAGGACGAGCAGGAGCATTCCCGGGATTATTCCGGGCGGCAGCAATCGTCTTTTATGGCGCATTGTTGCGCATGCTGGTTCCGACTGCGAATTCAGAATCGTGTCCTCATCCGTGATTCTTCGTGTGCCGCCTTTGCTTCCTTCACGCTAACAGAGAGCGTGCGGCGCACAAGTGCGGTTGATCGCCGATGCAGCTTCTTGCCGCCGATTGGGGGCAAAATATGTCAAATCTGCCGCATATGCGTCCAAACAGACGCATAATGACCGATCGATTTGATCTCCGTTCCCTTTCCAGGAATTATGCCATCGTGCCCATATAGCGCTTCAGCACCTCCGGACCAGTGTCCGAGAGCAGGTCCTTTGCGCTGCCGCTTGCGGCAATCATTCCATTTTCCAGAAAAAACAATGTGGCATCGAGGTGCAGCGCGTCGTCTGGATGATGCGTGACCATCAGGACGGTCATCGCCGTTTCCGCGTGTAGCGCCTTCACGAGATCGAGCATCTGAATGCGCAGCGCCGGTCCGAGCGAGGCGAAGGCTTCATCAAGCAGCAGGACCGGGCGGTCGCGGACCAGGGCGCGGGCAATCGCAACACGCTGCCTTTCGCCGCCGGAGAGCGCCTGCGGCTTGCGCTTCTCCTTGCCCGCGAGGCCGACGCGGGCAATGGCGCTTGCGACGGCGGCACGGTCGTCGGCCGTCAGCTTCAGTTTCGGCGAACGGCCGAGCCCTATGTTCGCTTCGACATCGAGATGGGCAAAGAGATTGTTTTCCTGAAACACCATCGAAACTGGGCGCTTCGCCGGGGCGGCGCGGGTGATGTCGATACCGCCGATGAGGATCGTGCCAGATTGCGGCATCTCGAAACCGGCGATCAGGTTGAGAAGCGTCGACTTGCCGGAACCGCTGGGCCCGATGATGGCGGCGATCTGCGCGGCGGGAACGGTCAGGTCGAAATTCATCCGCATTTCGCCATAGCTGAAGCGGACCTGTTTGAGTGTGACTTCCGCCCCTCCTGTCTTGCCGGTCATGGCGACCTTTCTTTACGTGCCGCAGGCTGCGATCCGCGATCGGCCAGCATCATCAGACTGAGGCTCAAGACCCCCAGAATCAGCGCAAGCCCCGCTGCATCCAATGTGCGATAGCTGCCCATGCGCTGCAACAGAAGATAGGGCAGGGTCTGCACCGCATCACTGCCGAAGAGCGCAATGGTGCCGAGGTCGCCGAGCGACAGGGCCATGGCGAAGGCGAAGGCGACGCCGAGGGGGCGGCGCAGCACCGGCCAGTCGATAAGGCGCAGGCGCGTCCAGCCTGTAATGCCGAGCTGTGCGCAAAGCCTGTTATGCCGCGCGCTCGCCGTATCCCATGTCGGGCGTAGGAGCCGCACGGCGAAGGGCATCGCCATGGCGGCATTGACCGATATCACCATCCACGGCGCAAAATCGAACGGATCGGCGAAATGGCGCAGCAGAATGAACCAGCCCGCGCCGATGATGATCGGCGGGACGACAAGGATGAGGCTGGCGCCGGTGTCGAGGCCGCGTTCGAAGAAGGATTGTGTCTCCTGTCCTTTCCGGCCTGCCGCCACGGCCTCGCGGGCCGCGACGAGGGCAAGCGAAAGGACGACGGAGAAAAGGGCGGCGGCCGCGCCGAGAACAAGGCTGGTCATGATTGCCCGCCATACGGTCCGCTCGCTCATCAATCTGCCAAGATCGGCGGCGAGCCCGGAGACGACCGTGCCTGCAAGAGGCAGAGCGACAAAGAGGAGGGCGAGCAGGATCGCGGTCCAATTGGCGAGCCTCTCGCCGGTGCCGAGCTTTTCATAGCGCCGCGTGGTGATGGCGAGCGAGAAGCCTTCCTCGGTCGGCCTGCCGGTAATCCGGAAAGCTGAGAGGATGGCGAGCGTCAGCATCAGTTGAATGAGCGTCAGGGCGACGGCCTGGCCGATGTCGAAGTCGAAATGCAGGGCTTGATAGATCGCCACCTCCAGCGTCGTCGCGCGCGGGCCGCCGCCCAGCGTCAGCACGATGGTGAAGGAGGTGACGCAGAGCATGAAGATGAGCCCCATGATGCCGGGCAGGCTGCGGGCAATTGCCGGCCACTCGATGAGGCGGAAGCGGGCGCCATTGCCCATGCCGAGCTGCGCCGAGAGTTTCCAGTAATCGGCGGGGATGGAATCGAGCCCGGTGAGCAGGAAACGCACCGCCAGCGGCAGATTGAAGAAGACATGCGCCAGGAGAATGCCGGTCAGGCCATAGATGTCCGGTATGAAGCCAAGGCCGAGATATTGCGACATTTGCGAGATGATGCCACTGCGCCCGTAGATGCTGGTGATGCCGAGCACTGCGACCAGGGCAGGCAGTGCGAGAGGGAGGGCGAAGAGGCGCAGAACGAAAGCCCGGCCCATGAAATGCTGATGCGCATGAAGCGCGCGGGCTATGGGAATGGCGAAGCCGACCGAAAGTGCTGTCGAAAGCAGTGCCTGCCACAGCGTGAACCGCGCCACCCGCCAGAGATAGGGATTGAAGGCGGCAAGGGTGTTGCCGGTCTCACGGGAGGCTTCGAAGCCAAGCGAAAACAACGCGCCGCCGGCGAGAAGGGTGAGGAAGGCGAGGGCAATCGCGCCCGCGAGGGGTTTGGCGGGGAGGGTTCTTGAGATCAATGACATGCGTTGCGGGCTTGAATACCCCCCTCTGCCCTGCCGGGCATCTCCCCCACAAGGGGGGAGATTAGGCTTTCATTGACGCCGGCGCCAATCGTAAACGCTGGGAAGTGAACGGTGCCATCAATGCCAGCTAATCTCCCCCCTTGTGGGGGAGATGCCCGGCAGGGCAGAGGGGGGTGGGATGCCGAACGCACCATTACTTACTCATCGCCGCGAGCCATTCATCGATCCATGCCTTGCGGTTCTTAGCAATTTCGTCCGATGGCAGCAGCAGGGTTTTCACAGGTTTCACAAGCGTGTCGAAGGCGGGATTGAGCGGCTTCGAGGTCTTGCCGGCCGGAAACATCCAGTTGGTTTCGGGGATGACATCCTGAAAGCCGGGGCCGGTCATGAAGGTCAGGAATTTCGCGGAAAGCGGGTTTTTTGCGCCGTTCACGGTGATGCCGGCGAGTTCGATCTGCAGATAGTGACCTTCCGCGAAGGCTGCCGCCTTGTAGCGATCCGCCTTGTCGGTGATGATGTGATAGGCGGGCGAGGTGGTGTAGGAGAGCACCATCGGCGCCTCTCCCCTGGTGAAAAGACCGTAAGCCTCCGACCAGCCGGGCGTCACGGTCAGTACGCGGTCCTTCAGCTTGCCCCAGGCATCCGCGGCATCGTCGCCATAGATCGCTTTTATCCAGAGCAAGAGACCGAGGCCCGGCGTCGAGGTGCGCGGGTCCTCGATGACGATCTTCTGCGATGCGTCTCCCTCGATCAGGTCCTTCATGCTCTTCGGCGGATCGGCAAGCTTCTCGCTGTCGTATACCACGGCGAAATAGCCGTAATCATAGGGCACGAAGGTGTCGTCCTTGAAGCCGCCGGGAACGGTTATGTCAGACGTGTCGATGCCATGCGGGGCAAAGAGGCCGCTTTGCTTTGCTTCCGTGGTGAGGTTGGTGTCGAGGCCGAGCACGATCTCGGCTTTCGTGCTCGCACCTTCCAGCCTGAGGCGGTTGAGCAGCGCCACGCCGTCGGCCGCCGATACCCATTCGATCGTGCAATCACATTCCTTCTCGAAATTCTCCTTGACCTTCGGTCCGGGACCCCAGTCGGCGGTGAAGCTTTCATAGGTATAGATGGTGAGCGTGTCCTTTGCCGCCGCCGATGTGGCGAGGCAGAGAATGGCGGTAGCGGACAGAGCAAGGAGTTTCAATGGCTTCATCGGCGTTTCCTTTGTCGTTCGTGGTCAAAAGGATCGAGCGCCGGATCAGGGCCGCGTCTAATCCCTCCGCCGGTATCAACCGGATCAGGTTCAGCGGGTTGGCTGGGTCAGCAGCCTCTCAGCCGATTTCTCGGGAAGTCGGCACCCCGTTAGAGCAGGACAGACAGTAATGGCGGGCAACAGGCTTCGCAAGCGTCTGTGGCGGGTGAGCAAAGCCTTCTTCCTGCACACCTGCATTGCAACCCATTGCTTCCAGCTCGGCGCGACGCATGATAAGAGCCGCGCATGAACACGTTTCTCATTCTCCTTGGCGGTCATCTGACAGTGACGGAAAGACTGAAGCGCCAGATTGCCGGTGCGCGGGTTCTGGCCGCCGACAGCGGCATGCGCCATGCCGCCGCGCTCGGTGTCGAGCCGGAATTGTGGTTGGGGGATTTTGATTCGACCTCGCCGGCCATGGCGCGCCGCTACAAACATGTGCCCCGCCGCACCTTTCCACGCGCCAAGGACATGACCGATGGCGAACTTGCGCTCAACGAGGCGTTTGCGCTGGGCGCAACCAGCGTCATTCTGTGCGGCGCGTTTGGGGGATTGCGGACGGATCATACGATGCTGCACCTGACCATGGCGGCTGCGCAGGCGGCCATGGGCCGCGACATCCTGCTGTCGAGCGGTGTGGAAGAGGCTTGGCCGATTCCGCCGGGAACGCATGCCCCGGATTTGCCCGATGGGTCGCTTTTCAGCATCATCGGCTTCACGGAACTCGAAGGCCTGACGATCACAAGTGTGGAGTGGCCGTTAGATAATGTGAAGGTTCCGTTCGGCTCGTCGCTCACTGTTTCCAATGTCGTCAGGGGAACTCTGGGGATTTTGCTGCGTTCAGGATGTGGTGTTCTTGTCGCCACGCCGAAGTGTGAGGAGATGAGGCCGGAGAGAAGGCTATTGTAAATTCAACGGGATGGTGCCACCTTGTCATGCCGCTTTGGGGACGCAACGTTGGCCGCATTTGATTCTTGAACGGGAGAATTCTCCATGAATAAACGTCTATCGATGATCGTCGTCAGCGGGCTGCTCGCCCTGTCCGTCGCCGGCTGTACCACTGGCGACCAACGCACCGCCGGATATGGCGTGGGTGGCGCAGCTCTTGGCGGCTTGGCCGGTGGAGCCCTTGGCGGTACGCGTGGTGCACTGGGAGGTGCAGCGCTGGGTGGCTTGGCAGGTGTTCTGATCGGCTCGGCCCAGTCGCGTAACGGTGTAGAATATTGCCGCTATCGCGAACCAAACGGTCGCGTTTACGAAGCGCCCTGCCGGTAACAGTTACTGTAGAAGCGAATTTGGACAGGCCGGGGAAACCCGGCCTGTTTTATTTTGCGCGCCTCGTATCATTTGACACGCGCGGCGTTCTCGCGGACAAGCGCGGTTAACTTATCCAGCAACAATATCAGAGTTCCATGGCTCCTCCGCTTCTCCGTCTCGACCAGATAAAGCTAACCTTCGGCGGCACACCGCTTCTGGAGGAGGCGGCGCTTTCGGTAAGCGATGGCGAACGGATTGCACTCGTCGGGCGCAACGGTTCCGGCAAATCGACGCTTTTGAAGATAGCCGCGGGGCTTGTCGAGCCGACATCGGGCGATGTGTTCCGCCATCCGGGCGCAACCATCCGCTATCTGGCGCAGTCGCCCGACATGGACGGTTTCGCCAATGTTCAGGCCTATGTGGAAGCGGGGCTCGGGCCTTCCGACGATCCCTACCGCGTCACCTATCTGCTGGAGCATCTTGGATTGACGGGGACCGAGAAACCGGACCAGCTTTCCGGCGGGGAGGCGCGGCGCGCAGCACTTGCGCGGGTGATCGCACCGCAGCCCGATATTCTGCTTCTCGACGAGCCGACCAACCATCTCGACCTCACCACCATCGAATGGCTAGAGGATGAATTGCGCCAGATCCGCTCAAGTCTTGTGCTCATCTCGCATGACCGGCGTTTTCTTGAGAATGTCAGCCGCTCGACCATCTGGCTCGACCGGGGCGTGACACGTCGCATCGAACAAGGCTTCGGCCATTTCGAGGAATGGCGCGACAAGATACTGGAGGAGGAGGAGCGCGATCTGCACAAGCTCGGCCGCCAGATCGTGCGCGAGGAGCATTGGCTGCGCTATGGCGTGACGGCACGGCGCAAGCGCAACATGCGCCGGCTGGGCGAATTGCACTCGATGCGCAATGAATTCCGCACCCATCGCCGCGCGCAAGGGTCCGCCGTGCTCGCCGCGAGCGACGCCAGAGAATCCGGCAAGCTGGTCATCGAGGCGAAGGGATTGAGCAAATCCTATGACGGGCGCGCGCTGGTCAACGATTTCTCCGCCCGCATCATGCGCGGCGACCGCATCGGTTTCGTCGGACCCAATGGCGCGGGCAAGACGACGCTGCTTTCGATGCTGACGGGACTGCTTGAGCCTGACGAGGGCCATCTTCGGTTGGGCGTCAATCTGGAGATGGCCGTGCTCGACCAGAAGCGCGACAGCCTCGATCCGACCGAAACGCTGGCGCATTATCTGACCGATGGGCGTGGCGAAAACGTCATCGTCAATGGCGAGCAGCGTCATGTCGTTTCCTACATGAAGGACTTCCTGTTCCAGCCGGAACAGGCGCGCACGCCGATCCGCGAATTGTCAGGCGGGGAGAAGGCGCGGCTGATGCTGGCGCGTGTGCTGGCGCGCCCGGCCAACCTGCTGATCCTCGACGAGCCGACCAACGATCTCGACATGGAAACCCTCGATCTCCTGCAGGAACTGGTGACCGGGTTTGCCGGAACGGTCATTCTGGTGAGCCACGACCGCGATTTTCTCGACCGCACCGTGACCTCGGTGATCGCGCCGGAGGGCGACGGGCGTTGGGTGGAATATGCCGGCGGCTATGCCGACATGATGGCGCAGCGGCGCGAGACGGCGCTGATCAAGCGCGAGGCGAGGGTTTCCGCTCCCCGTAGTCAGCCCCAGGCGGATGGCGCTTCATCCGAACCGGGGCGTGAGGAAAAGCGCAAGCTCTCCTACAAGCAGAAATTCGCGCTGGAAAGCCTGCCGGGCAAGCTGGAGGCGCTGACCACAGAGATCGCCGGGCTGGAAGCCAAGCTCGCCGATCCGCAGCTTTATGCGAAAAATCCCGATCTTTTCGCAAAGTCGGCGGCGGAACTGGAGAAGAAACGCCAAGCGCACGCCGCCATGGAAGAAGAATGGCTGGAGCTCGAGATGTTGCGCGAGGAGATTGGGGAGTAGGTGGCGGTTCCAATTTGATGGAATCGCTTGGCCTTACATCATCCTGCACCGTTGAAAATGCGGAGATGGTGAGGCATGGATTCCTGTGACAAGCACAGGAATGACGGCAGTTTGGTTGTTGGCGGTCAATCGCAGGTTTCCGCCGCAGAACGGTTGTTATAGGGGGCGAAATCACCTCTCCATTTCCGTCATTCCTGTGCCAGGGCCTGTGCTTGTCACAGGAATCCTGCCTCAACGATGCCGCTGTTGCTATGGTTGGAATAGGGTGTTTGCCGCCGTAAAGAACGCTTAAGCGTTGCCTCATTCGATCATGTCAAGCGCCTTCACGCACTCGCTGCATCCAACATCTTGATCGACTGGCCGAGATCGAGCCGTGTGGCGGCGATCAGCTCTTCCAACTGGCTGAACTTTGTCGCGCTGGCGATCGGCGCGGTGATCGAGGGGCGGGCGATGAGCCAGGCGAGAGCCCCTTTTGACCGGGGGCCATTTCGGAGCCGACCTTGGTGGCGATCTCCACCCGGTCGCGTCCGCCGCGCTGCTTCAGCCAATTGCCGATGATCGTTTCCGATTCGTCGCCCGTATTGCCGGGTGCCCATGACGAATAGGAGTCAGCCGTGTCGATGAAATTCAACCCGGCATCGACGAAACGGTCGAGCAGCGAAAAGGATGTCGCTTCATCCGCCGTTCAGCCGAAGACATTGCCGCCGAAACAAAGCGTGGAAACCTCGATATCGGTGCGTCCAAGCTTTCTACGGGTCATCGCTTTGCTCCTTTGCGTTCGAGCGGCTCACCGCCCGTTTGCGCAGGATGAAGCCCCGACGATCAGCCCCATGCACGTCAGCCCATGCCAAGCGCATCCTTGTAGAGCTGGATCATCGCTTCTTCTTCCTGGCGTTCCTGATCTTCTTTCTTGCGCAGACGGATAATGGTGCGCACGGCCTTGGTGTCAAATCCGGTGCCCTTCATTTCCGCGTAAACTTCCTTGATATCCTCGGAAATGGTCTTCTTTTCTTCTTCGAGCCGCTCAATGCGCTCGATGAAAGCGCGCAGCTGTCCGACGGCTACCGTCTGTGCGGTGTCGCTTGTGATGTCGTCGTTCACGGGATCGTTCTCCAGATTGGTGAGAAAAGGCAGCCCGCGACTCGCAGGCCAAGGTCGGGGCAATTCGATGCCCGACCAGATGCTCATGGTCAAGACCGCAGATGCGCGTCATCGAGAAGCGAAGGCCGTCAATGTGCCGGCTTGTTGGTCTCGAAGGCGGCCTTTTGCGTTTCAGATGCTTCGTTCTGGTGTTTTGCGCGCCATTCTTCGTAGGGCATGCCATAGATGATTTCGCGTGCTTCCTCCTTGGAAAGACCGACACCGGCAGCGTCTGCCGCATCCTTGTACCAGTTGGAGAGACAGTTCCGGCAGAAACCGGCCAGGTTCATCAGGTCGATGTTCTGCACATCGCTGCGCTTGCGCAAATGCTCGACCAGCGTCCGGAAGGCCGCCGCCTCGAATTCCGTTTGCTGCTGTTGGCTAAGCTCGGTCATGCCGCTTTCTCCTTCGATGGTGGGGCCGGCTCGATAATCGGCCCGGTTCGCGAACCGAAATGTCTGATCTCATGAATATCGTGCCGGGCGTTCACGGCTGCAAGCATCGGTGCAAGCCGCTCCGCCCACGCTTCGGCTCCCGCGGGGTCGGCGATCAGGTCCTGCCGGACCTCGATCAGGGCGTGGGCATATCCGGCGGTAATGCAATGCCGGAACATCGTGTCGTTGCGCAGCGCTCCATCATAGGGCTCGTTATCGCCCACCACCAGTGCGGGATCAGCGCGCAGGGATTCCAGAAGTGGTTCGACGGCACGCGGGTCGCTATCCCACAAGAGGCTGACATGCCACGGACGCCTCCTGGTCTTCCAGAACGGGGTGAAGGAATGGATCGAGACGACCAGCGGCGGTTTTCCGGTGGCGGTCACGATCTTCCTGATCGCATCCGCTATGGCTGCATCATAGGGGCGGTAGAACTGGGAAAGGCGCTTCTCGCGTTCTGCTTCGCTCAGCGGATGATTGCCGGGTATGACGGCTCCGTCCGAAAGCCGCATGATCAGGGTCGGATCGTCCTCGCCGCGGTTCGGATCGATCAGCAGGCGGGAAAAGCCGCCGAGAACCGCCGGAATCCCGAGTCGTTCGGCAAGGCTGCGCGTCAGGGTCTCGACGCCGATATCGTAGGCGATGTGCCTTTCGAACTGCTCGGCTGCGAGCCCCAGGGAGCCATATTCCGGCGGAAGGTCGCGCCTGGCGTGGTCGGCGATCAGGAGCAGACCCTGGCTGTTGTCGCCTTCGACGTGATGCACGGGTGAAAAATGCATGAATCGAGCCCATCGTTCTCGGGAAGGGATTTTCGATCTCTCATGCGGAGGGATGAATTGCAACCGTCATTCTTCCGCCATTAGAGCGGGATTTCGTGGACCGATAACGGACCACTGGTGAAATTTCCTCTCGCCGGCTGTTTCTTGCTCAACAACTCGCCTCGGGCGCGTTGACATCACCTGCGAAACTGCCGAAAAGAGGGCAACAAAAATGGGATTTCCAAGCGTGACAGGCCCGCAGATATGCGCTGAAAGGTTTCGGCGGATGCATTCTCGACACCCTCTGGTATATTTCGGCATTTTCGCTGTGTGCATGATGTTCATGTCGGCGGAAGCCCGTGCGGATTTCCGCGTCTGCAATTCGACGCAGAATCTGGTGGGGGTAGCCATCGGATATCGCGCCAAGACAGGCTGGGTCACCGAGGGTTGGTGGCACATCAACGGTTCGAGTTGTAAGACGCTGATCGAGGGGCCGCTCTCGCAGCGCTATTATTATCTCTACGCCGAGGATGCAGAGGCTGGTGGCCGGTGGGCCGGGCCGGTCAACATGTGCGTCGCCGAAAAGGAATTCAAGATCGCCGGCGTCAACGACTGCTTTGCACGCGGCTTCCAGCGCTCCGGTTTCCAGGAATACGACACGGGTGAGCAATCGAGCTGGATGGTCCAGCTGACCGATGAGGCGCCGCCCGAAAATCCGACAGTGACAGGAACAAATAATCCATGAGACGCAGCCGCAAGGTCAAAATTCTCGCAACTCTGGGACCGGCATCCTCCGAAGAAGCAACGATCCGCAAGCTTTTCGAGGCCGGAGCTGATGTCTTCCGCATCAATATGAGCCACGCCGATCATGATCTGATGCGCTCTCTCGTCCGCCGTATCCGCAATGTGGAGCGGGAACTGGGCCGGCCCATCGGCATTCTTGCCGATCTTCAGGGACCGAAACTGCGCGTCGGCAAGTTTGCGGATAGCAAGGTCAGCCTGGTGCCCGGCCAGACCTTCACGCTCGACGATCAGGACGTGCCTGGCGACAACACCCGCGTTTTCCTGCCGCATCCGGAAATCCTCCAGTCCGTCGAGCCTGGGCACCGGCTGTTGATTGACGATGGCCGTCTGGCGCTGGTTGCCGAAGCGGTCGACGGCAAGTCGATCCGCTGCCGCGTTGTTTCCGGCACGGGGATTTCCGATCGCAAGGGCGTCAGCCTGCCCGATACGACGCTCTCCGTCAGTGCTCTGACAGAGAAGGACCGCAGGGATCTCGATGCGGTGCTGCTGGAGGAAATCGACTGGGTGGCGCTTTCCTTCATCCAGCGTCCGGAAGATCTGGCGGAGGTGCGTAAAATCGCGCGTGGCCGCGTCGGTCTCCTCTCCAAGATCGAGAAGCCGCAGGCGGTCACCCGCCTCGACGAGATCATCGAATTGTCGGATGCGCTGATGGTGGCGCGCGGCGACCTCGGTGTGGAAATGCCGCTCGAAGCCGTGCCTGGTATCCAGAAGCAGATCACGCGCGCTGCGCGGCGCGCCGGAAAGCCTGTTGTCGTTGCGACGCAGATGCTGGAATCGATGATCTCGGCGCCGGTACCGACGCGCGCCGAAGTGTCCGACGTTGCTACCGCCGTGTTCGAGGGCGCCGATGCCATCATGCTTTCGGCGGAATCGGCGGCGGGTGACTATCCGGTGGAGGCTGTCGCCACCATGGCGCGCATCGCCGAGAAGGTAGAGCGCGATCCGACCTATCCGGGCATCATCTATGCCCAGCGCTCCGAGCCAGAAGCCACCGGCGCCGATGCGATCTCGCTTGCGGCACGCCAGATCGCGGAAACGCTCAGGCTTTCGGCGATCATCACCTATACGGCATCGGGAACGACGGGACTGCGCGCCGCCCGCGAGCGTCCGCAGACGCCGATCATCGCGCTTTCGCCAATCGTCGAGACGGCGCGCAAGCTTTCCCTCGTATGGGGCCTGCACTGCGTCGTGACCGAGGACGCGCAAAATCTCGACGATATGGTCGATCGCGCCTGCAACATCGCTTTCCGCGAGGAATTCGCCAAACCGGGCGACCGTGTCATCGTCACGGCCGGCGTGCCGCTGCGCACACCTGGCGCGACCAACATGCTGCGCATCGCCTATATCGGCACCGACGGGCTGACGGGCATCTGATTTGCGGAAATTGAAATCCCATGGCCGTCAGAAAACGGCGGCCGTGGCCTGAGGGTACTGAGGGTTCAGGTCCGTGTGCCGGCCAGTTCGTCGGCGATCTTGCCGACTTCCTTTTGTGCCTCGCGCATCATGGGATAAATGGCGAGGGCGCGTTCATAGGCGCGCAGGGCCATTTCCTTCCGGCGCGTTTCCTTCAGGATAGAGCCCATGCCTGCCAGAGCTGCGAAATGCCGCGGCTCCAACTGCAGCGTCTTGTTGATGTCGACCATGGCGCGGCCATAATCATTCGTCAGGAAATGCAGCGTGGCCCGGCGATTCCAGCCTTCGGCATAGTCCGGCTTGAGGACGACGATCTCGTTGAGAAAGTCGAGCGCTACCGGATATTTCTTTTCCCGGATGGCGGCGTTCGCCCATTGCATCATCAAATCGACAGTGGCGCTGCCCGACTGATTCCATAGGCTGTATATCTCGCCGGCGATGCGTTTTGCCTTGGTCTCGTCATGCGCCTTGCGCAGCTCGAGAAAGAGCCTGTCCAGTTCGGCGGTGCGCTTTTGCGCTATAGTGGCTCCGCTTTCGGGCAGATTTGCCGGAGAGGGCGCTGCAGGAATCTGCTGTTCCTGTGCCGTGGCCGCAACGGTCTGCGCCATCGACGCAGCGGGAAAAGCGATCAGGATGAGAAATGCAAAAACGTTCCGCATGTGGACAAGGGTAGCCCTGCACAGCGAAACGTCAAATGCAAAATTTAGTGAAGCGCATTTTGTGAAGCGGGAGAATGCCCGCTTCACCACAAACAGCTCAGCCCTGACGCGCCTTGAAGCGCGGGGCGGTCTTGTTGATGATGTAGATGCGACCCTTGCGACGAACCATCTGGTTGTTGCGGTGGCGGCCCCTAAGCGCTTTGAGCGAATTCTTGATCTTCATGTCAATCACCGGTGTCAGGTTGGCCCGTCGCCGGGCATCAATGAAGGTGCGCCCAAGGCACACCGTAAATGGTTGGCGCGAAATAGCCAAGAATTGGGTCTTTTGTCAACTCCCGTCCGGCAAAAGATGCGCGATAAGCGATTCTATTTGCTGGTTTTCAGCCTGGTGACATGGCCCATCTTGCGGCCGGGGCGGACCTCCGCCTTGCCATAGAGAGTGAGCACCGCGAAAGGTTCGCTTAAAAGCTCGGGCACGCGCGCGATATCGTTGCCGATCAGATTCTCCATCACGCAATCGCTATGGCGCGCGGTCTCGCCGAGCGGCAGGCCGGCAATGGCGCGAATATGCTGCTCGAACTGCGATATGGCGCAGGCGGCTTCCGTCCAATGGCCGGAATTATGGACGCGCGGAGCGAATTCATTGGCAAGTAGCGTGCCATCGGGCAGCACGAAGAATTCGAGCCCCAGCACGCCGATGTAATCGAGCGCGTGCAAAAGCTTTTCGGCTGCCTGCCGGGCCATTTCAGCGGTCGCCGACGATATGGCGGAGGGGACGGTGGATGTGGCAAGAATGCCGTCGGAATGGACGTTTTCGGCAATGTCGTAGGTGCGGACATTGCCCGCGCGATCGCGCGCGGCAATTACCGAGACTTCGCGTTCGAAGGCGACGAAGCCTTCCAGAATGGCGGGTGCATTGCCGATTGCAGCAAGCGCTTCGGCGACATCGTCACTGCCGTCGCCGCGAAACTGCACCTGCCCCTTGCCGTCATAGCCCAGGCGCCTGGTTTTCAGGATCCCGCGCCCATCGAAAGCGGCGAGCGCCGCTGCCAAGCCTGCGGAATCGTTCACCAACTGCCACGGCGCCGTTTCTATGCCGCAATCATTGAGAAAGGCCTTTTCCCTGAAGCGGTCCTGCGAAACCTCGAGAGCGATGGGGGGCGGATAAACGCGCTTTTTTTCCGTGAGCCTCTGTGCGGCCTCGACGGGAACATTTTCGAATTCATAGGTGATGACATCGCAGGCCTGCGCAAGTTCAGCCAATGCGCTCTCATCGTCATAGGGAGCGGCGATCTGAAGGTTCGCCACCTGCGAAGCGGGGCAGCCGGACTGCGGCTCCAAAATGATTGTGCGGAAGCCGAGCCTGGCCGCAGCCATGGCAAGCATTCTGCCGAGCTGGCCACCGCCGATGATGCCGATCGTCGATCCGGGCTGCAGCATGGTCACGCCTCGTCCTGGGGACGTTCGGCAACCTTGGCGCTTTGCTCCGCTCGCCAGGCATCGAGCCGTTTGGCGAGCTCCGGGTCGGAAAGCGCCAGAACGGCGGCGGCGAGCAGTGCTGCATTGATCGCACCGGAGCGTCCGATGGCAAGCGTGCCGACGGGGATGCCAGCCGGCATCTGGACGATGGAGAGGAGCGAATCCTGGCCGGAAAGCGCCTTTGACTGGACCGGTACGCCAAAGACCGGGAGCGGTGTCATGGAGGCGGCCATCCCGGGCAGATGGGCCGCACCTCCCGCGCCAGCGATGATCACCTTGAAACCCTCGGCCCTGGCGCCCTTGGCGAAGGCGACGAGGCGGTCCGGCGTACGATGGGCGGAGATGATGCGGGCATCGTGGGAGATGCCCAGGGCCTCAAGCGTGTCGGCGGCATGGCGCATTGTCGGCCAGTCGGACTGGCTGCCCATGATGATCGCGACTTCAGCACGTGTTTCAGCCATCGCCAAATCCCCATTGTTCGAAAGGGGCACTTAGCCGAAAAGCGGAAAGCCCGCAAGGCAAGGACGATACGGGGCCGTGAGAGAGCCCGTTGACGAATTCACATATGAACTCAGGCGATGATATCGGGGATGATCCCGTCTTCCAGTTCCTGAAGCTTGTCCTTGATGACGAGCTTCTTCTTCTTCATGCGCTGGATGCGCAATTGATCGCAGCCGACCTGGATCATGGCGTTGATGGCGGCGTCGAAATCCGCGTGTTCCTGTTTCAGACGTGCGACAGCCAGTCGTATCTCTGCCTGGTCCTGATCGGACATGCGGTTTGTCCCGTTCTTAATTATCTGCTTTGGGATCGTCCAAGAAATCGCGGGGATCGCGTTTCGACGCCGGGCGGAGCCCATACCACATTTTTGCCTCGGAGAAAATGCTACTATCCCAAATTCGACTTCCGGACCAAGTCGTGGCAGACTGTCATCGCTCTGTCACGAAGTCTTCCGGCAGGGTCAGGTCATGGGCTCGTGAATTTGATCGAATGACGCCTGAAACAGCAAAAAGATGCGTGTTGACCTCTGCAACATTGGTTTGCGGAACCTGATGGACATAGGCCTGCATGGCTGTCTTGTTCATCGCTGCATATTCGATCGGATTTATGAGCTCATGACCTGAAGCCTTTACGAGGAAAGCAACCGAAGGAGATGCAATCATGGCCATTGAGTCCCATCTTGCAACGCTGGAGAAGAAGCACGGCGCCCTGGAAAGGGAAATCACCGAAGCGATGTCATGTCCGGCAATGGACAATCTTCGCATTGCTGACCTCAAGCGCAAGAAACTGCTGCTCAAAGACCAGATTGAAAGGCTCAGAATACAGGTTACCCGCCACTGAATTTTTCGGAATGTAGACCGGGGACGCCTGTAGCAATTATAGGCGCCTCTGGAAATTTCTCGCCCATCGCCCGAAACCGGTTCCGACTTTCGGGTGAGGTGCTTTAGTCCTGTTCTCCGTCGGCGCGTGGGACGAGCCTGAGCCCTTCCGGCGTCGCCGCGCGTTGGGAAGGCAGGCTCTGGAAGTTGTCCTTTTCTTCCGTTGAAGGCGCCGGGCGCTGACGTGAGCGGATGATGGCGTAGACAGTGATCGAGATATGCGCAAGCGCGGTCACGGCAAACAATGCAGAGGGCCAGAGATATTGCATCGCGACCGCCGCCAGGAGCGGTCCGATCATCGTGCCGAAGCCGTAAAGCAGGAGCAGCCCGCCGGAAATCTCCACGAAGTTCTCCGAGGCCGCGAAGTCGTTGGCGTGGGCGACGGCGACCGGATAGAGCGCATAGGTGAGAGCGCCATAGAGCGCGGTCATGATGAGAATGACGATGGCGCTGGTCGGTGCGATGAGAAAGATGGCAAGCCCGACCATGGATGAGGCGCCCGCGACACCGGCGAGTACGAAACGCCTGTCCGTTCTGTCCGAGAAACGCCCGACGGGGATTTGCGTGAGGGCGCCGGCCAGGATGGTGAAACTGACCATCAGGGCGATCGTGGTGGTATCGATGCCCGAGGCGGCACCGAACACGGCGCCGAGCGTACCCCAGGCGCCGTTGGCGATGCCGATCAGGATGCAACTGACGAAGGACACCGGCGAATTCTTGTAGAGCACCTTCAGGTCGAGCTGTACTTCACTGAGAGGCTTCGGACTGATGGCGGTCGATATGGCGGTTGGGATCAGCGCCATGCACAGAAAGATACCCGTGACCATGAAGAGGCTGGCGGTATGCACGTCGCCGGCGACAACGATCAACTGGCCGCTCATCACCGCGCCGTAATTCACCATCATGTAGAGGCCGAAAATCTGACCGCGGGTTTCATTGGTGGCGCGCTCGTTCAGCCAGCTTTCGATGACCATGAATGCACCCGCCATGGCGAAGCCGGTGAAGGCGCGCAGCACGATCCAGACGGTCTGGTCGATGAAGAGACCGGTGAGAAGGGCGATGATGGCGGCCGAGGATGCAAAGAAGCCGAAGGCGCGGACATGGCCGACCCGGCGCACGAGCCTTGGCGCGAGCAGGCAGCCGGCGATGAAACCGCCTGCCCAGGCGGTGCCGAGAAGACCGAGGGAACCGAGCGCAAAGCCTTCGCTGCCGCCGCGCAGAGGCAGGAGAAGACCATGAAGACCGGATCCAGCCAGAAGAAACGCCGTGCCGCAGAGAAGCGCAAAGACCTGAATAAAAGAACTGAACAAAATGGTCCCCGAATTTGTGAGGTTCTACCGAAGGAGGAAGTGCCGAAGGCCGATGGCAAAAATAGAAATCGATTACGTGCCCGGAACGTCAGTAAAATCCCGGGCAGCGATTCTGGCGGAGATATTGGCCAAGATATTGGCCATTATTCGGGCTGGTTCAGCGAAACAGCGCTTCAGCAGCCGTTTTGCTGTCTCCCTTTTTGTCGCGATCGGCTTCCAGCCGCTCGATTTCCGCGCGCAGAATAGCGATACGTTCATCCAGTTCCGCAACCGATAACAAGGAAAGATCCTGCCCGATTTCGTGAGCGGTTTTCCGGATAGGCGGCTCGTCGTCGAAAAGCGTCATGATGTTCTCCTCATTCCCCCCTCGGCACGCTCCTCGGTACTGGCATTGGTTCGACCCCATTGCCAGACGCGGGTCAAACGATACATTCCCTTGGGCCTGACATCAAATCATTCGATCAGGCAAATCATTCGAAGGAGCGATTCTATATGTCTCTGCAAAACCCATCGCAGATGACGGCGATCGAGATCACCCAACCGGGCGGTCCGCGTGTGCTGAAACCGATGAAACGTCCCGTGCCGAGACCTGCGGCGAGTGAAATCCTGGTCCATGTGAAGGCCGCGGGCGTCAATCGTCCCGATGTTCTGCAAAGGCAGGGCCATTATCCTCCACCTCCCGGCGCGTCGGATATTCCGGGGCTGGAAATCGCCGGTGAGGTAGCGGCCGTGGGCGAGCGGGTCGAGCGTTTCCGCGTGGGCGACCAGGTGATGGGGCTCGTTGCGGGCGGCGGCTATGCCGAATTCGTGGTCGTGGACGAAAGCAACGCGCTGCCGCTTCCGTCCGGCTTCGGCTATGCCGAATCAGCGGCCATTCCGGAAACCTTCTTTACCGTCTGGCACAATGTGTTCGAGCGGGGCGGCCTGAAGCAAGGGGAAACACTGCTGGTGCATGGCGGCTCGTCGGGCATCGGCACGACGGCGATCCAGCTTGCCAATGCTTTTGGCGCCTATGTCATCACGACCGCCGGCTCGGCGGAGAAATGCGAGGCCTGTCTCAGGCTCGGCGCCGACAGGGCGATCAATTACCACGAGGAGGATTTCGTCAAAGCTGTTGAGGAAACCACCGACGGCAAGGGCGCGCAGGTCATTCTCGACATGGTGGGCGGCGACTATATCGACCGCAATTATGATGCGGCGGCGATCGACGGGCGCATTGTCCAGATCGCTTTCCTGAACGGCGCGAAGGCGAATGTCAATTTCTCGAAGCTGATGACCAAACGCCTGACCCATACCGGCTCGACGCTGCGGTCGCGCCCCGTGGCGTTCAAAGCGTCAATTGCCCGTGAGCTCGAAAGCAAGGTCTGGCCGCTTCTGGCGGAAAGACGTATCGCGCCGGTCATGGACATGATCTTCCCGCTACGCGATGCCTGGCGGGCACACGAACGCATGGAAGACGGCCATCACATTGGCAAGATCGTGCTCGACGTCGCGTGAAACGAAAAAGGCCGCGCATTGCGCGGCCTTCCGTGCTTCAAAAGCTCCATTCAGTTCAGGGCCTGGACCTTGCCGATGGTGAAGAACAAGGTCTCGCCCGAGGAGTCGTCCACACCGTCATTGTCGGTGACGGCATAGCCTTTCCCATTGCTGTCGATGGCAAAGCCTTCGAGCTTGTCGACCACGTAACCGTTCGCCGATTTCAGATCGGGCATGAAATCATGCGCGAGCGTCTTCTGTACCACCGGCAGTTCGCCGCCAAGCTTCGCAGGCTCCAGCCCTTCCAGGGCGACGCGGTAAAGCCTCTTGATCGCCGCCTTGTCGCCGATCTGGTTGTCGCGCTCGACGATATAGAGCTGGCCGTCATGGGCGGTGATCTCCGAAAGGCCGACCCAGCCTGCCTCGGTCTTGTCGAGCGGGTATCGTACCGCTGTCCATTCCTTGCTCTTCGGCTTGTAGGCGAGAAGCTTCACGGTACCCTTCGGATCGTCCGCCCATTCGCGCTGCACGGCCATCCACAGGGTTGCGTCGTCGCCTTCGCCTGTGAGCGTGATGCCTTCCAGGCCGAAACGTTTCTGGCCCGCCAGAACGTCCTCGGGCAGGGCGATTTCCTGCTTGATCGCGCCTTTTTCGTCGACATGCAGGATGGCGTGCGGGATGAGCTTCTTGGCATTGCCTTCATTGGCCAGCCAGAAACCGCCCTTGCCGTCGGTGGTGATGCCTTCGAGGTCGATTTTCTGCGCCGGCTGTCCGCCGCGTGTCACGACGAGTGCACCAGTGATCCGCGCCGGCTGCGCGTTTGCATCGATGGTGAAGATCGTCGGCGCCGTCGAATAGAAGGAATCGGAAACCGCGAAGAGCTTGCCCGGTTCCTTGGGATCGGCGACCAGGCCGGAGAGCGCGCCCCAGCCGAGCGGCGATCCGTCTTTTTTGGTGGCGGAGACGATCTGCGGGTAGGCCGGCGTGCCGTCCTCAAGCCGATAAACCATCACATGCGAGCGAGGGCCGCCATCCTCGACCAGGTCGGCCTCGTTGGCGGTGACGAGCAGATCGCGGCCCGGTACCGCGACAAGACCTTCAGGTGCAATGCCGGAAGGCAGAAGCTGGACGAATTCCGGTTCGCCTCCAGTATCCTTGTAGACGCCGATGACGGAAGCGCGCTCGGCGGCAACGAAAATATACTTCGCATCGCCGAAGGTTGCGGTTTCGAGGCCTTCCGGTTCGGCGCCCTTCTTGCCCGAGCGCTTGTCGGGATAATGGCCGATCTGCACGATCCGCCGTTCCAGCGACGGGCCGGATTCGTAGAGAACCTTGCCATCGCGGGCGAAGATGGTGAAGCCGCGCGAGCCGCCCTTGTAATCGCCTTCATTGGCGGTGACGAGGCGCTCGTCATCGAGCCATTTTATCGCGTCAGGTTCGCGCCGAACGCCTTTCAGGCTGCGGTCGAAAGTAAGTGCTCCGTCAGACTTGCTGTCGATGCCGTCGAGATCGACGCTGCCGGCGGAGAAATGCGAAAGGAGCTTGCCGCTCGCCGCATCGACGATGGCGATGTGGTTGTTTTCCTGCAGCGTCACGGCGATTTCGTTCTTGCCGTTGAAGCTGACGAATTCCGGTTCCGGGTCTTCCGGCGCGATCTCGGCCAAGCCGGTCAGCGCCACGGTCTTCATGCTGGCGCAATCGGGCTGGCCGTCCTTTAGCGAGAATATCTTGAGGTCGCCGGCGGGAAGCTGCGGCAGTTCGCCATCGTTCAGATCCTCGTCGCGTTCGTTTTCGATTGCCACGGCAAGAAACGCCTTGTCGGGTGAAACCGCAACGGAATCGGGCTGACCGCCTAGGTCGCAGCTTGCTTCGACCTTGCGCGTGGCGAGATCGATCACATCGAGACGTCCGGAAGGTTTCACCTTGCTTTGCGAGGTGTTGACGCCAGCGAGCACCTTGCCGCCTACCACGATCACCGATGTCGGCTCGCCGTCGACCTTGATGCTGCCGCCTGGTTTCGGCTGGGCCGGATCCGTGATGTCGACGAAGCCGATGCCGCCATAGGGGCTGTCGGAATAGACAAGCGTATTGCCATCCTCGGAAGCGGCAATGATCTCCGACGATGTCTCGGTCGTCTTGTCGGCATCCGCCGGAAGATTGCTGGCGACGGGGAAGGTGGCGATGCGGTTGAAGACAGGCTCGGCGGCTGCCGGAAATGCAGCGGAGGCAGTCAGGATGGTGAAGAGGGTAAGGTATACGGAATGGTGTTGCCTGAGTTTGGGCATGAGTGAATCTCCCTATTTCTTGTGCAACTCCTTGTTCAACTCCATTTCAATGCGATGACGCTTTCATGACAGTTCGATGAAAACGGAAGGTAATGCACGGCAATCCGCAGCGCTTCCTTGCCCCTCGATGAAAACATCGCTATATACGACGTGAATTCCCGGAAAATTGTGGTTACCCACGGCCCGCGCCCCCGGAGCGGACGAACAAGAGGACTATATCTAAATGGCCACCCAGCTTCTTATGCCGAAGGCAACGGCCGTCTGGCTTGTCGACAATACCGCGCTATCCTTCGATCAGATCGCCAATTTCTGCAAGCTGCACCCGCTTGAAGTGAAAGCGATCGCCGATGGTGAAGCCGCGCAGGGCATCAAAGGCCTCGATCCCGTCATCACCGGCCAGCTCTCCCGCGAGGAGATCGCCAAGGGCGAGAAGGATCCCAATCACAAGCTGAAGCTCCTGGAGCCGAAGGTGCGCGTACCGGAAACCAAGCGCAAGGGACCGCGCTACACCCCGCTGTCGAAACGCCAGGACCGTCCGAACGCCATTCTCTGGCTTGTGCGCAATCACCCTGAACTGAAGGATGCGCAGGTTTCGCGTCTCATCGGTACGACGAAATCGACCATCGAGCAGATCCGCAACCGTACCCATTGGAATTCGGCCAATCTCCAGCCGATGGAT
This sequence comes from Phyllobacterium phragmitis, assembly GCF_002980495.1. Lineage (GTDB taxonomy): Bacteria > Pseudomonadota > Alphaproteobacteria > Rhizobiales > Rhizobiaceae > Paramesorhizobium > Paramesorhizobium phragmitis. The sequence continues at coordinate 181,138 of NZ_PVBR01000005.1, forward strand.
CCGGTGACGCTTGGCCTCTGCTCGCAGATCGATCTCGATCTCGAGGTCGAACGCGCTTCGCGCAACCGTCCGGCCACAGCGGCGGAAACCGGCGACACGCTGCTTCCGGCTTCGGCGACGGAGAATGCCGATTACCGCGACCAGCCGTCTTCCAGCGAAGAGCAGGAGCTCGATGCCGACAAGGTTTTCGCCAAGCTTTCCTCGCTGAAGGGTTCGAACAACGAGGATGAAGACGAGGAATAAACTCGTTTCCCGGATGAATTGATGAAAACCCGGCGTGGAGATATCCACGCCGGGTTTTTCATGTGCCGGTCCTGATGTGCTTGGGAGAAATAATACTAATATTGGTCCTTGTAGGCGTTGAACTCGCGGGCTTCCATCAATCGGTAGAAATCGGCGAGCGTCTTGCCGCGCTCGGGGCGGAAACGGCGGCCTGAATCCGCTGCAAGCGAAATACGGTCGGTGCGGAATGTGCGGAATGCAGTCCGCAATTCGCACCAGCCGATGACGGTCCAGACCTTGCCCCAGAACCAGAGGCCGAGCGGACGGATATCACGGCCGCTCTCGCGCCCTTCCAAATCCCTGTAGCGGATGGTCAGCACATTGCCGCCATCAACGGCGCGCTCGACGATATCGATGATCTGTCTCTCATATTCGCTGATATTGGCGGCGGGCGCATGGATCTGCGTGTTGGCAATGCGCGAACGGTCCTCTTTCGGGAGCACGGCCTCGATCTTGACCAGCGCTTCTTCCGCGCCGCGCGCCATGGATGCGCCGCCCCAGGCGCGAACCAGCCTGGCACCGGCGACAAGGGCGACGATTTCATCGCGCGTGAACATCAGCGGCGGCAGATCGTATCCCTCGCGCAATATATAGCCGACGCCCGCTTCCCCATCGATGGGAACGCCTGTGGACTGCAGATCGGCGATATCGCGGTAGATGGTACGTTCCGAAACCTCCAGCCGTTCGGCCAATAGCCTCGCCGTCACCAGCCTGCCGCCACGCAGGCGTTGCACGATCTGAAAAAGACGGTCGGCGCGCCGCATCGACGTCAGGCACTCCCATATTCGCGCGAAAAAAGCCTGCGCATTTGCCCGATGTCGTCGGCCTTTGTCGGGAAAAGCGTTTCGAGAAAGGCTGCGGCAAATGTCCCCGGTGCCGTACCCGAGGCGCTGATGATTTGGCTGTCGCTGACGGCAAAGGGTACATCGCGATAATGGTCGGAGCCATCGTAATCGCCGATTTTCCCCTGAATCCACCCCGCGCCGTTGCTGGTGTGATCGCGGCCTGAGAAAAGGCCGGCGCGAGCAAGCGCCAGCGTGCCGGCACAGATGCCGCCGACTGTTCCGCCCCGTGCGTGAACCGCCAGAAGCAGCGGCGCGATGTCAGGAGGCGTGGCGGAAAACCAGGTTTGCGAACCGATGATTGCGACCGCGTCGAGATCGGCGTTCTCAGCGCTGGAGACACCGCGATCCGGCGCCAGGACCAGCCCGCCGATGGACCTGACGGATTTTTTCTCAGGCGCGAGAGCGACGACACGCGCGTTGAAATATTCGACGGCGGACCCGGAAAGGAAGCCGAACTCCCAATCGGCATAACCCTGGATGAAAACGAGGCCGATTGTCTTTTTTTCTGTCATTTTCGCGCCCATTATCTGATTTTCTTGGCGATTCTACAATTCTTGCGCATCACAGGGTAGCTTCCAGCGATCCGCCCTGCGTTCGGGATAGGCGTCCGGCCAGCCGATGTCTTTTTGAATGTAGCGCGGCAGGTTGCCGATCAGGCGTTCCGTGCGGATCTGGTCGCGCCTTGCCCGGATCTTCCGGCGATAGTGCTGAAGCACGCTCAAAATAGGAGCTATGACGATACCCATCCTGGTTTCTCCCTTGGTTTCAGGAAGGTATCATCGCACACTCCTGCTGACAGCTATCTGTCAGGAGTGTCGGGAGATTGTCGGACGGGTCATGCCTTGACCGGAACGGTGTAGTTCAGCGGTAGTCGTCCGCCATCGGCATAGATCGTCTGTCCCGTGACATAGCTCGAATCGGGAGAGGCGAGGAAAGCCGCTATGCCGGCAATCTCGGAGGGCTCACCTACGCGGCCCATCGGCGTTCGCGACAGGATGCGGTCCATGGCACCGGCATCGGCGTTGACGCTTGCCAGCATGTCGGTGTTGATCGAACCTGGTCCGATGGCATTGACGCGGATGCCGTAGGGAGCGAGCGAAACGGCCATGACGCGGGTGAGCTGGTTCACGCCGCCCTTGGAGATCGAGTAGGGCACCTGGCTCTCCAGCCCGAACAGCGCATTGACCGACGACATGTTGATGATCGTTCCAGCAGGGCCGCCCGCCTCGACCCTCGCCACCATCCGGCGCGCCACGGCCTGGGCGCAGAGGAAGGAGCCTTTCAAATTGATCCGCAGCACGCGATCGAAATCCTCCTCCTTCAATGAAAGGAAATCAGCGTTGTGCGCTATACCGGCATTGTTGACGAGAATGTCGATGTCGCCGAAAGCATCGGTCGCAAACGCCAGCAGATTATGCACGTCGAGTTTCTGGCCGACATCGGCCGGCGTAAACCGTACCGCACCGAACTGCGACAGATCCTTTGCCGCCGCGGCGCCCTTTGCTTCGTCTAAATCCGCCATCACCACGCTGGCGCCGTCGATCAGATAGCGTTTCGCGATGGCATATCCGATGCCCTGCGCGCCGCCCGTCACGATCGCTGTTTTGCCTTCCAGCCCCATGGTTCTTCCCTGCCTTTCGATATTCGCACCAGGGGCGGAGATTGGACCGGGCGCGGTGAGGGGTCAACCGCCGATGCCACGCAGTTTCAGCGCTTCGGCTATTTCCGCCAGGATGGCCGGATCATCGATGGTGGCGGGCATGTTCCATTGCTCGCCATCGGCGATCTTCTGCATCGTGCCGCGCAATATCTTGCCTGAACGGGTTTTCGGCAGCCGCTTGACGGCGAGCGCCAGTTTGAAGGCCGCGACCGCGCCGATTTCCTCGCGCACTCTGGCGATGCAATCCGCCTCGATATCGCAGGCGTTGCGGGTCACGCCTGAGTTGAGAACCAGAAATCCGCAGGGGACCTGCCCCTTCAACGCATCGGCAATGCCTATGACCGCGCATTCAGCCACATCAGGGTGGCCGGAGATGATTTCCTCCATCGCGCCGGTCGAGAGGCGATGGCCGGCGACGTTGATGATGTCGTCGGTGCGGCTCATGATGTAGAGATAGCCGTCCTCGTCCATATAGCCGGCATCCGCGGTCTTGTAATAGCCGGGAAATTCGGCGAGATAGGCATCGCGGAAGCGCTGGTCGGCGTTCCAGAGCGTCGGCAGGCAGCCGGGAGCGAGCGGAAGCTTGACGACGATATTGCCGAGATCGCCGCGTTTCACCTGATGTCCGGCATCGTCCACCACATGGATTTCATAGCCGGGCAGGGTCTTGGTGGGCGAACCGTATTTCACCGGCAGGATACCGAGGCCGACGGGATTTGCCACCATCGGCCAGCCTGATTCGGTCTGCCACCAATGGTCGATCACCGGAACGGAGAGCTTTTCCTCGGCCCATTTGATCGTATCGGGATCAGCGCGTTCCCCGGCAAGGAAAAGACAACGGAAGCGCGAAAGATCGTGACGCTTCACGTATTCGCCGCCCGGATCGTCCTTCTTGATGGCGCGGAAGGCGGTCGGGGCGGTGAACATCGTCTTCACATCGTGCTCATCGATGATGCGCCAGAAAGTGCCGGGGTCGGGCGTGCCGACGGGCTTGCCCTCAAAGAGGATGCTGGTCGCGCCGACAAGCAGCGGCCCATAGACGATATAGGAATGGCCGACGACCCAGCCGACATCGGAAGCCGCCCAGAAGACGTCGCCGGGTCCGATATCGAAGACCGCGCCCATCGACCAGGCAAGTGCCACCATATGCCCGCCATTGTCGCGCACGACGCCCTTGGGCTGTCCCGTCGTGCCGGAGGTATAGAGCACATAGAGCGGATCGGTGGCGGCGACGGGTGCGCAAGGGACCGTGCGACCGCGCGCGGCGGCGACGGCTGACGCATAATCGATATCGCGGCCTTCCACGGGAGCATAGGCAAGTTGGGGCCGTTCGAGAACGATGCAGCGCGAGACCTTGTGCCCCGCCATGTCGATGGCCTTGTCGAGCATCGGCTTATAGGCGATGACGCGGCCCGGCTCCAGGCCGCAGGAAGCGGCGATGATCATGACCGGCGCCGCATCATCGATGCGGCTGGCGAGTTCATTGGCGGCGAAACCGCCGAAGACCACGGAGTGGATCGCGCCGATGCGGGCGCAGGCGAGCATGGCAATCGCCGCTTCAGGCACCATCGGCATGTAGATGATGACGCGGTCGCCGGTCTTCACGCCATTATCGAGCATGATCGCGGCAAACGCCTGGACTTCTGCGAGAATCTCCCGATAGGTCAGCTTGCGCTTGCTGCCGGTGATGGGGCTGTCATAGATGATGGCGGGCTGGTCTCCGCGTCCGTTTTCGACGTGACGGTCGAGGGCGTTGTAACAGGTGTTGCACAGCGCGCCTGGGAACCATCGCCCATAGACGCCCAGATCGGAATCGAAGACCTTCTCCCATGGCCGGACCCAGTCGATGGCTTGCGCGGCGTCGGCCCAGAAGCCTTCCGGATCGCGTTTCCATGAATCATAGGTGGCGGTATAGCGCGACGACATTCCGTTCCTCCCAAAAACAGTCCTCCACCCCTGTTCTAGCCCTCCGGGTATCCAGACGTCCATGGGACTAAAGCATCGGCGTAAAATCAGGACCGGAAAAGGCTTGGCGGTTCAGCGTGCTGCGCTGTAAGAGACTTTTCAAAGGACCGGCCCTTGACCAAGATTCTACTCGTTCTGCTCCTCGTTGTGATGGCACTGCATCTGGTCAAGCCGCTGGGGCTGCCGGGCCTGAGGCAACGCAGCGATTTCTGGAAGATCGCAGTGGTGGCGATCGGGCTGATGTTCCTCGTCGTCGCCCTGCATGCAGGGGCCGTGTTTAAATAAAAAAGCCCGGATCGTGCGATCCGGGCTTTTTATTGGACAATGTCCTGGCTTCATGCGGCCTTTTCGAGATCGCGTTTCCAACCGCCCGTCGCGGCAAGCGCATTCATGCGGGCGCGGTGGGAGAAGGCGCGCTGTCCGGCGGCGACATTCTCCGGCTTGCCGGCCCAGGCCTTCAGTGCGGCTGCCTGCAATGCACGGCCATAGGAGAAGGTGAGCTTCCACGGCAGCTGATAAGCGGCGTTCATGGCCGAGAGATGTGCCGTCGCCTCCTCGTCCGATTGGCCGCCGGACAGGAAGGCAATCCCCGGCACCGCCGAGGGCACCGTCGATTTCAGGCAGCGCACTGTCTTTTCGGCGATTTCCTCGACGGAAGCTTTGCGGGCATTCTTGCCGTCGATGACCATGTTCGGCTTGAGGATCATGCCTTCCAGCAAGACGCGCGCGTCATAGAGTTCGGCGAAGACCGTCTTGAGCACCCATTCGGTGACTTCATAGCAGCGGTCGATGGAGTGGTCGCCGGGCTTGCCGTCCATCAGCACCTCAGGCTCGACGATCGGGACGATGCCGGCTTCCTGGCAAAGTGCTGCATAGCGGGCCAGCGCCTGGGCATTCTGCTTGACTGCGCCCCAGCTGGGCAGGCCATCGGAGATGGAGATCACGCCGCGCCATTTGGCGAAACGCGCGCCAAGCGCATAATATTCGGACAGGCGTTCGCGCAGGCCATCGAGCCCTTCGGTGATGGTCTCGCCGGGGAAGCCCGCCAGCGGTTTTGCGCCGGCATCGACCTTGATGCCCGGGATACTGCCGGCCTGCTTGATGATGTCGGCGAGCCTGGTGCCGTCGGCTGCGCTCTGGCGAATGGTTTCATCATAGAGGATGACGCCTGAGATGCAGTTCTTCATCGCCTCTTCGGAGCGGAACAGCATTTCGCGATAATCGCGGCGGCTTTCTTCCGTGGAGGTCAGGCCGATCGTATCGAACCGCTTCTTGATCGTTCCCGAACTTTCATCGGCGGCAAGAAGGCCCTTGCCGTCGGCAACCATGGCAATCGCGATATCTTCGAGACGTTCACTCATCAATGGGGGCTCCAACTTTTTCGTTCTTTCATCAGCGCAATAACAAAAGAGTGCGGTAAACGAAACGCCAGTGCAAACCTTTGAAACGATTGAATTTATTTCAAACGATTTAGGAGTATCACTTTTTTCGGCAGACGGTTAAAGAAGGAGGGCGTCCCGGTTCTACGATTGCCGCAATACGTCGACGCCTGGAAGTGGTTTGCCTTCCATCCATTCGAGGAAGGCGCCGCCCGCCGTCGATACATAGCTGAAATCATCGGCGACGCCCGCGTGGTTGAGCGCCGCGACCGTATCGCCGCCGCCGGCGACCGAGACGAGATCGCCATCCCTGGTGCGGGCCGCGACATGGCGCGCGGCAGCGACCGTCGCCTTGTCGAAGGGGCGAAGTTCGAAAGCGCCGAGCGGTCCGTTCCAGACCAGCGTCGCGGCATCGTCTATGGCGCCCTGGATGCGTTCGATCGACTGCGGCCCGACATCGAGAATCATGCCATCGGCCGGAATCGCGTCGAGGCCATAGGCGTGGTTGGGCGCATCAGCCTGGAAATGCCATGCGACGATGGCATCGACGGGAAGGATGATGGCACATTTGGCGTCCTCCGCCTTGGCCATGATCTGGCGCGCCGTGTCGGCGAGATCATGCTCGCAAAGCGATTTGCCGACGCCGATGCCGCGTGCGGCGAGAAAGGTGTTGGCCATGCCGCCGCCGATGACCAGCGCATCGACCTTTTCGATCAGGTTCATCAGGAGATCGATCTTGGAGGAAACCTTTGCGCCGCCGACAATCGCCACCACCGGGCGGGCGGGATTGCCAAGACCCTTTTCCAGTGCATCGAGTTCGGCCTGCATGGCACGGCCGGCATAGGCGGGAAGCAGATGGGCGAGGCCTTCCGTCGAGGCATGAGCGCGGTGGGCGGCCGAAAAAGCATCGTTGACATAGATGTCGCCATTGGCGGCCAGCGCCCTGGCGAAATCGGGGTCGTTCTTTTCTTCGCCGGGGTGGAAACGGGTATTCTCCAGGAGCAGGATGTCACCGTCCTTCATGGCCGCGACAGCGCTTGTCGCCTTCTCACCGATGCAATCCTCGGCAAAACGGACGGGGTGATGCAGATGTTTCTCCAACGCCTTCACCACCTGGCGCAGCGAAAATTCAGGGGATGGCGAGCCTTTGGGACGTCCGAAATGCGCCAGCAGGATGACTTTCGCCCCTTTCTTCGACAGTTCGGAAATGGTCTCCACGACGCGCTCGATACGGGTGGCATCCGTTACTTCGCCATTGGACAGCGGGACATTCAGGTCGACGCGGAGAAGAACACGCTTGGATGTGATATCGGCATCATCGAGGGTACGGAAACTCATCGGTCTTCTCTCCGGTCGGTGTTGCGCATGATCGTGGATCGTCCCGGGCAAAGGGCGCGAACACTACCAAATCACGCTTTCAGCCTTTCGAACAGGCCTGGATAATCGATAACAAGGCCGTCCTCATCGACAGGAAGGTCGGCGCTGAAGCTGCGGTCCTCGGCCTGGTAGCGGTAGAGCCGGTCCGCTTCCAGGCAGGTATAGTTCTGTCCGTCGCGGAATGGTTCGAAGCCATCGAACGGCACATAAAGCATGGTGAGCTTCGCCGTCTCCGACTGCGGCGTCAGGCCGAGACGTCTGATCGGTATTGTATTGGTGAAAGGCGTTCCGGCAAGGTCGATATCGATGCAGCCGTCGAATTCGGGCAAGGCATCGCCGTCCTCATCGCGCCAGCGCCCTTTGCCATCGGAAAGAAGCGCCAGCCGCTGTCCTGCCATGGTCTCGACGGAAAAGCTGCCGACATGCCAGCGTGCATCGCAATCGATGCGGTAGCGCACGCCGTAGGGAATGCCGCCGCGATCGCCGATCACCACGCTATCGACGCGGATACCGCCTTCATGCGGCGTGATGGTGAGGTGTTCGAGACCCTCTCCCTCAAGCAGGCGCCAGCGCACCGTTCTTTGGGAGAGGGCTCTGAACATCGGCTCAGATCACCTTGGCAAAGGCGACGGCGGTATCGCTCATGCGGTTGGAGAAGCCCCATTCATTGTCGTACCAGGTAAGGATACGGACGAAGGTGCCCTCTATGACCTTGGTCTGATCGATCGCGAAGATCGAGGACTGGCTGTCATGGTTGAAATCGCGCGACACCAAAGGCTCGTCGGTATAGCCGAGGACGCCCTTCAGCGGGCCGTCGGCGGCAGCCTTGATGGCGTCGTTGATTTCCTGGACCGTCGTGTCGCGCTTGGCGACGAACTTGAAATCGACGACCGAGACGTTGGGGGTCGGAACGCGGATCGAGGTGCCGTCGAGCTTGCCCTTGAGTTCCGGCAGCACCAGGCCGACGGCCTTGGCCGCACCTGTCGAGGTCGGGATCATCGAAAGGGCCGCTGCGCGGGCGCGGTAGAGGTCCTTGTGCATCTGGTCGAGCGACGGCTGGTCGTTGGTATAGGAGTGGATTGTCGTCATGAAGCCATGGTCGATGCCGACTGCGTCGTTCAGGACCTTGACCACCGGAACGAGGCAGTTGGTGGTGCACGAGGCGTTGGAGATGACCAGATCGTCCTTGGTCAGCTTGTCATGATTGACGCCGTAGACGACCGTCAGGTCGGCGCCCTCGGCGGGGGCGGAGATGAGCACGCGCTTGGCGCCGGCGGTCAGATGCGCGGCAGCCTTGTCGCGGGTGGTGAAGAAGCCGGTGCATTCCATCGCGATGTCGACGCCGAGCTCCTTGTGGGGGAGCATCGCCGGATCCTTGATCGCCGTCACCTTGATTGGCTTGCCGCCGCCGACGGTAATCGTGTCGCCTTCGACCTTGACGGAAGCCGGGAAGCGGCCGTGGACCGAGTCGTAGCGCAACAGATGCGCATTGGTTTCCACCGGACCGAGATCATTGATCGCCACGACTTCGATGTCGGTGCGGCCGGATTCGACAATGGCGCGAAGGATATTGCGGCCGATACGACCAAACCCGTTGATTGCGACGCGAACTGCCATTTTCTATTCTCTCCCTACTGGGTGTGGGTGGTGCCCTGATGAGCCCGACTGCATAATTCCTTAAATCAGAATCGATTTAAGGATAAAATTATGCAGCATTTCAAAGTGCTAGAGCGTCCTTTGCGCGCCCAATTGGACGCGCGGCGCTCTAGTGGCCAGTGCCGCTAATCAAGCGGCTTTCTGCAATTTGGCTTCGGCAGCCTTGACGACGGCCTCTGCGGTAATGCCGAAATGCTTGTAGAGGTCTTCGATGCGCCCGCTGGCGCCGAAACCAGTCATGCCGATGAAGATTCCATCATCACCGATGAAACGCTGCCAGCCGAGCGAAATCGCCGCCTCGACCGCGATCTTGACCGGCGCATCGCCGAGCAGCGCCTGCTGATAGGCCGGCGTCTGTTGTTCGAAGAGTTCGAAACAGGGGACGGAGACGACGCGCGTCGCAATGCCGTTCCTCTCGAGCGTGGCACGAGCGTCGAGTGCGATCTCGACTTCCGACCCGGTGGCGAAAATCGTCACCTTGGCATCGTCGCCGGCTGTCGCCAGCTCATAGGCGCCGTAAGCGCAGAGGTTTTCCTCGATATGATCGGTGCGGACCGTCGGCAGGTTCTGCCGGGTGAGGGCAATGGTCGATGGCGCCTTTGTCGATTTCAGCGCCAATTCCCAGCATTCGGCCGTTTCCACCACATCGGCGGGGCGGAACACCAGATGGTTCGGGATCGCCCGCAGCGCCGCAAGCTGCTCGACGGGCTGGTGCGTCGGGCCATCCTCGCCCAGGCCGATGGAATCATGCGTCATCACATAGACCACGCGAATACCCATCAGCGACGACAGGCGCATTGCCGGGCGGCAGTAATCGGAGAAGGTGAGGAAGGTGCCGGAATAGGGAATGATGCCGCCATGCAGCGTCAGACCATTCATCGCTGCCGCCATGCCGTGCTCGCGGATACCGTAATGGATATAGCGCCCGCTATAGTCATCAGGCGTGATCGGTTTGGTCTGACTGGTCCTGGTGTTGTTGGAGCCGGTGAGGTCGGCGGAGCCGCCAACGGTTTCGGGTACCACGCCATTGATGATCTCAAGCGCCATTTCGGACGCTTTGCGGGTGGCTACCTTGGGTTTTTCCGCCGAAACCTTCTTCTTGTAATCGGCGATCGCCTGCTCGAAGCCGCCGGGCAGATCACCGCGAATGCGGCGTTCGAATTCTCCGCGGGTGTCGGCGTCGGCAGCGGCCAGACGTTTTTCCCATTCCTGACGCTTGCGTGCTGCATTCAGTCCGGCAACGCGCCAGGTATCGAGAACATCAGCGGGAATGACGAAAGGAGTCTCTTCCCAGCCGAGAGCCTTGCGCGTGGCGGCGATTTCGTCGGCGCCGAGCGGCGAGCCGTGGACCTTGTTGGTGCCGGCCTTGTTCGGCGCGCCGAAGCCGATGGTGGTCTTGCAGGCGATCATCGTCGGCTTGTCGGAGGCACGGGCCTCTTCGATCGCCGTGGCGATGGCATCTTGATCGTGACCGTCGATGCTCAGCGTGTTCCAGCCGGATGCGGCGAAACGCGCGGGCTGGTCGGTGTTGTCGGAGAGCGACACGGCACCGTCGATGGTGATGCTGTTGTTGTCCCAGAAGACGATGAGCTTGTTGAGCTTCAGATGGCCGGCAAGCGCGATGGCTTCCTGGCTGATGCCTTCCATCAGGCAGCCGTCGCCGGCGAGCGCATAGGTGTAGTGATTGACGAGGTCATCACCGAACTGCGCATTCAAGATGCGTTCGCCCAGCGCCATGCCGACGGCATTGGCCAGTCCCTGACCGAGCGGGCCGGTGGTCGTCTCGATCCCTGCGGCATGGCCATATTCGGGATGGCCTGCGGTCCTTGAACCCAACTGGCGGAAACTCTTGATCTCGTCGAGCGTGATATCCTCGTAACCGGAGAGATAGAGCACGGAATAGAGCAGCATCGACCCATGGCCGGCGGACAGGACGAAACGGTCGCGGTCGGGCCAATGCGGGTTCTTCGGATCATGCGAAAGAAACCGGGTGTAGAGAACCGTGGCGATATCGGCCGCGCCCATCGGCAGGCCGGGATGGCCGGAATTGGCCTTTTCCACCGCGTCCATCGACAGGAAACGGATCGCATTTGCCATTTTGTTGCATTTTTCGGAATTGGTCATGGTCTCGGCCGTCTTTCGAAAGGGACTTGAGCGCGCCTGTTTCGGCGATGCTGGAAGAGCAGGCGACACATAGCAGGTGCAGATGTGGAGTCAATAAAACCATGCCCTACGATTCAGCCAGCCGGGTCGGATAACCAAGCCTGTGCGGAACTTGTGCATTGTCAGCAAAAGGACATAATGCAGTCGATAACCGGTGTATGACTTTTTCATGACTGCCGTGATTTGTTGCGTGCAATCAAAGCAGGCACTAATATTCAGATTGGAAGCCGTTCTTGGCAATGCGATTCGTCGCCATTGGATTTTGCAACGAACGGTCAAGGGAATAACCAGGGATGGCACCGGAAACGACTCTCAAACAAGTCATGGATAGGCTGGACCGGGCGCTCAATGCGCTTGAGGAAGCAGTCGATCTAAGGCTTGAGAAAGAGGGCGATTATGCGGAAGCCGAGGAAGAAGTGCAGCGCATGAACACCGACCGCAGCCGGTTGGCGCAAGAGCTGGACACATCCGAATCCCGTGCCGAACGTCTCGAATCTGCGAACCGCGAAGTGTCGCGGCGTCTTGTCACAGCGATGGAAACGATCCGCGCCGTGCTGGACAGGTAAGCCGTATAGGAGAGATCACATGGCAACGGTGACTGTTACGATCGACGGCAAAGCCTACCGTATGGCCTGCGACGAAGGGCAGGAGCAGCACCTGACGGGGTTGGCCGAGCGCTTCGACCGTTATGTGACCCATCTGAAATCCTCTTTCGGCGAGATCGGAGACCAGCGTTTGACCGTCATGGCCGGCATCATGGTCATGGACGAGCTGGTCGAAATGCAGAAGCGTCTGAAGGGGCTGGAAAACGAGGCGGAAACCCTGCGCCGTTCGCGCGACGAGGCCTTGAACAAGGCCGACAAGAACGACGCGGCGCTGACCGGGACCCTGTCGGACGTGGCGCAGCGTATCGAGACGCTGGCGACCAGGATCGCGGTGAAGCCGGTTGCGTGAAGCGCGCTGAACGGCGCAGGCCGGATAGGCCGCTTCCGGTCTCGTGTTTTTATTCAAAAAGCATGAACAAGCAGGCTTGCCCCACTGGCGCACGGGCCCCTGGAGTCCTATATTGGCTGTCGGCGTACTGCACTTCCCGACAGGAGTAACACAATCCCCGGGGCCTTAATTGATCTCAAGGGAGCTGTCCCTGGAAAGGCCCGTGGGCTTTTTCATACGGCGCCCACCTACGTTGTAGGTTCCCGGGATCAATCTCTCCATCGGTCGTTGTGGTCGCCACCCTTTTCCGATTTGCTTGACCTCCCTAATTTACTTGACCTCAATGCCCCGTTGCGGTTGTTTTCGGCTGTTATTCATGGAGTGGCGGGTGGAGCAAATCGTCCCTGATCGCAAGGAATTGAAAAAGGCGCTGCGGCGGCAAGCGCTTGCCCGGCGCGATGCGCTCGACGTCGACTATCGCGCGAATGCTTCGTTGGCGGCCGCCAGGCATGGCGAGGGCATCGCCTTTGCACCCGGTACTGTGATCTCGGGCTTCTGGCCGATTCGCTCCGAGATCGATCCACGTCCGCTTCTCGCCACGTTGCGGGAACGTGGCGCCAGGCTTTGCCTGCCTGTCGTGCTCGACCGCGAAACCATCAGCTTCCGTGAATTGCTTGACGACACGCCGATGGTCGATACCGGTTTCGGCACGATCGGGCCCAGCTCGGCGGCGCGGGTGCTCGATCCGGATTTGATGCTGGTGCCGCTCGCTGCCTTCGACATATATGGCAGGCGCATCGGCTATGGTGCCGGACATTACGACCGTGCTCTGGCGCGGCTCGCCGAGAAGGGCCTGCGTCCGCGGCTGATCGGTCTGGCCTTCGATTGCCAGGAAGTGGCGGACGTACCGGATGAGCCGCATGATCTGCGGCTTTCACAGATCCTCACCGAGAGCGGCTTGCGCGGCGTTATGCCTGCCTGATAAAGGCAGATGATGAGATTTCTTTTTCTGGGCGATATGGTGGGCCGGTCGGGGCGCACGGCGGTGTATGAAAAACTGCCGGGGCTGATTGCCGATCTCAAATTGGATTTTGTCGTGGTGAACGGCGAAAACGCGGCAGGCGGGTTCGGTATCACCGAGGACATTTTCAACCATACGCTCAGGGCCGGCGCCGACGTCGTGACAACGGGAAACCATGTCTGGGACCAGCGCGAGGCCCTGGATTTCGCAGAGCGCGAGGAGCGGTTTCTGCGTCCCGCCAATTTTCCCAAAGGCACCGCCGGCAAGGGGGCGGGCGTCTATCTCGCCCGCAATGGCGCGCGCGTGCTCGTCTCCAACATCATGGGCCGGGTGTTCATGCATCCCGATCTCAATGATCCGTTCCAGGCGGCGGCGGAAATCCTCGATGCCTGTCCGCTGGGTGAGCAGGCCGATGCGGTGATCTTCGATTTCCATGCCGAGGCTACCAGCGAAAAGCAGTGTTTCGGACATTTCGTCGACAGCCGCGCCAGCCTGGTCGTCGGCACGCACACTCATGTGCCGACCGCCGACTGGCAGATCCTCAATGGCGGAACGGGCTACATGTCCGACGCCGGCATGTGCGGCGATTACGATTCCTCGCTCGGAATGGACAAGGAAGAACCGCTCAACCGCTTTCTGTCGAAGGTGCCGAAGGGCCGTTTCGAGGCGGCGGGCGGGCCCGCGACGCTGAGCGGTGTCTGCGTGGAGATATCCGATCGCACCGGGCTTGCCGAAAAGATCGGTCCGTTGCGCATTGGTCCCAGGCTTCAGGAGAGCATTCCGGATTTCTGGTCCTGACCGAAAATCTAAAGGCCAATTGACGGCGAACAGGGTGATTCCTACCTAACGTGCTCAGCCGCTTATTCGGTCAATGGCGCATTTTCTAGAGGGGACATCGAAATATGGATATCATTGCGGAACATCTGGCATTCCTTTCCAGCCCTGCCGGATGGGCGGCGCTCGCTACGCTCGTCGTCATGGAAATCGTGCTCGGCATCGATAATCTGATCTTCATCTCGATCCTCACCAACAAGCTGCCGCCGGAGCAGCAGACCCAGGCGCGGCGTCTCGGCATCGGCGCCGCCCTCTTCCTGCGGTTGGCGCTGCTCTTCACCATATCGATCATCGTTCAGCTGACCGCGCCGATTTTCGAATTGTTCGGCCATGGCTTTTCCTGGCGTGACCTCATCTTGATTGCGGGTGGGCTGTTCCTGGTCTGGAAGGCGACGAAGGAAATCCATCACTCGGTCGATCCGGAAGATCACAAGGACAGCATGGTCGGCGGCGTGGTCAAGCTGACGATGGGGGCGGCGATCGGGCAGATCCTGTTGCTCGACCTGGTTTTCTCCATCGATTCGATCATCACGGCGGTCGGCATGACCGATGAGATCGCGATCATGGTGATCGCGGTGATCGCTGCCGTCACCGTCATGCTGGTCGCCGCCGATCCGCTGTCGAAATTCATTGCCGCCAATCCGACGATCGTCATGCTGGCGCTCGGCTTCCTCCTGATGATCGGCATGACGCTGATCGCCGACGGTTTCGGCTATCATGTGCCCAAAGGCTATATCTACGCGGCGATGGGCTTCTCCGCGCTGGTCGAAGGGCTGAACATGCTGGCGCGGAAGAGAAAGAAGAGCGCGCCGAAGTCGTAACAGCTTGTTAACGGATGGCGATTTTTGCTTCGGCAAAGCCGCCATCCGCCACTTCTGAGCAAAGCTCCGACCATTCGCATTCCCGGCAGGCCTGCCGGGTTTTTCCTGCCGCAAAAGCCCTGCGCATCGTTGACAGCATGTTCGCGTCGAGCACGATCCGGCTGCCGGGGCGCAAGGGGCGGGCGAGGAGGTTTGATATAGCTTCCGTTGCCCTGGCGTCGCGTTCCGTGACGGTCTGTTCATGGCAGTGGCAATCGTCATCGCCGAGCAGCGGGGCGCAGATGTCATCGGGCCCCGCCACCAGCAGAATATCCTCTCGGGCAAGCCGCCCCGCTATCGCATCGTAATTGGCGATGAAAGCGGGGCTGTAGCCTTTGCCGACATAGGTCAGCATACAGAGAAGATGGTGCGCGCGCAGGCGGATCGTCACGGCTGACGCTTACGCGCTTTTCTCGCGGACCGAGGCCTTGAGGATCGCCGCGCCCAGTGCCGATTTGATGAGCGCGCCGATAAGGAAGGGCGTGACGCCGAAGGCCACGGCTTTCTCGACGCCGATCAGCGAGGAAAGCCATATCGCTCCCATAACCAGGCACAGCGCGTTGGCGAGGAGGAAGGAGGCGAAGGCGAGGAGCACGTTGCGCCCGTTCCAGCCGCGCTCGGCGAGCCAGCCCGTCAAGGCGGCGATGATGGGGAAGGAAACGAGGTAACCCGCGGTGGGACCGGCGAAATGATGCAGGCCGCCTGCGCCGCCCGCCAGGACCGGAAAGCCCATCGCCGCTTCGACCAGCCAGGCGAGAACGGTCAACGTGCCGAGCCGCCAGCCATAGAGGGCGCCGACCAGCGGCACGACGAGGGTCTGCAGCGTGATCACTACGGGAACCATCGGCACCTCGATCTGCGAGGCGAGGGCCAGAACCAGAGTGCCGCACAGGACCGCGCCAATTTGCACGCCGGCAGAGCGGCTGCCGAGGCGCAGCGGGCTGAATGAGGGTTGCAGTGCCGGGGATGTCGCGTCGCTCATGAAAGGCTCCTGGATTTGATATTATAGATAAAACTTAGATTCGATCTATTTATTAGTCCATATCCCGCATGAAAATACAAGCACCTGTTTTGGCTGGGCTATGCTGTTGCCACCGCAGCGGCTGCGGCGGCGCTGGGGCATGGCAACCTGTGACAGGCACAGGAATGACGAAGGTAGGGAGATTTCGCTCACATAAGCCGCAGCGCAGGCCCGGCACACTCAGCCGACGATGGCGAAGCTGTCGCGTATGGCGCCCGAGGCAGTTTTGACCGGCTTCTTGCCGACCCATTGCACATGCCGGGCGAGGATGGTGGCGGCGTCGTCGATATCGCCCTGGCGCAGTGCTGCGAGAATGGCGCGATGATCGTGGTCGGTCCTCGCCTCCCATTCCGACCGCCAGGTGCTGAACAGGAAGCGGGCGCTGGCGGCGTGGAGATCGTCGATGGAGGCAAGGAGCCGCGGCATGGCGCATGGCGTGATGATCAGGCGGTGAAAGCGGCGGTTGGCTTCCTCCCAGGAGCGGACATCAGGGGATTTGTCGCCGGCCTTCGTCGCTTCCTCAGCCTCATCGAGAATGGCGCGGGTCAGATGCGGCGCGGCATGACGCAGCGCCAGCACTTCCAGTGCGGCGCGCATCTCGGCGACTTCCTTGATCTCTCCGAGATTGAAAGAGGCGACACGCACACCCCTGCGAGGTTCGCTGACGGCGAGCCCCTGCGCCTCCAGGCGACGGAATGCTTCGCGCACCGGAACATGGCTGGTGGCGAACTCTTCCGCGATATGATCCTGTCGAAGTTTCGTGCCCGGATCGATCGCCCCGGCGATGATGCGCTCCGCCAGAGCGCGGCTGATCCTGACTGCAATCGTATCGTCTTTTTGCTTGGCCATGAATTATAGATAATTTACGCCGCCCCTCCTGTCGAGGCGGCGTATGGCCTGAACACAGGAAGTTCGTTCACGTGCCTTCCAGAACCACGACGGTCGGCCGGCGCGGCAATGTGGAAAGTGAGACTTCCAGCGTGTCGCTATCGCGGTAATCGGCGGTGAAGTTCTCGCCCATCAGGGCAATGAAGCGGTCCATCGGCATGGCGAAGCGATGCATGGGGAGGACGATGGAGGCCTGCAGCCGCTTCATCACGTCGCTCATGCGCTCCTGGCTCATCGTCAGGCCGCCGTCGACCGGCACCATGACGATATCCAGCCGCCCGATCGCGGCGAAGTGCTGCGGCGTCAGCGGGTGATGCAGATGACCGAGATGGCCGATGCAGAGATTGGCCGTTTCGAAGATGAAGATGGAATTGCCGTCCTTCTCCATGCCTGCGCCGGAACGGATATCGGTCGTGACGTTGCGGATATAGGCATCGCCGACGGTCAGCGCGTGTTTCGCCGCGCCGCCTTCCGGATTCCAGCCGCGCAGCACATATTTGATGGCCGGATCGGGGAAGCTCGTATTGTGGGACGAATGCGCCTTGTTCATGGTCACGACATCCGGAGCCTCGCCTTCGCCGGCCCAGCCTGCATAATCCGTGGCGATCCTGATGCCTTCCGGCGTCTCGATCAGATAGGTGGAATGGGTGACATAGGTGATGCGCACCACGCCCGGTTCCGCCGCAGCCTTCAGCGGTTTTGCCGCACCGGCGGGAGGATCGAAACGGGCATAAATCGCACCGGGCAGGGATTGCGCCATGGCGAGACATTGGCTTGGCACCGGATCGCCCTCCGTTCCAAGCGATTGGGCATGAGCGCTCGGCAGCATTGCGGCTGCGAGCACTGCGGCCGAAAAAACGCCTTTCAAAACATTCAGCATTACGGTCACTCCATCAAACGGGGAGCCGATATGGATGCGGCGGCATTCTGTGAAGAAAGCGTAGGATCAAGACGAGGTCCTCCGCAAGTCACAGTTGGTTGTCGTGCCGCATTTTCGTATGGCCTGAAGCCTTGCGGATCGCTTTCTCTGGACGCGGGCGCCCATTTTCCTTATAAGGCCGCCATTCCACACGGATTGCACAATGGCGCGAGACGGCGCGCCTCCGGCGTCTCTCCGTGCTGCCGCAATCGAACGTCAAAGGGGTGCCATGGCTGGCCATTCACAATTCAAGAACATCATGCACCGCAAGGGCAGGCAAGATGCCGTGCGGTCGAAAATCTTTTCCAAGCTCGGCCGCGAGATCACGGTTGCCGCCAAGCAGGGGCTGCCTGACCCGACGATGAACCCGCGCCTGCGCCTGGCGATCCAGAATGCCAAGGCGCAGTCGATGCCGAAGGACAACATCGAACGCGCCATCAAGAAGGCTGCGGGCGGCGATGCCGACAATTATGACGAAGTGCGTTACGAAGGCTATGGACCCGGCGGCGTCGCCGTCATCGTCGAGGCCCTGACCGACAACCGTAATCGTACCGCTTCGAACGTCCGAGCCGCCTTCACCAAGGCCGGCGGCGCGATGGGTGAAACCGGATCGGTCTCCTTCATGTTCAATCGTGTCGGCGAGATCGTCTACTCGCCCAGCGTCGGTGATGCCGACAAGGTCATGGAAGCGGCAATCGAAGCGGGTGCCGATGATGTGCAGTCGGATGAGGACGGCCATATCATCATCTGTGCTTTCGAGAGTATCGGCGAGGTTTTCAAGGCGCTCGAGGCGTTGCTCGGCGAGGCCGAGTCGATCAAGACCGTGTGGAAACCGCAGACCGGCGCGCCCGTTGACGAGGACAAGGCGCAATCGATCCTGAAGCTCATCAACACGCTCGAAGACGATGACGACGTGCAGAACGTCTATGCAAATTTCGAGGTGAGCGACGAGGTGCTGGCGAAGCTCAGCGCGGCATAGGTCAGCCTATAATTCCGAATGAAAGATCCCCGGAAGCCGCTGGCTCCGGGGATTTTCTTTTTGGCATGTTTGCAACAAAAAAAACCCGCCGGGCTTTTTGATAGCTGCCGCCCCAGATCCGGCTCAGAGGCCGAGATTGCCGAAGCGGTTCTTGAACTTGGAGACGCGGCCGCCACGGTCGACGAGATGCTGCGAACCGCCGGTCCAGGCCGGATGGGTGGTCGGATCGATGTCGAGATTCATCGTGTCACCTTCCTTGCCCCAGGTCGAACGGGTCGTATACTGGGTGCCATCGGTCATCACGACGTTGATGGTGTGGTAATCGGGATGGATATTGGCTTTCATAGGTCACATTCCTGAAGAATTCTGGCGAGGACCACGTTCCGACGCACATCGAAACTGCGGCACTTCCGCCCACTGGCAAACTTGAAGCCGCAGACCAAAGGCTACGGCTTCCAAAAGCGTTGGCGAGCCTATACATCAGCCGAACGGCAATAACAAGGGCATTCCAAACCGCAGGAAAAGATGGCCGAGACAATTTCGCAAGATACCGACCGGGACAAAGGGATGGCAGTTGACGGCAACCGCCGGTCGGTAGCGCCGTTGCGGCGCATGGCGCCATATCTCGGCCGGTACAAGGGCATGGTCGCGGGAGCCATCGTCGCGCTGGTCGTTGCCGCCGCGACCACGCTGACCCTGCCCGTGGCCGTGCGCCGCATGGTGGATCATGGCTTCACCGCCGCCAACAGCCATTTCATCAACAATTACTTCGGCATGCTGGTGGCGCTCGCCGCGATCCTCGCCTGCGCCTCCGCGGCGCGCTATTATTTCGTCATCACGCTTGGCGAGCGGGTCGTCGCCGATCTGCGCCGTGACGTGTTCTCCCATGTGACGACGTTGTCGCCGATCTTCTTCGACCGCACATTGTCGGGCGAGATCGTCTCCAGGCTTGCCGCCGATACCACGCAGATCAAATCCGCCGTGGGGGCGACCGCATCGACGGCATTGCGCAATCTCATCCTTGGTCTTGGCGCGATCGCCATGATGGTCGTCACCAGCCCGAAACTGTCGGGGCTTGTAATAGCGGCCATTCCGCTGGTCGTCCTGCCGCTGATCGCTTTCGGGCGTTCGGTGCGCCGCCGCTCGCGCGCCGCGCAGGACATGCTGGCCAATGCCACCGCCTATGCGGGCGAACAGATATCGGCGGTGCGCACGCTGCAGGCCTTCACCAACGAGACGTTGGTGACGAAGCGCTTTTCCGATGCCGTGGACCACGCGTTCCAGGCTGCACGCGCCTCGGTCCTGGCGCGCTCGTTCCTGACGGCCTTCGCCATCTTCATGGTGTTTTCCAGTGTCGTCGCGGTGTTGTGGTTCGGGTCGCGCGACGTGCTGAACGGGACGATGTCGCCGGGCACGCTCGGCCAGTTCCTGCTTTACGCCGTGTTCGCGGCGGGCGCCCTGGGCGCGCTGTCGGAGGTCTGGGGCGAACTGGCGCAGGCGGCAGGCGCCACCGAGCGGCTGACCGAGCTTTTGGACGAGGAGCCGGCCATTGCCGCTCCGGCCCATCCGGTTGCGATGCCCGAGCCGGCGCGCGGCGCGCTTGCCTTCGACCATGTGCGCTTCAGCTATCCGGCGCGGCCCGACGCGCCATCCCTCCACGATATCAGCTTTACGGCGAAGCCCGGCGAGACCATCGCCATCGTCGGCCCATCGGGCGCCGGCAAGAGCACCATCTTCTCGTTGATCCTGCGCTATTACGATCCGCAATCGGGCAGCATCGCCATAGACGGCGTCGATCTGCGCAAAGCCGATCCGCTCGACGTGCGCAGCCGCATTGCGGTCGTTCCGCAGGATGTCGCAGTCTTTGCCGCATCAGTGCGCGACAATATCGGTTTCGGCAGGCCGGGTGCCGGCACGGCGGACATCGAGGCGGCGGCGAAGGCGGCGCTCGCCCATGATTTCATCCTGGCGCTTGATAATGGTTATGATTCGGAAGTCGGCGAGCGCGGCGTGACGCTTTCGGGCGGCCAACGCCAGCGCATCGCCATCGCCCGCGCCATATTGCGCGATGCGCCAATCCTGCTCTTGGATGAAGCAACTTCGGCGCTGGACGCGGAAAGCGAGATGCTGGTGCAAAAGGCGCTGGAGCATCTCATGCAGGGGCGCACGACGCTGGTCGTCGCGCACAGGCTCGCCACCGTGCTCAAGGCCGACCGCATTCTCGTCCTCGATCAGGGGCGGATCGTCGAGGAAGGCACGCATGCAAGCCTTGTCAAAAAAGGCGGGATCTATGCGCGCCTCGCCAAGCTGCAGTTCGAGGCGGGGGCGGATGCGTTTCGCGGGGCGGCGGAGTAGGCAGGAAACAGCTTTTGATGAAAGCGCGCTTCCTCTCACCCCCCTCTGGCTTGCCAGCCATCTCCCCCACAAGGGGGGAGATTACGCCTTCATGAACGCGCGGTGCCAATCGCAAATGTTGCAGAATGGACGCGGTGAGTTGTGTCAGCCAATCTCCCCCCTTGTGGGGGAGATGCCTGGCAAGGCAGAGGGGGGTGCTGCCCCACCAGCGGTTCTATTTAAAAAATGCTCTAAATATTCTTTCCAGCGGCGCGGCCCGCCACCCGCCCCGAGAAGATGCAGCCGCCGAGAAACGTGCCTTCCAGCGCGTTATAGCCGTGGTAACCGCCACCGCCGAAGCCGGCGGCTTCACCGGCCGCATAAAGGCCGGGGACCGGTTCGCCTGAACTGTCCAGTACCTGTGATTGCAGATTGGTGTGCAGACCGCCAAGCGTCTTGCGCGTCAATATATGGAGGCGGACGGCGATCAGGGGGCCTGCCTCAGGGTCGAGGATGCGATGCGGCTTTGCCGTGCGGACCAGCCTGTCGCCGATATAGTTGCGCGTGCCGCGCAGCGCGATCACCTGCGCGTCCTTGGAAAATTTGTTGGCGATTTCGCGGTCGCGCGCTTCGATCTGCGTGTGCAGATGGTCGAGATCGATGCGCTTCTCGCCGGTCAGCGCATTCATTCCCTCGACCAGCTCGGGGAGCGTGTTGCGCACGATGAAATCCTCGCCTTGGCTCTTGAACGCCTCGACCGGTGGCGGCGCGCCCTTGCCGAGCCGGCTCTTGAGTAGCAGCTTCCAGTCTTTTCCGGTCAGATCGGGGTTCTGTTCCGACCCGGAGAGGGCGAATTCCTTTTCGATGATCTTCTGGGTCAGGACGAACCAGGAATAATCATGGCCGGTCGAAAGAATGTGCTTGAGCGTGGCGAGCGTGTCAAAGCCCGGCAGACAAGGAGCGGGGAGGCGGTTGCCATTGGCGTCGAACCAGAGCGAGGAGGGGCCGGGCAGGATGCGGATGCCGTGGTTGGTCCAGACGGGGTCCCAGTTCTTCAGGCCTTCGGTGTAATGCCACATGCGGTCCGTGTTAACAGTCGTGCCGCCCGCCGCAACCGTGATGCCGATCATCCGGCCGTCGACATGATCGGGGACACCGGCGACCATGTGGGCCGGCGGCTCGCCCAGCCGGTCGCGCGGCCAGTTCTTGCGTACCAGATCGAAATTGCCGCCGATGCCGCCTGAGGTGACGATGATTGCGCCGGCCGACAAATCGAACGAGCCTACGACTTCGCGGCTCGATTTTTCTCCCGGACCAATGGAGGTGGGTTCCAGGATTTCGCCCGCGACGCCGGTGACCGCGTCGTTCGTCTTGAGGATTGTGCTGACACGGTGGCGGCATTTGATGGTGATGCGGCCTTTGGTGACTGCTTCACGCACGCGGCGCTCGAATGGTTCGAGCACGCCCGGTCCGGTGCCCCATGTGATATGGAAGCGCGGCACGGAATTGCCGTGTCCCGTGGCGAGGCTGCCGCCGCGCTCGGCCCAACCGACCACCGGAAACCAGCGCATCCCCATGGAATGAAGCCAGGCGCGCTTTTCGCCGGCGGCAAATTGCAGATAGGCTTCGGCCCATTGTTTGGGCCAGTGATCCTCGGGCCGGTCGAAGCCGGCGGAGCCCAGCCAGTCCTGCCGGGCGAGTTCGAAACTGTCCTTGATGCCTAAGCGCCGCTGCTCCGGCGTATCGATCATGAACAGCCCGCCCAGCGACCAGAAGGCCTGTCCGCCGATGGCGTTTTCGCCTTCCTGCTCGACGATGATGGCGTGCTTGCCTGCATCCGCCAGCTCAGCCGCGGCAACAAGCCCGGCCAGACCCGCTCCGACGATGATGACGTCCGCATCGGTTTTCATTTCCCCTCCCAGGAATTTTGCTTGCTCCAGAGTCTGTCAGAACAAACTTGAAACAGCCTCCCCGCTGTCCGTCATTCTCTGGCTTGTCCCGAGAATCTACAACGGTATGATCTGCCAGAACGGTAATTGCTTTTCTTTTCCTTGTCGCAGATTCTCGGGACAAGCCCGAGAATGACGGCGAAACAGGGGGCGGGCTCCTCCCAGCATTTCAATGAACCACGACAGACTCTATCGCTCCGTCAGCTTCAGTTCGATGCGGCGGTTGCGGCTTCTGGCTTCGGGCGTGTCGGCGGGATCGAGCGGCTGATATTCGCCGAAGCCTGCGGCCACCAGACGATTGGCCGGAACGCCGTTGGCAATGAGGAATTTCACCACCGCCGTGGCGCGTGCCGATGACAGTTCCCAATTGTCGCGGAAACGTCCCGTACCGGCGAGCGGTATATTATCGGTATGTCCGTCGACGCGCAGGACCCAGTTTATATCGTCGGGAATTTCCTTGGTCAGTTCGATGATGGCACCGGCGAGCTTCTTCATTTCCTCCTGGCCTGCGGGGTTGATATCGGACGATCCGGTCGGGAACAGCACCTCGGACTGGAAGACGAAACGGTCGCCGACGATGCGGATGTTCTGGCGGTCGGAGAGGATTTCGCGCAAGCGTCCGAAGAAATCGGAGCGGTAGCGGTTGAGTTCCTGGACGCGTTGGGCGAGCGCCACATTGAGCCGCCTGCCGAGATCGGCGATCTTGGTATTCGATTCGCGGTCGCGCGCTTCGGAGGCGTTGAGCGCCGCTTCGAGTGCGCCGATCTGGCGGCGGAGCGCGCCGATCTGCTGATTGAGCAGTTCGACCTGCGACAGCGCCCGGGCGCTGACCTGTTTTTCGCTTTCAAGGCTGCTCGAAAGTTCGCCGATACGGCCTTCGGCTGCGGCGCCCGCACCGGCTCCCGCGCTCAAAAGTGTCTGGAGGCGGGAGCGGTCGCTCTCCGCCTGTGTCAATGACGCCTGCAGATCGGCGATATTGTCCTGCAGATCCTGCTTGTTGCTGCGCTCCAGGGAGAGGAGCTGCGTCAATTCATTGATCTGGCTGTTGAGCCGGTTCAGCACCGTATCCTTACTGGTCACCTCCTGGCTCAGAAGGAACTGTGCCAGGACGAAGACCGACAGCAGGAACATGATGGCCAGAAGCAGCGTCGATAGCGCGTCGACGAAACCCGGCCAGTAGTCGATGGTCCTGTTCTGGCGACGGTTGCGGGCGAGCGCCATGGCTTATTTCACCTCGCGGTGCTGTTGCTGCTTGGCGATGGCGGTGCCGAGTTTGTCGAGCGTCGTGCGGATCGCCTTTTGCTCTTCCGCCTGCTTCTCCACCCAGTCGCGCATCAATTGCTGTTCGCTGCGCATATTCTTGACCAGACCCTGAATACCCTCTGCGAGATTGGCCAGCGCCGCGGTGGTACGCTGGCTGGAACCGCCGGTGTCGTGCATGGATTGCAGGCGTTCGGTGAGAACGCGTATCTCTTCCGTCGAACCGGTGGCGCTTTCCGGAGAGATCAGATCCGAGCCAAGGTCGGTGACGGAGGAGAGCCAGTTTTCCAGCTCCGTGTAGAAGCGGTTCTGGGCCCGGCCCGCCTGCAGGTCGAGAAAGCCGAGGACGAGCGAGCCGGACAGACCGAAAAGGGATGAGGAAAACGCCGTGCCCATACCGTGCAGCGGTGATTGCAGCCCTGCCTTCAGCGCATCCAGGACATCACTGGTGTCGCCCGAACTCGGGTCGAGAGACTGGATCGTCTGACCGATCGAGCCAATGGTTTCGAGCAGGCCCCAGAAGGTGCCGAGCAGACCGAGGAAGACCAGAAGCCCGATCAGATAGCGCGAAATATCGCGGCTCTCGTCGAGACGGGTGGCGATCGAATCGAGGATCGAGCGCATCGAGCTCGTGGAAAGCGCCATCGACTGACGGCGGCCGATCAGCGCCCGCATGGGCGCGAGCAGGACCGGTTGCCGGTTGCTTTTTTCCTCGAAGCCGCCGCGAAACGAATTGACCCATCGGATCTCGGGAAACAGACGCAGAACCTGGCCGAAGGCCAGCAGGATGCCGACCAGGAGGACGCCGAGGATCAGTCCGTTCAGTCCGGGATTGGTCATGAAGAAGCTCTGTATCTGGCGAAACAGAATGGCGGCGAGAAAGGCCACGATGATCAGGAAGATCACCATCGACAGAACGACAATGCGCGGACTGGAGAGCCTGTAGAGATCGAAGTCCTCTCCGATGTCCAGTTCCGTCTTCGATGCTCTTGATCTCGCCATATATTCCAACTCCCAGCCAAACCCGCGCCTGCCTAAGCAATGCCATGGGACAATGCTACAGGATGCGGAGCCTAACCGAAATTGCGGCGAAATTGAAAGGACGAAACGGAGGCTTCCGTTCCTGTTGTCCTTATATCTTGTTGGTGGCGCTGTGCGATTGATCTGGAAAGGCGCTGGCGCTTTGAAGCGCGCTGCGCAGATTGAATTGACTTACAGCGGTCACTCCGGCTTGACGGGCTTCTTCAGGACTTTCAGCAGCGCGGAATGGATAGCCTCGTTGCCGGCGACGATGGACTTTGTCTCGAACATGTCGTGACCGCCGTTCTTGTCGGAGAGAAACCCGCCTGCCTCACGGATGAGGATCATGCCCGCAGCGATGTCCCAGGGGAAAAGCGCCTCTTCCCAGAAGCCGTCGAGGCGTCCGGCTGCGACATAAGCCAGGTCGAGCGCCGCAGCGCCAAGGCGGCGGATACCCGCCGTCTCGCCCATGACATTGCGCAGTTCGAGCAGATAATTGCCGTGATGGCCGCGGCCGAGATGCGGCACGCCGGTGCCGATGATGGCATCCGGCAGCTTGGCTCGCGCGGCAACGCGCAGCCGGCGGTCGTTCAAAAAGGCGCCGCCGCCGCGTTCCGCCGTGTAAAGCTCGTCCATGACGGGATTGTAGATGACGCCCGCAACGATCTGCCCCTGGCGCTCCAGCGCGATGGAGACGGCGAAGATCGGAATGCCGTGCAGGAAATTGGTCGTGCCGTCGAGTGGATCGACCAGCCAGCGGTGCTGGCTGTCGCGGCCTTCGATGATTCCGGCCTCCTCCATCAGGAAGCCGTAGTCGGGCCGTGCCCGGCTCAGTTCCGTGTGGACGATGCCTTCGGCGCGCTTGTCCGCCTGGCTGACGTAATCGCCGGGACCTTTCAGCGAGACCTGAAGGTTCTGCACCTCACCGAAATCGCGCGCCAGGGACCGCCCGGCCTTCATCGCGGCCTGGACCATGACATTGAGTATCGCCGAACGCGCCATTTCGAGTTGGTACCTTTTGTTATTGATGCAATTTCAAAAGGGAGTAGGGGAGCAAGGGAGTAGGGGAATATGTTATATACCAAACATATTCCCCTACTCCCTATTCCCTTACTCCCCTAATGTCTCAATCCGCGCGGCGGACATAGGTCAGCTCGTTGGTATCGACGATCACGCGCTCGCCCGACCCGATGAAGGGCGGAACGAGAATGCGGATACCGTTTTCCAGGATGGCCGGCTTATAGGAAGAGGCCGCCGTCTGACCCTTGACGACGGGATCCGCCTCGGTGATCGTCAGCGTCACATAATCGGGCAATGAGATGCCGATCGGCTTTTCCTCGTAGAGCTCGACGGTCACGAGCATGCCGTCCTGCAGGAAGGCGCCACGGTCGCCGACGAACTCCTTCTGGAGCTCGAGCTGCTCGTAGGTTTCGGAATCCATGAAAACCAGCGCTTCCCCCTGCTCGTAGAGAAAGGTGAAATCCTTCTGTTCGAGGCGAACCTTCTCGACCGTTTCGGCAGCGCGGAAGCGTTCGTTGAGCTTGGTGCCGTCGATGAGGTTCTTCAACTCGACCTGATTATAGGCGCCGCCCTTGCCGGGCTTCACCGCATTGGTCTTCACCGCGGCCCAAAGGCCGCCATTGTGTTCGATGACATTGCCGGGGCGGATTTCGTTACCATTGATCTTCATGGGGTTGTTCCGGATCTTATCTGAAAGAGGGGCGCGGTAGTGCCGGGACGACTTAAGCCGCAGCAATCGGGCTTCCAAGACCATAAAATGGGGAATTACGCAAGAGATAGAGGCGGATTCACCTGTTGCAACCGGAACTCTGCGTCAACGCAGTCTGTTGGCGCGGGTCATGGCCTGTTTGATCTGATCCTCAGAAAGGCCGTCCATGAATGAATCCAGATCGTGGGCGGCGAGCCCGGCGCGGCGTGCGACGATGTACCATGCGGCCGCTTCGATGGAATCGCCATCGGTGCCGATGCCGTCGCGGTAGAGCCTGGCAAGGCGGGCCTGGGCCGCCACATTGCCGGTGATGGCGGCGCGGTGCATCCAGCGGAAGCCGGTCTGGTAATCGCGCGGGCCTCCGCGCCCCTCGATATACCATGCGGCAAGATCGAGCTGCGCGGTGTCGTAGCCCTGCTTTGCCGCCCGTTCGAGGTAGGCTCTGGCCTTCTTATCGTCGCGCGGAATTTTCAGGGTGCCGTTGGCATAGATCTGACTTACCGCATATTCCCCGTCGGCAAGCCTGGCTCCTGCCGCTTTCATGAACCATGGAAACGCCTCGTCGAGGCCAGCGTCGCCGGGATGATCGACCATCATCAGCTGACCGTAGTTGAACTGCGCCATGCGGTTTCCAGCTTCCGCCGCGGCTTTCATCAGCTTTTCGGCCTTGGCCTTGTCGCGCGGCACATATCTGCCCTGAAGCAGCATGGCGCCATAACGGAATTGCGCTTCGACGACACCCTGCTCGGCTGCTTCGCCGTACCAGCGCGCTGCTTCGGTCTGATTGATGGGGACGCCAAGCCCACGCGCATAGATTTCGGCGGCAAGCGTTTGTGCCGCGGGATCGCCCTTTTGCGCGCGCGGCAGCGCCAGATTGAGCGCCGTCAGATAGAGCCCGCGCTGAAATGCACCGAAGGCCTCGTCCGCCGGCTTATCGCCGAAGCGGTTGGGGTCGATGGTCGGCACGGCGTCGGTCGATGCCGGTTGCCGCAGCATGACCGGCTTGTCGTCTTTTTCCGTGGGTGCTGCCGCCTGCGCAAAAGCCCCCGGCATGACGGCGGATATCGCAAGAGCAATGATCGGCAGTCGTCTCATCGTTCAATTCTCGAAACGCGGCGCGGTTTCGTCAAGCAGCCGATTTGCCTCACGCATCGCTTCCGCGGGATCGGCGCTTTCGAAAATGGCGGCGCCAAGCGCCACGAATTCCGCGCCGGTCGCGACCGTCCGCTCTATGCTCGCCAGCGTATTCCCGGCCTGCACGATGCAGGGGATATCGACCATCGAGGCCCACCATTCGGCAAGATTGATATTTCGCGAATGCGGTTCGGGCTTCTTGTCGGCGCCGACCTTGCCGAACATGACGTAATCGGGCTGCAACTCGCCGATCTCCAGCGCGCCGTGACGGTCGCGCAGATTGCCCATGCCGACGATCAGCTTGGGCGAATGGCGCTCGATGACTTCCGCGAGGTCGGCAATCTTGCCCTCGACATGTACGCCATCGGCACCGACGCGGCCGGCGGCGCGCGTATCATTGAGGATCAGCGCCGCCACGCCCGCATCCTGGATAACGGGAACGGCTTTTTGCGCCGCCGCCTGGAACATCGCTTCGTCCAGTCCGGAGGAATCGAGTATCACGCTTGCCGCATCGCCGCCGGAAAGCGCCTTTTTGAGGAGGCCGGCAAGAGCATCGCCATCGCCGAGCGGCGGAGCGACGAGAACGATACGACAGCGGTCGGCTTGGTTGGACGCATTCATGGGTGAAGCCTAAAACGGAAGAAAGTGATCGAATTCGGGCATAGAGCATGGTTTGCCGGTTGAACAGTCCCCTTCATGTAAAGTGTTGAACAGGTCCTTTCCAAGAAAACACGTCTCGCCATTGGTGCGGCAGATGGTTATGAACCGTTGTTTCCGCAGAGTATCTTCCATGCCCGACCTTCTCGCCAATCCCTGGTTTTATGCGACCGCTGTCCCGGCGGTGATTCTCGTCGGCCTTTCAAAGGGCGGGCTCGGCGGAGCCATGGGACAGCTTGGCGTGCCGCTGATGACGCTGGTGATGGCGCCGGTGCAGGCGGCGGCAATCATGCTGCCGATCCTCCTGGTGATGGACGTGGCGAGCCTTTGGACCTGGCGCGGCTATCGCGATATGAAGACGCTCAAATACATGCTGCCCGGCGGGCTGATCGGCATCGGGATCGCCTGGCTGATGGTGGCGGTGGTGACCGACGGCATGGTCCGGCTGATCGTCGGCGCGGTCGCGGTGCTGTTCGTGCTGCGCTACGTGCTTGCCGGCGCAGCCGGGCGGGCGAAGGCCAAGCCGCATAATTTCGTCGCCGCGACCGGCTGGTCGATGGTGGCCGGTTTCACCAGCTTCGTCGCCCATGCCGGCGGACCGCCCTATCAGATCTATGCGTTGCCGTTGCGACAGGATCCGAAAATCTACAATGGCACCAGTGTCATCTTCTTTGCCATCATGAATACCGTGAAGGTCGTTCCCTATTTCGAACAGGGCCAGTTCGACGCGACCAATCTGTCTGCTTCCGCCGCTCTCGCGCCGCTGGCGCTGGCGGCGCCCTTCGCCGGAGCGTGGATCGTGCGCCGGATGAAACCGGAGGTTTTCTATCCCTTCATGTACGTCATGGTCTTCCTGACCGGGATCAAGCTGATTTATGACGGCGTTGTCAGTATGTTTTGAGCTGGAATTAAAGTTGATCGCCTCAATACCGAATTCGGGCCCTTTTCATGGGAAAATGGCTTTCATCGGCTTTGTTGATGTCGGTATACGATTATCCAGCTGGCTACGAATTCAACTCGAAGTTGGCGCATGAAACCTGGGCTTCTTCTTAGGCTTTTACAGAAATGACAATGCAAGTTCTCCATAAGCGGGACACCCGTATCGACGTATTCAGGGCGCTGGCGCTGTTGACGATCTTCGTCAACCATGTGCCCGGTACGATCTACGAGCACCTGACCCACAGGAATCTGGGCTTTTCCGATGCGGCGGAAGCTTTCGTGCTCATCTCGGGCATCGCGGTCGGGCTTGCCTACGGGACGAAATTCCAGCCCGGCAGCCGTCTTCTGATCGGGCTGAAGATGTGGCGTCGGGCCGGTGTGCTCTATACCACCCACATCATGACGACCATGGTGACGCTTGCCATCTTCTGCGGCACCGCGATCTTCCTCAAACGCCCGGAGTTCCTGTCCAAGATCAATATCGGGCCGGTGATGGAACGTCCGGTGGAGGCGCTCTTCGGCATCATCACGCTCGGTCATCAACTCGGCTACAACAACATTCTGTCGATGTATGCGGTGCTACTGCTGATGGCGCCCATCTTCCTGTTCCTGGCGAGAACAAGCCTGTCGCTCATGGTCGGCGTTTCGGGCGTCCTCTGGCTTCTGGCAGGTATTTTCCACATCGCACCCGCCAATTATCCAAATAACGGATTCTGGTTTCTCAACCCGCTGTCATGGCAGTTCCTGTTCGTCATCGGCATCGCCGGAATCCTCCATGTGCGCCGCGGCGGACGCATTTCGGCAAATCCCTGGCTGATCGGCGCTTCGGCGGCCTATCTCCTGCTTGCCCTTGCCTGGGTGCGCCTGCCATTGTGGGGCATCGATGTTTCGATGGGCCTGCCGGCTGTGCTGACAGGCTTCGACAAGACGTTCCTGTCTGCGCCGCGGTTGTTGCACGTTCTGGCGCTGAGCTATCTGATCGTGGCGATCCCGGCGATTTCAAATCTGGCGCGCACCGCGCCCGATCATCCGCTGGCGATCCTCGGCAAACATTCGCTGCCGGTCTTCATCGCGGGCACAATCCTTTCAATGACGGCGCAGGCGTTGAAGCTCGTCAATCCGGGCGGCATTCCCTATGACACGCTGCTGATTGCCACGGGGATCGTGGTGCAGTTCGCGCTGGCCTATTATCTGGAGTGGCTGCCGCGCATCGGCTGGGGTGGCAAGAGCGCGTCGAAACCGGCGGCAACGGTCGTGCCGGCTGGAGGGCACGGCCCTGTACCGAGCAATGATTTTCCCGCTGCCAAGCCGGTTCTCCAACCGGTCTGATCCCGGATATCAACGGCGCTGCGAGGAGATCGCCGCGCCGTTTTTCTGTTCTGGACAGGCTTCCGTCCAGAATCGATGCAGATGGTTCGGAAATCCTTAACCGCGTTAACCGTTCATTAATCCTAAGCGTGTCAAATGCTTGCTATCCAGTTCGTCTGGATACTTACCGAGTGGTTTTGCCACTCTGTTTGACGCCTCCCTGTTAAACTCCTGAGAGCCGCCTATGCGGCTCTTTTTTTGTTCACAATTTTATGGGAGGGAGTGGATTGCATTAACCTTTCCTTAAACATACTCTTGCGCAGCAGTGTATTGCGATGCAGTTTGCAGTGGAATTCATGGCAGTGCCTGTTCCGTCCGCCTTGGGTTCATGATTGGAACCGCGGTGGACTTTGGTGACGGACTTGACGATCACTTGCCATGGATAGCGGCGATACGAGGTTGCGAAGAATATCATGATTGAGCATGAGTGCCGGGACGACAATACCATTCGGTTGGCGGAGCGTGTCGTTTTCTCCGATTCGTTCAAGCCTCTCTACAAGGAGGGCATGAGCCTGGTCGAGGAAGCGGCAGCCTATCTCGATGGCGCCGGTCGTGACGAGGCGAAATCCCTGTCGCGGACCGCAGCGACATTCTATGCTGCGGAATCGATGCGCCTGACGACGCGGCTCATGCAGGTGGCGTCATGGCTTCTTCTGCAGCGTGCCGCCCGCAGTGGTGAATTGACACGCGAGCAGGTGGCGCTGGAAAAATCCAAGGTCCGCCTCGATACGCTCTCGGCAGCCCAGGTGCTGCCGGGCTGGGCGGAAATGCCGAAAAATTTCACCGACATCATCGAACGGTCGCTGCGGCTGCAAGCCCGCGTGCGGCGCATGGACGATGAGATCTATGGCGAGCCCCGCCGTTCGCTGGCCGTGGCGAACAGCAATCCGGTATCGGATCAGCTCGTGCTGCTGCAGACGGCCTTCGGCGGACGCTGACCGCGGTTATCAGTTCGCAGACGCCGTCCGGCTGCGGGCGTCTGTTTCTCTTTTGTTCACATTTCTGCTGTCAAGTGCGCCTGTCAAAAGATAAGGT
This sequence comes from Phyllobacterium phragmitis, assembly GCF_002980495.1. Classification (GTDB taxonomy): domain Bacteria; phylum Pseudomonadota; class Alphaproteobacteria; order Rhizobiales; family Rhizobiaceae; genus Paramesorhizobium; species Paramesorhizobium phragmitis. Next base: position 213,345 of record NZ_PVBR01000005.1, read on the forward strand.
CTGCACATGAAGGAAGCGATTCGGATCATCGGCATAGACCCGGGGCTGCGGCGCACGGGCTGGGGCGTGGTGGAAACGCTCGGCAATTCTTTGCGCTTCATTGCGGCCGGCACGGTCAAGTCCGACGATAAGACGGATCTGGCTTCCAGGCTTTGCCAGTTGCATGAGGGGCTTTCGGCGATCCTGCATCTGCACATGCCGCAGGAGGCGGCGGTGGAACATACCTTCGTCAACAAGGATGCGACCGCGACGCTGAAGCTCGGCCAGGCGCGCGGCATCGCCATGCTGGTGCCGGCGCAGGCCGGCCTGCGCGTTGCAGAATACGCGCCGAATGCGGTCAAGAAGGCGGTGATCGGCGTCGGGCATGGCGAAAAGCGGCAGATCCACATGATGGTCAAAGTGCTGATGCCGAAGGCCTCCTTCGACAGTGACGATGCCGCGGATGCGCTGGCCATCGCGGTCTGCCATGCCCATAACAGGCAAAGTTTTCTTGGAAGCGGGAGGCTCGCGGCAATCGCATGATCGGCAAGCTCAAAGGGACGGTCGACGAGATCGACGAGGACCATGTGGTGATCGATGTGCACGGCGTCGGCTATATCGCCTTTTGCTCGACGCGCACGCTCGGCAATCTGCCGGGACCGGGCGAGGCGGCGACACTGCTGATCGAGACCTATGTGCGCGAGGATGTGATCCGGCTCTATGGTTTCGGCACCAGGCTGGAGCGCGAGTGGTTCCGCCTGTTGCAAAACGTGCAAGGGGTCGGCGCCAAGGTGGCGCTCGCCGTGCTCGGCACGCTGACGACCTCGGAACTTGCCAATGCCATCGCGCTGCGCGACATCGCCATGGTCAGTCGCGCGCCAGGCGTCGGCAAGAAGGTGGCGGAGCGTATCGTCACCGAATTGAAGAACAAGGCTCCGACCTTCGCCGGCGAGGCAACTGGTGCCATCGGCCTGAAGCAGGAACTGGGCGAAGGCGTGGCGCCAGCGCCGGTTGCCGATGCGGTTTCAGCGCTCAGCAATCTCGGCTATTCGCGCGACCAGGCGGCCAATGCGGTGGTGGCGGCGTTGCGGGAGGCGGGCGAGGGGGCCGATTCGGCAAAGCTCATTCGCCTTGGTTTGAAGGAATTGTCGCGGTGACCTCTCTGATCCGTCGGGGTTTCCGATACCCCTCATCCGACCTCGCACAGCCTGTCCTCGGGCTTGCCGGAGGCAAGACCCGGGGGCGAGGCCACCTTCTCCCACAAGGGGAGAAGGGAGATGCTGCATCGACGCATTTGCCAATCGTAAACGTTGGTGTTTGGCAGCTAGGTCAATGCAATGCTCCTTCCTTCTCCCCTTGTGGGAGAAGGTGGCCGCGAAGCGGTCGGATGAGGGGTATGGCCTTTGCGAGGAAAGCGGCATGAACGATGCCAACCGCCTGATTTCCCCCGATAAGCGCGGCGAGGATATCGACACGTCGCTGCGGCCGCAGACGCTCGACGATTTTGTCGGCCAGGCGGCGGCGCGGGCCAATCTGAAAGTGTTCATCGAGGCGGCGCGGACGCGCGGCGAGGCGCTCGACCATGTGCTCTTCGTCGGACCGCCGGGGCTTGGCAAGACGACGCTGGCGCAGATCATGGCGAAGGAGCTGGGCGTCAATTTCCGGTCCACCTCCGGTCCGGTGATCGCCAAGGCGGGCGATCTCGCAGCGCTTTTGACCAATCTCGAAGACCGCGATGTGCTGTTCATCGATGAGATCCACCGGCTCAGTCCGGCGGTGGAGGAAATCCTCTATCCGGCGATGGAGGATTTCCAGCTCGATCTCATCATCGGCGAGGGACCGGCGGCACGTTCGGTCAAGATCGACCTGTCACGGTTCACCCTGGTCGCCGCGACCACCCGGCTTGGCCTTTTGACCACGCCGCTGCGCGACCGCTTCGGCATTCCCGTGCGGCTCAATTTCTATACGGTGCCGGAGCTGGAGCATATCGTGCGGCGCGGCGCCCGCATCATGCAATTGGGCATCTCCGATGACGGGGCGCTGGAGATCGCGCGACGGGCGCGCGGCACGCCGCGCATCGCCGGGCGATTGTTGCGGCGGGTGCGCGATTTCGCGCTGGTGGCGAGTGCCGACACCGTCGACCGCAAGATTGCCGACGAGGCGCTGTTGCGGCTCGAGGTCGACAGCATCGGTTTGGACCAGCTCGATCGGCGCTACCTCAACATGATCGCCAGGAATTTCGGCGGCGGTCCCGTGGGTATCGAAACCATCGCCGCCGGCCTTTCCGAACCGCGCGATGCGATCGAGGATATCATCGAGCCCTATCTGATCCAGCAGGGTTTCATCCAGCGCACGCCGCGCGGGCGGGTTTTGACCGTCAATGCGTGGAAGCATCTCGGGCTGACCGCGCCGTCGGATCTCGCCCAGACCCAGATAAGGCTGTTTGAGGACGACGATTGAGCGTCAATCCGGCTGGAACGGTTCTCCTCGAGCGGAAGGTTCTTGGAAGAGGCTATTGCAGCCCCAGCCCTTTCAGGATGACGGGGTCCAATGTGCCGCGCTTGTCGTCGGTGGTAATGCCGAATGCACCGCCCCATGACCAGACTGCCCAGGCATATCCATAGCGCTCCGACAATGTGGTGACGTCGCGCAGATAGGCGGCGCGCCATTTTGCGGGCATCCTGTAAGGGTTTTCATATTCCTGCCGGATCATGCCGAACTCACCGAGAAAGATATCTTCCTGGTCGATGCCATATTTCTCCGCCCAGGCCTTCACGTTCTTGAAGGGTGCTTGCATGATTGCGGACAGCTTCTCCGGCGTATCGATGAGCGCATATTGCTCGTCGAGATAAGCGAGCATGCCGGCTTGGCGCTCCGGCGGCGCCTGTTCCTCTATGCGCCGGCGGATATCATTGAGGATTTTCTGCTGTTGTGGCTGCGGAACGCTGAAGGGCGGATAGGGAATGCCGGTGACGTAGCGGATGAAATCTCCCGCCCATAGCGCGCCCTGATGCGTCAGAAGGAACGGTTCGTAGGAATGGAATGTCCAGATGATGTTGTCATCGGGAATATCTCCTGGATCAAGTCTCGCCAGAAAATCGGCCTTCGCCCAGCAGCCGCCTGATAACACCAGGGTCAGTTGCGTGGCCGAGGAACGCGCAGCGGTGAAAAGCTGACGCAGCTTCTCCGGCCATTGGGCAAAGATTTCCGGTTCGCAATCGATGACCGGCTCGTTCATCAGTTCGAACGCCACCTGCTCCGGCGCTTCCTGCGCAAGGGTGCGGCCCATCGTGCGGACGATTTCGAGATAGCGCTCGAAGACGGCGGGGTCTTCCATGACCTCGGTCATTCCGGCGCCGCGGTTGCCGCCGGTTGGAATGAGGTGAAGATCGACGATCGCCTTCAATCCCGCCTGATTGACCAGGCGGACGGACTGCAGCACGCTTTGATAAAGGCGATCGCGAAACGCCGCCGTCTGGCCGGAAAGGAAGGGCGAGGGATCGACGGGGATGCGGACGAAATCGAAGCCCGCCTGCTTCAGGGCGTGCAAGTTATTTTGCGTGAGTGTCTTGCGCCATTCAGGGTAAGGCAGGAGCACGCTTTCGTCGCTCCAGCGGCTTTCATCCGGCCAGGTTGTCCAGATGTCGAGATTGACGCCGCGTTTCATCTTGAATGTCGCCGCCTCGGCCGGCATGCAGAATGCGGCTGCGGTCAGCAGGCCCAATACCAGCCTGAGCGTCGATAACTTCCTGAATATGATTGGTAAGAGCGCCATCGCTTTCCCGTCGCCAGTAATGTTGCTAGAGAATGCTTCCAGTGAAAGGAAAGCGGGATGATCGAACGGAACCGGCTCGCGGATCATAATGCAAAGACCGGGGATGAAAAGCTGCTTTCCGGTACATTGGTGAATGGCGGCCATCGGCTTCTTGCGCGGGTCTATTACGCGGATACCGACTTTTCCGGTGTGGTCTATCATGGCCGCTATCTCGAATTCCTCGAGCGCGGTCGCACGGATTTCCTGCGCCTGACGGGTATCCACCATTCGGAGTTGGCCGATGGGCTGCATGGCGAGCAGCTTGTCTGGGTCGTCCGGCGCATGAAAATCGATTTTCGAGCCCCGGCGCGCATCGACGACGTTCTGGCGATCGAAACCCGGGTGGAGGATGTTTCCGGCGCTCGCATCCATATGCGGCAGGCAATTTTTAGGGAGAGCACCTTGTTGATCGAGGCGGAGGTCGAAGCGGCGCTGACAAACAATCAGGGAAGGCCGCGCCGTTTTCCGAAGGAATGGAAAGACGTATTTCTGTTCAAGGTCTTATGATTGTTTCGGGCCTCTCAGAATTATCCGGAATCCTAACGCATTCTTAACCATAACAATCCATCAATGGCGAAGGAACGGGCTGAGTGGGAAGGTGCGTTTTACTAAAGCGCCTTCCTTTCACCAAATTTAGCCGCAAGAAGCCGCACTAGGGCTATCGGACCCTTATAAAAGCGGCGATTGCGACAATGAATGCGACCCTTGCCGCCCGGTGACCAGCCGGGCGTTTGGATTCGAGGATGGTGGACTTATGGAAAACATTGCGCTTGCGGCGCCCAGCGCTGACGTCACTCTCTGGGGCCTGTTCATTCAGGCGAACTGGGTGGTCAAGCTCGTCATGCTCGGGCTTCTCTTCGCATCGATCTGGACATGGGCGATCATCGTCGACAAGACGCTCGGCTTTGGCCGGGCGCGGCGCGCGCTCGACCGCTTCGAACAGGTGTTCTGGTCCGGGCAGTCGCTCGAGGAGCTCTATCGCAATCTCGGCGACCGCCGCGCGACGGGAATGAGCGCTATCTTCATGGCGGCGATGCGCGAGTGGAAGAAGTCGTTCGAGAAAGGCGCACGTTCCCCGATCGCCCTGCAGATGCGCATCGACAAGGCGATGGACGTCGCACTGGCACGCGAGAGCGACAAGCTGGAAGCCCGGCTCGGCTTCCTCGCCACCATCGGTTCGGCCGCGCCGTTCATCGGCCTGTTCGGCACGGTCGTCGGCATCATGACCTCGTTCCAGGCCATCGCCGCTTCGAAATCGACCAATCTGGCGGTGGTCGCGCCGGGCATTGCGGAAGCCTTGCTCGCCACAGCGATCGGCCTTCTGGCGGCTATTCCGGCCGTTATCGCCTACAACAAGCTTTCAGGCGATGCCGGCAAGATCAGCGCGCGCATGGAGGGCTTCGCCGACGAATTTTCCGCCATACTCTCGCGGCAAATCGATGAGAAGCTCGCACCTCGCAATCCGTAACAGCAGATTCTAGACGCAGGAAGCTATGCCATGGGCATGTCGGTGGGAAATCAGGGACTGCAGTCGGGTCGTCGTCGTCGCCGCAGGAAAGCGCTGATGAGCGAGATCAACGTCACGCCTTTCGTGGACGTGATGCTGGTGCTGCTCATCATCTTCATGGTTGCGGCACCGCTCCTGACCGTCGGTGTTCCCATCGACCTGCCCGAAACCCAGGCGAAGGCGATGAACGCCCAGACGCAGCCGATCACCGTTTCGGTCAATGACAAGGGCCAGATCTATCTCCAGGAGACCGAAATCGGCCTTGATGAAGTCGTGCCCAAGCTCGAGGCCATCTCCAAGACCGGCTATGAGGAACGCATCTTCGTGCGCGGCGACAGGACGGCGGACTATGGTACCGTCATGCGGGTCATGGCGCGGATTTCGGCGGCCGGTTTCAAGAATATCGGTCTTGTGACACTCCAGGAGCAGGATAGCTGACGCCATCATGAAGGCTGGCCTGACATCCTCCGCTATATTGCATGCCGTCGTCATCGGGTGGGGATTGTTTTCCTTCTCGTCGCCGCAGGCCTTTGACGTGTCCGATGCCGAGGCGCTGCCGGTGGACGTCGTGCCGATCGAATCGATCACGCAGGTACAGCAGGGTGAAAAGAAGGCGGCGCTGACGGAAAAGCCGGCGCCGAAGCCGACAACCAAGCCGAAAACGACCGAGAATGCCGAAAACGCCGGCGACAACGACCTTGATCTGAAAACGCCGCCCAAGCCGGACTTGAAGGCCAAACCCGTGGAGACGGCGGAAGCCGCCAAGCCCGAGCCGAAGCCGGTCGAAAAGCCGGAGCCGCTTCCCGATCCCAAGCCGGAGCCGAAGCCCGAACCCGCCGCTGTTCCGGCAACCGAAGTTCAGCCCGAGCCCGAGCCCAGGCAGGAGGTCAAGCCCGACGCCGTGGCCGAGGCGATCGAAAAGCAGACGGAAAGCCCCGACGCCGAGACCATCAAGCTTCCCGACAAGGTTCCCGCTCCCGATGTGAAACCGACGCCGCCGCAGGCGCAGACGGCCAAGACGCCGGATCGCAAGCAGACCGAGCAGACGCAGAAGACGACATCGTCGGCGAAGAACTCCTCTGAGGAAAAAGACGCCATTGCAGACGAGGTCACGGCTCTTCTCAACCGCGAAAAGGCTGCCGGCGGCGGTGCGAAGCGTTCGACCGAACAGGCCTCGCTCGGCGGTCGGAAGACGACCGGCGGGTCGAAGCTCAGCCAGAGCGAAATGGACGCGCTGCGCGGTCAGATATCCCGGTGCTGGAACGTGCCTGCCGGGGCGGTGGACGCCAAGGGGCTGCGCGTCACGGTGAAAATGAAGCTCACCGAAGCAGGTGATATCGAAGGTTCGCCCCAGGTCGTTTCCGGCGGCGGGAATTCCGGCATCGGCCGGGTCGCCGCGGAAAGCGCACGTCGTGCAGTCATCCGCTGTGCCCCCTACAATTTGCCGCGCGACAAATATGACGCCTGGGCCGATGTGATCGTCAATTTCGACCCCAGTGAAATGTTTTGACAATTTCAACAGCTTTGCCAATCGAGTGCCAAGGACAAACGAGGTCCCCGACATTATGAAGACAATGATCCGGACGTTTATTTCGGCTTTTGCCGTGTTCATGGCGGTGAGCGTAGCGGCGGTTCTGCCTGCCCGCGCTGTCGTCGAGATCGACATCAACAAAGGCAATGTGGAGCCGCTGCCGATCGCGATCACCGACTTTCTATCGGGCGACCAGCTTGGCACCAAGATCTCCTCGATCATTGCCGCAGACCTGGAGCGCTCCGGACTGTTCGCGCCGATCGACAAGGGCGCATTCATCGAGAAGATCACCAATCCCGACGCCACGCCGCGTTTCGAGGACTGGAAGGTCATCAATGCGCAGGCGCTGGTGACGGGCCGCGTCACCAAGGAGGCGGATGGACGGCTGAAAGCGGAATTCCGCCTGTGGGACACATTTGCCGGGCAGCAGCTTGCCGGGCAGCAATTCTATACCTCGCCGGATAATTGGCGCCGCATCGCGCATATCATCGCCGACGCCATCTATGAGCGTCTCACCGGCGAGAAGGGCTATTTCGATTCGCGCATCGTCTTCATCGATGAATCGGGCTCCAAGGAAAAGCGCGTCAAACGCCTCGCCATCATGGATCAGGATGGCGCCAACGTCATCTATCTCTCCGACGGCCGCGATCTGGTGCTGACGCCGCGTTTTTCGCCCAACCGCCAGGAAATCACCTACATGTCGTTCGCCGGCGACCGGCCGCGCGTCTATCTCCTGCAACTCGATACCGGGCAGCGCGAGATCGTCGGCAATTTTCCCGGAATGACGATCGCACCGCGCTTTTCTCCCGATGGGCAGAAGGTCATCATGAGCCTGCTTCAGGACAATGGCAGCGCCAATATCTACACGATGGATCTGCGCAGCCGCACGACCACGCGTCTCACCAGCAGTTCGGCGATCGATACCTCGGCGTCCTATTCGCCGGACGGCACACAGATCGTGTTCGAGTCGGACCGCGGCGGCCGTCCGCAAATCTACGTGATGGGCGCCGACGGTTCCAATCCGCGCCGCATCTCGTTTGGCGACGGCACCTATTCGACGCCGGTCTGGTCGCCGCGCGGCGACCTGATCGCCTTCACCAAGCAGTCCGGCGGCCAGTTCTCCATCGGTGTGATGAAGACCGACGGTTCGGGCGAGCGGCTGTTGACCACAGGCTTCCACAATGAGGGGCCGACCTGGGCGCCCAATGGCCGGGTGCTGATGTTCTTCCGCCAGCCTCCCGGTGCCGGATCGCGTCTTTTCACGATCGATGTGACGGGGCGCAACGAACGCCAGATCCAGACGCCGAACTTTGCTTCGGATCCGGCCTGGTCGCCTCTGCTCGATTAGCGTCGGTCCTGTCACAATCGGGCGGCACAGCGGCGATTTCCTGCCGCTGGCCGTCTTTCCGCCGCATTGTTTTTTAATCTGCGGACACTAAGGCCGCCGGGGACGGGAGCGGTTCTCAAGAAATAATTAACCACGTTTCTTGGGTGCGTCTTAACCTCGATATGGTTACTGGTTGTTCACCGCAACACTTTAAAATTTCAAGGAGTTCCGGCTCATGCGCCGTATCCAATCGATTGCACGCAGCCCGATTGCGGTTGCTCTTTTCATGTCGCTTGCCCTTGCCGGATGCGCTTCCAAGAAAAATCTCCCGAACAATGCCGGTGATCTTGGGTTGGGCGCGAATGGAGCTGTTGCCGGTTCGGCGCAGGACTTCACCGTCAATGTCGGTGACCGTATTTTCTTCGATACCGATTCCTCGGTCATCCGCGCCGATGCGCAGCAGACGCTCTCGAAGCAGGCTCAGTGGCTTTCGCGTTATCCGAACTATGCGATCACCGTCGAAGGCCATGCCGACGAGCGTGGTACACGCGAATACAACCTTGCGCTTGGACAGCGCCGTGCCGCCGCCACGCGCGACTATCTCGCCTCGCAGGGCGTTCCCGCCAGCCGCATGCGCACCATTTCCTACGGCAAGGAGCGTCCGGTCGCCGTTTGCGACGATATTTCCTGCTGGTCGCAGAACCGTCGCGCCGTCACCGTTCTCGGTGGTGCGGGAAGCTGAGACAAGTCTCAAAAATCGCCCCTTTGCCGCAGGCATTCGGGCGGGACTTGCAAAAAAGCCACATATGGATCATGAAAAGCGGCCTTATCGGCCGCTTTTTTGTTTCGTCTCTCCATTCAACAAATTTTGGCCGAACTCGCTTGCCTTCAAATAGGGCATGGACTCATAAATGAGCAAGCCGACCGATGTGGCGGTGTTTCTTCTCACGGCATAGGGGCCGACAAAGGGGCCAAAGAGGAATGAACGGACCATTGAAAAAACTGATGTTAAGCATGGCTCTGCTACCGTTGCTTGTCGGAGCGCCGGTACTCGCCGCGAGTGCCGGTCATGAGGGCGGACCGGTGCAGGCTCCGCGCGCGACCCTCGCAGACAAGCTTCTGCCGGCGTGGATCACGCAGAAATCCGATGCGGAAGGTTCCGCGGCGCATGGTCAGGTGCAGTTGGCGCAGGCTGCCGACCCGCGCGTCAGCCAGCTCGAAGAGCAGATACGCAACCTGACCGGCAAGGTCGAGGAATTGAATTTCCAGATACTCCAGATGCAGGAGCAGATGCGCAAGGTGCAGGAGGACAACGAATTCCGCTTTGAGGAGCTTGAGAAGAGCAAGCGTTCGGATGCGGGCGGGCGCCAGGACAGGGCGACGGCTTCCGCCGCCCACGGCACCGGTAAGGTTGGGGCATCGGGAGATGCCTCTTCGACCGCTTCGGTGTCCGCGCCTGCTTCGAATGGACAATCCGCCGGCGCCGATTCCATTGCCATTGAACCGCAAAGCGCATCGAAAGCGGACCAGGGCATCTCGCCCCGTTCGCTCGGTACTATCCGCTTTGACGCCAATGGCAATGCAATCGGCGAAACGATGGACGAGGCTGCGGGATCGAACGGTGCACTGCCCATCGTGCCGAAGGGCGGCAACGCCATTGCCTCGCTCCCCGAGACGGATAATCCGCAGGAGCTCTATCAGCTTGCCTATCAGTATATTCTGGCGGGTGACTACCGCGCGGCGGAAACGGCTTTCCGCGAGCATATCAACCGGTTCCCCAATGATCCTTCCACCGCCGACGCGCGGTTCTGGCTGGGAGAATCACTCTATGGCCAGGAGCGCTATCCCGAAGCTGCGACAGTCTTCATCGACACGCAGCGCGATTTTCCACAATCGAAACGTGGCGCCGAAAATCTTTTGAAGCTTGGCATGACCCTGGCGAAGTTGCAGGATCACGACGTCGCCTGCGCCACGCTCGCCCAGGTTCCGACGCGTTATCCAAGCGCATCACCAGCCGTTCTGGATCGAGTCACGGATGAGCGTACCAAGAATCGCTGCTGATCGATTTCCCCCGGATGATTTTTCTCCGGTGGATCCGGCCCGGATATTTGCGCCGATCGATTTCAGCAATGAGCGTACCGTCATGGCGGCGGTCTCGGGCGGCGGCGATTCGCTGGCTCTGCTTTTTCTTCTCAAGGACTATCTCTCAGGGATGGGCGATCCGCCGCAACTGATCGCGGCTACCGTCGACCATGGTCTGCGGCCGGAATCAAGGGACGAAGCGGCGGCAGTGGCAAAGCTTTGCCTCAGCCATGGCATTGCCCACCGCATCCTGTGCTGGGAGGGCGAGAAGCCGATCGCCGGCATTCCGGCGGCAGCGCGCGATGCCCGTTATCGTCTGTTGACGGAGGCGGCGCGCGATGCCAGCGCCCGATTTGTCTTCACCGGCCACACGCGGGAGGACCAGATCGAGACGTTCCTGATGCGCAAGGCGCGCGGCGGCGAACGGGGGCTGGCGGGAATGGCGAATCTGACATTGCTTAACGGTCATGGGCTTAACGGTCATGGGCTCGATGGCCATGTCTGGCTCCTGCGTCCATTGTTGGGCACGCGCAGGGGGGATCTGCGCGCATTTCTGTTGGAACGGCAGATCGACTGGTTCGATGACCCGACCAATGAGAACATGGCTTTCGAACGCCCGCGCATCCGCAGCCGCAGCGGCGAGGTGGAAGCCGGCGCTGCTCTCGAGGAGATCGCGGCACGAACGGCGGCGCGCAAGGCGCAAAGTCGCGCGGCGGCGGCTTTTCTGTCCGGGGAAAGCGACAAGGTACATGTCGAACCCGGCGAAGTGGCGGTCGTCGACGCCGGATGGCTCGCAGATGCGGGACAAGATGTCGCTGCTCTGTCACTCGGCGTCCTCGTCGCCATCATCGGCGGACGCAGATTCCTGCCTGGCGAAGCGGAGCGCGAGCGTCTGGCATCCCACCTCGCAGCGAAGGGCGGCGGATCAGCCAGACTTGGTCTCGGCGGCTGTATCATCCAGTTCGGGACGAAGCGGCATCGTATCTGGCGTGAGGCGCGGGGACTGCCGGAACTGGTGCTCGCTTGCGGCGAAAGTGCTGCCTGGGATGGACGCTACCGGATCGCCAACAATATTCCAGGCGGCGAGAGCGTGCGGATCGCGCCGCCATCTGCGGCAGAATTCGACACGTTTTGCACGGATCGCGGGATTGAGCGCGGGACGTTTTATCGCGCCGCCGCCTTGACGGGCCCCGGGGTATGTGTTGGAGGAGAAATGGTGGATATTCCCTCGCTGACGGGCGACCGCTTCCTGCCTGCCGGGCTGACGGTGACGCGCTATATAGCCCTGTTCGACAAGGTCCTGCCAGGGCACGATCTCGTGCTTGCAAATGCCGCGGCGCATCTGTTCGCGCGGGGGCCTTATCCGGAGCCCCCAAGATCACCAAATATGTTGTAAACCAGAGTGATAAGAATCGCTGCAACATGTCTGGTCCGCCTTGGCAAGGCCTTGCTTCGATCCTATGTTAGATGAAATTGCTATTCCGGGTATTTCTGGAATGGATGTGATGACCGATTGGACCCGTTATGAACCCGAATTATCGCAACTTCGCCCTGTGGGCGATTATTGCCCTTCTTCTGATTGCGCTTTTCAATCTGTTCCAGAGCCCGGCGCAGCGCACGTCGTCACGCGAAATCTCCTATTCACAGTTCATCGATGATGTTGCGAACGGGCGGGTCAAGTCGGTGACCATTACCGGAGAGCGGATCAGCGGGTCCTACTCAGATAATGGCACCACCTTCCAGACCTACTCTCCCGGCGATACCGGGCTTGTCTCGCGGCTCGAGGGCAAGGGTGTGGCTATTACGGCGCGTCCCGAAAGTGACGGCTCCAGTTCGCTCATCGGCATTCTGCTTTCATGGCTGCCGATGATCCTGATCCTCGGCGTCTGGATATTCTTCATGCGCCAGATGCAAGGCGGTTCACGCGGGGCGATGGGCTTCGGCAAGTCGAAGGCCAAGCTTTTGACGGAAGCGCATGGCCGCGTCACGTTCCAGGACGTGGCTGGTGTGGACGAAGCCAAGGAAGATCTCGAGGAAATCGTCGAGTTCCTGCGTGATCCGCAGAAGTTCCAGAGGCTCGGCGGCAAGATTCCGCGTGGCGTGCTGCTTGTCGGCCCGCCCGGAACAGGTAAGACGCTGCTCGCCCGCTCCGTCGCAGGCGAAGCGAACGTGCCCTTCTTCACCATCTCCGGCTCCGATTTCGTCGAAATGTTCGTCGGCGTTGGTGCCTCTCGTGTGCGCGACATGTTCGAGCAGGCGAAGAAGAATGCACCCTGCATTATCTTCATAGACGAGATTGACGCCGTGGGCCGTCATCGCGGCGCCGGTCTCGGCGGCGGCAATGACGAGCGCGAGCAGACCTTGAACCAGCTTCTCGTGGAAATGGACGGTTTCGAAGCGAATGAGGGCGTGATCCTCATTGCCGCGACCAACCGTCCCGACGTGCTCGACCCGGCGCTGCTTCGTCCGGGCCGCTTCGACCGTCAGGTGGTCGTGCCGAACCCGGATGTCGCCGGCCGCGAAAAGATTCTGAAGGTTCATGTGCGCAACGTGCCGCTGGCGCCCAATGTCGATCTCAAGATATTGGCGCGCGGTACGCCCGGTTTCTCCGGTGCGGATCTGATGAACCTCGTCAACGAGGCCGCCCTGATGGCGGCGCGGCGCAACAAGCGCCTCGTGACCATGCTCGAATTCGAGGATGCGAAGGACAAGGTGATGATGGGCGCGGAGCGCCGGTCGAGCGCCATGACGCAGGAAGAAAAAGAGCTGACCGCCTATCACGAAGCCGGTCATGCCGTTGTCGCCATGAACGTTGCCGTTGCCGATCCGGTACACAAGGCCACCATCATCCCGCGTGGCCGGGCGCTGGGTATGGTCATGCAGCTGCCGGAAGGCGATAAATATTCGATGAGCTACAAGTGGATGGTTTCCAGGCTCGCCATCATGATGGGCGGCCGCATTGCCGAGGAGATCAAGTTCGGCAAGGAGAACATCACCTCGGGCGCATCCTCCGATATCGAGCAGGCGACCAAGCTTGCCCGTGCCATGGTGACGCGCTGGGGCTTCTCCGACAAGCTCGGCCAGGTGGCCTATGGAGAAAACCAGGAAGAGGTCTTCCTGGGCCACTCCGTTGCCCGCCAGCAGAACATATCGGAAGAAACCGCGCAGCTGATCGATGCGGAGGTCCGCGTGCTGATCGAAAACGCCTATACCGAGGCTCGCGGCATCCTGACCAAGAAGAAGAAGGAATGGATCGCCATCGCCGAAGGGCTGCTGGAATATGAGACGTTGTCCGGCGAAGAGCTCAAGGCACTGATTGCCGGCAAGAAACCGGCGCGTGATATGGGCGACGACACACCGCCCTCGCGCGGGTCCAGCGTCCCCAAAGCCGGTGCCGCCAAGAAGCGCAAGGGCAACGAACCCGATACCGGGATGGAGCCGCAGCCGCAGTCATAAGACTGGATTCATATTTCCAACGAACAGCAGCCGGGCGAAAGTCCGGCTGTTTCGTTTGAGCCGATGCGCCTTCAGTAAAAAGTTACGAGGTCGTTGCGTGGCGCCCTAAAAAGGACGCACCGCGCTCCCATACGCCATGGTTGCACCGGGCGGGCAAAGCAGATTGCCGGCAAAGCAGATTGAAAGCCTTGATCAAGGATTTCGGGTCTATAACTCCGTTTGCATCTTTTTCACCCATTACCGGTATGATGTAGGCTGCTTACAAAGGTGAAATTGCGCAGAGTTGCTATTTCTGCGATAAAATAGCCAAAAATTGGCCAAGCTCATATAAGGCACAATCATGAGTCGCAAATATTTCGGAACGGACGGCATCCGCGGAAAAGCCAACAGTTTCCCCATGACGCCCGATATCGCCATGAAAGTCGGCATGGCCGTCGGCCTGACCTTCAAACGCTCCGGCCAGGGCAGCCGTGTCGTGATCGGCAAGGATACCCGGCTTTCCGGCTATATGCTGGAGAATGCGCTGGTGGCCGGCTTCACCGCGACCGGCATGGATGTGTTCCTGCTCGGACCTATTCCGACGCCGGCCGTGGCGATGCTATGCCGTTCCTTGCGCGCCGATATCGGCGTGATGATTTCCGCCTCGCACAATCCCTATTATGATAACGGCATCAAGCTTTTCGGTCCCGACGGTTTCAAGCTTTCCGATGAACTCGAACTGGAAATCGAAAAGCTGATCGATGAGGATATGAGCAGCAAGCTGGCCAGCAATGGCGAGATCGGGCGGGCCAAGCGTGTCGATGGCGATATCTACCGCTATATCGAATTCGCCAAGCGGACCCTGCCGCGCAATTTGTCGCTTTCCGGACTGCGCATCGTCGTCGACTGCGCGCATGGCGCAGCCTACAAGGTCGCTCCCACGGCGCTTTGGGAGTTGGGTGCGGAGGTGGTCACGATCAATGACGAGCCGAACGGCATCAATATCAACGTGGATTGCGGCTCGACCCATCCCATTGGCCTTAAGAAGAAGGTGCATGAGGTGCGGGCCGATCTCGGTATCGCGCTCGATGGCGATGCGGACCGGGTGCTGTTGATCGATGGAGATGGCGATGTCATCGATGGCGACCAGCTCATGGCGGTGATCGCCGAATCCTGGGCCAATTCGGGAAGGCTGACCGGCGGCGGTATCGTCGCCACCATCATGTCCAATCTCGGTCTCGAACGCTTCCTCGGCAATATGGGGCTGACGCTGGCGCGCACCAAGGTTGGCGACCGCTATGTCGTGGAACATATGCGGGAGCATGGCTTCAATGTGGGCGGAGAGCAATCCGGCCATATCGTGCTTTCCGATTTTTCGACCACGGGAGACGGTCTCGTATCGGCATTGCAGATCCTTGCCGTCATGCAGGAACAGCAGCGGCCCCTGAGCGAGGTCTGCCGCAAGTTCGAGCCGGTGCCGCAGCTTTTGAAGAACGTGCGCACCACCGGTGGCAAGCCGCTCGAGGACAAGGGCGTCAAGATCGCCATCGACGATGCCCGCGACAGGCTCGGCAAAGCCGGACGTGTGGTCATCAGGCCATCGGGAACCGAACCGCTGATCCGCGTGATGGCGGAAGGCGACGACCGCGATCTCGTCGAGACCGTCGTCAATGATATCGTCAACGTGCTCTCCGGTGTCCGCACCGCTGCTTGACGTGTGTTCTCCGCTTCCAACTTGCTTCGAAAAGGCTCCTGAACGGAGCCTTTTTCTTTGGCCCGCATGATCCCGGCGGATGCTCCAGATATCCGCGATAGCCGGCATTTTCTTGATAAGAATGATGAAAAAACAGGGTTAAGCTGAGCTTAACTTTTCCTGTCTATTTCTAGCAATTGAAGTCAACGGGGATACGGCGCGCGGGCGCCAGAAAGTCCGATGGGAAAGCGACCATGCACAATCAGATAAGATCCTTCATCGCTGGCGCGGCACTTCTGGCCGTCGCCGGGGCATCTCAGTCCGCTTTCGCAGCGGATTTCATGGAGCCGATGCCCGAAGCGCCGTACGTTCCTGAAGTCGTGGTTCCGCCTTCCATCGGCGGCTGGTATCTGCGTGGCGATGTCGGCTATTCCTGGGCCAAGTTTCGCGATGCCTCTTATGCCACCTTCGGCTGCGACGAATGCGGCAGCGGCATTGGCGAGAACCAACTGGATGGCGATCTGAAGGGATCGTTCCTCATTGGCGGCGGCATCGGCTATCAGGTGACGGATTATTTTCGTACCGACCTGACCGCGGATTATCTGACCCGCTCCAAATTCTCCGGAAGCACCGTTGGCACCTGCACATCAGGCGGTGCGGAATTCGCTTGTACGTCGAACGACAGCAGCAAGCTCTCGGCCTTGTCGATCCTTGCCAACGCCTATGTCGATCTCGGCAATTTCAACGGCTTCACGCCTTATGTCGGTGCCGGTATCGGCGGCACGCGGGTCAAATGGTCGGCCTTGGAAAATACCATCGGCGGCGATTTCGATCAGAGCGGCACGGAGCACCATGATGGCGCGGCGAGCTGGCGCTTCACCTGGGCACTCATGGCAGGCGTCTCCATCGATCTGGCGCAAAACCTCAAGCTCGATGCCGGTTACCGCTATCGCCGGGTCGAAGGCGGCAACATGTTCGCCGGCAGTGATTTTGTCGGCAAGGGCTATGATGACGGCCTGTCGCTGCACGATGTCCGCCTCGGCCTGCGCTACCAGTTCGGCGGACCGTCCGCCGTCGCCTATGCGCCGGAACCACTGCCCGTTTACAAATAACCCTGACATTTCCAAATCTCCAGCAGCCCGACTCGTTCGGGCTTTTTTCTTCGCGTATGAAGATCCGGATGGATTTCTCGGCTTATTTGCCTGGGGCGCATGTATACTTAACGGCTGCTTAAGATTTTTGGTTAATGATCGGGAGAATGACGGCAAAAGCGATTTTGCAACGTTCCGTGGGGATTCTACATGACGAGCAACAAGCGTATTTTGATGGCTGCATTGTCCGGTGCGTTCATGGCGGGGCCCATGGCAAGCGCGGCTTTCGCCGCCGATTACGGCCCGGTCTATGCGCAGCCCGAAGCTGTCCCGGTCATCGTGGAGCCCGCTCCCGTTGCGGTCGCATCCGGATGGTATCTGCGTGGCGATGTCGGCCACAGCTTCAATTCCGAGACCGACGGGCACTATCGTGTGCTTGACAGCGGCATCATTACCGAACGCGACTACGACACGATCGAATTGCGCGGCAATACGGATTTCAGCGTTGGCGCCGGTTATCGCTTCAACCGGTATCTGCGGGCGGATGCGACGCTTGGCTTCTGGAAGCGCGACGTTTACGGCTCGACAGAATTCAGCGATGTGCTCTTCTTCGATGATACGTCGAAGATAACCGCATGGGAGATGATGGCCAACGCCTATGTCGACCTCGTCACTTTCGGCAAAATCACGCCCTATATCGGCGGCGGTCTCGGCTTCACGCGCGTCAAATACGGCACGCTGAAAAACCGGGCCTTCTGCTACGATCCCTCCATATGCGGCAACAGCTATGAAGCGGATCATGGCGGGCTGACATCGACGCGCTTCACCTGGGCGCTGATGGCCGGTGCATCGGTCGATATCACGAGGAATACCAAGCTCGACTTCGGCTATCGCTATTCGCACGTCAGGGGCGGCAAGGCCTTTGGCTGGGATGCGTTCGATCAGGCCGCCGGCGCAACGGGACCGCAGGGCTACGATGACGGCTTCTCGGTGCACCAGGTCCGTGTCGGCCTGCGCTACGAGTTCGGCGGCCCGCAATCGGCGGTCTATCAGCCGGAACCGCTGCCGGTTTACGATCAAGGTCCGGCGCCGGTTTACAAATAAGAAGCCCGGTCAACGGACCGGGTTGAAATACGGAACCGCTTGCAACAGGGATGTTGCGAGCGGTTTTTCTTTTTAGCTCGGTCAGAAGCAGGCTTGCGAATCGCATAAGTGTATGCTTATCTGTTATCCATGATCGAGAATGATATTTTCAAAGCTTTGGCTGACCCGACCCGCCGCGCGATCTTCGAGAAGCTGGCCGGCGGCGGCATGAATGCCAGCGCCTTGCGCGAGGGCATGGAGATCAGCCAGCCGGCCATGTCGCAACACCTACAGGTGCTGCGTAGCGCCAATCTCGTGCGGGAAGAGCGGCAGGGGCGGTTCGTGCATTACGAAGTCAATCCGGACGGGCTGGCTCTCATCGCGCAGTGGCTGGCGAAATATCGCGCCTACTGGCCGCAGCGCATCGAAGCGCTCAAGGTCTTGCTTAGGGATATGGACCAATGAACGACGAACTGAGCGACGGCATCGAGCTGGAATTCGACCTGGATGAGGCACCGCAAAAGGTCTGGCGCGCCATCAGCATTCCTGAGTTTCGCGAAAACTGGCTGCCGAAAGAGGCTTTGGCCGAGGCGGAAGCGACCACCGTCACGCCCGGCGAGGCCGTTCGATACACGATGCGCGATGACGCCCCGCCATTCCTCGAAAGCACCGTGACGTTCACGGTCGCCCCGAACGATACCGGCGGGACGTGCCTTCGGGTTGTCCATGAACTGACCGATTCGAGGCTCGTTCGGATGGTTGCCGCAAACGGCAACAGTCCGCCCCTCATGCTCGCCGCCTGACGCGGCAGGGTCTTTCTAGAGGGTGTCATGGTTTAATTGAAACACTGGCAGAATAGGGCCCCTTGTTCTGCCGTCATTCTCGGGCTTGTCCCGAGAATCTGCCATAAGAAGAAGAAAAGTGATTACCGTCCTGACAGGCCATCCGTCGGCAGATCCTCGGGACAAGCCCGAGGATGACGGTCAGGGTGGGAAGCTGTTTCTAGTCTGGTCTAACACACTCTAAATACCTGAAAATACCTGAAACAAAACACCAGAAAACATTGGAGTTCGCCGATGCGCGAAGCGATGCAGCTCGTCCCTATGGTCGTGGAACAATCCAGCAAAGGGGAGCGGTCTTTTGACATTTACTCCCGCCTGCTGCGTGAGCGGATCATCTTTCTCACGGGTGAGGTAAACGATACGATCTCATCGCTGATCTGCGCGCAATTGCTGTTTCTCGAGGCGGAAAATCCGAAGAAGCCGATCAATCTCTACATCAACTCGCCGGGCGGCGTGGTCACGAGCGGCCTTGCCATGTACGACACCATGCAATTTCTTCAGGCGCCGGTGCATACGCTTTGCATGGGGACGGCGCGTTC
The DNA here is from genome assembly GCF_002980495.1 of Phyllobacterium phragmitis. GTDB lineage: Bacteria > Pseudomonadota > Alphaproteobacteria > Rhizobiales > Rhizobiaceae > Paramesorhizobium > Paramesorhizobium phragmitis. The sequence continues at coordinate 232,268 of NZ_PVBR01000005.1, forward strand.
GATGGGGTCGTTCCTGTTGATGGCGGGCGAGCCGGGACAGCGTGTCGCGCTGCCCAACGCCAGTATCCATATCCACCAGCCGTTGGGCGGTTTTCAGGGGCAGGCGTCGGATATCCTGATTCATGCCGAGGAAACGCTCAAAACCAAGCAGCGCATGACACGGCTCTATGCCGAGCATTGCGGGCGCTCCTATGAGGAATTCGAGCGGGCGATGGACCGGGACCATTTCATGACGGCGGAGGAGGCGGTGGAATGGGGTCTGGTCGACCGCGTTTTGAAGGGTCGGTGAGGTAGAAGCGTTGATGTAGCTGGAATGCCCCTCATCCGCCTGCCGGCTCCTGCCCGGCCCTACGCTATGGCTCCGGGCGTTCGTCGCTCAAAAAGCCAAATCGTTGGCTTTTTGTCCGCTACGCGGACCGCTTCTCACCCCCGCACGGGGGGAGAAGGAGGAGGTGGCAACGTCCATGGCCCCCTCTCCCCGTTCTTGACGGGGAGAGGGTAAGGGTGAGGGGCATGGTGCAAGCGATTCCATCAAAACGGGAGCCGCTATAGGGGGCGTTTCAAGCTGGTCTCACAGGCACGCGCTATTTTGTTCTCCCCGCAAAACTGGCGTCGCGGTCAAACAAATTTCTTGACTGGATGCGACATTTCTCCTAATTCCCGAAGCGGGCCACCTTTCCCCACCGAAAGGCGTGCTATCTGAGAGGATAGGATAAAATGACTGATATCACCAAGCCGGACACCCGTCCGGCCACTCCCAATTTTTCTTCTGGTCCCTGTGCAAAACGTCCCGGCTGGTCGCTTGAAGCGCTGGCCGATGCGCCTCTTGGCCGTTCGCATCGCGCGAAAATCGGCAAGACCAAGCTGAAGGACGCCATCGACCTTACCCGCGAAATCCTGCAGGTTCCCGCCGATTACCGCATCGGCATTGTGCCGGCATCGGACACCGGCGCCGTTGAAATGGCGCTGTGGTCGCTGCTGGGCGAACGCGGCGTTGATATGGTCGCTTGGGAAAGCTTCGGCGCTGGCTGGGTGACCGACGTGGTCAAGCAGTTGAAGCTCGATGCGCGCATTTTTGAGGCGCCTTATGGCGAGATCGTCGATTTCGCCAAGGTCGATTTCGACCGCGACGTGGTGTTCACCTGGAATGGCACGACCTCCGGCGTTCGCGTCCCCAATGGCGATTTCATCCCCGCCGACCGCAAGGGCCTGACCATCTGCGACGCCACCTCGGCGGCGTTTGCGCAACGTCTTGATTTCTCCAAGCTCGATGTCGTCACCTTCTCCTGGCAGAAGGTGCTGGGCGGTGAGGGCGCGCATGGTGTGCTGATCCTGTCGCCCCGCGCCGTCAAGCGGCTTGAGAGCTACAAGCCGGCATGGCCGCTGCCGAAAATCTTCCGCATGACCAAGGGCGGCAAGCTGATCGAGGGTATCTTCGCCGGCGAGACGATCAACACGCCGTCGATGCTGTGCGTCGAGGATTATCTCGATGCGCTGAATTGGGCGAAGTCCATCGGCGGGCTCGATGCGCTGATCGGTCGTGCGGACAGGAACTTTGCGGTTCTCGACGCCTGGGTTGAGAAGACGCCTTGGGTCGCCAATCTGGCGGTCGATCCGGCTACGCGCTCCAACACGTCCGTGTGCCTGACCATCGTCGACCCAGACGTGACGGCGCTCGATGCGGATGCTCAAGCCGCCTTCGCCAAGGGCATCGTTTCGGCGCTCGACAAGGAGGGCGTCGCCTATGATATCGGCGCCTACCGCGATGCGCCTTCGGGCCTGCGTATCTGGGCCGGCGCGACCATCGAGACATCCGATCTCGAAGCGCTCACCGGCTGGCTCGACTGGGCCTTTGCCAATCAGAAGGCCGCGCTGAAAAAGGCGGCCTGACGCTTTTCATTTGGAAACTGCGCCAAGCGCCCTCGTGGTTCGAGGCTCATTCCGCTGCGCTCCATTCGCACCTCACCATGAGGGCTACTGGAGCGCCACCGTCCTTCATCCTCACCATGAGGCTGTTGGAGCGTGCTGTCCTTCACCCTCATCCTGAGGTGCGTAGTGGAGCGAAGCGGAACGAAGCCTCGAAGGGCGAGGGTGAAGCGCACCACATTCAAGGATATCACAATGCCTCGCGTTCTCGTATCAGACAAACTTTCCCCCACCGCCGTTCAAATTTTCAAAGACCGCGGCGTCGAAGTCGATTATCTGCCCGATCTCGGCAAGGACAAGGATAGGCTTCTCGAAGTCATCGACCAGTATGACGGTCTGGCGATCCGGTCGGCCACCAAGGTCACGGAAAAGCTGATCGCCGCCGCCACGAAGCTCAAGGTGATCGGCCGGGCCGGCATCGGCGTCGACAATGTCGATATCCCGGCGGCGTCGCGCCGCGGCATCATCGTCATGAACACGCCGTTCGGCAACTCGATCACCACCGCCGAACATGCCATCGCGCTGATGTTCGCCGTTGCCCGCCAGATGCCGGAGGCCGATGTCTCCACCCGCGCGGGCAAATGGGAAAAGAACCGCTTCATGGGCGTCGAGATCACCGGCAAAACGCTGGGCGTGATCGGCTGCGGCAATATCGGCTCGATTGTGGCGACGCGCGGCGTTGGCCTCAAGATGCATGTCGTCGCCTTCGATCCGTTCCTGTCCGAAGCCCGCGCGCAGGAGATCGGCGTGGAAAAGGTGGAGCTCGACGAACTCTTTGCACGCGCCGATTTCATCACGCTGCATACGCCGCTCACCGACAAGACCCGCAACATCATCAATGCCGACGCCATTGCCAGGATGAAGCAGGGCGTGCGCATCATCAATTGTGCGCGTGGCGGGCTGATCGTCGAGAAGGATCTGATTGAGGGGCTGAAGTCCGGCAAGGTCGCGGGCGCGGGCATCGACGTGTTCGAGGTGGAGCCGGCGACGGAGAACGAGCTGTTCCACCTGCCAAACGTCGTCTGCACGCCGCATCTGGGCGCATCGACCTCGGAGGCGCAAGAGAACGTTGCGTTGCAGGTCGCGGAACAGATGTCGGATTATTTGATCAAGGGCGCCGTCTCCAACGCCATCAACATGCCGTCGATCACGGCAGAGGAAGCGCCTCGGTTGAAACCTTTCGTCAAGCTGGCGGAAGTGCTGGGCGCGTTCGTGGGCCAGGTGACCGATGAGCCTATCCAGGAAGTGGAAGTGCTGTTCGACGGCATTACCGCTGCGATGAACACGCGGGCGCTGATCAGCGCCGCACTTGCCGGACTGATCCGTCCGCAGATGTCGGACGTCAACATGGTTTCCGCGCCGATCATGGTCAAGGAGCGCGGCATCATCGTTTCCGAGGTCAAGCGCGACAAGTCCGGCGTGTTCGACGGCTATATCAAGCTGACGGTGAAAACCACGCAGCGCACCCGGTCTATCGCCGGAACCTGCTTCTCCGATGGCAAGCCGCGCTTCATCCAGATCAAGGGCATCAATCTGGATGCCGAGGTCGGCCAGCACATGCTCTACACCACCAATAACGACACGCCGGGGATGATCGGTATGCTCGGCATGGTCTGCGGCAAGCATGGCGTCAATATCGCCAACTTCTCGCTGGGCCGTAATCATCCGGGCGGCGATGCGATTGCGCTGCTCTATCTGGATGAGCGGGTCCCCGAAAATGTTCTGGAGGAGTTGCGCTCGCATACGGCGATCAATTCCGCTCGGCCACTGCAATTCGATGTGGCCGAGGCTTAAAGAAGAATGGCTGGCGGTCGGCACTGGCGGCTGATGCGCGGGGAGGATATTCCCCGCGTCAGCGCTATTGCCGCCGCCATTCATACGGATTTCTTCGAGGATGACGCCGTTTATATCGAACGGCTCAGCCTCTATCCCGCCGGCTGTTTCGTGCTTGAAGGCGCGGGAGGGGTCACCGGATATGGGGTGAGCCACCCCTGGATGAGGGGGCATGTCCCCAAGCTGAACACGCTTTTGGGGACCATTCCCCCCGATGCAGGCACCTGTTATCTGCATGATATCGCCCTCATGCCGGAAGCCCGCTCCGGCGGTCTCGCCGGTCGCATCGTGACGATGATGGCCGAACAGGCGATGCGCGACGGCTTCGGATCGATGTCGCTCGTGGCGGTCAATGGTTCGTCGGGGTTCTGGCGGAAGCAGGGGTTTTCCATTGTGGACGTGCCGGAGTTGGCGCCCAAGCTGCTGAGCTATTCCGATGATGCGCGGTATATGGTGCGGACGCTTTCCACCGTGTGACATTAGAGTCTGTCATGGTTTGATTGAAACATTGGCAGGACAACGCTCCATGTTCTGCCGTCATCCTCGGGCTTGTCCCGAGGATCTGCCATAAGAAAAAAGAGAAGAAAATACGGCCCTCGCCGATCAGCCACGGCAGATTCTCGGGACATCCTCGGGTTTAACCCGAGGACTTCGAATGACGGCGAGGGGGAGGCTATTTCAAGCTAGCCCTGACAGACTCTAAAAGAAAAGGTCGCGCTTTGGGGGTTGAGCCTATATAGAGGCTCACGTTTGTCATTTCATGGCGGGCGGAGTTCCGCCCGGAGCGGAGAATCTCTTCATGGCCAATGTGGTTGTCGTCGGGTCGCAGTGGGGCGACGAGGGCAAGGGTAAGATCGTCGACTGGCTGTCGGAACGCGCCGATGTGATCGTGCGCTATCAGGGCGGCCATAATGCCGGGCATACGCTGGTGATCGACGGTGTCAGCTACAAACTTTCGCTGCTGCCGTCCGGCCTGGTGCGCGGCAAGCTCAGCGTCATCGGCAATGGCGTGGTGGTCGACCCGCATCATTTCGTCGCCGAAGTGGTCAAGCTGCGGGCGCAGGGGGTGGAGATTTCGCCCGATGTGCTGCGGGTTGCCGAGAACGCGCCGTTGATCCTGTCGCTGCACCGTGACCTCGACGCGATACGCGAAGGTTCCAATTCCGGCCTGAAAATCGGCACCACCAAGCGCGGCATCGGTCCTGCCTATGAGGACAAGGTCGGCCGCCGCGCCATCCGCGTCATCGATCTTGCCGAGCCGGAAACGTTGCAGCCGAAGGTGGAGCGCCTGCTCGCCCACCACAACGCGCTGCGTCGCGGCATGGGGCTGGACGAAATCGCGGTCGAAGCCATCATGCAGGAGCTGACCTCGGTGGCGGGCGAGATCCTGCCTTATATCGATCAGGTCGGGCGCGTGCTCGACGAGCGCCGCAAGGCGGGCGATCGCATCCTGTTCGAGGGTGCTCAGGGCGCGCTGCTCGACAATGATCATGGCACCTATCCCTTCGTGACCTCGTCCAACACGGTTGCCGGGCAGGCCGCCGCAGGTTCTGGGCTTGGACCGACGTCGATCGGCTATGTGCTGGGCATCACGAAGGCCTATACGACGCGCGTCGGCGAAGGGCCGTTCCCGACCGAACTCGATGACGAGATCGGCAATTTTCTCGGCACGCGCGGCCATGAATTCGGGGTGGTGACGGGCCGCAAGCGTCGTTGCGGCTGGTTCGACGCGGTCATCGTGCGCCAGACGGTTCGCACATCGGGCATCACCGGCATTGCGCTGACCAAGCTCGATGTTCTCGACGGGCTTGAAGAGATCAAGATCTGCGTCGCCTATGAGCTGGACGGCAAGCGGATCGACTATCTGCCCGCTTCGATGGGCGCGCAGACCCGTGTCAAGCCGATCTACGAGACGCTGCCCGGCTGGACCGAGACGACGGCGGGGGCGCGGTCCTGGAACGAGCTTCCGGCTCAGGCGGTCAAATATGTCCGCTACATCGAGGAACTGATTGGGGCTCCGGTGGCGATGCTTTCGACGAGCCCGGAACGCGAGGACACGATCCTGGTGACGGATCCCTTCCAGGATTGATCTTTACAGCCGCCGAACGCGTGGGTGCTTATGGAAGGGAAATCATCCCGGAAATTTTGCTTTTGCTTGATTATTGTGATTATTGAGCACTTTAATAGCGACACTTATTAGCAGATCACGAGCACTACGGCATGGCAGATTTCGCAGCGGTACTGAAAAAGACCATAGACGGACAGGCGCATCCAACGCCCGAATTGCGGCAGCGCGTCTATGCCAAGGCACGTGCGACGATCGAGCAGAAGCTCGTTTCCGCCAATGCGCCGGCCGCTGTCGCCAACCGTCAGCGCAAGGCGCTGGAAGAGGCCATTGGCGAAGTCGAAGCTCAATATGAGACGCCCGAGATAGATGAGGCGCCCGAGGTCATTCCGCAGGAACCTGTCGCGGAAGAGCCTGCTGTCGAAGAAAATCCCGTAGAAGAAACCGCCGCTGCGGAAGAAACGAGCGTGCCGGAAGCCGAGCCCGTCGGTGAGGCGGAACAGTCCTCCGATCCGCTTGAGGAGTTCCTGAGGGGTGCTCAGCCTGCCCCGATACCTTCCTCCCATACGATGCCGGATTTCACCGCGGAAGGCCCAGCGGCATCGCGACTACCGGTTTCGCACGAGGATGACCCGGTGCTTTCGATCGATCGCGGCGAGCGTGACGAATGGCGCCAGGATCGTGCGGAGGAAGACGCTTTCGCACGCGCTGCACCATATGAAGTCAATGAGGAACGGCGCGGGCCGGTCCGGGGGCTGATCCTCGGTCTGATCGCGCTGCTTGTGCTCGGCGGTATCGGATATGCCGCCTGGAGCAACACGGAACAGTTGCAGACCTATATGACTGGTATCATGGACCGGTTCAACGGAAGTGGTGACGTCGCCAACGAACCGGCGCCGGCGGCCTCGGAGGGGCAGCCCGCAGAGGAGCAGCAGCCAGCGCCGGCAGACACAACACCTGCGCCGCCCCCGGAAAACGACGCCAGCCAGCAGCCAGCGGCACAGCCGAAGCTGACACAGCGCTTGATGCCGGATGGTTCGGAAGTCGATCCGGGCCCGGCGGGCGACAAGCCCGGAGTGGGCGAGGGGACGTCGGTTACCGCATCCAGCGATGAGGCGCAGCCGCAAAAGCCCGCTGCGGTTCCAGTGGGGCAGCAGGCTTTCTTCTATGAGGAACGCAGTGGCCAGGACGCGGGCTCGGCGAAGAAGGGTTCCGTCGTCTGGTCCGTCGTGCAGGAATCGCCCGGTGAGGGTGAACCGGAAGAGCCGGCGATCCGGGCCGATGTCACGGTGCCGGAAGGCAATCTCAACCTGCGCATGCTCATTCGCCGCAATACCGACAAGTCGCTGCCGGCGAGCCATCTGATTGAAATGATCTTCACCGTGCCGGATGATTTTGCCGGTGGTGCGATCGACAATGTGCAGCGTGTGACGTTCAAGGACACCGAACAGTCCGCCGGAAGCCCGCTGATCGCCATTCCAGCGAAGATCGCCGACAATTTCTTCATCGTGGCGCTGAACGATGCACGCACCGCCGTGGATACCAACATGACGCTCATGCGCCGCCAGCAATGGATCGACATCCCGATCACCTACCGGACGGGTCGCCGCGCGCTCATCACCGTTGAAAAGGGCGTGCCCGGCGACAAGGTTTTCGACGAGGTGCTGAAGGATTGGAGCAACACGGGCAACGGCGACGGCAATACCGGAGGCTGACGACCGCGCCTGCGACGGTTGCTTGAAACTTGCAGAAAATGAAAGGGCTCCGCTTATTATTGCGGGGCCTTTTCATTTTTCTACGGATGGCGGCGTGTCCGTCAACCGGACCTGAACCTTTCACTGGGTCCAGGTGAAAGCTTCTGCTGATCGAACTTGACAGTCGTACCCATATTCCAACCGTAGCAGCGGGCGGCATCGTCGAGGTATGGATTCCTGTGCCCGGGCCTGTGCTTGTCACAGGAATCCATGTCTCGCCAGTTCCATAGTTCTGGCGGTGCAGAACGATGCAAGGCCAAGCGATTGCATCAAATTAGCCGCCGCTCCAGCAAAAAAGGCTCCGTCTATCTGACGGAGCCCTCTTCATTTATCAACCGTGTCAGGCTGTTATCTTATCATTGAGCAGCACCGGTATGGACCAGTGCCTTTTGCTGGCTGATCGCCGCCGCCTTCACCGAATCCTGCACCTTTTCAAAGGCGCGGACCTCGATCTGGCGCACACGCTCGCGGCTGATGCCGAACTCGGTCGACAGATCCTCGAGCGTCACCGGATCATCCGAGAGGCGGCGCGCCTCGAAGATGCGGCGTTCGCGATCATTGAGCGAAGCCATGGCGCCGGTCAGCATCGAACGGCGGTTTTCCAACTCGTCCTGTTCGATCAGGATCTGCTCCTGACTTGAACTCTTGTCGACGAGCCAATCCTGCCATTCGCCGGATTCGCCCTCAGTCGCGCGGATCGGCGCGTTGAGCGAAGCATCGCCGGAGAGGCGGCGGTTCATCGAGATCACCTCTTCCTCGCTGACATTCAGCCGGGTGGCGATTTCGCTGACCTGTTCAGGGTTGAGATCGCCCTCATCGAGCGCCTGGATCTTGCTCTTCACCTTGCGCAGGTTGAAGAACAGACGCTTCTGATTGGCGGTCGTCCCCATTTTGACAAGGCTCCACGAACGCAGGATGTATTCCTGAATGGAAGCCTTGATCCACCACATGGCATAGGTGGCCAGGCGGAAGCCGCGCTCCGGTTCGAAACGCTTGACCGCCTGCATCAGGCCGACATTGCCCTCGGAGATGACTTCACCGATCGGCAACCCATAGCCGCGATAGCCCATGGCGATCTTCGCCACGAGACGAAGATGGCTGGTTACGAGCCTGTGCGCGGCCTGCGGGTCGGCATGTTCGAGATAACGCTTGGCCAGCATGTATTCTTCCTGCGGCTCAAGCATGGGAAAACGGCGGATTTCCTCGAGATAGCGGGTAAGACCGCCATCACCGGAAACAAGACTTGGAAGACTCTGGGCCATATAGCACCCTCCTCTTTAGATATCGGATCTCCAACGCGGCAGACCCGTTGCGCCCGATTGCCCTTCGCACCTCGGGCGTAAGATGACCTATATAATCATCATTTAGGCGAAAACACGATCCTTTAAGGCGCGAAACAATCTGTCACATCAAAGTGAACGATAATTCGGTGCGAAAAGTTTCACTTTTACCGAAACAAATAAAATCAAATCCGAACGGCTTTTCTGGTCCTCAGGTCTTTCACTTTTAGACAAAAGCGGTTCGTTGCATCGGCATCGCGCCCAAATCCGGCGATGCCAGTAAATGAGAACCGCATTTAACCAGCGTGGGTTCGAAACGCTGCGACCAGATCGGCCATGTCCTGCGGAAGCGGCGCTTCGAAGCGCATGACGGCATTATCCGCAGGATGGGCGAAACTCAGCAGCCTTGCGTGCAAGGCCTGCCGGGGAAAGTCGGTCACTGCCTGCTTCAAGGGTTCGGCCAGCTTGTTGGCCTTGGTCTTGAACGCGCTGCCATATTCCATATCACCAACCAGGGGATGTCCGATATGAGCCATATGGACGCGGATCTGGTGGGTCCTGCCGGTTTCCAGGCGGCATTCGATCAGCGAGGCGAGGGCGGTCGCGTCTTCTTTCGCGCCGAAACGCTCGATCACGGAATAATGCGTCACCGCATGACGGGCATCGTCGCGGCTGTCGCTGACCACCGCTTGCTTGGTGCGATCGCGGTGCGAGCGGCCAAGCGTGGCATCGACCGTTCCGGTGGCGCGATCCGTGGTGCCCCAGACCAGCGCCAGATAGGCGCGCTCGAGATCGCCCGTGCGGCCATGATCGGCGAATTGCTCGCTCAGGTGCCGATGGGCGCGGTCGTTCTTGGCCACCACCATGACGCCGCTCGTCTCCTTGTCGAGGCGGTGGACGATGCCCGGCCGCTTGACGCCGCCAATGCCCGAAAGCGTATCGCTGCAATGATGGATCAACGCGTTGACGAGCGTGCCGGTCCAGTTGCCATTGCCAGGATGGACGACCAGCCCCGCCGGCTTGTTGATGACGATGACATCATCATCCTCGAACAGGATGTCGAGCGGGATGTCCTCGCCCTCGGGTTCGGCCGGCTCGGGCTCCGGCATTTCCAGCAGGATCGACGCGCCTTCACGCAGCTTGTGCTTGGGTTCGTGGACGGGCTTACCGTCCACCGTAACCTGCCCGCCTGCGATCAGCGACTGGATGCGGTTGCGCGACAGATCCGGGGCAAGCTGCGCCGCCAGCCACTGGTCGAGGCGCTTTCCCGCGGCATCCGCGTCGGCAATTAGCTCTTTCAATCGTCTCTTCCCTTCGTTATCACGCCACCCAGTATGAACCGGAGACATTTGATGCAGGACCGATATCATCAGGGATATCCTGATCGCCAGGCCTATCCCGGCGCCGATCCGGAGGAACCGCCGCTGGATCCCGCCATGGAGCGGGTGCGCCGCAAGATGATGAGGCTTCTGGCGGTTTCGATCGGTGTCATGCTTATCGGTCTTATGGCGGTGCTGGCGGCGGTTGTCTACAAGGTCACCCGCCCCGACGAGACGCAAACCTCGCTGCCCCACCCGGAAATCCCGGGGCAGGATGCGTCCGGTCAGGATATTCCGCCTGCTGTCATCGAATCGGAGGTTCCGCTGGCAGCCGGCACCCGTCTCTTGTCGCAGAGCCTTTCCGGCGATCATGTTTCGCTCGAGACGCTTTTGCCGGACGGGGGCACCGAGATCGTCATATATGATTTCCGCAAGTCCCGCATCGTCGCCCGCATGCGTCTCGGCAGCCTCGATTGATGCGGTTTTCCTGCGCCAGACAAGGTTTTTGGCCATGGCGCATTATTTTCCCGAATAATCATTGCGCTTTCATCAGCGCTTGATTATATCGGCGCTGCCGCGCGCCCATCGTCTAGCGGTCCAGGACGCCGCCCTCTCACGGCGGAAACAGGGGTTCGATTCCCCTTGGGCGTGCCAGTATTTGCCTGGTTTCGAAATAGCTGGCGCCGGTCGAACGGAAGCCATAGTTCTCGTTCATCTCGTGACAGCCATAATAGTGTCAGGAGGTTGAAATGGATCGAGAACTCGTCACGGTAACGGTCTATTACAGTCTCATCGAAGCCAAGATCTGTGTCTCGATGCTGCAGGCACATGGAATTTATGCCTTCGCGCCGACAGAAGTTGCCAACAATGCTCCCCACATGATGATCGCGTTTGGCGGTATCCCGGTCATGGTGATCGATAGCGACTATGAAGCCGCGAAAGATCTGCTGGCCGATATCCGGGAAAAGGCCGACTTGCCGGAGCATCCCGAACCAAAGCCGGCATGGAAAGCGGCTTTAGACATTGCGGCGGGCGTGGCAAGCACGCTCTTCTTCGGAGTGCCACCGGCGCCAACTCCGCCAAAAGCATCCCGCAAGAAAGTCACGACGGCTTCCGGCTGACCGCCATCGCTATTTGGCCGGGCATTAACGTCGCCATTCATCCGCAAAATTTTGCAAATGCTTGTCAACTGGCGCATAATCGGCTCTATGACAACGATGAATCACAAGCCCGATTATGAGAAGGAATTGCGCGACGCCGGCGTTCGGATCACCCGGCCGCGGCGTGTTATCCTCGACATATTGACCGCGACGGAAGACCACCCGGACGCGATGGAGATTTTCCGCCGCGCCGTTTCCGTCGACAGCAGCATCTCACTGTCGACTGTCTATCGCACGATGAAGCTTCTGGAGGAGCGCGGCACCATCCACCGCCATGCCTTCAATGGCGGGCCGTCGCGTTTCGAGCAGGCGAGCGGCGCGCATCACGATCACCTGATCGATATCGAAACCGGCGACGTCATCGAATTCCGCTCCGACCGTATCGAGAAGCTGCAGGAAGAAATCGCCCGCTCGCTCGGCTATGATATCGTGCACCACAGGCTCGAACTTTACGGGCGCAAGCGCCAGGCAAAATAAGGATCGCGGAATTTCTGGGCCGTAGCGGTATTGGACACGTTACGGAATGGATCATCGGGTCAAGCCCGATGATGACGGCTGTTTTGATGCGGTCGTCAATCGCCAATGTTGGCGAAGCGCGAAGACGCTCCTCTCTCCGTCATCATCGGGCTTGACCCGATGATCCATTCCGGAGCTTCCCGCTTCAATCCGCGCTGCTAACTGTTGCAATCAGCCCTTGATGAGCCATTCATGCTCCGGCGCGTTGTGGAATTTCCATGTTCGCTTCGGTCCGGCCATGACGTTGAGATAATAGAGATCATAGCCGTGAATGGCGGCGCAGGGGTGATAGCCCTCCGGCACCATCGTTGCATCGCCATCCTCGACCGCCATCACCTCGTCGAGCCTGCGCCTGCCGGTTTCATCCGCATCGGTATAGACGCGCTGGAAGGCGAAGCCCTGGGGTGGATTGAGGCGGTGGTAATAGGTTTCTTCGAGTTCGGATTCGCGCGGCAGATCGTCCTTGTCATGTTTGTGCGGGGGATAGCTCGATGTATGGCCGCCGGGGGTGATGACCTCGACCACGAGGAGCGAATCGGCAGCGGGATCGGTTTCCGGCAGGATGTTGACGACATGGCGCACATTGGTGTCTTTGCCGCGGGTTTCCTGCCCGAGCGTTTGCGGGGCGATGATCCGGACGGCATGGCTGTGCGGCCTGCCCGGCGCCGTGCAGACGGCGAGTTCCAGGTCGGTGGCGGCTTCCACCGTCCATGACGCGCCGGCGGGAATATAGACCGACCAGGGCTTGCCTTCGAAGGGTGACATGCGTTCGCCCAGCACACCGAGATCTTTTCCGTCGGCGACGATTTTACCCTTGCCGGTGACGAAGACGAGGCAGGTCTCGCGATCGCTCTCGCTGCCGCTGGCGGAGCGTCCGGGCGCGAGGCGGTGCAGCGCGAAGCCGACATAGGTCCAGCCCGCCGATTGCGGCGTGATGTCGATAATGCGGCCGGTGCCGGCGGACGGCTTGACGTGCAGTTTCGACATCGGGTTACTCTCCTTTTTCGTCAGGGTCTTTGCTGCTCGGCTCGTAGTTCAGCAGATAGGACCAGGCGCCATAGGCGGCCATCCCCGCGGTAAGCGTGCCCCAAAAGGCTTCGCCGTTCGTCCATTCGTAGAGGCTCCAGGCGGCGCAGAAGCCGACGAGCACGATGCGCCGCCACAGCGGGTCGAGAAAGGTATGGGAATTGTTCTGGCTCAAGTTTGCCTCTTTCATTGGGATAGCCCGGCTTCCTCGATGAAGCCGGCAAGATTCTTGCGGCCCAGTCTAGCATAGGTCGCCGGATCGGCCTTTTCGGAATCCTGCTCGGCTTCGACCACGACCCAGCCGGAATAACCAGGCAGTTCTTTCAGCACGCGCACATAATCGATGAAGCCGTCGCCGGGAACCGTATAGACGCCAGCCAGAACCGAGTCGAGGAACGACCAGTCGCCCCTCTGCGACTGCCACATGACCTTCTCGCGGATGTCCTTGCAATGGACATGGCTGATGCGGTCGCGATAGTGGCGGGCGATGCGCGCCGGGTTGCCGCCGCCCCAGGTGGCGTGGCCGGTGTCGAGCAGCAGGTGGAACGCCTCGCCGGTCACTTCCATGAGGCGGTCGATCTCGGCCTCGCTCTGCACCACCGTTCCCATGTGATGGTGGTAGACGAGTTGCAGGCCTTCCTCGCGCAAGAGCTCGGCGAATTGCGTGTAGCGCGCGCCGAATTCCTTCCACGCTTGCTTTTCCAGAACCGGGCGGGCGGAGAGCGGCAGGCTCTTGTCGGAGTGGATGGCGTTGGAGGTTTCCGCCGCGATGAAGACCTTGCAGCCCATCGCCTTCAGGAGATCGATATGGGCGCGCGCGTTCTTCATCTCGTCGGCGACATCGCGCAGCAGAAGCTCGGTCGAATACCAGCCGCCGACGAGAGCGAGGCCATGGGCGTCGAGGATCGGTTTCAGCTTCTCGGCCTCACGCGGGAATTTGTTTCCGAGCTCCATGCCCTCGAAGCTGGCGGCCCTGGCTTCCGTCAGGCACTGCTCAAGGGGAATATTGCCGCCGATTTCCAGCATGTCGTCATTCGACCAGCCGATCGGATTGGCGCCGATGCGGATCATATGTTTTCTCCGTCTTTGGGAATGGATTATGAAATTCGTTTTCAATTACCGATGCGCTGGAGCCAGCGGGCCTCCTCATATTCTTTGCGCGCCGCTTCGACTTGCTTGCGGCTGCTCACCTCGGGGACGGCGACATCCCACCAGTTGCCGCCGGCGTCGGTGGTGATGAGCGGATCGGTGTCGATGACGATGACGGTGGTGCGCGTCGCGGTCTTGGAGCGTTCGAGCGCGGTTTCAAGTTCGGCAATAGACGAGGCCTTGACCGCCTCGGCGCCGAGACTTTCCGCATGTGCTCGGAAATCGATATCGGGCAATGTCTCGTGATGGGTGTCACGCAGCAGATTGTTGAAGTTCGCACCACCTGTCGCCATCTGCAGCCGGTTGATGCAGCCATAGCCGCGATTGTCGAGCACGACGATGGTAAGCTTTGCGCCGAGCATGACCGAGGAGGCGATCTCGGAATTGAGCATGAGGTAGGAGCCGTCGCCGACCATGACGACCACCTCCTTATCGGGCTTGGCGAGCTTGACGCCGAGGCCGCCGGCGATCTCATAGCCCATGCAGGAGAAGCCATATTCGAGGTGATAGGAGCCGGGTGCGCCCTGACGCCAAAGCTTGTGCAATTCGCCCGGCAGGCTGCCGGCAGCGCAGACGACCGTTGCGTCAGCGGTCAATTGCCGCTGCACCGCGCCGATTACCTGGGCATCGGAGGGAAGCGCCGCATTCGTGGGCGCAGTCGCCTTGTCGGCCGCCTCGTTCCATGCGGCGAGCGCCGTCTTGGCCTTGTCCTGCCATGAGGCGGGGGCGGCGTAGGATCCAAGTTTCTGCGCGAGTTCGCCAAGTCCCGTGAGGGCATCGCCAACGAGCGGCAAGGCCCGGTGCTTGCCGGCGTCGAAGGGCTGGACGTTCAGGCCGATGATGGTCTTGGCATCGTTGCGGAAAAGGCTCCATGAGCCCGTGGTGAAATCCTGCAGGCGTGAGCCGACGGCAAGGATGACATCGGCTTCCGCAGCCAGTTCATTGGCGGCGGAGGTGCCGGTGACGCCGATGGAGCCGAGATTGAGCGGATGGTCGGCGGGAAGCGAGGATTTGCCAGCCTGGGTTTCGGCGACCGGTATGGCGTGCTTTTCGGCGAATTGCCTGAGGGTTTCCGACGCCTCGGAATAAAGCACGCCGCCGCCCGCGATGATCAGGGGCTTCTTCGCCTCAGCGAGCGCGGCGGCGGCAATTTCAAGTTCGTCCAGCGCCGGGCGCAGGCGTCGCGGCGTCCAGATGCGCTCGGCGAAGAAATCCTCGGGGTAATCGAAGGCCTCCGCCTGAACATCCTGGCAAAGCGCCAGGGTAACGGGGCCGCAATCGGCGGGATCGGTCAGCACCTGCATGGTGCGGGCGAGTGCGGGGATAAGCTGTTCGGGGCGGGTGATACGGTCGAAATAGCGCGAGACGGGACGGAAGCAATCATTGGCGGAGGCGGTGCCGTCGGCGAAATTCTCGACCTGCTGGAGAACCGGATCGGGGATGCGGCTGGCGAAGACATCGCCTGGAAGCAGCAGGAGCGGCAGGCGGTTGACATGGGCGACGCCCGCCGCCGTCACCATGTTGAGCGCGCCGGGGCCGATGGACGAGGTGCAGGCCATGAAGCGGCGGCGGAATGACGCCTTGGCGAACGCCGTGGCGGCAAAGGTCATGCCCTGCTCATTATGGGCGCGATAGGTGGGCAGTTCGTCGCGCACCGCATAGAGCGCCTCGCCCATGCCCGCGACATTGCCATGGCCGAAAATCGCCCAGACGCCGGCGAAGATCGGTACGGTCTTGCCATCGATGACGGTCATCTGGCGCGTCAGGAAGCGGGCGAGCGCCTGCGCCATGGTCAGTCTTATCGTCTTCGTCATCTCATTTCCTCCCTGCGCGATCTATTCTGCCGCGTATAATCTATCCGGATTCAGGCAGCCTTCCGACCTCTGGAGTCAAGCCAGGCGCGGGTCAGCTTTTCGAACCGCGCAGCCATATCGGCGATGGCTTCGTCGTCGGTGATTTGCCCCGCGAGCCATTTTTCCGCCGGGTCGGCGAAGAGCGTGCGGCCGACAGCGAAGCCCTTGACGACGTCGATCCCGGCAGTTGCGGCGAAGGCCGCCTCCAATTCGTCGTGCGGCGCTTCGAGGCCGAGCAGCACGACGCCGCGGCACCAGGGATCGCGCGTGGCGATGATGTTCTGGATACTACGCCACGCCTCGGTTGAGGCCTGCGGTTCGAGCTTCCACCAGTCGGGATTTATGCCGAGATCGTAGAGCTCGGTCAGGGCGCGGGCGATGGTTCTGCCATCGAGGGCCCCATGCTTGCCGGAGATGATCTCGACCAGAAGCTCGCGGCCGACCTTGCGAGCCGCATCGTAGAGCGTGCGCAGCTTTTCGGATTGTTCCTTCTTCAATTCCTCGGGGTCGTCGGGGTGATAGAAGCACAGGCATTTGATGGTGTGCGTTACCGGCCATTCCACCAGTTGCGAACCGATATCCTGGCTGAACTCGAAGCGAAGCGGGCGCGAGCCCGGGCGCTCGACAGGACGGCCCAGCCAGTCGAAACCGTGCTTCGCCGCCTCGAAAAATGCGTCGCGGCCGAATTTCTCATCGATCAGCATGCCGTAGCCTGGCCGGCCATCCGCCACCCGCGCGGCAGCCTTCACCGCCAGCACCTTGAAGGCGGAAATGCGCGCGGGATCGGCACCGGCCCGTTTGGCGATATCTTCGAGCTGGATGCGGTGATCGATGGCGAACGCCATCAGCGACGGGATATCGCCGCGCCGCGTCGTGGACCAGTGAACGTGGTTGATATCCTCGTCCTTGCGCAACGCATGATGCGGGCTGCCGTGCTTCAGGAAATATTGCAGTTCCTCGAAGGTCGGGATTTCCGGCGAGCAGAGCAGGCGGGAAACGGCGAAGGCGCCGCAGGCATTGGCCCATGTCGCGGCGGTCTCAAGGCTCTCGCTGCCGAGCCAGCCGCGCAGGAAGCCGGACATGAAACTGTCGCCGGCGCCCAGAACATTATAGACCTCGATGGGAAAACCCTTGCCGACGATGCCGTCTTCGAGATCATCGCTGATCGGGCCTTCATAGACGATGCAGCCCATCGGGCCGCGCTTGAGGACGATGGTGGCGGGTGAGAGCGCTCGGATGGTCTTGAGTGCCGTGAGAAGATGGCTTTCGCCCGACGCGATCAGCACTTCCTCCTCGGTGCCGACGATCAGGTCGCAATCGGCGAGAACGGTCCTGAGCCGGTTGGACACTTCCGCTGAGGCAACGTAGCGATTGTCGCCCTCGGCATGCCCGGCCAGCCCCCACAGGTTCGGACGGAAATCGACATCGAAGACGATTTTGCCGCCATTGGCCTTGGCTATCCTGATGGCCTTGCGCTGGGCCGCGTCGGTGTTGGGCCTGGAAAAATGGGTGCCGGTGGCGACGATCGCCTTGGCGGAAGCGATGAATTCCTCGTCGATGTCGTCGGGATCGAGCGCCATGTCGGCGCAGTTTTCGCGATAGAAAAGCAACGGGAATGATTTGTCGTTCTCGACGGAAAGGATTGCGAGCGCGGTGAGGCGTGCGGGATCGATGATGATGCCTTTGTCGCAAACACCTTCACGCAGCAATTGCTCGCGCAGGAAATTGCCGAACTGCTCCTTGCCGACGCGGGTGAGCAGCGCCGATTTCAGCCCGAGCCGGGCTGTGCCGATGGCGATGTTCGCCGGGCATCCGCCGACCGACTTGGCGAAGGACGCCACATCCTCCAGCCGCGAGCCGATCTGCTGACCGTAAAGATCCACGGAGGCACGCCCGATGGTGATGACATCGAGCTTTTTTTCCGGTGGGCGTGGCATCTTTTTTCTCCCGCTTCTGTTCACGTCCGCAAAAGGGATGGACGATCGGCGCAAACGCTATTATGAATTTCGAAAATGAAACATAAATTCTGTTTAATAGTCAATTCAGAATGTATGTTCCGTTTCGGGGTCGAGGTGTTTTTCAGCGTTTTCTGGAGGAGATTATGGTTCGTTTCGGGTTGTTGGGGGCTGGCCGCATCGGCCAGATCCATGGGAGAAACATTGCCGCGTCGAAACGTGCGGTACTAGCGGCGATTGCCGATCCGATGCCGGGCGCGGCCGAATCGCTGGCCGAGGCGACGGGCGCATCGGTGCGCACGCTGGACGACATATTGGCGGCCGGGGATATCGACGCGGTGCTGATCGCCACACCGACCGATACGCACGCGGATTTCATCGACCGGGCGGTGAAATCGGGCAAGGCGGTGTTGTGCGAAAAGCCAGTGGATCTTTCTTCAGCGCGTATCGAGGAAACGCTGAAGGCTGTCGAAAAGGCAGGCGTGCCGCTGATGATCGGCTTCAACCGCCGGTTCGATCCGAATTTCGCGGCGTTGCAGGCGCGTGTGGCCGCGGGTGCGGTCGGGACGGTCGAACTCGTCACCATCCTGTCGCGCGACCCGGCGCCGCCGCCGGTCTCCTATATCAAGCATTCGGGCGGCCTTTTCCGCGACATGATGATCCATGATTTCGATATGGCGCGCTTCCTTCTCGGCGAGGAGGTGGTGGAAGTCCATGCGGTCGGGTCATCGCTGGTCGATCCAGCGATTGGCGAGGCGGGCGATGTCGATACCGCTGCCGTGCTGCTCAAGACCGCTTCGGGCAAGATCTGCCAGATATCCAATTCACGCCGCGCCACCTATGGCTATGACCAGCGGGTCGAAGTGCATGGGTCCGAGGGCATGATTTCGGCGGGCAATGTGCACGAAACGACGGTGCGGCTTGCCGCCAAGAGGGGCATCACCGCCGATCCAGTGCAGAACTTTTTCCTCGAGCGCTATGCGGAAGCCTATGCCCGGGAGGTCGAAGCGTTCATCGACGCGATCGCCGAGGGCAGACAGCCGCGCCCGAATGGCCGGGACGGTCTGGAGGCGCAGCGGCTTGCTGATGCGGCAACGACAGCGCATCAGACGGGCAGACCGGTGAAACTCGGCTGATATCCTGATTATTTCTTTGTCCGTGTACGTTCTTCGCCGACGGCAATGGCGAGCGCCAGGGCAAATGCGATGCTGGCCGAAAGCGAGCGGAAGCCGGCGAAGTCGGCTTCGGCGATTTCGAACCAGTGCTGCGAGAGCGGCACGAGGGGGCTGAACGCGCTGTCGGTGATCGAGACCACCGGAACGCCGGCCTGCGACAGCACGCGCGCATGTTCCATGCTGGGCGCCGCATAGGGTGAGAAGGATATGGCGATCGCCGCATCGCGCGGAGTGGCGAAGGCCATCTGCTCGCTTTCGATGCCGAAGGGCGAGGAAACGAGCTGGTTTTTCACCTTCAGCTTGCCGAGCGTATAGGCGAGATAGGACGCGATGGGGAATGAGCGGCGCTGCGCTACGAGGAAGATGGTCTCGGCTGCCGCAAGCGTCTTGACCGCCTTTTCAAAGGGCTGGCTGCCGATGGCGGAAGAAACGCTCTCGACGGAATATTGCGCGGCGGCGATGACGCCGCCGAGGATCGCGGCGCTGGAATCGCGATTGGCGTCGTTGCGCAGGGCTTCCAGTCTTTCGTCATAGGTCGAGGGGCGCTCGCGCAGGCGCTCGCGAAACACCGCCTGAAGATCGGAAAAGCCGGCATAGCCGATGCTCTGGGCGAAGCGCACCAACGTGGAAGGCTGCACATGGGCGCGCGCGGCGATACTCGCCGCCGTGCCGAACGCCATTTCGTCAGGATTGTCGAGAGCGAAGGCCGCGACCTGCGAAAGGCGTTTCGGAAAGAGATCGCGCCGTTCCAGAATGCGTTCGCGCAGGCTATGGAAATTCCTTGGCGCGTCGCCCGTGTTGACGCCGTTGTTCATGTTCATCCTGTCTCTCCGCCTCCCTCGGCAGTTCTTGCATTTTGGCCCTTACGCTGCCAGCCGCTACCTCGAAAATCCCCGGCTCATACGCAGTGCTTGACGGACTATGGCGGAGATGGAATAAAAATTCCAATTATTATTGGTATGGGCCAATCGTTCCGAATTGGCCCATTGGGAGGGAATGGCATGAAGAAGATCGGCGTCGGTCTGATCGGCACGGGTTATATGGGCAAATGCCATGCCCTTGCCTGGAATGCGGTCAAGCCGGTCTTTGGTGACACACCCGATATCGCTCTGGTGCATCTGGGCGAGGCGAACGAGGAACTGGCGCGCGACAAGGCGGCGGAGTTCGGCTTCGCCAGATCGTCAGGTGATTGGCGTAGGGTTGTCGAGGATCCGGAGGTCGATGTCGTCTCGGTGACGACGCCGAACAAATTCCATGCCGAAATGGCCGTTGCAGCGTTTCGGGCAGGCAAACATCTGTGGTGCGAGAAGCCAATGGCGCCCGATCTCGGGGATGCGGAGGCGATGCTGGAGGCGGCAAGGCAATCCGGCAAGGTGGCCGTGCTTGGCTACAACTATATCCAGAACCCTGCCATCCGCCATATCGGCCGGTTGCTGCGCGAGAACGCCATCGGCAGGGTCAATCATGTCCGCGTCGAGATGGACGAGGATTTCATGGCGGACCCCGACGCGCCGTTCTCCGACAAGCACGAGGCCGCTTCGGGCTATGGCGCGCTCGACGATTTCGGCGTCCATCCGCTATCGCTGATCACGACGTTGCTCGGTCCCGTGGCAAGCGTCATATGCGATATGATGAAACCGCAGGAGCGGCGGAAGACGGGGGATGGCGGGGAGCGCGAGGTCG
This sequence comes from Phyllobacterium phragmitis, assembly GCF_002980495.1. Taxonomy (GTDB): domain Bacteria; phylum Pseudomonadota; class Alphaproteobacteria; order Rhizobiales; family Rhizobiaceae; genus Paramesorhizobium; species Paramesorhizobium phragmitis. The sequence goes on from NZ_PVBR01000005.1 coordinate 252,962, forward strand.
AGACCTATGACGTCGCCAATGTATTGATCCGGCTTGAGAACGGCGCTTCCGGCACGTTGCAGCTCAACCGCGCCGCGTGGGGGCGCAAGGGGCGTATCGCGCTGCAGATATTCGGATCGCGCGGCTCGATCCTGTTCGATCAGGAACGGTTCAACGAATTCCAGCTCTACCTGACCAGCGACCGCGGCACCGAGCAGGGGTTTCGCACTGTTCTGACCGGTCCGCAGCACGAGCCTTACGGGCGGTTCATACCGGCGCCGGGGCATGGGCTGGGTTTCAATGATCTCAAGATCATCGAATGCCGGGAATTGATCCGCTGCATTTCGGGCGACAGGGAAGCGCATATCATCGATTTTGAAACGGGGTTTCGCATCGAACGCACAGTCCATGCCATGGCACGCTCGTTCCGCGACAGGAACTGGATCGATGTTTCCTGAAAGCGGAATCCGTCAATTCTTTAATTTTGAGCCCGGATCGTGCCCGTTTGCGGGTGGTTTTCCGCGGTTATCGTAGGGTTTTCGTCCTCGTGTTCCTCACGGATGGTGATCTTGAGTTCGTCGTTCGGATCGATTTCCCAATAAATGGCGACATCGCGCTCCATGATTTCCGGATCGACCTCGACGCATTTGCCGAAGACTTTCGAGCTTTCCGCAGCGAGATTGCGGACAGCCGGTTTCAATGCCGTTTCGCATGTCGCGATCGTTTCATAGGACACGGTCGGCGCCGGCCGTTCCTTGCATACGGCCAGATCGTCGGAGCATGTAATCAAGAGCATAATGGCAGCCAACTGTTCCATGGCCTGTCTCCTTTGACAAAATCAATGGAGAAAATGGCAAAATAGTTCCGTTTGCCGCTCTACAACGCGGGGTGTCCCTTAGGATTCATAAAATACGCTATAAAATATTGAATCTTTTACGCAATTCTTCTTTAATCGGTTCCGATTCAGGAGGCGTTCTGCAGGCTCCCACTCAATATGTACTCACGATTGCGTGTATAAGATGCAGATATCCGAGTAAAAACTCGCGGACCTCTGATTTTTACGGAACTTTTCGCCTTTGACCGCGTTTAGGACGTATCGGTGCCTGGCGGACCCCGCCCCCTCATGATGCCGGGCACCGAGGTCGTAAGTCATTCCCCCAATGCTTGCGGCCATCGTACACCGCAAAGGGATGCACAGGTCCTGATATAGACGGTGTGCGAGTTCCAGTGATCGTCATGGGCCAGCCCTGTGGCGATCTTTTTATGCGTCGAAGCGACGTATTCAAAGATCGAACTGGGATCGGGGAACGTCCAGCGAATAGGTCACGCCGTCATGTTCTAATGTGTAGGTGGAGGTGCCGTTTACCGATATCGGCACGATGCGCTCGAGAACGGCGCTGCCGAAGCGGCCATTGAGATCCGGCTCCTTCAGGGCACCGGGAACCTTCTCGTCCCATTTTATCCGCAGCGACATCCTGTCGGTACCGATATTTTCGAGCTTGCCTGATATGGCGACGGTGCCTTCACCGTTCGACAATGCGCCATAGGATGTCGAGTTGACGATCAGCTCATGGATCGCAAGACCGATATGGAGGGCGGCGCTGGGGAAGATATAGGGATCATCCCCTGATAGGGTGAAGCGCCGGTCCGAGACGTCTATGTATTTCTGCATTTGCGAGCGGACGAGTTCATGTAGCTGAGCGCCGCGCCAGTTGGAATCCGTCACCAGATCCTGTGAATAGGACAGCGACTGCACACGCCCGCGGAACTTGAAAAGGAAATCATCGACCGTTCCGGTGAAGCGGGCGGTCTGCATGGCTATGCTCTGGATAATGGCGAGGAGGTTTTTGGAGCGGTGGCTGACCTCGCGCAACAGGGTTTTGAGAACCTGCTCGCGGCGTTTCAGCTCCGTTACATCCACCGCCGTCGTCACCACGCCGATGATCGTCTCGGCATCGTCGCGGTCGCAATCGATCGAAAGCTCGAACCAGCGGAGCTGGTTGCCGTCCGGCACCGCAATTTCCACGCTTTGCTGCTCGCCCGTCTCCAACACCGACCGTTTGGCGGCAACGAGCTCGGTCGCCATGGCGTCCTGCATGAATTCGTGGTCATGGACGCCCACATGCCATGCATCCGCCCAAATACCCGGCAGGTTTTCAGCCCACAGATAGCCCAGATCGCAAGTCTGATACAGCACGCAGACATTGCTGTTGCGTATGGCCCGCAAGAGAGCGCGCAACCTGCTCGCATCTCTCCGGTCGGGCTCACGGGTGGGTATGGAGCTGGTCATATCTCGAATTGTGGTCGGAGGATAATTGCGACGCCGGGGATCATCCTTAGGAAAACTGCCCGGAATGAATCAAGGCAGCCCGTGAAACCACGGGCTGCCTTTTCTTTTCCTGCAATGGTTTCGCGTCGCTGGCCGTGCGGCCGGAATCTCATGGGAACAGCGGCTTCGATCTGTCCTCCATCTTCAGCATCACCCACTTCTGGTTTCTCATGCCCGGCGGATAAAGCTCGCCACCAGCGATATGACCAGAAGAGCGAGGAAAACGAAGAACAGAATCTGGGCGATACCCGCAGATGCGCCGGCAATTCCGCCAAAACCAAGTGCGCCGGCCACCAGCGCCACGACCAGAAAAACAAGTGCATAGTAAAGCATTTCCAATCTCCTCCTCGTTCGTCTCAACGAAACGCCGAGGGGGAGGATAGGTTCCTTTTATCTCACGTTCTTCTTCTCTCTCAGCGCGCCTCCCCGAAGCTATCGGATTTCCCCCCGGGAAAGAACCAGTTCTCCCCTGGGGGAAGAACCAGTTCTCCCTAGGGGGAAGAACCAGTTCTCCCTAGGGGAAGTGATGGTTCATGCCGCTACTTTCGAACTTTCCTCGAAAAAAAGCGCCTGGCTGATCAGTGCCTTTACCATTTCCGGGTTGAACGGCTTGGTAACGAGGAATGTCGGTTCCGGCCGTTCGCCGGTCAGCAACCTTTCAGGGAAAGCAGTGACGAAGATCACCGGTATGGTGTCGTTTTGTAGAATGTCGTTCACCGCATCGATGCCCGAGCTTCCGTCGGCGAGCTGGATATCGGCGAGCACCATGCGCGGCTTGGTGGATTTATAGAGTTCGAGTGCTTCCTGCCGGGTGCGTGCGATGCCGACGACCTCATGGCCGAGGCTCTGCACCATCTGTTCGATATCCATGGCGATCAGCGGCTCGTCCTCGATGATCATGATCCGTGTGGCGACCTGCCGTGAGATCTCCAGCGAGGCATTTGCGAGCAGGGAGGAAAGTTCATCTTCAGTGATATCCAGTATCTCGGCTGCCTCCCGCTCGCTGAAGCCCTCCACGGAAACCAGCAGGAATGCCTGCCTTGCCCTCGGCGCGACGGCCGATAAATTGGCTGCGGCACGTGCTTCCCAAGCGAATTCCGACATCGGCTCGGGAACGCGGACCGTGGTGGATTCAAACATGCCGGAGAAAAGCCGATAAAGTCCGATCCGGTCGGACGACGTTTGCGGAAAAATGGTAACATCCGCGATGAGCGCTTCCAGCGTTGCTGCCACATAGGCATCACCGGACGTCTGGGACCCGGTTACGGCACGAGAAAAACGGCGCAGATATGGAAGATGCGGCGCGATACGCGTCGATAATGACATGTTTTTGAGCTCCCTTCAGTCCCGTAAGAGTTACGGTACAGCCGTTGCGAAACGCAACATCGGAAAAAAAGTTCCGCAAATGATGGAACTTTTTATGTTCGCCGGCATTATCGACCGAAAATGCGGCATAAACTGTGCGGCGCATTCCACGCCAGGGCTAGCTGGCTGAGACAAGGATAGCTGGGACAAAATATGACTGAAAAATCCAATCTTCGTCCGAGAGCGGGCCGCGGCGGATCAACCGAAGACCGTTCTTCCCACCGAGACGAATTGGGCGCCAATAGTGAACTTGGCTCGAAACTGAGGGCGCTTTATACCTCGATACAAGAAGAAACCATTCCCGACAGGTTTCTCGACCTTCTCGAAAAGCTCGATCAGGCTGAACGCAGCAATCCTGATCCTTCCAGTCAATGAGTGGTACCATGGGGAGCAGCGCCATGGCTGACGGCTCGACCGAGTTCAAAAGAGATCTTCTGGCGGCGCTTCCCAGTTTGCGCGCGTTCGCCGTTTCGCTGATCGGACAGCAGGACAAGGCCGACGATCTCGTTCAGGACACCATCATGAAGGCATGGGCCAAGCAGGAATCCTTCGAGATGGGGACCAACATAAAGGCCTGGCTCTTCACTATCCTGCGTAACGAATTCTACAGCCAGATGCGCAAGCGCGGCCGCGAGGTCCAGGACAGCGAGGGTACGTTTACCAACCAGCTCGCCGTACATCCCGCGCAATATGGCGCCCTCGATCTTCAGGACTTCCGCAAGGCGCTCGACCAGCTTCCTCCAGATCAGCGCGAGGCGATCATTCTGATCGGCGCGTCGGGCTTTGCCTATGAGGAAGCGGCGGAGATATGCGGCTGTGCGGTGGGAACCATAAAAAGCCGCGTCAGCCGTGCACGTGCACGGCTCCAGGAACTGCTGGGTGTCAGCGGCGAATCCGATTATGGCCCCGACGCCACTTCCGCACCCACCACGACACGTTCATTCGCCTGACCGCTTGCCTCTTCAGGCACCGATGGCTTCACGTAATTTTACCGCCGTTCCAAAAATGTGGGATTTCAGTTTCCACGTTCGGAAGCGTATGATTTGATCCGTAGACAAGCCTCTTTTTGCAATTTGCGGTTCAAATGAGCGATACCTCGCGATCTTTGCCAGCTTTTCGGACGCACCGGGCCTATTGGCGGCAGCTCGCGGTCATCATATCGCTCTGCCTTGTGCTGTTGACGGCGGCATCCACCGTCTTTTTGTCGCGTGGTGTCAATAAACAGCTGATCGACGTGTCCAACACCTATCAGTTGCTCCAACAGGCGGACAAAACGCTGCTGCTTGTCACCAATATGGAGACGAGCCAGCGGGGTTATCTCCTGACCTTGCAGAGTTCCTATCTGGATCTTTATCGGGCGGCTTCTCTGTCGATAGACGAATCCCTGCAGCAACTGGCGGCGATGACGCGGGATAATACGTCACAGGAGGCGCGTGTCAGGGAAATCGAGACACTTACCGCACAAAAACAGGCGGAAGTGAAACAGACGATCGAACTGGCGATAGGCGGTCATCTCGATAGAGCGCTTGCAAAAATCCGCAGCGATCAAGGCAAGGTGCTGATGGATCAGTTGCGCGAGACGGTTCGCGGCTTCATGGATGAGGAAGACCGGCGGCTGATCGAACGCAACGAAAGAATAAACCGGACCCGCAACTGGCTGACGATTGCGGCCCTTGCGGCCCTCGCCAGCGCGGTGATGCTTGCATCTCTCCTGTTCAGCCGGGTCCAGCGCTATGTGAAGCAGCTTAGCGAAGGGCAGTCCGCGCTTTTGTCGGAAAATGTCCTTCTGGAACAGCGCGTGAAGGAACGGACGGTGGAATTGGAGAATGCGCGCGCGCTTGCGGAACGCGAACGCCAGCGCGTCGAGGTGCTGCTGCAGGACAGCAACCATCGCATCGGCAACTCGCTGGCGACCGTCTCGTCGCTCTTGGGGCTGCAATTGCGCCAGGCGACCAACGAGGATGCGCGAAGGGTGCTCATCGCCGCACGCGACCGCGTGCAGGCGATCTCGACGGCGCACCGCCGCTTGCGGCTTGGCGAGGACATGGAAACCGCGCGGGCCGATGAATTCCTGCAGGCCGTGATCGACGATATCAGGGCTTCTCTCACGTCCGGCGACAGGATCAGCTTCGAAACCGCCTTTGCGCCGCTCAGCCTGTATGCGCGCGACGTCACCACGATGGGCATCATCCTCGGCGAACTCGTCACCAATGCCGTCAAACATGCATTTCCCGATAATCGCGGGGGCACGGTATCCGTCACCTTCGGCCGCGGCGAAGACGGGGTTCTGGCTCTTACCGTCGCCGATGACGGCGTCGGTCAAGGGAACTGGAAGAACGATCAGCAGGGTCTCGGCCACCAGGGCCTCGGAATGCTGGTCATCGAGCAGTTGTGCGTTCAATTCGGCGATACGCCGCATTACGGCAGCAACGGGGATGCCGATAGCAATGCCTATACCAGGGCCGGCACTAGAGCGGTGGTCCGCTTTCCGTCGCTGGAAGTCCGGAAATGAGAGAAGAGCGAGCAGGAACGTTCTGCCGTATCCGAGCGTTGTCAGAACATTGATGGATTGGCGGGTGGCCTTCCAAACCAGGGATGGTCCCGCATGAAAATCATCGCCGTTCTCAATCGTGAAGGCGGAACGTTCCGTTCCCTGGACATTGAAAGATTCTGTGCTTCGGCAACGGAGATCTTCACGCGTCAAGGCCATGAGATCGATTGCCGTCCGACTTCGGCGGAGAACATCGTTGCCGCACTGGAACAGGCGGCGACAAAAGGCGATGGCGATGTCCTGATGGCCGGCGGCGGCGATGGTACGGTATCGGCGGCAGCCGAGATCGCCTGGAAAACCGATACTGCCCTGGCGGTGCTGCCAGCCGGTACCATGAATCTCTTCGCCCGGTCGCTCAAGGTGCCGCTGGCGCTTACGGCCGCCCTGGAGGCGCTGGCGTCAGGGGAAATCCGCAATGTCGACATCGCCACCGCCAACGGCCGTCCGTTCGTGCACCAATTCGCGATCGGATTTCATCCGCGCATGGTGAGGGTCCGGAAAAACTTTCGCTACGAGTCGCGCCTGGGCAAAATGCTCGCAAGCGTGCGAGCGATCCGAATGGTCATCAACGACCCGCCATCCTTTCCCGTGGAACTGACGATTGCCGGAAAGACGATGCCGCGCAATGTCTCGGCTCTTGCCTTTTCCAATAATCCCTATGGCGATGCGCCGCTGCCTTATGCACCGGATGTCGAGACCGGATATCTCGGCGTCTATGTTGCCCGAGCACTTCCTTCTGAAAATTACATACGACTGATGGCCGATATCCTGCTTGGACGCTGGCGCCGCAACAAGGACATCGAAGAGATGACGGCCAGGGAAGTCACTCTGCGGTTCCCTCGATTGCGCAGGAACGCGAATGCCGTCGTGGATGGCGAACTGGTGCCGCTCGAGGATGAAATTGTTGAGATCGTCATCCATCCGGGCTCGCTCAAGGTCCTGGTGCCAAGGAGTGATGTGCCCGAATTACCCAAGACATGAGGTCAACCGATCAGTCTTCAGATGGGCCACCGCGGGTTTTACCCTTTGCACCAGCCGTGCCGTCGGACATGAGCGCATAAGCGGCCAGGCCGATGATCGGGAGAGCGGCTGCGATGAGCGGCCGTTTGGCCAGCACAGGGAGAGCGGCCAGAGCCGTTGCCGTGAGAATGGTCGATCCATCGAAATTCTTGCGCTCCCGCATGCGCCGCTTGTCGTAGGCATCGGAGATTTTCATCACGATCAGGCCAATAATCGCTACGGCGAAACAGCCGAGAGCGACAATCAGCGCGGCGTAAAGGTCACCAAAGTAGCGGGCGAGCGCGAAATAGATCGTGACCAGCAGGAAAGCCGCTCCCGCCAGCGCGAATAAGCCGATGGCGAGCATGGTGGCGGCCCGGCGTTTTGTCCGGTGTATCGCGGTGCCGACCTCGCCGGTTACGGCGCCCGTCAGGAACGGAAGAAGGAGACGCAGCATCTTAGCGGCGGGCCATCAATGCCAGCAGGAAACCAACGCCGGCCGCCGCGGCGATTGTCGTCAACGGCCGGTCACGCGCCGTTTGGGCGATCTGGTCGCGAAGTTCGCCGATGGCGTCCTCGCCGCTTTGACGTGCGCTGTCATAGGTGTCGCTTGCACCGTGTTTGGCTTCGCGCACCTTTTCCGAGCCCATATTGGCGATTGTTGCGGCAATGCCGGCGATATCTTCCTTTAATCGGATGATCTGGGCCTGAAGATCATCCGACGCCTCATCCTTGAGGATATCTTCCGGCTGGCGGATTGTCGTCGATGCACGGGCCATGATGCTTCTCCTTCGGGGGTTAGGGCAAATTGAGACTTGAATGCCTGATGTAACGGCCTGTTGCCGCTTGGGTTCCATACCACGAATATCTCCAGCCCCTGGAGATAATTCCACCTCGCCTCCAGGGGCGGTTAAATTCCAGCAAGGCTGAAGGTCAAACGTTGGATAAAGAGAAATGGTAGCGCAACATCAGATCCTGCCGAGCAGCGCCAGAATGAGCAGGACCACCAGAATAAGTCCTACTATCCCGCTTGGCCCATAGCCCCAGCCGCGTGCGTAGGGCCATGACGGAAAGACGCCGATCAGCGCCAGGATCAATATGATGATCAGAATGGTTGTAAGAGACATTTTCCTCTCCCGGATTGTACCAGGAGGCTAACCCTAAACTTTTGTTTTTGTTCCCTTGTCGAACAGACATTGTCAGGCGAACATGAAATACGCAGCGGCCGCCAACGCGGCAATGCCCGCCAAGATATAGGCGGCGCGCGACGAAGGCGCGTCCATCCGTGCGGGCTCATAGGCGCCGGCCATCGCGGTTCGTGCGGCGTGTTCCAGCGTTTGAATATCCTTGTGCATCATGGCGTGTCCTCCACATTTCCCATTTTAGGTCCATTTGGGCCCTGCCGGGATCAGATGCGGGATTATCTGACCGTGATTTGGGGCTGCAATGCAAATGAATTTTCATTGACATGCTATCCGCCTTGAGCGGCGGATCCTCCGTTGTGCATCAAGCTTCCGTCTCATGGGGCGCGTGGCATGAATGGCTTGGCGGGCTTCTGCCTGTAATGAGGCAGGATATTGCGGGTCACCGCGTAGAGCACCAGCAGCGATGGGACCGCGATGAAGCCGCCGATCGGACCCCATATCCAGAGCCAGAAGGTGAGCGCCAGAAACACCATGAAGGGGTTGAGCGTCATGGTGCGCCCGATCACGTGGGGCGTCACGAACTGGCCTTCCAGAAGTTCGACCAGAAGATAGGCGCCGGCCGGCAGGAAGACGGCATAGCCGTCGAACGTGGCAAGGCCGACGCCGAGGAGGATCGCGGTCATCAGCGCCGGACCGATATAGACGACATAGTTGAGGATCGCGGCCAGTCCGCCCCACAGGGCTGGCGACGGAACGCCTACCAGCCACATGGCGAGCCCTACGGCGACGCCCATGCCGGCATTGATGACGGTGATCGAGAGGAGATAGCGGGAGACATCGGCTTCGACATCACGGAAGACATGGGCGACGCGCCAGCGTATCCGCCGTCCGACGCACATCGACAGTATGGCGGCACTGATCTCGTTGCGCGTGGCGACGAAGAAATAGAGGCTGGCCAGGAAGATCAGCACCTGCCCGAGGATCGCCGGCGCAAGGAGGGCGATGTTCTGCACGGTGCTGCCGTCTTCCACCTTCACCGCCATAGCGCTTGCGGCGCCTGTGATATTGCGGATCTGGTCCTGGAGCGTCCCCAGCATCTCCAGCGGCTGCTTCAATGCGATCAGTTGCTGGCGCAGTTCCTGCCAGACCACCGGCGCCTTTTCCGCCCAAACCGAAAGCGGTACGGCAAACATGACCGCGCCGATGGCGATCAGCGCGAAGAAGAGGATGACGCCGAGGATCGCGGCCAGTTCCTTGGGCACGTGATGATCCTCAAGGCGGGTCGCAACGGGGCCGAACATCAAGCCGATGACGATGGCGAGCGCTATCGGTGAAAGGATGTAGCGGCCAAGATGGAGAGCGACGACCATCGCGATGGTCGCCAGGAGCACGATCGACAGGCGTGCGGAGATGGCGAGCAGGGCCCCGACATCCAGTTTTGGCGGTAGCCTGACGAAAGCCGGGTTCGGTTGAACGTGTCGCATCATCCCCTCGTTGTGGCCGATATCAACGCCGGTGATGAACATTTGGTTCCTCCCGGTCACTTGTGGTGCATAATGCGCGCCGATACGTGCTGGCCGTTCGCTTCTGTGGACAAGGGGCGGCTTCCGTGCGACTAGGCAAAGCGTGTTTGAGCATTCCGGCCCTGGGGGAGAGGCTGTTCCTTCTCGTCGCTCGGCCCGTCATGTCCTGCCTTCGAGGAGCCCGATGACCGTCACCGATCCGAAAGCCTTTCTGACGTCTCTCTTCAATGCCGCTGTTGCCGCTGCCGATCCCGAACATGTCATTGACGCCAATCTGCCGCGAAAGCCGAAAGGGCGTACCATCGTCATCGGCGCTGGCAAGGGATCGGCGCAGATGGCGCGGGCTTTCGAGAGGGCATGGGAAAAGGCAGGTAACGGTCGGCTCGATGGCGTGGTGGTGACGCGCTATGGCTTTGGCACCGAGTGCCGCGATATCGAAATCATCGAAGCATCGCATCCGGTTCCCGACGAAGCGGGGCTTTTCGCCGCAAAACGGCTGATTGCAGCGGTTTCGGGTCTCACCGCGGACGATCTGGTGGTGGCGCTGATTTCAGGCGGCGGGTCGGCGCTCCTGCCTTCGCCGCCGGATGGAATGACGCTCGAAGACGAGATCACCGTCAACAAGGCCCTGCTTGCCTCCGGGGCACCGATTTCGGCGATGAATGCCGTGCGCAAGCATCTCTCCACCATCAAGGGGGGCAGGCTTGCCGCCGCCGCCCATCCGGCCAAGGTCGTCTCGCTCATCGTTTCCGACATTCCCGGCGACAACCCGGCTTTCGTCGCCTCCGGGCCGACGGTTCCAGATGCGACCTCGCGCGACGACGCGCTCAAGGTGATCGAGCGCTATCGGCTGCAATTGCCCGAAGCTGTCCTCAGGCATCTCCGGAGCGATGCGGCACATGCGCCGAAGCCGGATGATCCGTGCTTTTCCGGCCACGAGGCGCGCGTAATCGCCTCCGCCGCCGTTTCGCTCGAAGCGGCTGCCGCGGAAGCTCGCCGCAGGGGTTTCGAGGCGGTCATCCTGTCGGATGCCATCGAGGGCGAGGCGCGCGAAGTCGCGCATGTCCATGCGGCAATTGCCAAAGAGGTGCTGTCGAAAGACCGGCCATTCAGAAAGCCGGTGGTGATCCTGTCCGGCGGCGAGACCACGGTGACGGTGCGCGGCAAGGGCAAGGGCGGGCGCAATACGGAGTTTCTCCTGTCTTTCGCGCTCGATATCGACGGTACGCAAGGCATCACGGCGCTCGCCGCCGATACGGATGGCATTGACGGCTCGGAAGACAATGCGGGCGCCTTCGCCGACGGTACCACCGTTTCGCGGCTGCTTGCGGCGGATAAGGACGGCGCGGCGCTGTTGAACGGCAATGACGCCTGGACCGCCTTCGATGCGATCGGCGATCTCTTTGTCCCGGGGCCGACGGGAACCAATGTCAACGATTTGCGCGCGATATTGGTTTTGGGCTGAGGCGCCAAGCGCCCTCGTGGCTTCGTTCCGCTTGCTCCACCCGCGCACCCACCCATGAGGGCTATCGGGGTATTGCCGCTTGCTCGTCGTCCTATAGACAATTGGTTCCTTGGAAGATGTCCTGCCGTCGAGGGCTGGGCAGAGATTTGGACAGGTTGGATGGGAAATGTGACGTTCCGGAATGGATCATCGGATCAAGTCCGATGATGACGAAAGGGGGCGGTGATGAGGAAGACGGGTGCTCCCAACGTGACGGGCGAGGGTGGCCTTCGCTTGCGACCAGCACCAGCGCCTGCGATTGGTAGCAGCGTAAAACCCGTCATCATCGGACTTGATCCGATGATCCATTCCGGAACGGCAAAACCAACCACAACACACTCTCCCAAAAACTTATCCCCCATCTCCACTCTGCCTTTATCCTTCCCCTCAGTTCTTCCTGGCGGGAACGCGGCTCGCGACGGCGGGTCTCGCGGGAGGAACCGGCGCCTCCGCCTCGCCGCTGACGTAGCGGCGAGCCCGGGGAGGCTCGCGTCCTGGTTCACCCTGCCGAGACTACGCTCGGTATGTGCCGAAAGAGCACTTAAGGCAACGGACAGAGACAGAAATCGCCGGACGGGCGGTCCTGTGACCGCAGTCAAATTATTTCATACGAGCGTTCGCAAGACCGCCCGTCTTCCCACTCCCGGATCGGGGCGTTCTTTCTCAATGGCCAGACGCGAAAAGCGGGCGTGGCAACGCTCGCTACTGCTTGCCGGCCGTCTGCAAGGCTATCACAAATTTGCCCCTCAGCCGAAGACGATGGTTTTGTGGCCGTTGAGCATGACGCGGCTTTCCAGGTGCTGCTTGACGGCGCGGGCCAGTACGCGGGCCTCGATGTCGCGGCCGGTGGCGACGAAATCATCGGCGCTCATCGCATGCGTCACCCGCTCCGTCTCCTGCTCGATGATCGGGCCCTCGTCGAGATCCGGCGTCACATAATGGGCAGTGGCGCCGATCAGCTTGACGCCGCGCTCGAAGGCCTGGTGATAGGGCTTGGCCCCCTTGAACGACGGCAGGAAGGAGTGGTGGATGTTGATCACCTTGCCGTAGAGCCGCTTCGACAGCGTATTGGACAGCACCTGCATGTAGCGGGCAAGCACCACCAGGTCGGCGCCGCTCTCCTTGACCAGGGCGATCAGCTTCTCCTCCTGCTCGGCCTTGTTGTCCTTGGTCACCTTCCAGCAATGATAGGGGATGCCCTCGAGTTCGGCGGTTCGGCGCGCATCCTCATGATTGGAGACGATGGCCGCGACCTCGGCATCGAGCCAGCCGACGCGGATCTGGTAGATGAGATGCAAAAGGGCATGGTCGAATTTCGACACCATGATGATGATCTTCGGGCGGCGTGCCTGGTCGACGATCGCCGTCTTCATGGCGAAGCGCTCGACCGCCGGCTTGATGCCACGCTCGATGTCGTCCTTCGAAACGTTGTCGGGGGCGGTAAAGGCGATGCGCATGAAGAAGCGGTTGGTCCGGCGGTCCCAGAACTGGTTGGATTCCGCGATGTTCGCGCCGACGCCTGCAAGCTCCGTCGTCACCGCCGCGACAATCCCCGGCTGATCCTCGCATGAGAGCGTCAGGATGTAAGAATGATCGACCATATATCCTCCGGGCATGTTCAAACCTTGTTTGGCGACACAATAGTTCGGGCGCGACAAAGGCATTGCCGCAAAAACGAAGCGGAACGGTCATTTTCCGGCGTCGCGCTGTTGCGACGCAATATGGAAGCTGCGACATGAACGCAAGGAACCTGCCAAGTATCTCGTCTCATAAAAAAACGCCGTCACGGGCTAAACATAAAACATGACTTGCATTATCATCTTATGCGCGGTTAAGAGTCCTCCCAACAAGTCGCGGGCAGGCTTGCCGGGAAATCTCGATAGCGGGCATCCATCATCTGCCCGGCTTTTCCACTAGACCGGTTGAAAGAGGGCTTAGAAGTGTTCAAGGCGAAGTTCATTGCGGTGGCATTCGGATGCCTTACGCTCATCGGTATTCCAGCCTCCGGCGTGGCGCAGGAGGGGCCGGCGGCTCCGCAGCCCGGCGTAACAGCCCCCGAAGCGCCGGCCGTGCAGGCTCCTACCCAGCCTGCCGCCCCGCCTTCGGTGGTACAGGAGCAGCCTCTGGCACAGGCTCCGACCGGCGATCAGGTTGAAGGCGCCGAGCTGCAACTGCCGCATGATCTATCGCCATGGGGCATGTTCATGGCCGCCGATTGGGTGGTCAAGGCTGTCATGCTCGGCCTTGCCTTCGCATCGCTCGTCACATGGACCGTGTGGCTTGCCAAATCGCTGGAACTGGCAGGTGCGCGCGTCCTGGCCAAGCGGGCCCTGAAGGAAATCACCGGGGCGAAGAGCCTCAGCGAGGCATTCCGCACGCTGCACGCCCGCAAGGGAGCGGGCGCGCTGCTGGTGCGCGCGGCTGAAGAGGAGGTTCGGCTTTCGGCGGGTGCGGTCAAGGGCGCCGGCGAAGGGCTGAAGGAGCGCGTGGCCTCGCGCCTCTCGCGCATCGAGGCCGCCGCCGGACGGCGCATGACGAAGGGAACTGGCGTTCTGGCAACGATCGGTTCGACCGCCCCGTTCGTCGGCCTGTTCGGAACCGTCTGGGGCATCATGAATTCCTTCATCGGCATTTCCGAGGCGCAGACGACCAATCTCGCCGTCGTTGCGCCAGGTATCGCGGAGGCGCTGCTGGCCACGGCGCTCGGACTGGTCGCCGCCATTCCAGCGGTGGTGATCTATAACGTCTTCGCCCGTTCGATCACTGGATACCGCCAGCTTCTGGCCGATGCTTCTGCCGGCATCGAGAGGCTGGTGAGCCGTGATCTCGATTTCCGTGCCGCCGGGATCCATGCCATGCCGGCGGCGCATGACAGCAAAGCCTCGGCCGCGGAGTAGACGTCATGGCAAGCAGGATACGCGAAAGCGCCGGTGACGAGCTGGAGGAAAACCACGAGATCAACGTGACGCCCTTCATCGATGTCATGCTGGTTCTGCTGATCATTTTCATGGTGGCGGCGCCATTGGCGACGGTCGATATCAATGTCGATCTGCCGACCTCCTCGGCGACATCGCAGCCAAGGCCCGACAAGCCGCTTTATGTGACGCTGAAGCAGGATCTGGTGCTCAATGTCGGCAATGACGCTGTGGCGCGCGAAGCGCTCGGGGCGACACTCGACCGCTTGTCCGGGAATAACAAGGATACCCGCATCTTCCTGCGCGCCGACAAGGCCGTCGGCTATGGCGAGTTGATGAATGTGATGAACGCATTGCGCCATGCGGGTTATCTGAAGATAGCGCTGGTCGGGCTCGAGACGTTACCGGATGCCGACGCCACTGCGACACCCGGCATGCAACCCGCTGCGGCGCCAGCCTCGGGAGGCGCGCCTGCACAATGACCCGTTCCCCGCGTTCCGAACTGCCGCAAGACCATCCTCCGATCCAGGCGCATTCTCCCGATCTGCAGCGCACGGGTTGGCGCGATGTCGCGCTGTGGGGCGGGGCGGGTATCGTGATGCTGGTGGCCCATGCCGCCGGCGCTTATGCAATCCACCATCTGCAGCCCCCCGTTCAGGCGGATGGCTCGCCGCCGGCCGCCATCATGATGGAGCTTGCGCCGGAGCCGATCGCACCGGCCGTGGAAGAGGCCGCTCTGGTGCCCGAGGCAGAGACCGAGGAACTGGCGCAAGAGCCCGTCGAGACTGAAGAGGCCGAAGCGATCGAGCCTGTCGAAGAAGTCCAGCCGGAAACGCCGCCCGAAGAGATTGCCAGGGTAGAGCCGGTCGAGGAGATGAAACAACCGGAGGAGCCGGTTCCTGATGTCGTCGAGGCGGAAAAGCCCGATGTCGTCATCCCGACACCGGTCGAGAAGCCGAAACGCGTCGAAAAGCCGAAGCCAAAACGTGAAAAGCCCAAGGTGGTCGAGAAGGCGGAGCCAAAGAAGGTTCAAAAGTCCAGGCCGAAGAAGAAGGCCGCTGCTCCTCAGGTGGACGCCCGGAGCGGGCCGAAAGTTGCCGCGCGTCGGAACAGCGAGACGGCAGGTTCACCTGGGGTGAGCTCCAACAAATGGCAGGCCAAGGTGCAGGCGCATCTGAACCGCCAGAGACGTTATCTGGAGCGTCGTACGCCGGGCATCAAGGGCACGGTACGCCTGACCTTCAGCATCGATCCTTCCGGCAATGTGCTCTCGGCGCGGGGATCCTCCGGGAATTCGGCCCTTGATCGGCTGGCGGTCGAAATGGTGCAGCGGGCGTCGCCGCTTCCGGCGCCTCCGCCGGCGCTCGCCAAGGCGCGGATGTCCCTCACCATTCCGATCCGCTTCAAATAAGCCATCGAGCGGCAGGCGATTCCTATTCCGACGACAGCGCGACCGCCGGCTGCAGCCTGGAGGCCTTGCGGGCGGGCAGGAAGCCGAAGATAAGCCCTGTCGCGAAGGCGCAGGCAAAGGCGAGCGCTACCGGTGCGATGCTGAAATTGATCGGCGCGCCGAGAGTGCGGGCGATGACGCCTATTCCCAATCCGAGAACCACGCCGAGCGCGCCGCCGATGGCCGAGACGACGAGCGCTTCGGTGATGAACTGAATGAGAATGTCGCGGGTGCGGGCGCCGGTCGCCATACGGACGCCGATCTCGCGGGTGCGCTCGGTCACGCTGACCAGCATGATGTTCATGACGCCGATGCCGCCGACGAGAAGCGAGATGGCCGCCACCGAGCCGAGAAAGAGCGTCATGGTGTTGGATGTTTTTGTCACGGTCTCGCGGATGGAGGACATGTTGGTGATCATCGTATCGTCGGCCTTGTGCCGCCTGTCGAGCAGCGCCTGGATCTGGTCCTGCGTGGTGTCGATCAGATCGCCGTCCTTGACCTGCACGGTGATGGTGCGCACATGCTTTTGCCCGAAGAGCCTGAGATTGGCGGTGGAGAGCGGCACGATCACCACGTCATCCTGATCGTTTCCGCCACCGCTGGCGCCCTTCGATTCCATTACGCCGATGATCTGGAAGGGGATCTTCTGCACGAGGACATATTTGCCGATCGGATCGGCGCCGTCGGGGAAGAGCGTCTTTGCCACGGTCGTTCCGAGAACGGCAACCGGCGCGTAGGTGTTGACGTCGTTCTGGTTGATGAAGTCTCCGCGCTCCACCCGCCACGACTTTGCCATGGTGAAGGCGGGAACAGTGCCGTCGGCCTGCGACTGGTAATCGACATTGCCGTAGCGCAATGTCACAGATCCCGTGACTTCCGGCACGGCAGTCGCGACATTGGGCAATTCCAGAATGGCGTCGGCGTCCTCCGGCACGAGCGTGACGATCGAGCCTGTTCCACGGAAATTCGCCATGCTCGGCCGGATCAGGAGCAGGTCCGACCCCATGGCATTGATACGGTCGAGGATGGATTTCTGCGCGCCGGTGCCGATGGCGAGCATGGCGACGACGGAACTGACGCCGATGATGATGCCCAGCAGCGTCAGGATGGTGCGGAAAAGATTGGCGCGTAGTGCACGGAAGGACATCTTTACGGCTTCAGAGAAATCGGCGATAGCCGCAGCCCCTTCGCTGATATTCTGCTTCAGCCTTTGAGGGGCGGTCTGGTCGGGTATCCGCCGCTTGGTGCGGTCGGACAGAATCTGCCCGTCGCGGATCTCGATGAGACGATCGGCGCGCTCGGCGACTTCGCGCGCATGGGTGATGACGATGATGGTATGACCTTCCGCATGCATCGCGCGCAAAAGCGCCATGACCTCCTCGCCGCTCTGGCTGTCGAGCGCGCCGGTGGGCTCGTCGGCGAGAATGATGCGCCCGCCGTTCATCAGCGCGCGGGCGATCGAGACGCGCTGCTGCTGCCCGCCGGAAAGCTGGCTCGGGCGATGATCCAGACGGTCGCCAAGCTTGAGCGTCGTCAGAAGCTCTGCCGCGCGGGCCTGACGCTCGGCGGCGGGCGTTCCCGCATAGATGGCCGGGACCTCGACATTTTCCTGCGCGGTCGAGGTGGAGATCAGATTGTAGTTTTGGAAAACGAAGCCGAAGGTCCGGCGGCGCAATGCGGCGAGTTCGTCGGTATCGAGGTCCGATATATCTTCGCCGTCGAGCAGGTAACGGCCGCCGGTGGCGCTGTCGAGGCAGCCGAGAATGTTCATCAGCGTCGATTTACCGGAACCCGACGCGCCCATGATGGCGACAAACTCGCCCGCCTCGATATCAAGCGACAGGCCATGCAGCACCTCGACCGCGAGATCGCCGTTGAAATAGGTCTTATGGATGTTTTCCAGCCGGATGAGCGGATTGGTCATGCTCAGAACATCCGCATGCGCATGCGGCGTGAACCGCCACCCGCCTGGCTTTGCGTTCCGTCCGTGCTCGACGTGACGACCACGCGGTCGCCTTCCTTGAGGCCGCTCTTGATCTCTGCCTGGACGCGATTGCGGATGCCGATTTCAACGACGCGGTCCTCGGTCCCACCCGACGCATTGACGATCTTGACCGTCGTCTGCGGCTTGCCGTTCGCACCACGCGTGGTGTGGATGGCCGCCGTCGGCACCAGCAGAACATCCTTTGCCGAATCCAGAAGGAAATAGACCTGTGCACTCATGTCGATCATCAGATCGCCATCGGGATTGGGCGCATCGAAAAGCGCGTAATAGAGCACGACATTATTGGTGGTGTCGGGTGTCGGCTTGATCTGGCGCAGCGTGCCGGTAAAGCGTTTGCCCGGCTGGCCGAGCAGCGTGAAATAAGCGGGCATGCCGATCTTCAGCTTGCCGACATCGGCTTCCGAGACCTGCGCCTCGACCGTCATCGTCGAGAGATCGGCGACCGTGACGATGGTCGGTGTCGACTGGTTGGCGTTGAGTGTTTCGCCTTCCTTCGCCGTCTGATTGACGACGGTTCCAGCCATCGGCGTGTAGATATTGGTATAGCCGAGGTCGACCTTGTCGCCGGCAAGCTGCGCTTCCTGCATCCTGATCTGCGCGTCGAGCGCCTTCACATCCGCCTGCGCGGCCGTGAGATCGGCATCGGCCTGATCGACAGTCGCCTGCGAGACGCCACGCGTCGCCAGAAGCTTGCGCTGGCGATCCGCATTGGCGCGCTTGAGAACGAGCTGGGCCTGTTTGCTGATGAGCTGCGCCTTGAGGTTGTCGACCTGGGCGCTGCTGATTTCCACCTTCGTCTGAATGGACGAAGGATCGATCTCGGCGATGAGCTGGTTCTCCTTCACCTTGTCGCCGATCTCCACCAGAACCGATTTGAGCTGACCGGAAACCTGTGCGCCGACATTGACGTCCTTGATGGCGCTGAGCGTGCCGACGGCGGTGATGGCGTTTTCGATATCACCGCGGGTGACCGGCTCGCTGAGGAAACTTGCGGTTTCCTGGCCCTGCAGGCGCGGGACGATCACGAAGGCTGCGGCAATCGCCAGTACGGCGGCAACGGCCAGCCAGGGCCAGATACGCCTGCGTATCTTGCGACGGGGTGGCGTTGCCGAACCGGGAAGCACGGTGATCTGCGCCTTTTGCGGGGTTTTGGCGTCGTTCTCGGGCTCTGGGGCGGTCTGGGGCATCTGTATCGTCTACCGTCAAAGTAAAGTGAAGAATATGATCCGTGTGGCATATAGTAGACGGCGGACCCTACTGAATAATAATTACAAATTTTTTAGGCACGGATTGCGGCGAGCTTGGGAAGGATGGGGGAACGTCGATTGGCTCTAACGTACCAGAAATCCCGGCGCGAGCGGGTCGCCGTCCTCGACCATGAATTCGGCCTTGCCGGAATACCAGGCATGGCCTGAGACGCGGGCAATGATCGCTGGTTGGTTGCCCGCCGCCGTGACGGATGCGACCTGGCCCTGGAAATGCGAGCCGACGATGCTTTCGAACACGCGCACCTGGCCCTCCCTGATCTCACCCTTGGCATGCATGGCAGCGAGGCGGGCCGTGACGCCCGATCCGGTGGGTGACCGGTCGACCTGCGCATCGGCAAAAACACAGACATTGCGGGTCGGCTCTGGCGACCATGCATCGGCGCCGTCGGTGAGGATGGAGCCATAGAGAAAAGCCAGGTCATCATGATCGGGATGGGAAAGCGGTACGCCCTGTCGGGCTGCTTCGGTCAAAGCGGTCGCCGCCTCGACGAACGCGCTTACCGGATCGCGCCCGAACTCCAGCCCGAATTGGCGGCAATCGGCCAGCGCATAGAACGCACCGCCATAGGAAATATCGAAGCGCACGGAACCGTATTTCTCGAACATGTCCATGCGGTCGGCGGCAAACAGGAAGGAGGGAACGCTTTCGAAGGAGACAGCGCCCGCCTTGCCGTTCTTCACCTCGACGGTGGCGACGACCATGCCGCAAGGGCACTCGATATTGACGGTGGTGAAGGGCTCCACCGCAGCCACGAAACCTTGATCGACGGCATAGCGGCCAAGCGCGATCACGGCATGACCGCACATGGTGGAATATCCCTCATTGTGCATGAAGAGGACGGCCAGATCGGCATTGGGCAGATCGGGCTCGACCAGAAGCGCGCCATACATATCGAAATGGCCGCGTGGTTCGAACATCAGCATTTTGCGCAGATGATCGAGATTATCGCGCACATATCTGCGCTTTTCCAGGATAGTGCCTTCCGGCAGGGCCGGATAACCGCCGGTGACGATGCGCACCGGCTCGCCGCCGGTATGCATATCGACAACTCCGAGCGGTTCCATCATGGCAGACTTTCAGGCCGTTCCGGTCGAACCGAAACCGCCGGCGCCGCGCACCGTTTCGCCGGCGCTGTCGCGTTCCTCGATGGTTGCCTGCGCCACCGGCGCGATGACGGCCTGGGCGATGCGCATGCCGCGCTCGACGCGGAAATCGTCGTCGCCGAGATTGATCAGCAGCACCTTTATCTCACCGCGATAATCGGAATCGATCGTGCCGGGGGTGTTGAGGCAGGTGATGCCGTACTTGAAGGCGAGGCCGGAACGCGGCCTGATCTGTGCCTCGTAACCTGGGGGCAATTCGAAGATCAGCCCGGTCGGAATCAGGGCGCGGCGACCGGGCAGAAGCACGATCTGCCGGTCTTCGGGAACTGCGGCGCGCAGATCCAGCCCCGCCGAGCCGGCGGTTTCGTAGGAAGGAAGATCGAGACCCTCGCCATGCTGAAGACGCACGATGCCAAGGCGCGGAGCGGAATCGGAATTCGATATGGTGGACATGCGGGGACTTTTTCACCAGCGGTTTGAAATCGTCAACCGCAATAAAGGACAGTCACCGGATTTCCAAGGGCACGATTGTCGTTTCCTTGATCTCCTCCATGACGAAGGAGGCGGAGACATCGGAAAGCGGCACTTTGGCGATCAGCCGCTGATAGAGCCGGTCATAACCCTTCACGTCGGCGACACGGGCGCGCAGCACATAATCGAGATCGCCGGTCATGCGATAGACGCCGACCACTTCCGGCAGCGAGGAGACGGCCTCGCGGAACTGCTTCAGCCAGTTGGGATCGTGGTTCGATGTTCTCACCAGGATAAAGACGGAAAGACCGAGGCCGACGCGGTCGGCATCGACCAGCGCCACGCGGCCCATGATGACGCCTTCCTCTTCCAGCCGCTTCATGCGCCGCCAGCAGGCATTGCGCGACAGGTTCACCCGTTCCGAGAGCGCATCCACCGACAGCGTGCCGTCGCGTTGCAGCTCAGCCAGAATCCTGCGGTCAAGCTCATCGATTTCTACGATCATGTTGGGATGATTGTCCCAAATTTTGCTGATTTTCAAGGACAGTTTGGGACATATCGCTCGCGGTTCATTGCTAAAATTCAAAAAATCAACGTTTCAGAGGGATCAAAGGGAGAACAATCATGACGACGCGCATCAGCCGCCTTTTTACCGAGCATCCGGCATCCGTGGACGAAACCTATTTCGAGCACATGGCCTTTGCGGCGGGTTTCTCGGCCAAGCTCTTTGCCGCTGCCTTCGCTGCAATGATCCATGCGCTCCTGCCGTTCCTGTTCGAAAAGACGGCAAGTGGAATCATCCGCACGCTTTACGAGCGGACGCATAATCGGGGAACGGCAAACGCCCACTAAACAGCCATAGCTAGAAAAGAGCTGTCTGGAATACTATTTGTTGAGACGTGCTGCATTGGGCAGGAGTTGTTCCCATGAAGAGATCCATTTTGGCTTTCGCGCTCATCCCCTTGGCATATTCGGTTCAGGCCAAGGAGATGAAGCAGGACAAAGATGTGACGGTAACGCCCGTCCTGAAATCCGAACAAACGATAACGGGACAGCCGATCACGTTGCCGAAGGGGGATGTGCAAGTCAGTGTCTCCAAGTATGAGATCGCATCGGGAGCGACATTGCCGGTGCATAAGCATCTCTACCCGCGTTATGCTTATGTTCTGGAAGGTACGCTGCGTGTTTCCAACGAGGATACGGGAAAAACCCAGGTCTTCAAGCCAGGCGATTTCATCATTGAATCAATCAATCAATGGCACAAAGGAGCCAATATCGGCTCCGATCCCGTCAAATTGCTGGTTATTGACCAGGTCAAAAAGGGCGAGAGCAACGTTATCTTGCAGAAATGACGGAACTGACCCCTTCACGCATTGCCGATGAGAACACCGGCTGCGAAAACCAGTGCGCCGCCCAACACCACCTGGAAGGCGGCGCGCAGGAAGGGGGTCTCCATGAAGCGGTTCTGGATATAGGCGATCGCCCAGAGCTCGACGAAGACCACGGCGATGGCGATGCTCGTCGCCGTCCAGAAATCCGGGATGAGATAGGGCAGGGCATGGCCGAGACCGCCGAGCATGGTCATCGTGCCATTGGCGATGCCGCGCTTAAGCGGTGAGCCGCGCCCGGAGAGCTTGCCGTCGTCATGCGCCGCTTCGGTGAAGCCCATGGAGATGCCGGCGCCGACCGACGCCGACAGGCCGACCAGGAAGGTCTGCCATGTATCCTGCGTCGCGAAGGCGGCGGCGAAGATCGGCGCGAGCGTCGATACCGAACCGTCCATCAGCCCGGCAAGACCCGGCTGGATATAGGTCAGGATCCTCTGCCGCCGTTCGGTCTCGCGTTCCTCTTCCCTGACATCAGTCGGAGCGAATTTCAGGCCGAGGCGGTGGGCAAGCGATTCGTGCTGCTTTTCCTCCATGGCGAGATCGCCGAGCAGCTTGCGGATCGACGCGTCGCTGACCCGTTTGGATGCCTCGATATAGAAGCGGTAGGCCTGATCCTCCATGGCTTCGGCCGTCTCGCGCACCTTGTCGATGCCAAGCGGTCGCACCAGCCAGTCGGGCTTGCGTTCGTAATAGCCGCTGACATGCTCGCGCCGGATGAGCGGTATGCGATCGCCGAACCGCTTGCGGTGCATCTCGATCAGCCGCTCGCGATGGGTGTTTTCTTCCGCCGCCATCTCCTCGAAAATCTGCGCCGTCTGCGGAAACTCGTCCTTCAGGCCGTCGGCATAAGCGAGATAGATACGGCCGTCATCCTCCTCGGATGAGATGGCGAGCGCCAGGATCTCCTGTTCGGAAAGCGTGTCGAACGGGCGGCGCCCCATGCGGAAAAAGCGGCTGAACATGATGCGGAATTCCAGTTTAGAATTATTCTAAATTTAATCCGCTGCCGTGAAAAGTCAATATGCGAAGACGCAGCATATCCATACGGGAATGCATGGCTGCGTCGGGAATCAGAGAATCCGTTGCATGAGGACGAGGTCGAGCCAGCGGTCGAATTTGCGGCCGACTTCGGCCAGGCGTCCGGTTTCCTTGAAGCCGAGGGAGGTGTGGAGGCCGATGGAAGCGGCATTGCCGGCTTCGATCCCGGCAACCAGCACATGCACATTGCGCCGCTTTGCTTCCTCGATCAGTTCGCTCAGGAGAAGGCGACCGACACCACCTCCACGCGCGCTTTTGTCGACATAGAGCGAGAGTTCCGCAGTATGGCGATAGCCGTCGAAGGGGCGAAATGCGCCATAGCTGGCATAGCCGATCGTCCTGCCGTCGCGCTCCGCGACGAGGACGGGAAAGCCGCTTTCGTTCCGCGTTTTCAGCCACGCGCGCCGGTCTTCGAGATCGACGAGCTTTTCGTTCCAGATGGCTGTCGTGTGTTCCACCGCATCATTATAGATGGCGAGAATGGCCGGCAGATCGGCTTCGGTTGCATGGCGGATGCGGGGCATGATGTTCCCGTCAGGCGTTGGGCGAGGCGGCAGGGTTCTTCGCCTTCAACTCCAGCCGGCGAGCGTGCAGCACTGGCTCGGTATAGCCGTTCGGCTGCTCGCGGCCCTTGAACACCAGATCGCAGGCGGCCTGGAAGGCGATCGAGCCGTCAAAGTTACCGGCCATCGGGCGGTAGCCGGGGTCGCCCGCATTCTGCTTGTCGACGACAGCGGCCATGCGTTTCATCGTCTCCATCACCTGCTCAGTCGTGACCACGCCATGGTGCAGCCAGTTGGCGATGTGCTGGGAGGAGATGCGCAAGGTGGCGCGGTCCTCCATCAGGCCGACATTGTTGATGTCGGGCACTTTCGAGCAACCGACGCCCTGGTCGATCCAGCGTACGACATAGCCGAGAATGCCTTGCGCATTGTTGTCGAGCTCATGCTGGATATCTTCCGGCGTCCAATTCGGGCGGCTCGCCACGGGGACGGAGAGAATATCGTCGAGTTTTGCGCGGGGACGGCTTTTCAGCCTGTCCTGCACCTCGGCGACATTGACCTTGTGGTAGTGGGTGGCGTGGAGTGTTGCCGCCGTCGGCGACGGCACCCAGGCGGTGTTGGCGCCGGCCTTGGGATGGCCAATCTTCTGCTCGAGCATCGCCGCCATCAGGTCGGGCATCGCCCACATGCCCTTGCCGATCTGCGCATGGCCGGAAAGCCCGCATTCGAGGCCGATATCGACGTTCCAGTTTTCATAAGCGCTGATCCAGGCGGCCTGCTTCATGTCGCCCTTGCGGATCATCGGGCCGGCTTCCATCGAGGTGTGGATTTCATCGCCGGTGCGGTCGAGGAAGCCGGTGTTGATGAAGACGACGCGTTCGCGCGCGGCGCGGATCGCTTCCTTGAGATTGATCGTGGTGCGGCGCTCCTCGTCCATGATGCCCATCTTCAGCGTATTGGGCTTCATGCCGATCAGCTTTTCGACACGCGCGAAGAGTTCCGAGGCGAAGGCGACTTCCTCCGGCCCGTGCATCTTCGGCTTGACGATATAGACGGAGCCCGCGCGGGAGTTTTTATGACGCCCATTCGCTCCGACATCGTGCAGCGCGATCAGCGCAGTGAACGCGGCATCCATGATGCCTTCGGGAACTTCATTGCCGTCGGCGTCGAGGATCGCCGGATTGGTCATGAGGTGGCCGACATTGCGTATCAGCATCAGCGAGCGGCCGGGGAGGGCGAGAGGCTTGCCATTCGGCGCAGTATAGTCCCGGTCGGCGTTGAGGCGGCGGGTCATCTGCCTGCCGCCCTTCTCGAACGTATCCTCCAGATCGCCCTTCATCAGGCCGAGCCAGTTGCGGTAGACGACCACCTTGTCTTCGGCATCGACGGCGGCAATGGAATCCTCGCAATCCTGGATGGTGGTCAGGGCGGATTCGAGCACGATATCGGCGATATGCGCCAGGTCGGTCTTGCCGATCGGATGGGCCGCATCGATGACGATCTCGGAATGAACGCCGTTCTTGACCAGCAAAATCGCGGAAGGAGACGTTGGCTCGCCCCGATAGCCGGCGAACTGGCCGATATCCCCAAGGCGCGTGGTCGGGCCGCCGGCAAGCTTGAGGGCCAGCGTGTCATCCTCGACGGCAATGCCGGAAACCTCTTGCCATTTGCCCGAGGCTAGCGGCGCGCTTTCGTCGAGAAATGCCTTGGCCCAGGCGATGACCTTTTCGCCGCGCTTCGGATTGTAGCCCTTGACTCTTTCCGCGCCATCCGTCTCAGGAATCGCATCGGTGCCATAGAGCGCGTCATAGAGCGAGCCCCAGCGGGCATTGGCGGCGTTGAGCGCATAGCGGGCATTCATCACGGGAACGACGAGCTGCGGGCCCGCCGTTACCGTGATCTCGGGGTCGACATCGGCGGTGGAGACAGAGAATTTCTCGCCTTCGGGCAGGAGATAGCCGATCTCTTTCAGGAAGGCCTGATATTCCGCCGGGGAATAGCCGGTATCGCGCTTGGCCTTGTACCAGGCATCGATCCTGGCCTGAAACGCGTCACGTTTTGCGAGAAGTTGGCGATTCTTGGGCGCAAGATCCCGCACGATCTCAGCGAAGCCCGACCAGAACACGGCAGGCTCGACGCCGGTGCCGGGGATCGCCTCATTGTTGATGAAATCATAGAGTTCCTTCGCGACCTTCAGTCCGTCGATCTCGATGCGCTTGCTCATGGCAGGTACTCCTTGGTCCGGCTTTTGTCTCATGAATTATGCATGGTTGAAACCCGTTGCACGCGTTTCGTCAATCCGTCAAAAATGGATATCATTTTCAACGCCGGGGAAAAGACCCTCAAGCTTCAATGCGCGATGCGTGGGCGGCCGCTGGCGGTCGCGGTCAGGGTCGCCTCGACGAATACGCGCTTGTCTTCGACGGTGGCGGCGCGGATGTCGTGACTGACGGTGATCTCGGCTTCATCGGTTCCGGCTTGCGCGGCGCGGGCGGCGGCCTGTTCGCGCAATGTCGCGGCGGCAAAGGCAAGGGCGGTGTCTTCGTCGTCGAAATCGCGGATCGTTTCGCCGGCGCTGACCCGGAAGCGGCCCTCCACCGGCTGATTGACCTCGGCCGTGAGCGAAACGCGGACCTGGCCGACCACGGCGCCGATGGCATTGGCGACGTCGCTATCTTCAGGGACCATCGCTTCGACGCCGAGCATTTCGCCCACTGCCGGATAATAGATCGGCGCCGATGCGCCGAGGCCGATGATCGGGCGGTCGACCGCGATCCTGACGCCGGCGATGCCGTTTTTTCCGGAAAGGGCGCGCTCGATGAGCGGACTGGCTACTGTATGCGGGCCGTCGAGCCCGTTCTCGGCGAAGGCGGTTTCGAGGATCACTTCGGACGAACGGCGGATCAGGGCGTCATGGACTTGGCGGGCGAGCGCTTCCGGCGTTTCGGCGAGGGGACGCCCGATGCTGTCCTTGCGCCTGATGAAGAGGGCTGCGCCAAGGCGGGCGGCATCGGCATCCCAGTTTTGCTGGAGGCCCAGCACATGGCAGGCGTCGGAGGGTGTGAAGCCCGAAATATGCACGAGGCCGCGCGCCACCAGCCGGTTGAGGGTTGCGGTCTGGGATGTGGAGGAAAGCAGCCGGTCGAGCGGCTGCGGTTCTTGCGAGATGCGATCGTGAAGCTCCGCTTCCGAAGCGGTCAATCCAGCCGCAAGTGCTGCCGGCACGCCGGTACGCAAGGCAAAGCGTCCGTCGAGACGGCCCGGCTGCGGCGCTTTCATCTGCCGTTCGAGATGCCCGATGACATCAGGCCCATGATTTTTCGCCAGCAGCGAAAGCGGCACGAGCCGGCGCGGGCCCAGTTTCAATTTCGGTATCAGGGCCTGATCGTTCAGCGCGATTTCGGAATCGCCGCCAAGGCCGAAGGTGCGCATCGCCACCGCTTCGACCATGGTGCGGAAGCCGCCGACCGTCGCGCCTTCGGGATCGAGCCGCGGTCGGCCACGGTCGAGCACCGCGACATCGGTGGTGGTGCCGCCGATATCGGAGACAAGCGCGTTGTCGAGGCCAGTCAGATGGCGCGCGCCGACGAGGCTTGCCGCCGGCCCGGACAGGATCGTTTCGATCGGCCGGGTTCTGGCAAAGGCGGCTGAAACCAGCGCGCCGTCGCCGCGTACCACCATCAAAGGCGCGTGAATGCCGCGCTTGTCGAGAAAGCCTTCCGTCGCCGTGATCAGCCGATCGATCATGGCGATCAACCGGGCGTTCAACACCGTGGTCAGCGCCCGGCGCGGCCCGTTGAGCTTGGCCGAAAGCTCGTGGCTGCATGTCACCGGCAGGCCGGCTTTCTCCCTGATGATGTCGCGCACCGCCAGCTCATGCGCGGGATTACGCACTGCGAAATAGGCGCAGACGGCAAAGCCCGATACGGTCTTGGCGAGGTCCGGTAGCACCGCTTTCAGCGCTTTTATGTCGATCGCCCTTGCCTGGCCGTGCACATCATGGCCGCCTGCGATGAAGACGACCGGATCCGAGCCGAGCGCCTGGCGCAGGCCTGATTTGTCCAAGTCCGCTTCGGCAAAGCCGATCATGATGAGTGCGATGCGCCCGCCCTGGCCCTCGACAAGCGCATTGGTGGCGAGCGTCGTCGACATCGACACGAGGCGGATGATGCCGGAATCGATTTCAGCCGTTGCGATCACGCGGTCCGCAGCATTGGCGATGCCTTCGGCGAGATCGTGGCGGGTGGTCAGCGCCTTGGCCTTGGCGACGACGCCCTTCGCTTGCGACCAGAGAACGGCGTCCGTATAGGTGCCGCCGGTGTCTATGCCGAGAAAGAGCGCATCGCGCTCATCCCCCGCCTGCGCGCCGCCTGCCGCTGCATCCGCTTTCACGATCGCTCCTCGCCTGTTTCGCGAGAAGGGTTAGCGCATGGCGGAAAAACTTTCCAGTGAGCAGAGGGCGTTTCGCCCATCACAGGCCAACCTGCCGCCTGATGTCTTCCGGCTGCATGCCTGCCTGTCGCAGCGCGGCAAGTGCGGTGTCGCCCCGGCTCTTGGAGAGCTTGCGCCCGTGCTCATCCAGGATCAGGTCGTGATGATGATAAAGCGGCACGGGCAGGCCAAGAATTTCCTGCAGGAGCCGGTGCACCGCCGTCGCATGGAAGAGATCGCGGCCGCGCACGACATGGGTGATCCCCTGCAGCGCATCGTCGATCACGACCGAGAGGTGATAGCTGGTCGGGGTTTCCTTGCGTGCGATGACGACATCGCCCCAGCGCGCCGGATCGGCGGCGATGCGGTCCGTCTCGCCCTGCGGTCCCGCGCCGCTTTCGTCCCAGAACAAATCCTTGCCGTAGCGGGCCACCGCTTTTGGCACGTTAAGGCGCCAGGCAAAGGGCCCGCCTTCGGCGATGCGGCGGCGGCGCGCGCTTTGCGACATGGTGCGCTCGTCCTCGGGATAGAGCGGCACGCCGTCGGGGTCATGCGGCCATTCGCGGCCCTCGCGCGTCCATTCCTCGATGCGGGCGCGAACCTCGCCCCGGCTCATGAAGGCAGGATAGACCAATCCTGCTTCGATGAGCGTGTCGAGCGCTGCCTGATAATCCGTGAAATGTTGCGACTGGCGGCGCACCGGCTCCTCCCAGGAAAGCCCGAGCCAGCGCAGATCGTCGATCATCCGTCGTTCCAGCTCCGGCGTGCAGCGGGCCGTGTCTATGTCTTCGATGCGCAGGAGAAGGCGCCCGCCGCTTTCCGCAGCCATGCGCGCGTTGAGCAGCGCCGAATAGGCGTGCCCCAGATGCAAAAGACCGTTAGGACTGGGTGCGAAGCGGAAAACGGGTCGGTTGATCATTCCATCTGACCGTGGATAGGGTGCTTTCCGCTTTAAAGCGAAAAGCGGCGAATGAAAAGGAAGGGCGAATGCGGCGCATCGATACGCTGGACGACATAGAAGAAGGCGTTCGGACGCTGATCGCAACCGATGCGCGGCTGGCGCCGATTCATGCCATGGTAAGCGCAGTGCCGCTGCGCCGCTCGCAACCGGGCTTCGAAAGCCTCGCTTCGATCATTGTGGCGCAACAGGTTTCGACGGCAAGTGCCGCGGCGATCTGGGCCCGGCTCAAGACGCATGTCGATCCACTGACGCCCGAGAATTATCTCGGATGCGGCGAGGAAGCCTGGCGTCTCGCCGGGCTGTCGCGTCCCAAGCAGAGCACGCTCGTTCATGTCTCGAAGGCGGTGATTGAGGGAGAACTCGACCTTCTCGGCCTGTGCGCCCATCCGGCGGCGGAGGCGATCGCCACGATGACGGCGATCAAGGGGATCGGCCCGTGGACGGCGGAAGTCTATCTCCTGTTCGCGGCGGGGCATCCGGATGTGTTTCCGGCGGGCGACGTGGCGCTGCAAAGCGCGGTGGGGCATGCGTTCGGCCACGAATCACGGCCGGGGGCGGCGGATCTGCGCATCTTCGCCGAGGCATGGTCGCCCTGGCGGGGCGTGGCGGCGCGCCTGTTCTGGGCTTATTATGCGACCATTCGCGGCAGGGAGGCCACACCCTTGCTGTGAAAGCGCAAAAACAGGGGGATTCAAATGCCTGGCGGCCCGCTCGTCGTTTTGCGCTTCACAATAGTGTCACCTCCAGCTTACATTATCCGGGTCGGCTGGTTGGACCAAAGGAGGTGTTTCTTTGACGGTCGCCGTCTCGCCCTGCGGGTTGCCCGCTCTGGTACTTAACGCGGATTACCGTCCGCTTAGCTATTATCCCTTGTCGCTCTGGTCCTGGCAGGACGCGATCAAGGCGGTTTTTCTCGACCGTGTGAATATCGTTGCCGAATATGATCATGAAGTCGCTTCGCCTTCCTTTGCCATGCGCGTGCCGAGCGTGGTCAGCCTCAAGACCTATGTGCGTCCATCGCGCAATCCGGCCTTCACTCGCTTCAATGTTTTCCTGCGTGACCGTTTTCAATGCCAATATTGCGGTTCGCACGAGGAACTGACCTTCGATCATGTCGTACCGCGCCGTCATGGCGGCGAGACGACATGGGAAAATGTCGTGGCGGCCTGCTCGCCGTGCAATCTGCGCAAGGGCGGCATGATGCCCGCCGAAGCCAAGATGTGGCCGAGGCAGAAACCTTTTCCGCCGACCGTGCACGATCTGCACAATAATGGCCGGTCGTTCCCGCCGAACTTCCTGCATGAAAGCTGGCTCGATTATCTCTACTGGGATGTCGAACTGGAGCCTTGATATTTACGCTTTTTTGTCCGGGCGGGCGAAGGCGGCGTAGAAGCCGACAATCAGAAGGATGAGGCTTGCCACGGCATTCCAGCCGGCGAAGGAAAGGCCGAGGAAGCGCCCCGCCGCCGTGTCGCATGCGGCCGGACGTACCGCATTGAGATCGCTCAGAAGACTTCCGGCATCGGTGGTGATCGACATGGTTGCCGCCGAGCAGTCGGTTGGCCCGGCCCAGAACTTCCATTCCACGCCCGAATGGAAGATCGCCAGCGCAAGGCCATAGGTCATCAGCAGCGCGCCGATGAGAAGAAGGCCGCGTGTCAGCCAGCCCGGCCATTTGAGGCCATGGGAAAGGAGGGCCAGAATCATCAGCGGCGCGCCGATATAATAAGGGGTGCGCTGCTCGAGGCAGAGCTTGCAGGGGAGGAAGCCGCCCAGATGCTCGAAGCCGAGCGCCCCGCCGACAGTCGCGGCCATGGCCACGGCGAGAAACGCGGCGGCAACTGCCTGGATGCGGCCCACAGGCGCCCGGAGCGAGGCGATATCGAGAGACATGGACCGTTCCTTCCGGTTCGAATGGTTAGTTCAGGTATTTCACCGCGACAAACAGCAAAATGATGGCAACCGCTATCATGCCGGCGATTAGCCCCAGCCGCTTTTCGATGAATTCGCGGATCGGCTCTCCATAGCGCCGGAGCAGCCAGGCAAGGAAGAAGAAACGCGCGCCGCGCGCGACGATGGCCGAGACGATGAACAGCCAGATATTGACACCCACCGCGCCGGACAGGATCGTCACCACCTTGATCGGCGGCAGATGGGCGAGGCCCGAGGTGATCAGCATCAAAAGGATGGCGTCGGCGCTGGTGGAGCCGCGCAAATTCTCGAACGTATCGAGCTTACCGTACATTTCGAGGACGGGCTTGGCGATGGATTCATAGGCGTAGTAGCCGAGATACCAGCCGGCGATGCCGCCCAGAACCGAGGCGATGGTGGCGATCAGGGCATAACGATAGGCGCGCTCGGGACGCGCCAGCGCCATGGGCAGAAACAGCACATCCGCCGGCACCAGGAAGACCGAGCTTTCGATGAATGCGATGAAGGCGAGCCACCATTGAGCGGATTTTCTGGAAGCGAGCGAGAGTGTCCAGTCGTAAAGTCTGCGCAGCATCAGCTTTCCTGGTGCGTGAGGTTCGGATGATCATGCTCTCTAGAGGCAAAAGCGGTGCCAGGCAATTGCCGCCGGCGTAACTATTGTACGATTGACATGCGATCTCCTGTTAACGGGGAGGCACTTCCAATTACAGGCCGGCGCGTCTGGATCCTGTGGCGGAATTGGTAGACGCGCTCGACTCAAAAAGGGGTTTGTCTGTGCAGGAGGCGCTCCGTCAGTCTGATGAACTCGTGGCCGAGCTGCTCGCTGCTGATCACATCGTCATCGCCACGCTCAGCAATGGGTCGTCAGCGGAAGCCCGAGGCTGGCACCAGGTACAGCCGCATTGTGGACGTATATGCCTTCGGGCTCAGATGCGGCGTAGGCGCATCGCCTTACCTGCCACAAGAGGGATGGGAATCTGGAAATTCCATCTACGCCGCTGAAAAATTGATAAAGATTTGCTCCACCTTCTATCTGGAAATCCTGCCGCAGGCAGTGTATAGGGGCAGCGAGCTACCCTCAGGCGCATTGTACG
Organism: Phyllobacterium phragmitis; assembly: GCF_002980495.1. Lineage (GTDB taxonomy): Bacteria > Pseudomonadota > Alphaproteobacteria > Rhizobiales > Rhizobiaceae > Paramesorhizobium > Paramesorhizobium phragmitis. The sequence goes on from NZ_PVBR01000005.1 coordinate 284,917, forward strand.
CAGGGGTTCGGCACCGTGCGGGTGTGGTGGAACTGGTAGACGCGCCGGACTCAAAATCCGGTTCCGAAAGGAGTGTCGGTTCGATTCCGACCACCCGCACCATCCTTTCCCCATCGGCGGTTTTCTCGGCTTGCTGACGGTTGCATGGACAAGCAGCCATTTTACTTGCTCTTTCGAGCCGATAGCCAACCTTGCGAACACCGGCTGCTCGTGAAGTGAGGTGATGAACGCGGGCAGTGCGGCGGCTTCCTCACAACACGTGAGGGCGAATGGCCCGCATCAGGGATAAGCGATGGAGTACGGCGAACAACCGGTCAAGACTATTACGCCGACGATGCGAGCAGGCGTGCGAATCGTTCGCTGGCAGCCTCTGCGGCGACCCCGGCATAGACGATAAGACGCAGGTGCTTCTCCTCGTCGACGATGAATGTCGAGTGGTCGAACGCGACCGCTCCGATGCCATCGACAAGGAAGCTGCGACGTCCCTGGCAGCGGCCATGCACGTCGTGCCGGCGCCAGAGATCGCGAAACGCCGGCGAACGCTGCTCCAGCGCTTCAATCAGCCCAACCATGTCCTCGTCGTCGGGCGCCTGCGCGTAGTCGCGCCGGAAGCTCGCGAGAATCTGCGGCGCCTGGATGGCCCATTCCACGATCCGATTCGACAGGCTGTCATCGGCGAAGAGCATCCACAGCATGTTCCGCTCCGCAGGATCGCGTGCCTCGAACCCGAACAGCCGCTCGGCGGCCGTGTTCCAGCCGATCACGTCCCAACGCAGGTTCATGACATAAGCCGGCCGCAAAGCCAGATCGTCGATCAGGCGGCGAACCAGCGGCGGCAGCGCGCACCAGGGCCGGCCATTGATGGCGGGAGGACGGTGATGCGCCAGAAGGAAGAGATGCCGCCGTTCCGTCTCATCGAGTTTCAGCACGCGCGATACATTGTCGAGGAACGAGGCCGAGACGTTGATGTCGCGTCCCTGTTCCAGCCATGTGTACCAAGTGAGCCCCACGCCGGCGAGCGCCGCCACTTCTTCCCGCCGCAGCCCCGGCGTCCGGCGCCTTTTGCCCTGGGGAAGCCCGACATCGAGCGGGGAGAGGCTTTCGCGGCGCCGACGCAGAAAATCCGCCAGCTCGGTGCGGGTGCGATCAAGCCGGTTTTCCAGCATGTTGCTCATAGTAACAGCATAATTTCTTCTATAGTAACAGCATCATATGCGGCTTATCCGATGGTTTCAACCACGGGAGCCGCCATGTCCGACAGCTGCACTTCAACAATCAAAGCCTTGCCGTCTTCACCGTCTCGCGCGGGCGGCCATTCCGCCGTGTCGCCGCTTGCACTCGCCATCCTGCTGCTCGGCGGCTTCATCACCGTCTTCGACCTGTTCGTGGTCAATGTCGCGATCCCCTCCATGCAGGCCGATCTCGGCGCGGATTTCGCGCAGATCGGCTTCGTCATCGCAGGCTATGAACTGGCCTTCGGCGTGCTGCTGATCGCGGGTGGCCGCCTTGGCGATATCCATGGCCGCCGAAAGCTCTTCATCCTCGGCATGCTGGGTTTTGCCGTGACCTCGTTCCTGTGCGGCATCGCGCCGACTGCCGCGAGCCTGATTGTCGCGCGTTTCCTGCAAGGGGCGACGGGCGCGATCCTGTTCCCGCAGGTCTATGCTTTGCTGCGGGTGATGTATGACGAGGCCGGCCGCCGCCGCGCCTTTGGCCTGCTCGGCATGACATTGGGGCTTGCCGCCATCGCCGGCCAGGTGCTGGGCGGGCTGATCGTCGAGAGCGACCTGTTCGGTCTCGGCTGGCGCATCATCTTTCTCATCAACCTGCCGATCGGGGTGGTGGCGGCGGCGTTCGCCCGCGTCATCCCTGAATCGAAGGCGCCGGATGCCGCCAGTGTCGACTGGCCGGGTGTTTGTCTCGCCACGGCAGGGTTGTTGCTCCTGCTTCTGCCGTTGCTGGAAGGGCCGAACATCGGCTGGCCAGCGTGGACATGGGGCAGCCTCATTGCAGCGGTGCTATTGCTCACCGGCTTTCTCGCATGGGAACGCCGCGTCGGGCTGCGAGGCGGTCATCCGGCGATCGATCTGCGGCTTTTCGCCAATGCCGGTTTTTCGGCCGGAGCCATCGTCGTCCTGCTGATCTATTCGACCGCGACGTCGCTGTTCCTGTGTTTCGCACTGCTGGTCCAGTCGGGCTTCGGTCTGACGCCGTTCGAAGCGGGAAGCTTGTTCGCCCCGGCGAGCGTCGGTTTCGTCGCCGCGTCCCTGATCGGGCCGAGGCTGGTGGTGCGTTTCGGCGACAGCATTATCGCCGTCGGCGCTTTAGTCTACGCGGCCGGCATTCTATGGCTGATCGTGCGGGTCGGCGCGCTTGCGGGGCCGGGTGACGCATGGAGCCTGCTGCCGGCGCTCATTCTGTTCGGCTTCGGGCAGGGATTGTCTATGACGCCGCTGCTGAACCTCGTCATCGGATTCGTCGAGGAGCGCCATGCGGGCATGGCCGCAGGCATCGTCTCCACCATGCAGCAGGTCGGCGGCGCGTTCGGCGTCGCTGTCGTCGGCATCTTCTTCGTCCGTGTCCTTGCGGCACACCCGGCTGGCGCCGAGCCGAATGCAGACCGCTATGTCGCGGCATTCTCAGGCGCCATGCTCTACAACCTCTCGGCTGTCGTCATCGCCGCCGCGCTCATCCTGTGGATAGCAAGGCGCGCAAGGCCGACATGAAGCATTGGAGCCACGAGTTGCCCTTGTCCCGTGGCGGTTGGTCAGCCGCGGCGGACGGCGGAGCCAGCCGCAAGGAAGCCGGATTATTCGGGAAGGAAGCCGGGTTCCGCCATCTCGAATTGCGCAAAGTCGAAACCGGGGGCAACGGTGCAGCCGACGAGCGTCCATGCGCCAAGGCTCCTGGCCGTCTGCCACCAGCCCGCTGGCACCACGCCCTGCGGACGTTCGCCCTTTTCCAAATCGAGGCCAAGGCGGACCGTCCGGCTGGCGGCGCCATCGGAAAGCTTTAGTTCGAGCGGGCTGCCGCCATACCAGTGCCAGACCTCGGCAGCGTCCTTGACGCGGTGCCAAGCGGAGACCTGCCCTGCCGCGAGCAGGAAATAGATGGCGGTCGAATGGCCGCGCCCGCCGGTTGCGGCGTTGTCGCGGAAGGTTTCCACATACCAGCCACCCTCCGGGTGCGGCTGCATGGCCAGCGTCTTGCGGATCTCTTCGGGTGTCAGCGTCATCAGAAAGGGTCCTTGCGTTTGCGGATTTCGGCGAAGTTCTCTTCGTCGCCGGCATCTTGCATTCCCAGCCGTCGGCACAGAAAGGGATTGCTCGTCATCTCCAGGGCTATCGTCGTATTCTGGTGCCCGCACACAAACATTAGCGCACGGGAATAAGCTTGGCGGAGGAAAGATGCCACTTCTCGGCGTCGGCCGGCGCGCCGACACCCGGCATGATACGATGCAGCCTATAATAACCGCGGAAATGCTGGCGCCGCCCGTTCTTGAGAGTGGCATGAACGTCAACCGGAACATCGACCCATTGCTGGCTCATGCCGGCATCGCCGTTGGTCGGAGAACCTGTGACCACACGTGATCGCGCTGTGGCGGTGAAGCCGTCGCGAAAGGCGGCGAAGCCCTTACCGCTCGCCTGGCCTTGCCGGTCCCACAGCAGATAGGCGGTGTGGTAATCTCCCCTGTCAATCGCGGCGTAATAGGCTTCGACGACGCGTCGAGGATCTTCTTCAGCGGCGACCGCAGACGGCGCCTGTGCGGCGAATGCGGCGACGAACAGGACAAGCAGCATTTTCATCTTCATCTCCCCAGGTTCGAGTTGCGGAAAGACAGTTGGGCTCCTCCCCGACCAGGCGCTGCCCCGTTCAATTCGAAGCACGCGCCACGACATCAGTACCGGCGGCAAGGCGCAGCGGGCAAGATGTGTTTTGCGACATCTCAACCCGGCTTGCAGCCTGCGGACCTGGGAACGTCAGAACTTATAGCCGACGAAAAGGGAGACGGAGGGCTGCAGCTTTTCCTCCACGATCGGGCTATCGGCAGCATCTCCGGTCAATACGCCAAGGCCGGCTTCTCCGCGGACGAGCCAGTTTTCGGTCAGCAGATATGTTGCGGACGCTGAAACATCGACACGCTTGAGACCTGCCTTTGGCTTGTATTCGGGCAAGCCGGAGGCCGCAGACTGCGTGGCATCGACGCCGAAATAGGCCTCCATGTGCTTGTCATTCGCCACGATGGCCTCGGCGTTCGCACCGAGGATGAGCCGTTCGGTCACTGGCGTCGAATATCCTATGCCGAATGTTCCGATAAGGCTTTCGCTGCCCTCTATCGTTTGCTCGACTTCGGCATAAAGTTCGACGGGGCCCCACTCATATGCCGCCTTGGCGCCGACCGTGGCGGCGAAATCAATGTCGCCCAAGCCGCGAAGCCGGTCGGAATCGTCTTCATTTCTGCCTGTTTCGTAACCGACCTTTCCGGAAAGCGAAAACCCCTCGTGTCTGAGGGGCGTGACGGTGATCCCCGAAGGATCCAGTTCGAACCACTCGCCATAAGTGAAAAGAACGAAAGGGACAGGGCTGATCTCGAAGTCACCGCCGCCTTCATATTTCGGTTCGTACATTCCGCCGCCGCCGACGATCAGGCTCCAGTTCCGCTCGGGTTTCTCCTGATTGAACCGCTGATCGAATTGTTCTTGATCAAACGCTTGTTCCGATGCCTGCTCTGCAACAGTAGGGTCGGCGGCAGTTGCGCTGGATACCAGCCCCATGGCACCCATCATTGCGGTGCCGAGGGCGTAGCACGAAGCGCGCCTGTTGTTTGGATTTGTGAAAAACATGAGAGCTCCAAATCGAGTTATCGCCGCTGCCCAAGTCCGTCGAACAGCGAGACATTGACGGCACTAGATTTCACAGGGAAGCCGCCCCGGGCATGTCGTTATGTTAAGCTTTGTTACGGCTGGAACGCACGGCGCGGTACCGATCTCTCCGACGACCGTTGCAATGAAACTTAACAATCGCCTCGGGGCAGGCAGGTTCTCGTCATGTTATTAAGCCTCAAGCCCCAGTTCGTTCAACGACACTGGCGCGCTGATGGAGGATTATGAGATTGCGCATGTCTCTCGGTCCAAGGACCATACATGGACAGATCACCGCTATAATCGTGTTTGCACTGTTGATCGTCGTCACGGCGGGGCCTGTGCTCGAGCGCTGGGTCAGAGATTACGAAGAATTGGACATCGAACAGGTCGCTGAACGTCTTCAAGCAATAGCGGAGATTTTAGCCGCGGCGACACCGGATAGGAGGGAAATTATCGTTGGTGCCGCTCACCGGTCGGGTTGGGATTTGACATTGCAGCCCCTGGTCCTGAGTGAGCAGTTCACGACGTCATCCAGTAAAGAGACATTCTGGGATCGGGCTCTTGACTGGCTGTTCCCGCCCGACAATTCGGTTCCCCCGCTGGGGGGGTGGAGGACGTTTCTGAACGACAACCGTGTCGTTGCTTTCAAGGTGGATGATGCAACGATGTTGGTCACTCCCATTTCTTCCGACTCCTTCCTGTGGGACAATTTCACCGTGCGGGGGTCATATTACCTGGTCGCGCTGATCACCCTGATCTTCCTGTTATCCGCGTTTGCCATTTGGGCAATCACGTTGCCTCTCAGGCGAATATCTCGCGCAGCTATCAACGCGGATATCTCGACCCATGCAGAGGTTTTTGAAGAACGCGGCAGCGTCGAGATCATCGCTCTGGCCAAGGCATTGAACGGCATGCGCAATCGGATCGCGATCATGATGGAATCCCGGACCCGCATGCTGCGTGGCATCAGCCACGACTTGCGGACTCCGTTGACGCGGTTGAGACTAAGGGCTGAGCGTTTGCCCGAGGGGCCGACCCGGGACACGATGTTGTCCGACATCAATCATATCGACAGACTGCTGGGCGAGAGCCTTGGTTACTTGCGCGACAACCACAGCCAGGAGGCCGTCGAGCGCACAGATATCGCCAGCACCCTTCAGACGATCTGCAGCGAATTTGCCGATGTCGGTTTCGATGTGACCTATCGGGGCCCGAACAGATTGATCACGAACTGCAAGCCTCTTGCGATCACCCGTGCCGTTACGAACCTTTGTGACAACGCCACGAAATTCGGCAGCTCGGTGATTGTCGAGTTGCGGGAAGATGCCGGCATGACCATCATCGATGTCATCGATGATGGTCCGGGGATTCCGGAACCGAACAGGGCGCGTGTGTTGGAGCCGTTTTTCAAGATCGATGATGCCCGAGGCGGCGCCAATTCTGGCTTTGGGTTGGGGCTTTCGATCGTTGCCGAAATTGTACAGGCTCACGGAGGTAAACTGGAGTTCCTTGAGCGGCAGCCAAACGGTCTTGTCGTCAGAATGACGCTGCCCATGCATTAATATAAGATCACTTGCGGCAGATCGGGGAGGGATTGCTTCCAATACATTAAAGCTCTGACCAGAAGGGCGAGCAGGACGAAGATCATTCCGTCTGCGATCGTTCGCCGCAAAATGCGTGGGTCGACAGCCACTGAATCGATGTCACGCCACAAGGCCGGGCGAGGAAGGAAGCGAGGGACAGCACGGCGGTACGCATCGTAACTTTGTCCATGGGCGGATGAAAGCGCAGCCTCTTCCCGAAACACGACCGGCAAGAAGATCACGTATCCGAGCAATGCCATAAATATTGCTATGCTTATGCTGCCGGTTTGCGCTCCAAGTCCGGCAGCAGCGACAAATGAAAAGAAATAAAGAGGATTTCGCGTGATCGAGTACGGGCCCGAATTTACGAGGACTACCGTTTTCCTTCCGCCTATATAGAGGGTGCACCAGGCCCTGCCGAGGATGGCGACGAACAACAGGATAGAGCCTGCGCCTTCAACCAAATCACGCTGCCAGGATCCCAACTTGAAGGTGGCGGCCGTAAAGAGAATGACCGGTGCAAAGCAAAGGCTGATACACCATATCATGACCTTTCGGCGGGATTGCACCTGTGCAAGATAACTTTGAACTGCCTGAATGTCCGTCACTTTTGGCTCTCCGCATGACTTCTAGGCGACCTTCGGCGCCAGCAGAGAGGGGAGTAGCGTGCCTCATACCGGCACGACGTTTTGTTTTGTTGCGATATGTAAATGCCAAGAGCCGCGCGCGATAAACACTCACGCTTCCTCGACTGTCGCGGTGAACATATATCCACCGAGTCTCACCGTCCGCAGCAGAGCGGGCTCTTTGGGGTCGATCTCGATTTTTTGCCGAAGGCGGCTGACATGGACGTCGATACTGCGCTCGATCGGGCCAGCAAGTCCGGAGTGCGTCATCGAGAGGAGTTCCTCGCGGGTGATCACACGGCCCGGATTGCGGCAAAAAGCCAGCAGAAGGTCGAATTCCGTCGTTGTCAAAGCGATGCGGGCGTTGCTCGGGTCATGAAGTTGACGGCGCATCGGGTCGATTTGCCAACCATCGAAGCGGAGCTTTCGTTGGGCGGTGTTTGTGACCAATCCATAGGAGGCCCGCCTTAAAAGGCTGCGCACGCGCGCGACGACCTCCCGGGGGCTGAACGGCTTTGTGACGTAATCGTCAGCGCCGACTTCAAGCCCGACGATCCTGTCGATCTCCTCACCAAGCGCCGTCAACAAAATGATCGGAGTGGTCTTTTCGGAACGAATCTTCCTGCAGATGCTCAGCCCGTCCTCACCCGGCAGCATGACGTCAAGGATTATGAGGTCGAATGAATTGTTGCGCAGAAGCGATTGCATCACACGACCATCTTCCGCGATGGTCGGGATCATCCCGTTATCCTGTATGGTGAGAGCGAGCAGATTTGCGATTTCCGAATCGTCCTCGACGATCAGGATATGCGCGTTTGCCGTATTTGATTGCATGAAACCTCTCACCCCAATTCCTGCACAATGCACGCCGGAGAGAGCCAGTATATTTCGCTTTGTTAAGATTTGTTGCAGCGTTGCAGAATACCACACTCCCCCAGGAATTGGGCGATTGTGAGTTTCGAGGATAAACGTTGTCTATCCGCCACTCGCCAGTGGTGGCGCCATGTGCGGCGTTCGGTGTGGCTAGCTCTCCGCCGACTGGAGGAAAGGCTTGAAGATCCGGGCGATCCGGTCGCCGAAGCCTGAAACGATGAGATGAAGGGACGGGATCACGATCAGGGAAAGGAGCGTGGAGACCAAAAGTCCGCCAATGACGGCAATGGCCATGGGGGAGCGGAATTCGCCACCATCGCCCAAACCGAGTGCGGAAGGGACCATGCCGCCGGTCATGGCAAGCGTCGTCATGATGATCGGACGAACTCTTTCGGAACATGCCTCGATGACGGCATCGAGCCGCGAAAGCCCGTGCGCCTCCCGCTCGATCGCAAAATCCAGGAGCATGATGGCGTTCTTCGTGACAATGCCCATCAGCATCAGAATGCCGATGACCACCGGCAGCGATATGGCACTGCCACTTAGCCACAGACCCGCGGCGACACCGCCGATGGATAGGGGAAGAGACGCCAGGATCGTCCAAGGCGCCAGCACGCTGCCGAACAAGAGGATCAGGACGACCAAGACAAGCATGATGCCCGATCCCATCGCCACCGCGAAGCTTTCGAAGACCTCACTTTCCGTATCGGAGTCTCCGGTTGCCTGGACACGAACGCCTTCCGGCAGGTTCCTGACGCTTTCCAGTCGAAGCAGCCGCTCCATCCCCTGTCCGGACGTCAAGCCGTCGGCCATGTCCACGCCAATCTCGATCCGGCGTTCGCGATCAAACCGCTCTATGGCGGACATCGTCTCGTCAAAGCTGATGTCGACGACCGCCGACAATGGGACATGGGTTCCATCGTCGGAAGGGACGGTCAGCATTTCCAGCGTCGGAAGATCATCGCGGGCGTTGCGATCGATGACCACGCGGACAGGGATTTGCCGGGCGCCATCGGTGAAGCTGGGCAAGCGGCTGTCGACATCGCCGATAGTGGACACACGGATCATCTGGGCGATCATGGCCGGCGATACGCCGAGCATCGAGGCCTTGTCCGTCTGCACCTGCATCCTCAACTCTGGACGCATGGCGGTATTGTCGATGCCGGGGGCGACAAACGCCCGATCGGCTGAAAGCTCCTCCACAATGGCGTTCGCGGCGTCCAGAACCACCTGCCCATCGGTGCCCAGGACGGCAAAGGAAAGATCGCGGCCACCGCGTGTGTTGAGGAATCTTAGTTTCACATCGGGGATGGACGAGAGATTTTTCTCGATATCGGCTTCAATCGCAAATGACGAACGATCCCGGCGCGACTTGTGAAGGAGGTCGATGAGGACGACTGCATAGCGCACGTCCTCCAGCCCCGCGGTGCTTGAACCGGCGCGCGTGAACACGCCCTCCACTTCCTGGAACGCGCCGACACGGTCCGCGATTTCATCGGAAACTGCGCGCGTATCCTCAAGGGTGGAACCGGGCGGCAGCTCAACGGAGAGGGTCAACCGTCCGGTGTCCTCCTCCGGCAGAAAGCCGGTCGGTAACGACATCAGGGCGAGCAGTGCCAGAGCGAAGGAACCGCCGGCAAGCCCAACGGTCACCCATCGCCAGCGCAGGCTCAGCCGCAACAGCCGCTCGTAAGCCAGGATAAAGCGCCCCTTCTTCTCCTCGGCCGGCGGGCTTCCGGTCATGAAATAGGCGGCCATGACAGGCGTTATGAGCCGTGCCACCAGCAGGGAGAAGAAGACGGCAATGGCGACCGTCAAGCCGAATTCGCGAAAGTACAGGCCGACCTCGCCGCTCATGAAGCCGACCGGCACGAACACGGCGATGATGGTGGCCGAGATGGCGATAACGGCCAGGCCAATTTCGTCGGAGGCGTCGAGCGCCGCCCGATAGGCATTCTTGCCCATGTCACGGTGGCGAACGACATTTTCGATTTCGACGATCGCATCGTCGATGAGTATTCCGGTGACCAGCGTGATGGCCAGCAAGCTCAGGATGTTGAGAGAAAACCCCATGAGATCGATGGCGAAAAAGGTCGGGATTATCGACAGTGGAAGCGCGACCGCGGCGACGATCGTCGCCCGCCAGTCCCGCAGGAACAGGAAAACGATGATGACGGAAAGCGCGGCTCCCTCGAGCAACGTGCTCATGGCCGAACTGTAATTGCCGGCCGTGTAGGTGAAATTGTCATCCACGAGGCTGAACCGCACATCCGTATTGCGCGCGCCCATCTGCGTCAGTGCCTCGGAAACCGCATTCGCAACGGAAATTTCGCTCGCGCCCTGAGAGGGATAGACCGCAAACCCCACGACGTCCGCGCCGCCGAGCGTCGCGAAGGAACGCGCTTCCGCCACAGTATCTTGAACGCTGCCCAAATCCCCCAGCCGGACGGCCGCATGGGGAGAAAGCGCAATGCTCTGATCGGCAAGGTCCGACACGGTCTTTGCCGCCGCCACGGTGGTGAGGGCTTGCTCACGACCGCTGAGGTCGCTCCTCCCGCCGGAATTCTCAATCTGGGTTCGCAAGAGGCTTTCGTTGACGGCATTCGCGGACAGCGAAAGCGCCTGCAACCGGTCGGGATCGAGCTCGACATGAATCTCCCGATCCGCTCCGCCGACGCGTTCGATCCGTCCCACTCCCGGCAAACCCTGCAGATTGCGGATAACCTCGTCCTCCACGTACCAGGAGAGTTCGGAAACCGTCATGTTCGTACTGCCGACGGCGTAGGTTACGACAGACTGGGCTTCCTGTTCGATCCGTTCAACGATCGGCTCGTCGATCGTGGCGGGCAGGTCGGAACGGATTTTCGTGACGGCATCACGCACGTCGACCATCGCCCGATCCGGCGATACCACGCCCAATTCGAACTCGACACTGGTGACGGATCGGCCCTGACCGATGGTCGACGTGATTTTTTCTATGCCGGTCAGCGGCGCGACGGCATCCTCCACCCGCCGCGTCACCTCGGTCTCAAGCTCGGTCGGCGTCGCTCCGGGTTGTTCGATCGTGACATTGACGAGCGGGGTGACGATTGTCGGGAAGTAGGTGATGGGCAACCGAGAGAAGCTGTAGAGACCCGCCACTGTCAGAATCACAAAGAGCAGGACCGACGGCAGAGGATTGCGGATTGCCCACGCCGAAATGTTCGCGTTCATCGACGAACCGTCCCTTCTGCGTGGTTGAGTGAGACGGCTCGAGGCCCCTCTCGTCGCGGGGCACCTTCCGCCGATACGATGACAGGCTCAACGCGGTCCTGATCCTTCAGGAAGGCTCCCGCCTTCAGGACCACCATTTCGCCGTCCTCGACACCCTCGACGATCTCAACGAGACCATCCTGACGCGCGCCGATCCTGACGTTTCGAAATTCCACAATTTCGTTTTTGACGACATAGACGCTATGAGAACCGCGCGTGCTTTTGACAGCCGTTCCCGGCAGGAGAACATTCGTCCGCGTCGATGTATCAATGACGCCGCGTGCAAATACACCGGGAACGAGGGCGTCACTCTCATCGAGTCTGAAGCGAACCGTTCCGCTCCGCGTTTTTGGGTCCAGTTGGGCCGCATTGAGCCGCAGCGTACCGGTGACTGGTTGGTCACGGCCAGGAACGGTCACCTCCGCACGCATGCCTTCACGCAGTTGCACGAAGTGCGTTTCCGTTACTTCCGCAACGAACTCAATCTCACCGTCCTTCGCGATGCGAAAAAGAGGATCGCTCGAACCCGACGTCATGACACCGATGCGGGCGCTTCGCTCCAGAATGAAACCAGACGCAGGGGCGCGCAACGTGCTCCTCTCGACCGTCAACTCGATCTCTTTTCTTTCCTGCGCAATCAACTGTTCTTCGGCTTGCGCCAATGCCAATGACTGGCGCGCAAGTGCCGTTTCCGCGACGGCACGGTCATATGCGTTTTGGTGTTCATCCAAAAGCTGAACAGAAACGACCCCTTTGGGCTGGAGCGCCCTGCTACGTTCCAGCTTCTTCCGGGCTTCGCGCTCGGTGATAAGCGCAATGTCGACCCTGCTGTTCTCGACGGCCGCAGCCGCCTTGGCGCGAAGAGCACTCACTGCATTTTTGTCAAGGGCGAGAAGTGCATCGGACTTGTCAAATGAAGCCAGGGGCTGACCTTGTTCGACGCTTTGACCGGCTTCTACCAGGATGCTCTGTATTTCCCGGTCTGTGACCGAGGGATGGACCTGGACCTCCTCGCGCGCGGCAAGCGTTCCCACAACCGATATGCGCTGCGTGATGTCGCTCTGCTTCGCAACAATAACTGTGACGGGCATTTGCTGCTGGGCCTGCGCAATCGGCACAAAAGCAGCGAGAGCAAGCGAGGCGATGATCCCGCATCGGATAGACGGCTGCGGCGGGCAGAACGGTTTGAGCCACGCATTTATGCTCATGAAACGACCTCTCTTCTGCTGCCTCGAGGCATGACGAGCCCTCGGCAAGTTCGGCCGCACCCTAACGATCAGGGAAGATCGCAGTGTTGTATCGCATTAAGATTTGTTGCGCTTGAAAGGGCTGAACGCATCGTTTCCACTTAGAAATGAACCGCTATAGAGTTGATCGTACTGCTTCCACCGATGGGAAGGTCAAGCCGCAATTTACGAGAGCCTGAGACGGCAAATAGCCGATCGCCATATACGCTATTTTAGAACTCGCCCTTTGCTCCGATATTCCGAGATTAGCTCTGATTCGCGTCGAGGAGGGCGCGCGCGAAGCCTTTTTCGGCCATTTCGATCGTCCCGTCGGGCAGTTTGAGCACGCGGTCGATGGCAAGGCCGTAGAGCCGCAACCGCTCGTCCAGCATCTGCGCCGCCTCGTCTACATTGCCGTCCTTGGCCTGTTGCATTGCCTTGTGCATCACCGGGCCGAGGCTCAGGCGGAACTGCAGCAGCATTTCGGCAAAGGCCAGCGGATCGGGTGCATCGAGAATGCCTTCCTCGGCACCCTCAGCCAAGATTCCGCTCAGAATGGGCGTGACGACAGCCGACACGGCCCGGTCGATCCGGTGGAAGAGAACGACGTTCTCGGGGCGGAAAACCACATCGAACGTGTTGCGGATATGCGGTGCCATCTCGACCTTCATGCGGCGTGCCCCGCCAAAGAGCGCGTTGAGGCGGCCGATGGCGTCGAGCTCGGGATTGTCCAGGAGGGGTTGGAGCTCCCTCACGCTGTCGCGCGCCATGCGGGCGGCGAGCGCTTCCAGAAGCGCCTCTTTGGAAGCGAAATAATGATAGAATGCGCCCTTCGATATCCCCGCCTCACCGATGATGTCGTTGATGGTCGTGTTGTCATAGCCACGGCTGAAGAACAGCCGCTGGGCGCAGTCCAGAAGCTCGGTCAGTCGCACCTCCGGCGTCTTGATGACACGAATCACGGGGCAGGTTCCTCAAAAGGTCGTCTCTGCATCTTTATCAGTCCGGACATCAGGCGGAAGCGCATATTTGCCGCACCACGATATTCGGATTTTCCATTATAGACCGACCGTCGGTCTATTGCTATAGTCCGGCACTCGCGGTCCTGCTTTTGATTGCCGGAGAGATTTGAATGCCGATGTTCCGGATATTGACTGCCATTGCCATTGTTCTGGCGCCCGCCGCCTTCGGCTTCTGGTATATGCAGCGCCCGATACCTGTCACGACGGTCACGCCGAAGCGGGGAGATGCAGCCGAGATCGTCTATGCGAGCGGCGTGGTCGAGCCGCGCATTTGGGCAAAAGTGACGGCGCTCGTCCGCGAGCGCATCATCGGACAATGCGATTGCGAGGGCGAGGAGGTCGAAAAGGGCGCCGTGCTCGCCCGGCTCGATGCCAGCGAGGCGGAAGCGGCGCTGAGCGAACTTGAAGCGCGCCTGCGCCTGTCGCGGGAGGAGCATCGGCGTCTTTCCGTGCTTGCCAGACGCAATGCTGCCAGCCAGCAATCGCTTGACCGGGCAATCAGCGAAGTCGCCCAGCTCGAGGCGCTGGTGGCCGGGCAGAAGGCAAGACTGGAAAGCTATGTCCTGCGCGCGCCGGTTAGAGGCGTCGTGCTGCGCCGGGATGCGGAGGTCGGCGAGATCGCGGAACCGGGCACCGTGCTGTTCTGGGTCGGGCAGCCGAAACCGCTTCTCGTCATCGCGGATGTCAATGAGGAGGATATTCCGCATGTGGCGGTCGGCCAACGGGCGTTGCTGCGTTCCGACGCATTTCCGAAGCGTAATCTGGAAGCTGTCGTCGACAGCATCACGCCGAAGGGCGATCCTGTCACCAAGACCTACAGGGTCCGCTTCAGGCTGCCGAATGACACGCCGCTGATGATCGGCATGTCGACCGACGTCAATATCGTCATCCGCGTCTCCGAAAACGCCTTGCTCGTGCCATCGCTCGCGCTACGCGGCGACGAGGTCTATATCGTTGAAAACGGCAAGGCTGTGCGACGGAATCTCGATATCGGCATTCGCGGCCTGCAGGAGGTCGAAGTGCTGTCGGGCGTGACCGCGGATACCCGCATCATTTCTCCATTCCCGGAGGATCTGAGCGATGGTGCACGCGTGACATTGGGCGACACTGGGGCCAATTCTGGGGTCAACGCCACGCTGGCGGAGGAGTGAGAAGAGATGCGCCTCATCCTCGAGATCGCCTTCACCCACATTGCCGGACGTGGGCGCCAGACCCTGGTGGCGATCGTGGGTGTTGCGGTTGGCGTTGGCTTCTCGGTCGCCATGGCAGCGCTGATGCAGGGCGGACAGGATGATTTTGTCGAGCAGCTGATCAATACCATGCCGCATGTGCAGATCACCGACGAGCGGCGCACGCCGCCGCGCCAGCCGGCGGAAGAGGTCTTCGGGGCCGCTGCCATTTCCGGTCTCCGGCCGCGGGAAGACCGGCGCGGGATCATCAATCCGACGGCGGCGCTTACCTGGCTCAGGGGCTGGGTGCCGGGCCAGGTGGCAGAAAATCTGAAGGCTCAGGGCGTCATCCGCTATGCCGGGCGTGACGTCGGCGCCTCGATCATCGGCGTCGATCCGGATGCCGAAAGGGGCGTGTCGCCGATCGTCGAAGATTTCGTCCAGGGCAGCTTCGACAGGCTGAGAGCTGGTGGCAACAACATATTGATCGGCGACACCATGGCCTCGCGTCTCGGCGCCGGGCTTGGCGATACGATCACGGCGGTGTCCTCCACCGGCCTGTCGCGCAATTTCAAGATCGCCGGCCTTTTCCATACCGGCACCACGGCGCGCGACGAGGGCGAGGCTTATGTGCTTTTGAAGAATGCACAGATCCTGAGCGAGAGGGCGAATGCGATCAACGAGATCAGGATCAAGCTTGCCGATCCCAATGCGGCGCCTGCGGTGGCGAAACGGACCGAGGCCGAACTCGGCTACAAGGCCATGGCATGGCAGGAGGCGAACGAATCCATCCTGGAAGCGCTCGTGGTGCGCAATGTCATCATGTATACGGTGGTCGCCGCGATCATGCTCGTCGCCGGTTTCGGCATTTTCAACATCATCTCCACCATCACCCATGAAAAGGCCCGCGACATCGCCATCATGAAATCGCTCGGCTTTGCGGAAGCGGACATGCGGCGGCTGTTCCTGATCGAGGGCGTTGCCATCGGCGCGGCGGGATCGCTGTTCGGTTGGTTGCTCGGCTTCTCGCTCGTCTATGCGCTGGCGCAGGTGCGTTTTGAACTCGCCACCACCGGACAGGAAATGACGCGGCTGCCGATCGCCTGGAGCTTTCTGCATTATCTCCTGGCAGCGGGCTTCGCGCTCGCATCGGCTGCCGTTGCCGGCTATCTTCCAGCCCGCCGGGCGGCGAAGCTCAATCCCGTCGATATCATCCGGGGCGCGACATGAGCACGCTGATCGAAGCTGTTAATCTCACGCGGGTCCTGCCGGCGATCGTCCCGGTCACGCTGATCAAGGATGTTTCGCTGTCGGTCGGCGAGAAGGAATTCGTCGCTGTCACCGGCCCCTCCGGCTCGGGGAAATCGTCGCTTCTCTATCTGCTCGGCCTTCTCGATCGACCGACGAGCGGCACGTTGAAAATAGGTGGACGCGACAGCGGGCCGATGGACGAGCAGGAGCGGGCAAGGACGCGCCTTGCCATGATGGGCTTCGTCTTTCAGTTCCATTTTCTGCTACCGGAGTTCACGGTGCGCGAGAATGTCGAGATCCCGATGCGCAAGCTGGGCCAGCTGTCACGGCCGCAAATGCGGGAAAGGGCGACGGAGTTGCTGGAATCGCTCGGGCTAGCCGGTCATCTCGACAAGCGGCCGGATCAGCTTTCCGGCGGTCAGCGCCAGCGTGTCGCCGTCGCCCGCTCGCTTGCCAACGATCCGCCGATCGTCCTGGCGGACGAACCGACGGGCAGTCTCGACACCAAAAGCTCGGA
This sequence comes from Phyllobacterium phragmitis, assembly GCF_002980495.1. Classification (GTDB taxonomy): domain Bacteria; phylum Pseudomonadota; class Alphaproteobacteria; order Rhizobiales; family Rhizobiaceae; genus Paramesorhizobium; species Paramesorhizobium phragmitis. The sequence continues at coordinate 301,301 of NZ_PVBR01000005.1, forward strand.
ACAGGTCTTCCACATCCTCGAAACGCTGGTGCGCGAACGCAACAAGACCGTCATCGCCGTCACCCATGATGTCGAAATGGCCGCACGCATGGACCGCCGCATCCATCTGGTCGACGGCGGGATAGAAGAACCGTAAAGGTCCTATGATTTCCTGGAGAAGAGCTGTCTCCAGAAATCCCAACTCGCCAGGCCGACGCCGATGATCGAGATGATCGTGAGATCGAGCGCCCGGACGCGGAAGGCGATGATGCCGATGAAGGCTGCGAAGGTCAAAAGCGCCATCAGGGCAATGATTCTATTCATTGTCATGTCCGATCCCTTCCATGCAGCTTTGGTGTTTTCTCACCGGCCATAAATCACCCGCGGCAGCCAATAAGCGATATCGGGATATCTGTAGAGGATGATCATGCAAAGGACGACCATGGCCAGATAAGGCATGGAGCCGCGGAATATGTCGATGAGTTGCACGTGTGGCGGTGCGATACCCTTGAGATAATAGGCCGACATGGCCATGGGCGGCGTGAGGAACGAGGTCTGCAGGTTGAGTGCGATCAGGATGCCGAAAAACAGCGGGTCGATACCGAAATGCGGCAGGAGCGGCAGGAAGATCGGCACGAAGATGATGATGATCTCCGACCATTCCAGCGGCCAGCCGAGAAGGAAGATGATCAACTGCGCCAGCAGCAGGAACTGCAGCGGCGTCAGATCCAGTCCACGGACGAATTCGCTGATGACCTGCTCGCCGCCGAGATAGGAAAAGACGGACGAAAACGTCCAGGAGCCGACGAAAAGCCAACAGACCATGGCTGTCGTGCGCACAGTCAGATAGACGGATTCCTGCAGCCGCTGCCAGGTCAGCGCACGATAGGCCAATGCCAGCAGCAAACCGCCGATCGCGCCGATGGCGGCGGCTTCGGACGGTGTGGCCAGGCCGAACAGGATTGCCCCCAGCACCGCCAGAATGAGTGCGGCGAGCGGCAGAAAGGATGTCGCAAGCATCCAGAACAGCTTTGTTGCCGGGATTTTCTCTTCAGGCTCCTCGGGCTTTGGGGCAATCGATGGCTGGAGCATGGCGCGCCCGACGATATAGACGAGATAGAGCCCGGCCAGCAGCAGGCCCGGAAGCAGAGCGCCGGCATAGAGCCGCACGATGGAAACGCCTGATGTCGCGGCATAGACGATCAGCATGATCGACGGCGGTATGAGGATACCCAGCGTGCCGCCGGCACAGATCACGCCTGAGGCAAAACGCGTATCATAACGCGCCTTCAGCATGGCCGGAAACGCCAGAAGGCCCATCAGCGTCACCACCGCGCCGACGATGCCTGTGGCCGTCGCGAACAGCGCGCAGGTGATGAGCGCGGCAACGGCCATCGAGCCCGGAAGGCGGCGGGTGGCGACGCTGAGCGTGTGAAAGAGTTTGTCGACGATGTTTGCCCGCTCGACGATATAGCCCATGAAGAGAAACAGCGGGACAGCCGTCAACACGTCGTTTGCCATGACCGAATAGGTCTGGTTGACGAACAGGTCGAATATTCGGTTGTTGAAAAAACCGCCGATCCAGTGCTGGACCAGCGTCAGCGTATCGGTGTCCTGTTCCAAAGCGCGTCTGTACGGCACCCACATGCGGCTTGCGTCGAAATAGGCGTAATAGCCGAAGCCGATCCCCATCGCCATCAAGGTGAAAGCAATGGGGAAGCCAAGCATGATGATGAAGATGAAGATGCCAAGCATCGCCACCGCGACTTGTGGATCGGTCACGGCCTTTTCTCCTCGGGTATGACGATGTCGGCCGGTTCGCCGCCACGCTGCAGCGCCGCAGCGCCTTCTTTCATAAGGATTTTCTCAAGCTCTTCGACATCTTCTTCGTGCTTTGGCCACTCACCGGTCCTGATGGTCAGGATGCAACGGAACACCTGCGCGATGCCCTGGATGAGAAGAAGAATTCCAGCGGCGACAATGATGGATTTGAACTGGAATATCGGAATGTTCGCCGGGCTCATCGAACTTGATTCGAGATAGCGCCAGGACCTGCTCGCATATCGCCAGCCGGCAAAGATCAGCGCCAGGATACCTGGGAAAAAGAAAAGGAAGTAGAGTACGAGCTCCACTTTTGCCTGGGTAGCCGGCTTCCACAACCGATAGACGAAATCGCCGCGGACATGCCCCTCACGCGAGAGCGTATAGGCCCCGGCCATCATGAACATGGTTCCATACATGATGTAAGTGAGATCGAATGCCCAGGCGGTGGGGCGGTTCATGACATAACGAACAAAGACTTCGTAGCCGACTGCCATCGTCATGATCATCACGCACCAGGCGAAGGCTTTCCCGAACCAGGCCGAAAGACGATCGGCAAACCTGATATAGCCAAGCATGCGAAATCCTAACCGCTGGGAAGAACCATCCGGCGGCGTGAAGGCCGCCGGATTGCGATTTGCGCTGGCTCCCGGAGCTTAAAGCTTCAGCTTTCCGGGGAAATAATGCTCATAGGCCAGAGCGAGATCCGGCGAATTCATCAGTTCGTAGAAGACGACACGGTCGACCCAGGCGCGCTGGCTGTCCAGGACGCGCTTCATGTATTCGTCCTCTTCCAGCACGGGAATGAGCTCGTCCCATGCCTTGAGCTGGGCATCGAGGATCTCCTTCGAGGTTCTCTGCACTTCGACGCCGTTTTCGGTCTGCAGTGTCTGGAGATCTTTGGAATAATTATCCAGTGCTGCGGCGGTATTGGCGGTGCTCGCCGCTTCCACGCCATATTCGAGGATGGCCTGCAGATCGTCGTCCAGCCCATCGAAGAAATCCTTGTTGAACAGGAATTCAAAGGATTCGCTCGCCTGATGGTAGGACGACAACATGTAATTCTTGGCGACATCGGCCGAACCGAAGCGCAGGTCCGACGATGGATTGTTGAATTCGAAGGCGTCTATGACGCCGCGCTCCATGGCCGGCACGATCTCGCCACCCGGAAGCTGGGCGACGCTCATGCCCATTTTCTGCATGAGATCGGCGGCAAGCCCGACGGTACGGTACTTGAAGCCCTGTATGTCCTCGACAGTCGAAACCGGCTTCTTGAACCAGCCGAAAGGCTGAGCCGGCATGGGAAAGCCATAGAAGCCGTAGACATTGAGGCCGAGAATGTCCTGCGTCAGTTCGCGATAGAACTCCTTGCCGCCGCCGGCATAGAACCAGCCGAGCATGGTCGTCGCGCTGCCGCCGAAGACGGGGCCTGTGCCGAAAAGCGAGGCGGCCTTGTGCTTGCCGTACCAGTAGACCGGCACTGTATGAGCGGCATCGAGTATACCGTCATTGACGCCGTCGAGCACCTGAAAGGCACCGATCACCGCGCCTGCGGGCAAAAGATCGATCTTGATGCGGTTTCCCGACATGCGTTGGACCCGCTCGACATATTGGCGGGCAAAGTCCATCCAAATGTCCGATGCCGGCCATGAAGTCTGCATCTTGATGGTGATCGGTGACTGTGCCAACACAGCGGGTGCAGCCAAAGTCCCGGCGGCAGTGGAAGCTGCAACCGTAGAATTGCGCAAGAACTTGCGCCGTGAAATATCTTGATCCGTCATGAGTTCCTCCCGTTTTATTTAGCTTTTCGCCTTATTGGGAGGGAGAATAGGCTATCTCGGGCCTGATGAAAACCTAAACGTTTGGTGAAGGGATTGCCGGCGTACAGCAGGCGACGCCGGTTTACACAAATGGCTTTGCCGGATCGAAGCGCCTGGGCAGTAATCTTTCCATATAGGCCATGCATTGCGCCGAGACCTGGTTGGCATCCGGCAGAAGAAAATCGTCGGGCATATGGCGGGTCTTGCCGGCCACGTCTGCAAGGGGCACGAGCCGCGGAACCGTTGCGCCATTTTCATATCGCAGTGCGACCGAGCCGCCGCCATGCGCCGCCGCTTCGACCGCAAAGGTACCGGCCTCGAAGGCTTCGCGCGCATCGGTCGGGTTGATCGTGCCGATATTGCCGCGCGGCAGGTAGCCGAACGTGTCGACGCGGGCGCGTGTGCCGGGAAGGTCATCTTTCAACAGCCGCTCGACCGCCATTCCCAAATCACCGCCGGAAAGCCTGATATTGCCATGCGCGTCGCGCTCGAGCCTATCCGGAGGAACGAGCGTTTCCACGAGCGCGCGGCCGTCTTCGGTTGCAACGCCCTCCGACATCGCCACGATGCAGCGGCCATGGCGGCTGACGATGGCGCGCACATCCTCGGTGAACCGGGCTGCCGAGAACGCCCGCTCCGGCACATAGACGAGATGCGGAGCGCTTTCCTCATCCTGCCGCCAAGCGGCGGCTGCAGCGGTCAGAAAGCCGGCATGCCGGCCCATGACGATGCCGACATAGATGCCGGGAAGGGCACGAAAATCGAGATCCACGCTCAGAAAGGCGCCTGCCACAAACTCGGCGGCGGATATGAAGCCCGGCGTGTGGTCGTTTTCAACGAGATCGTTGTCTATCGTCTTCGGTGCATGAACGAAGGCGATATCGCCGCCCGCGGCTTCAGCAAGAATCTGCTGGGTCCCGGCCGTATCGTTTCCGCCGATATAGATGAAGGCGGTTGCGCCCGCCTGGCGCAGGCCCTTCAGGATCGTCTCGCAATAGGCGGCATCCGGCTTGTCGCGGGTACTTCCCAGCGCTGCGCTGGGCGTTGCCGCCACCCGTTTCAGTTCTTCATCCGTCAGGGCCGAAAGATCAACGAAATCGCCGTCGCGGACGCCGCGCACGCCATGGCGTGCGCCAAGCACGCGTGCGCCGGGATAGCGCTGCCGCGCCTCGAGGACGCTACCCACCAAAGTCTGGTTTATGACGGCGGTCGGGCCGCCGCCCTGTGCGATTACGAACGTTTCGGTCATTTCCGCCCTTCCTGAATTGCGCTCACTCTTGCACCAGGGTTGCACCTGACTGTGGAGCCCATGGTCGTGAAAATCTATTTACTGGGTTTGGCTGCGGACCTGGCTGAAGGTCTGGTTGGGGACGTGGCTGCCGCGGCTGACTTGAAAAAGTCGCTAAGCTCCATCGGGAAGGGGAAGACGATGGTCGAATTTTTCTCTCCGGCGATGATGTTCAGCGTGCTGAGATAGCGCAGCTGCATCGCTTCCGGCCGCTGGCTCAGGATATTGGCGGCTTCCAGCAGTTTCTGCGCCGCCTGCTCCTCGCCCTCGGCATTGATGACCTTGGCGCGGCGTTCGCGTTCCGCCTCGGCCTGGCGGGCGATGGCGCGGACCATAGATTCGTTGATATCGACATGCTTGATCTCGACATTGGCGACCTTGATGCCCCATGCATCCGTCTGGGCATCGAGGATTTCCTGAATATCATTGTTCAGCTTGTCGCGTTCGGCCAGCATCTCGTCGAGATCGTGCTTGCCGAGCACCGAGCGCAATGTCGTCTGAGCGAGCTGGCTCGTCGCCATCATGAAATCCTCGACCTGGATCGTCGCGCGTTCAGGGTCGATGACGCGGAAATAGAGCACCGCATTGACGCGCACGGAGACATTGTCCTTCGAGATCACGTCCTGGCTCGGCACGTCGAGCACCAGTGTCCTGAGATCGACGCGCAGCATCTGCTGGATGAAGGGGATCAGGATGATTAGGCCGGGGCCTTTTACCCCGGTAAAGCGGCCAAGCGTAAATACCACGCCTCGGTCATATTCCCGCAGGATCTTGATGGCCGCGGCCAGAAAGACCAGCAGGATAATGATGATGGGAACAAGAAAGGTAATATTGTTAAGCATTTGAAAGACCCTCCATCGGTCAAAACGCATTTAGGATAAGCAGGTTGCCGGTGAGAGCCTAACTGTTTTCCGGCGTGTAAGGTTCAACCTTGAGGACAAGACCCTTAATGCCGGCCACATGAACCTTTTGTCCCTTTCTCAACGGGGTGCCGGAGACGGCACTCCAGCGCTCGCCATGGGTGAGGACATGGCCGGACTGTCCGCGCCAGTCCAAGACCTCGCCGGGAGCACCGATCATCTCCTCGCTGCCGGTGACCACCGGACGTTTGTGCGAGGAAATGGCCATGCGCACGATCAGCATGGAAATGGCCAGGCTGGTCAGGGTGACACCGCCGATCACGGGCCATGAAAGACGGAAGCCCGGAACGTCCGTGTCGATCAACACTGTGGCGCCGAATATGAAGGCGATGGCGCCGCCGACACCAAGGATGCCGAAGGACGGCGTGAAGGCTTCGGCGCCCATCAGCGCAAGACCGAGAAGAATGAGGGCAAGGCCGGCAAGGTTCACGGGAAGAACGGCGAGGGCGTAAAGGCCGACCAGAAGGCATATCGCGCCGATGGTGCCGGGGAAAAGGGCGCCCGGATTCATGAACTCGAAAATGAACCCGTATATCCCGATCATCATCAGGATCAAGGCGACGTTGGGATTGGTGATGACGGTCAGGAGCCTCGTGCGCCAGTCCGGTTCGACATGCTCCAGCGCAATGCCCGTGGTATCGAGCGTGACCTGGTTTCCTCCGGCGTTCACGGTGCGGCCATTGGCCTGCACGAGAAGGTTATCCAGGCTTGGTGTGACGATATCGATGACCTGTTCCTTCAGTGCGGCACTGGCGGAGAGGCTGGCCGCCTCGCGCACCGCCTTTTCGGCCCATTCGATATTGCGCCCGCGCAATTCTGCGAGCGAGCGGATATAGGCGACGGCATCGTTGATCGCCTTGGTTTCCATTGCACTGTCTGGCTTTCGCGGCTGGGCCGTGTCCTCGCCATCCCCCTTCTTTTCGGCGTTCTGATCCTTCTGCTGTTCGTCGCCGCCTGGAAACGGCATGCCGCCACCGCCGATCTGGACAGGCGTCGCCGCGCCGAGATTGGTGCCCGGCGCCATCGCCGCTATATGGCTGGCATAGAGGATATAGGTGCCGGCGCTCGCCGCGCGCGCGCCGCTTGGTGCGACATAGGTTGCGACCGGCACCGGCGAGGCGAGAATATCGCGGATGATGTCGCGCATCGATGTATCGAGGCCGCCGGGCGTGTCCATCTCAATGATGATGAGCGGCGCATTGCGCTCAGCCGCCATCTTCAGGCCGCGCGTGACGTAGTCGGATGCGGCAGGGCCAATGATCCCCCTAAGATGGAAGACCAATGCGGTACGGCCTGCCATAGGCTGATCCTGCGCATCGTTCGGCAATGTCGAGAAGAGCAGGCCGAGCAATGTCACGGCAATGGAAAGAACGGCACGGGAAAGGCCGATACGCCGGCATCCCGACCAATTTCCGATAATCTTCCTCACCAGATCCATGGCTCATCTTAGGCCATTGCCAGGTTTTTCGCCACCGGCAGCACGGTATGGGGCCGGCGTACAGATCTGGCCGGAAGGGCGGGTTGCGGTTCATTCTCAATATGAGGTAACGCGAAGTTCGGTTGCGGTTGCGGATTTCATGTCGTTAGATCATCTGGAATGGACCAGATGCTCTACGGAAGAACGACCATGCAGGACACTTTTTCACCCGATGATATTTCCGCGCCGGTGGATGTCGCGCAGCGATGGACCGAGGCGGGACGGACGGTCGCCATCGCCACAGTGATCGAAACCTGGGGGTCTGCACCGCGCCCGGTCGGCAGTCATCTGGTCATCGACGGCGAGGGGAATTTCCACGGCTCGGTATCGGGCGGGTGCGTCGAGGGCTCGGTCATTGCCGAAGCGACGGAGGTGATTGCCGATGGCAAGCCGCGTCTTCTCGAATTCGGCGTTGCCGACGAGACCGCATGGCGGGTGGGGCTTTCCTGCGGTGGTCGGATCAGCGTCTATGTGGAACGGGTCGGCTGATGGATCTCGGCAGTCTCAAAGCGCTTAACGCCGCCCGCCATGCGCGCCGCGCGGTGATGCTGCTCACCGATTTGGGCGAGGGGCGAGAGCGCGTGATCGCTCCCGGTGATGCGGTGGAGGGCGGGCTAGACTCCGCCGTAGGCGATGCATTCCGTTCGGGGAAATCGCGCGTAGTGGAGACGGGCGGGCGCAAGTTCTTCCTCAATGTCCATCTGCCGCCGCCGCGCCTGGTGGTGATCGGAGCGGTGCATGTCAGCCAGGCGCTGGCGCCGATGGCTGAGATTGCCGGATATGACATGGAGATCATCGATCCGCGCACGGCTTTTGCGACGCAGGAGCGTTTCCCCGACGTGCGGTTTCATGCGGAATGGCCGGAAGACGTTTTGAAAGCGCGTCCGCTCGATGCGTTCACTGCGGTCGCCGCACTCACCCATGATCCGAAGATCGACGATTATCCGTTGCGGGAGGCAATCCTCGCCGATTGCTTCTATGTGGGTGCGCTCGGGAGCCGCAAGACTCATGCGGCGCGCGTTAGCAGGCTGAAAGCGACGGGATTGTCGGATGCGCAGATCGGCCGCATTCACGCGCCGATCGGTCTTGATATCGGCGCCGCCAGCCCGGCGGAAATCGCCGTCGCCGTGCTGGGAGAGGTCATCTCGGCGCTGCGTAAACACGGTCCTGAACAAGGTAAAACCGGGAAAGCGTGATGACGCTTTCCCGGTTCTTTGATCTTATTCGATGTCGAACGACACGCCTTGTGCCAGCGGCAGGGCCTTCGAATAGTTGATGGTGTTGGTGGCGCGGCGCATATAGGCTTTCCAGGCGTCGGAGCCGGATTCGCGTCCGCCGCCGGTTTCCTTTTCGCCGCCGAACGCGCCGCCGATTTCCGCGCCCGACGTGCCGATATTGACATTGGCGATGCCGCAATCCGACCCGTCGGCTGCAAGAAAACGCTCGGCTTCCTGCAGGTCCAGCGTGAAGATGGAAGAGGAAAGGCCGGCGCCGACCGCGTTGTGATCACGCAGCGCTTCATCGAAATCGCTGTACTTCATCACATAGAGGATGGGCGCGAACGTCTCTTCCGTCACCGGCGCGACCTGCTTCGGCATCTCGACCAGAGCCGGCTTGACGTAATAGGCATCGGCGTGGCCGGTATCGACGCGCTCGCCGCCGGTGATGTCGCCGCCATTGGCTGCTGCCTGCTTCAGCGCCTTTTGCATGTTGTCGAAAGCGGGTTTGTCGATCAGCGGGCCGACCAGCGCAGATGTCTCCAGCGGGCTGCCGACGGAAACGCTGGTGTAGGCCTTCTTCAGGCGGGGCACCAAGGCGTCATAGACGCTTTCATGCACGAAGAGGCGGCGCAGCGTCGTGCAGCGCTGCCCTGCCGTGCCCATGGCGCCGAAGGCGATGGCGCGTAGCGCCATGTCGAGATCGGCGCTAGCGCAGACGATACCGGCATTGTTGCCGCCGAGTTCGAGGATCGAGCGGGCGAAGCGCCTGGCGAGGCGAGGGCCGACTTCACGGCCCATGCGGGTCGATCCGGTGGCCGAGACGAGCGGCACCTTCGGGCTATCGACAAGCACCTCGCCAATGGCGCGGTCGCCGATCAGCACCTGTGACAGGCCTTCCGGCGCGTCGCCGAAACGCTTCGCGGCACGCGCGAAGATCGCGTTGCAGGCAAGTGCCGTCAGCGGTGACTTTTCCGATGGCTTCCACACCACGGCATTGCCGCAGACCAACGCGAGGGCTGCGTTCCACGACCAGACGGCGACGGGGAAATTGAAGGCGGAGATGACACCGACGACGCCGAGCGGGTGCCAGGTTTCCATCATGCGGTGGCCGGGCCGCTCCGTGGCGATGGTGAGACCGTAGAGCTGACGCGAGAGGCCAACGGCGAAATCACAGATGTCGATCATCTCCTGCACTTCGCCCAGTCCTTCGGACGGGATCTTGCCCGCCTCGATGGAAACGAGCCGGCCCAGTTCGCTCTTGAATTGGCGCAATTCCTCGCCGAGCAGGCGCACCAACTCGCCGCGCTTGGGCGCGGGCACCAGCCGCCATTGACGGAAGGCCTCGTCGGCCTTGGCGATGATCTGTTCCGCTTCCGCCGTGGAATGCGTCTTGAGGCTGGCGATTTGTTCGCCGGTGACCGGCGTGAATGAGGCGAGGTCTCCGGCGGTGTAGGTTGACGCCTCGACGCCGAGTTTTTCGAGAAGGGCGGCTGTTTCGTGTTTTACGTCGGTTTTGGGGGTGGGGGCGTTCATTGGTTTGTCTCTTGTTGGTTGGGTTTTCTATCTGGTTGGAGGGGAACGCGCTTCATCTCACCCCCCTCTGCCTTGCCAGGCATCTCCCCCACAAGGGGGGAGATTGGTTGACACAACGCCTAACGCCTATTCTGCAACGCCTGCGATTGGTGCCGAACGTTCATGAAGGCCTAATCTCCCCCCTTGTGGGGGAGATGCCTGGCAAGGCAGAGGGGGGTAACTTGGCGCGTCCATTCGCCGCTTATTCCGCCGGTTCGCTCGCCTTCACGGCCCGCAGCGCCGCTTCTGCCGATTCCCGCTCGATCCGTGCATAGTGCGCGAATTCATCCAGCACGCTCGCGCCCAGGTCGCTTTCGAAGCGCTTCTGGTTCGGGCTTTCGACAAATCCCTGTGCCTGATCGTCCCCCAGATTGGACTGGAATATACCGGCGGCGCTCACCGGCAGGAAGTCCTCGTAGGTGATCGGATCGAAGCGGATTGCGCCGGCTGCGATGAGTGTTTCCAGATCGTCCGTCTCGGGCACGCTTTTCGCCTTTGCGTCTACCGAATAGGCGAAATAGCCAAGGCCTTGCGCGCGGATATCAGCCCAGTCGTCGGGGAAGGCGCGGAAGACATCTTGAAGCGCCTTTTCATATCGGGAAGCATTCGAACCGTCGGCTGCCGGGCGGACAGCTTTACGGGTCTCATCGAGCAGGCTGTCGTAAAGCGCGCGGCCCTTCGGCGTGAGCGCAATGCCGCGCTGTTCGATCTCGCCGAAGCGGGCCGTGTGCGAGCCCGGCTTCCACGTACCATCCACGTCGATGAAGGAGACCTGCTCCTCCAGGGCCTTGAACGAGGTCTGACGCAGGAGGATCGGACATTCGCGCGTTGGTGGGCCTTCGACCACGGCTTTCGGCGCAATGCCGCGCTCCGGCATTTGCCGTTGCACGGCGTCGATATCGAGCGTGCGCGGCGTCAGATGGTTGATATGCGGGCCCTTGAACGATACGACATCGGCGATGAGACGATGGGCGTCGTGCAGGCGGTGGTAGAGTTCGGCGTTGACATTGGCATGATCATGCCAGCGGAAGGTTTCCAGCACTTCGGCAACGAATTGGGTAGCATCCTGCGTACCAAGCCCGCCCTCTGCCTCCGCCTTCTCGACGAGGGCGATGGCGCCTGATGTGAAAATCCGGCGGGCGGCAAGCGTGCGTAGCGCCTCCTCGCGGAGGCTTTCGTCGGCGATGAGATCGAGCCGCAGGAGCGAGGTGAAAACGCGGAACGGATTGCGCTTCAGCGCCGCATCGCCAACCGGGCGGAAGGCGGTGGAATGGACCGGAACGCCGGCGGAGCTCAGATCGTAATAGCCGACCGGGAACATGCCCATCACCGCGAAGACGCGGCGCATCAAGCTAAGTTCCTCCGCCGTGCCGAGGCGGATGGCGCCATGGCGCTCCTCGGAAATGCGGTCGAGCGAATCCGTCTGCTCCAGCCGTTCGCGCAATTGCGGCGCGGCGTCGAGCGTCGCCTTGTTGATGTCGGCCACCAGTTCAAGCAGCGTGCCGTAGGCTGGCACTTCCTTGCGGTACATGGCGGACATGGCCGCAGAGAATGCCGATCTGATGTCGTCGGCAGAAACGAAACTCTCTTCTTTCATCGTCGAACGCCTCGCATTATGGATGAAGCAGGCTCTGAGAGCGTGCTGTTTGTTTAGCCGCATGCCCTGCTCCGAAAAGTCTGCAACTTTTCGGGGGCATGCTCTATATCATGCAGAAAGCGGATCATATCCGTATGTCTTGTGGTGCGATTGCGATTGTTGCAACTATGTTGATGCGAGGCAGGAATGAAACTTAGCCGCAGGCTCATCCCGGATATCGCCACGCTGCAGGCCTTCGAATGCGCGGCGCGGCACAGCAGCTTCACCCAGGCCGCGCATGAATTGAACCTGACGCAGAGCGCTGTCAGCCGACAGATCAAGGATCTGGAGGGTCAACTCGGCGTGCTGCTCTTCGAGCGCATCCGCCAACGCATATTGCTCTCCGATGCCGGACGCAAATTTCTGCCCGAGGTGCGCCGCCTGCTCAATCAGACCGAGGATACGATGCTGCGCGCCATGGCCGCGGCGCAATCGGCGTCCTCGCTCTCGATCGCCACGCTGCCGACCTTCGGCAGTCGCTGGCTGATGCCGCGCCTGCCGGATTTTCTGAATCTCCATCCGGGTGTGGCGCTTAACATCGCCTCGCGTTCGGCTGTGTTCGATTTCAACGAGCAACCCTTTGATCTCGCCATCCATTACGGCCAGCCGGTGTGGGCGCATGCCACCTGCAACTATCTCTGCAGCGAGATGATCGTTCCGGTGGCGAGCCCATCATTCCTGGGTGACCACCCGATCGACGGGCCCGCTGCGCTCGAGGACGAGCCGCTTTTACATCTGGCGACGCGGCCGAAGATCTGGGCGCAGTGGTTCGAGGGATGCGGCATCGAAGCGCGATCGGCCTATCGCGGCCACCGCTTCGACCAGTTCTCGATGGTGATCGAGGCGGCCATCGCCGGGCTGGGCTTTGCCCTTCTGCCACTCTATCTCATCGAGCAGGAACTGCGGGAAAAGCGCCTGGTGATCATTTTCGATCAGCCGCTCAAGACAGAGAACGACTATTATCTGGTGGTGCCTGAGGGGAAGCACGAAAATCCGCTGACGCAGACCTTCTGCAGCTGGATTGCTGGTCAGGTAGGCAAGAGCGACTATCAGCTGTTGGTTCATTCCGGCGGGGAATGATCTGTTGAGCAAATAGCGCTTCTTCGGAAGTGGTTTATGGATAGAAATTGCCTCTCCCCGCTGCCGTCCCGGCCGGTGGAGCAATCCGTTGCGAAAAGCGATCCCGATGCTCGACGATCCCCGTTCTCACGGTCTTTGGGAAAATATGGCGCCCGCCGCGCCGCAAACGGCATCGTTGCCGGGTGATCTCAATGCCGATGTCGTTATCGTGGGCGGTGGATTCACGGGCTTATCGAGCGCGCTGCATCTGGCCCAAAAGGGCGCGAAGGTGGTGGTGCTCGAAGCGGTCGAAATCGGCTTCGGCGGCTCGGGGCGCAATGTCGGCCTGGTCAATGCCGGCATGTGGGTGATGCCGGACGATCTGCCCGGCGTGCTGGGCGAGGATTATGGCGACCGGCTGCTCAAGCTCCTGGGCAACGCGCCCGATCTCGTCTTCGATCTGATCGGGAAACATAAGATCGAATGCGAGGCGGTGCGCTCCGGCACGTTGCATTGCGGCGTCGGCGCGGCAGGTGTGAGAGAACTCGAACAGCGTGCCGGACAATGGGCGAAGCGCGGCGCGCCGGTGCACCTGCTAGACGCGGATGAGACGGCCAAAAAGGTCGGCTCGACGGTTTATGCCGCGTCGCTTCTCGATCTTCGCGCCGGAACCATCCAGCCGCTCGCCTATGTCAGGGGGCTCGCCCGTGCGGCGATCGAAGCGGGTGCGGATATTTTCACCGGCAGTCCCGTCGTGTCGGCTGAGCGCAGCGGACAGCGCTGGTCGGTGCAGACATCAAGGGGCTCGGTTTCGGCGGACTGGATCGTCGTCGCCACCAATGCCTATACCAAGGCGCCTTGGCCGCAGGTGCGCGCCGAACTGCTGCATCTTCCCTATTTCAACTTTGCCACCGCGCCGCTTTCGGAAAATCTGCGTGCGTTCATCCTGCCGGAGCGTCAGGGTGCATGGGATACGAAGGAGATTCTTTCCTCCTTCCGTTTCGACAGCCAAGGCAGGCTCGTTTTCGGAAGCGTCGGCGCACTGCGTGGCACCGGGACGGCGGTGCACCGCATCTGGGCAAAGCGGGCGCTTGCCCGCATCTTTCCCGATATCGGCGATGTGGAGTTCGAGGCGGGATGGTACGGCAAGATCGGCATGACCAGCGACAGCCTGCCAAAATTCCATCGCCTCGCGCCGAATGTCATCGGCTTCAGCGGCTATAATGGGCGCGGCATCGCGCCGGGCACGGTGTTCGGCCAGGTGCTGGCGCGCCATATCAGTGGGGAGCTCAGTGAGGCCGATCTGCCGCTTCCTATCACCGATCCGCAGGAACAGACGTTTCGCACGTTGCGCGAAGCCTGTTACGAGGCGGGTTCCCAGCTTGCGCATCTGGCTGGCACGATCATTTGATTGTCTGCGTCATGCGCTGACGGTATACTCGCACAAGTTCAGGTCAGTCCCTTCAGGAGCGCGCCATGCCCGATTTTCCTTCCGACGTCCGCTCGATCCTCAACCGTGTCATGGATTCCGCGCCGTCCGATCTGCGCCTCGTAGCACAGCGCCTGCATGATCATGCCGTCGAGGAACGGATGTCGGCTGCGGAGGTCAGGCAGAGTCTGACTGAACTGGGCTATCGCGACATCGCCGAGTTCTGCAGTGATCTCGAGCTCCCGGCACATGTCGCGGAACGCTGGGAACGCTTCGGTGTTTCATCCGAGATGAAGCAGGTCTTCCGGATGCTCATCAACCAGCGTAAGCGGTTTGCCGAAGCAGCGGCTGAATTCGAGAAGCATACGCATATCGGGCTTCTCGATTTCCTGCGCAGCCGCGGCGTTCTTTAAGAGCCTTCACTTTTCAGACGGAAGCGATGCGTTCAGGCGTTCCTCAAACTTGACGGTGGCGAACACCCTATTCCAACCGTAGCAACAGCGGCATCGGCGAGGCACAGGATTCCTGTGACAAGCACAGGCCCGGGCACAGGAATGACGGAAATGAGACGTTTTCGCCCCTATAAGCAACCGTTCTGCGGGCGGAAACGCCTGCAATTGACCGCCAATAACTAAACTGCCGTCATTCCTGTGCCCGGGCCTGTGCTCGTCACAGGAATCCATGTCTCGCCATCTCCACAGTTCCGGCGGTGCAGAATGGTGTAAGGCTAGACGATTCCATCAAAACAGGAACCGCTCTAAAATGAGAACCGCTTTCGACGTTAATCGGTTTCTACCGTCAGGGCCTTCGCCGTTTCGCTGTCGGTGATGAGGACGCTTGCGGAGACCACCTTGAGCGCTGCACGGATGGCCTCGACCTTATCCGTTCCTCCGGCCGCGATGACGACGTTGGGAATGCGTGCGACGATATCCAGATCAATCGCCATTACCTGTCTGTTGACGGGGTGATCCACCAGCCTGCCTTCGGCATCGACGAAGTGGCAGAGGATGTTGGCGACCGCGCCTTTCGCCTTCAGCGGTTTGATCAGGTCGGATGAGACGATGCCATGGCGGAAGACCGTGGCTTTCGGCGACAGGCCGCCGACAGTCAGAAGTGCGATATCGGCCCTGGCGGCTTTGTCCCTGATTTCCTTGAGTGTCGGCTGCGCCCAAAGTGCTTCGCGCAATTTGGGATCATCGACAATGACCGGCGCTGTTATCTGATAGCTGTCTATGCCGAATATCTCCGCAACTTTTGCCGCGACGATGGACGGATTGATCCAGCGCGTGTGCGGCAGGCTGCCGACCAGGGCGACGACGGACGCGTTTTCGAGCGTGCGGCGCTCGATGAATTTCAGGCTGGCATAAAGTGTCGCTCCGCCGCCGATGGCGAGCGTCAGGCCGTTGGCCATCTGCTCGCCCAGATATTTGGCGACCGCATGGCCGATCGCAGTTTCCAGATGTTCCTCGCTTGAAGGTGTCGGGACGACGACTGCGGCGGAGAGGCCCCAGCGGCTTTCAAGCGCCCGTTCGAGCGCGATCTGGGCCGCCGTTTGCCGGTTGATGGTGGTGACGACGATGCCTTCCTCGGTGCAGGCGGCGAGCGTGCGCATCACCTTTACCCGGCTGACCCCAAGCATCTCGGCGATCTGCTCCTGCGTCATCCCCTCGACATAATAGAGCCAGGCCGTCTTGATCTTGAGATTGGAGGAGACCATGGGCAGGGGCGCCCCTTCGGCCCGTTGATTTTTCCTCTCCATGCCTGCTCCTTTTTTCTCCCACATATCACTAACTAAAATAAGTTTGCGACTGTCATATAACTGAATCGCATTTCTCATAATTGATCTATGTCCACTCGCTTTCCGTGCCTATGGGAATGGCAAGCGGGTATTGGCACGTCCGCAAGAATTTTGTTCAAATGTGTTTGACAGGTGACAAATGAACATGAATGATAAATCCGTAGCAGAAAAAAGCGCCCATGTCTTGGCGAGGCCGATGGAGGATCGGGTTTCGCCTCGATATAAAAGACAGGAAAAGCCAAAAAGCCGCTTGGGAGGAAACAGCATGAAAAACATTCTCAAAGGGATGTTCGCCATCCCCGTGGCGCTTGCCGCATCGCTCACTATCGGCGTTGCCCATGCCGAAACGTTGACGCTCTATACATCGCAGCCGGAAGCCGATGCGGCGAAGACCGTCGAGGCCTTCCGCAAGGTCAACCCTGATATCGACGTGCAGGTCTATCGCTCCGGCACCAGCGATATTCTGAGCAAGCTTGCGGCGGAATTCGCCGCCGGCGCACCGCAGCCGGATGTTCTCCTCATCGCCGATGCGGTGTCGATGGAGGGCTTGAAGAAGGACAAGCGCCTGCGCGCTTACGAGAAAGCCAATGTCGATGGTTTTCCAGCCGATTCCTACGATTCCGAAAAGACCTATTTCGGCAGCAAGCTGATCACGACCGGCATCGCCTATAACTCCGCCGCTGCCGAAAAGCCCAAGCATTGGGCCGATCTCGCCAAGCCGGCTTACAAGGGCCAGATCGTCATGCCGAGCCCGCTTTATTCAGGCGCGGCGGCCTATCTTCTCTCGGGCTTCGCGCTCAATCCAGAGCTTGGCTGGAACTATTTCGATAAACTGAAGGAGAATGAACTGGTCAGCGTGCGCGGCAATGGCGCGGTGCTGAAATCGGTTGCCAGCGGTGAGAAGCCTTATGGCATCCTCGTCGATTTCATGGCGCTCAACGCCAAGGCCAAGGGCTCGCCAGTCGAGTTCGTGTTCCCGCCAGAGGGCGTTCCTGCCGTGACCGAACCGGTCGCCATCATGGCGACGGCCAAGAATGCCGCCGGGGCTGAAAAGTTCGTCGACTTCATTCTATCGGACGACGGCCAGAAGCTGGCGCTCGAACAGGGCTATCTTCCGGCCAAGGCGTCCGTCGGGCGTCCTGCCTGGCTGCCTGAAGGGACACAAGTGAAGATCATGTCGATCGACACGCAGAAGGTTCTGCAGCAGACCGATGCCGACAAGAAGCGTTTCTCGGAACTGTTCGGCGGGTAGGATCAACAGAATGCCCAATTCCAAAAGGCATCAGGGCCATGATGCGGCCCTGATCGCGACGGTGGCGGTCGTGGTCGCCGCACTCTCCATCCTGCCGATGTTTCGCTTGAGTCTCGAGATCATCGCCCCGCAGGGCAGGTTTTCGACCATTGCGCTGCAATCCGCACTTTCCAGTTCCGCCACATGGATCGCGACATGGCACTCGCTCCAGGTCGGCATCGGCGGCACGCTGCTCGCCGTCATTCTCGGAACGTCCGTGGCGCTTCTGGTCAGCCTTACCGATATCCGGCTGCGCAGCGCCTTCGTCCTGCTCTTCGTCGCGCCATTGCTTATCGCGCCGCAGGTGACGGCGCTGGCGTGGCTGCAACTGTTCGGGCCGGCGAGCCCGTTTCTCAAGCTGATAGGCCTTGCGCCCCCGCTGGGCAGCCCCAATCCGCTCTATTCGACCGAGGGCATCATCCTGCTGCTCGGCGTGCAATATGCGCCGCTGGTTTTCCTCATCGTCCGCGCCGGCCTGCGCAAGCTGCCGCGTGAGCTGGTCGAGGCGGGTTTGAGCAGCGGCGCCGGCAAATGGATGGTGTTGCGCACCATCATCCTGCCGCTGATGACGCCGTCTATCATCGGGGCGACGGCGCTGGCCTTCGTCTCCTGCGTCGGTAATTTCGGCATCCCCGCCTTTCTCGGCATTCCGGCGAACTATCTCGTCCTGCCAACCCTGATCTATCAGCGGCTTGCCGGAGCCGGGCCGTCGGCCCTATCGGAAGTCGCGGTGCTTTCCATGCTGATCGGTATCATCGCCATGGCGGGGATATTCGCGCAGGATTATGCCGCGCGCCGCCGTGACTACCGCATCGTTTCCACCTCGCTACCGGCGGCTCCCTTCGCGCTCGGGCGCGCGCGGATCATGGTCGAGGTGCTCATCTGGCTTTTGATCCTGCTGATGCTGGTGCTGCCGCTGCTCGGCCTTCTGCTGACGGCGCTGGTGCCGGCCTATGGCGTGCCGCTCAACGTCCAGACAGCGACGCTCGCTAATTTCAAGTTCATCCTGTTCGAGCATGGCTCGGCCAGCCGCGCCTTCGCCAACAGCATCGGCCTTGCGCTCGCCGCCGCAGCCTTTGCCGTGCTGCTGGCCGTGCCGCTCGGTTATCTCATCACATGGCGGAAACGCTGGTGGACGAAGTTTCTCAATCTTTCGGCGGAACTTCCCTATGCGCTGCCCGGCGTGGTGCTCGCCATCGCCTCGCTGCTTCTGTTTTTGAAGCCTATGCCGGTGGTCGGCCTGCAGATCTACAATACGATCTGGATCATTCTCTATGCCTATCTCGCCCGCTTCCTGGTGCTGGCGCTCAGGCCCACCATCACCGGACTGCACCAGATCGACCGGGCGCTGGAGGAGGCGGCGCAGGTGGCGGGCGCAGGCCTGATGCGGCGGATGCGCACCATCATCTTCCCGCTGGTTGCGCCTGCGACACTTGCCGGCGGCGTGCTGATCTTCATGACGGCGTTTTCCGAGCTGACCGTATCGGCATTGCTCTGGGCGTCGGGATCGGAGACCATCGGCGTGGTGATCTTCTCCTTCGAGCAGGGCGGGGATTCCTCCTATGCGGCGGCCATCTCGGTGCTGGTCGTCGCCATCACCTTCATTTTGATGCTCACCACCAATATGTTCTCGCGGCATCTTCCCAGCGGAGTTCTCCCATGGCGGGATTGAAAATCAACAACGTCACCAAGCACTTCTCGGACTTCGCGGCACTGTCGGATGTGACGCTCGATATAGCGGACGGCGAATTCGTCGCCGTGCTCGGCCCCTCGGGCTGCGGCAAGACCACGCTTCTGCGGCTGGTTGCCGGCTTCGAGCAACTCGACAAGGGCGAGATCGTCATCGGCGGCAAAATGATGTCCGGGGGGCGCGCAAACGTGCCGCCCGAAAACCGCAAGGTCGGGATCGTCTTCCAGAACTATGCGCTATGGCCGCATATGAATGTGGCGGAAAATGTCGGCTACAGCCTCAAGGTGGCGAAGGTCGACAGGGCAACACGCGAGAAGCGGATCGAGGAGGCGCTGGCGCTCGTGAACTTGCAGGGCTTTGGCGAGCGGCGTCCGGCCAATCTTTCGGGCGGGCAGCGGCAGCGCGTGGCGCTGGCGCGGTGCCTCGTCGCCGCGCCGTCGCTGGTGCTTTTCGATGAACCGCTCGCCAATCTCGACGTGCACTTGCGCGCCTCGATGGAGGATGAGTTCGCCGCATTCCACAAGCGTACGGGAACCACCATCATCTACATCACCCATGATCAGGCCGAGGCGATGGCGCTGGCCGACCGGATCGCCGTGCTCGACCATGGCAGGCTGGCGCAATTCGCCACGCCGCGCACGCTCTATGAAGAGCCGGCGAACGAGATGGTCGCCTCCTTCATCGCGCAGGGCATGGTGCTGCCCGCCGAGATCCTGTCGGGCGCGCGGGAAGGCTTTTGCCAGGTGCGGATATTGGGGCAGGAAGCGGTGTTGCGCTGCCGTCCTGATGAAATCGCCCGCAATGATGCAAAGGTCTGCGTTCGGGCCGATGATCTCGATGTGGTGGAGACCGGCGGCATCGCCATACGCGTCAAGCGTTCCATCTATCGCGGCGGCGGCTCGCGCATCGAGGCTTTCCCGGTGGAACGACCGGATATCGATCTGCATTTCGACCTGCCCGATCCGGCGAGGCTTGAGGAGGGGGCGGAAACGCGGCTTGCCATCAGGACCGGCTGGGTTATTCCTCAGGCTGAAGGAGCCGGGCATTGATCCGCATCGGGCTGCATGGCGGCTTCGGCGAGAAGGGCCGTACCAGCATCGGCATTGAAGCCGGCGAGCGACATATCCTGCTCGATGCGGGGATCAAGGTTGGCGCGACTGGCCGGGATTATTATCCCCTCATCGATGATGCGGCCATTCGGGCGCTGGATGCGCTGTTCGTCTCGCACGCACATGAGGATCATGTCGGGGGCTTAAGCTGGCTTCTGTCACGCGGCTTCCGGGGGCGTATCTTCATGACGGCGGAAACGTTTGCTGAAAGCCCTGAGACGCTTGCTCATTATGGCGAGAGGGAACATCTCGACGCGTTTCCGCTCGCGGCCAGCGCGGTGGAGATATTCGCGCCGGGAGATGTTATCGATCTCGGCGGATTGAAGATCGCGACGGGCCGCTCCGGCCATGTCGCAGGCGGCGTCTGGTTTGCAGCCGAGGCGGAGGGCCGGCGCGTCGTCTATTCGGCGGATGTAGTGCCGGATAGCAATGTCTTCGTCATGGACCCGCTGCCGCGATGCGATCTGCTCGTCCTCGATGCCTCTTATGGTGCCGATCCCGTATCGGGCAAGGAGCGCGCTGCTGCAATCCAAGAATGGATTGAGATGCATCCCGATGGCTGCCTTCTGCCGACGCCTTTGTCCGGGCGCTCGCTGGAATTGATGGCGATCATGCCGGGGTGCTTCGCCATCCATGCCGGAATGCGCGCGGCGCTTGAAGCGCAGCTTGCGCCGGATATGCTGCTTCTCGGTGCTGTCAGTCTGCTTCGCCAGCGCCTCCAGCAAGCGGAGGACTGGCGCGAGGGCGAGCCGCTTCCTTCTTGTCCGCTTCTCACCGATGACGGCATGGGGCGGGCCGGTCCGTCGGCTACGGTTATTCCGCTAGCCTATGCTCAAAATTATCCGATCCTGCTGACCGGGCATCTTCCGGAGGGAACGCCCGGTCATGCGCTCTACAGCCAGGGCCGCGCGGACTGGATCAGGCTGCCGACGCACCCGACATTATCAGGTCTCGTCGATATCTGGAGTGATGCTGGAAAACCGCCGGTGCTTGGCCATTCCTGTGCGCTCGATGCACTTGACGAGTTGCGCCCGTATCTGCCCCGGCTGCGGACCGACCTTATAACCGGCGATTTCATTGATTTGAAAGACGATTAATATGCGAATTCTTGTCTGCAACGACGACGGCATCGATGCGCCGGGATTAAAACTCCTCGAAGAGGTTGCCCGACGGCTTTCGGATGATGTCCGGGTGGTCGCGCCGGATGGCAAGCGTACGGCGGCAAGCGCTTCGATCACCATCGGCAGGCCACTCACCATACAGCATCTGGGCGACAACCGCTATTCCTGTTCCGGCACGCCGGCCGATTGCGTGGTCACATCAATGACATGGCTCTTCAAGGACGGGACGAAGCCCGATCTGGTCCTCTCCGGCATCAATGACGGGCGAAACACGGCGGAGGATCTCGCCTATTCCGGCACGCTCGGTATTGCCCGCGAAGCGACGTTCTGGGGTATCCCCGCCATTGGCTTTTCACGGGTCAAGAATCCTGATTTGTCTCCGAACGATGCGGATTTTCTGGCGCGTTTTGTTCGCGATCTATGGAAAACACGGGAGACATGGCTACGCGACGGCCATTGGCTGAGCGTCAACCTTCCCGTCTCGCTGCCGGCGCCGGTGCGCCAGCCCCGGATCGGCCGTGATAAGATCGGCACCGTGGCTCAGGTCCTCTCCGAGGAGGCGGACAAGACGGTGCTGATCGTGCCGCGCGGACGGGCGCATGCCAGCACATCAGGCGACGAGAACGATCTCATCGACCAGGGCAATATCTGCATCAACCGGTTGAACTGGTTTGGCGAAACGCCGCTGAAGCAGAAATTGTTGGAGTTGTTGTAGCGGTTCTATTTTGATGAGAGTGTCGGGTTACGCGTCGGCCCGCCGTTGAGTAGCGGAGAGGTTGAGGAATGGATCCCAGTGACAAGCACTGGGATGACGGTAGTTTAGCTGCCGGAGATCGAATTATCAGCTTTTCCGTCTGCAGACCGGCTCTCAAGATGGCGGAAACATCTCCATTTTCGTCATCCCAGTGCTTGTCACTGGGATCCATTCCTCGACGGTGACACAACCCCCAGCGTTCCCCTTTTCCCGTTCATTTCCGCCGCATTGCATCGGCGAGGGCTGCGCCGAAGGCGCCTTGTTGCGCCGGCTTTTCCTGAGGCTTCTGGCTGAAGGAGCGGGGTGCGTTTTTCGGCTGGCGCTCGGCTTGATTGTTGCCGCGTGGCATTGGCGCTTCGCCGTCCTTGCGCATGGTCAAGGCGATGCGCTTGCGGGGGATATCGACCTCCACGACCCGGACTTTGACCACATCGCCCGCCTTCACCACTTCGTGCGGGTCCTTCACGAATTTGTCGGCGAGTTGCGAGACGTGGACGAGGCCGTCCTGATGCACGCCGATATCGACGAAGGCGCCGAAGGCGGCGACGTTGGTCACCGTGCCTTCGAGCATCATGCCGGGTTTCAAATCCTTGATGTCGTCAACGCCATCGGCAAAAGTCGCGGTCTTGAAGCCGGGTCGCGGGTCGCGTCCGGGCTTTTCCAGCTCGGCGATGATGTCGCGGACGGTCGGCAGGCCGAAGCGCTCATCGACGAAGACGCGCGGGTCGAGTGCCTTCAGGGCCGCGCCGTCGGCCATCAGCGCGCGCACATCGCGCCCGCAGGCGGCGACGATTTTCTTGGCGACGCCATAGGCTTCCGGGTGGACGGCAGACGAGTCGAGCGGTTCCGCGCCGTCCGGAATGCGCAGGAAGCCGGCGCATTGCTCAAACGTACGGTTGCCGAGGCGCGCCACTTTCAACAGTTCCTTGCGGCTCTTGAATGGGCCGGTCTGGTCGCGGTGGGCGATGATCGCGTCTGCCAGCGACTGGCCCAGCCCGGAGACGCGGGCGAGCAGCGATGCGGAAGCCGTGTTCAGATCGACGCCGACGGCATTCACCGCATCCTCGACCACCGCATCCAGCGAGCGGGCGAGTCGGGACTGGTCGACATCGTGCTGGTACTGCCCGACGCCGATCGATTTGGGGTCGATCTTGACCAGTTCCGCCAGCGGGTCCTGCAGGCGGCGGGCGATCGAGACCGCGCCGCGCAATGAAACATCGAGGCCGGGGAATTCCATGGCTGCGGCTTCCGATGCGGAATAGACCGAAGCGCCGGCTTCCGAGACGATGACCTTGAGCGGCTTGGGCGCGGGCATGTCGGCCAGCATGTCGGCGACGAGGCGTTCCGTTTCGCGGCTGCCCGTGCCGTTGCCGATGGCGATGAGCTCGATCTTGTGCTTGGCTATGAGGCTGGCGATTTCGGCTTGCGCGCCGCGCACATCGTTCCTCGGCTGGAAGGGATAGACGGTGGCGGTGTCGAGTAGCTTGCCGGTGCCATCAACTATCGCCACCTTGACGCCGGTGCGGATGCCGGGGTCGAGGCCCATGGTGGCGCGCGATCCGGCGGGGGCTGCAAGGAGCAAATCCTTCAGATTGCGGGCGAAGACGTGGATCGCCTCTTCCTCGGCGCGCTCGCGCAATTCGCGCATCAGGTCGAGCGAGAGGTGGAGCGACAGTTTCACCCGCCATGTCCAGCCGGCGACTTCCATTAGCCAGCGGTCGCCAGGCAGGGTTGCGCCGATGGAATAGGCGGCGGCGATCATCCGATGCACCGGTTTGACCGGGGAGGTATCGTCCGCATCGACTTCGATTTCCAGCGACAGGAAATCCTCGTTGCGGCCACGCAGCATGGCGAGTGCGCGGTGGCCCGCCACCGTGGCCCAGCGCTCGGCATGGTCGAAATAATCGGAGAATTTCGCGCCCGCCTCCTGCTTTCCGTCCACGACGCGCGAACGCAGGAAGGCGCGATCCTTGAGATGATTGCGCAGCCGTCCGATGAGATCGGCGTTTTCGGCGAAGCCTTCGGCGATGATGTCGCGCGCGCCTTCGAGCGCCGTTTTTACATCAGGCACGTCATCGGTGATGTAGGATGCGGCCAGCTCAGTGGGAACGATGCGGCGGTCGGCGAGGATCGTCTCGGCCAGCGGTCCAAGCCCGCGTTCACGCGCGATCTCGGCGCGGGTGCGGCGCTTCGGCTTGTAGGGCAGGTAGATATCCTCAAGCTCCGCCTTGGTGCCGACAGCGCCAAGCTTTGCCAGCAGTTCCGGCGTCAGCTTGCCCTGCGAGCGGATGGATTCGACGATTGTTGTGCGCCGCGCCTCGAGCTCGCGCAGATAGGAGAGGCGCTCGGCGAGCAGGCGCAATTGCGTGTCGTCAAGCCCGCCGGTCGCCTCCTTGCGGTAGCGCGCGACGAAGGGGACGGTCGATCCCTCGTCAAGCAGTGTGATCGCGGCAGCGGCCTGATCGGGACGCGCATTGATTTCGGCTGCAATGATCGGGGCGAGGCGCTTGATGTCGTCGAGCATGTCGGTCTCGTGCTGGTGAAGGGACGGCGAGCATAGTCGGATGGCTCATGGGCGCAATCAAGGCGAGACGCTCATTTGGATATTCCACAGGGAAAGCATTGGCAGGACGCCGCCCCCGCCGTCATTCTCGGGCTTGTCCCGAGAATCTGCCGACAAAAAAAGAAAAGCAATTGCCGTTCTGATAGCGCAGCAGATTCTCGGGACAAGCCCGAGAATGACGGCCAGGGGGAACTGCTTCAAGCTAGTCACATGGAACGAAAGTAGGCATCATTTTGTTGGGCTTCTGTCCTAAGGAGCAGGAGTTTGATTGATGGTCGGCAGGCAAGCGGATGTCGTCGTTCTGAGCGACGCGGATAGGAACTTCCTCG
>NZ_PVBR01000006.1 GCF_002980495.1 Phyllobacterium phragmitis
TTCCGCGTTCTCAATGTCGTCGATGATGTCACGCGCGAATGCCTGGCTGCGATCCCGGACACATCGATCTCCGGACGGCGTGTGGCGCGAGAACTGACGACGCTAATCGAACGACGTGGCAGGCCCGTCGAACTGCCATCCCGGGGACCACTCCTCCCACAGCAAGCGGCACAGGTCGCGACGATGCTCGGCCAGGCATTTACGTCCGCGCTCGGTCTGAAACAGATGCTGATACCAGCAGACTCGCTCCAGAGCGGGCGTGGCAGCGTGGTCTCCGGCCCGCACATCAATGATGTCATAGCCCGCGTACGAGACGAGCCCTCCGATACGTTCAGGCCATAGCGCCGCCGCCACGCAGGACGCGTTTCCACCCCAATCAAACCCACCCAGGATGGGGCGCTCCAAGCCAAGGGCCTCGGCAAGCTGGACGATGTCGCAGCCTCGGGCGGCCTGCTGCCCGCTTCGCATGATAGCGTCCGACATGAAACGGGTCGGACCGAACCCACGGGCATAAGGCATGATGACCCTTGCTCCCGCTTCAACGAGAATCTGCGCTACTTCATCGAAGGCATGAACGTCGTAGGGGAAGCCGTGCGACAGGATCACTGGCCAACCGACGGCGGAGCCATATTCGACATAGGCGATCCGCAGGATGTCTGTATCGACGCTTCTTACCGGTTGCTCATTCATGAAGGGCGGACCCCCTCCACGAGGATACCAAATCGACAGACGCCAGCCGGCTTTCGAGGCAGAGGGTTGCAAGGAGAGGGTCCGTCACAGCGGCCGGGGCGACGGCGAGGCCCGTCAATCCGAGCCACGATCCATCACCCCGAGTTGCTCGATCAGCCGTTCCGCCGTGCATCGCGGAGCGTTGGGCTCGATGTGAGCCCGCTGAATTATCAATGTGCTGGTCTTGCGGTCTGCCTTCAGATCCACGCGCGCAACAAGCGAGCCGTCCAGCAGGAAGGGCAGCACATAATAGCCGTGCTCGCGCCGGTGGGCGGGTGTGTAGATTTCGAGCCGGTAGCGAAAGCGGAATAGTCTTTCGGCTCGTGGGCGATGCCAGATTAGCGGATCGAAGGGTGACAGCAGCTCTGCGCCCTCGACTCTGCGGCCGGCACGCGCGTCCTTGTGGAGATAGGCCTGTTGCCGCCAACCTCGGACGCGCACGGGAACGATGATCCCTTCCTCGACCAGTTGCTGGATCGGTACCCGAGCGTCGGCAGTGGGAATGCGATAATAATCGCGCAGGTCGTCGGCCGTCGCGACGCCAAGCGCCTCAGCCGATCTGGCGATGAGCGTTCGTCGCGCATCTCCGTCATCGGGCGTGGGGACTTGAAGGACGGCACGGGGCAACACCCGCTCGGGCAAGTCATAGACGCGCTCGAAGCTGCCCCGGCGGTGCGTGGCGGCGACCAGCCCAGCCCAGAACAGCCATTCGAGCGCATGCTTCGCCTCGCTCCATACCCACATTCCTTTCGGGGCCTTGCTCCCCGCCACATCGGAGGCGGCGAGCGGTCCTTCGGCGCCGATGCGACGGAGCAGGGCATCGGCTTGCCCTCTTTTCTCGCTGGCGAAGGGTTCGAGTTGCTTCCAGACTCCCTCTCCGCGCAACGCGCGGGCCATCCGCCAGCGTAATAGAGGCTGAAGGCCGACCGGCAGCAGCGAGGCTTCGTGGCCCCAATATTCGAAGAAGCGCTTCGGCCCTGCGGCCATCTCTGCGTCCAGGAGGGTGCGGTCATAGCAACCCACCCGCGAGAACAGCGGCAGATAGTGGGCGCGCACGAGGACGTTCACGCTGTCGATCTGGAGCAAACCGAGCCGATTGATGGTCCGTCGCAGGCGTGCAGCGCTGGCGTCGTCGCCACGGCGGACGCGATTGAACCCCTGAGCAGTCAGCGCCACGCGCCGAGCCTCGGATATTGAGATTTCCGATCTCAGGAGGGCTCTCCCGAAACCGTCGCAATGAAGGTACGCAGGTCAGCGAGCAGGAGGTCTGGCTCTTCGAGAGCTGCGAAATGGCCACCCCTTTCAAAGTCGGTCCAATGCACGACGTCGTAGGCCTTCTCGGCAAACGAGCGCGGCGTCGGCAGGAACACGGGATCGGGAAAGGCTGCCACCCCCGTCGGCACCCGGATGCGCGTACCCGCAGGGAAGCGATCCGATCCTTCAAGTCGCTTGCCGTGATAGATCCATGTCGCTGTCACGACCGCCGACGGCGCGACGTAGAGCATGATGTTGGTGAGCAGTTGCTGCTCCGAAAACTTGCTCCAGATGTTCGGACCGCCGTCGGCCGTTTTAGGCAGGTCGGCCCACTTGCCGAACTTTTCAAGGATCCAGCCGGCCGCGCCCACCGGACTGTCCGCCAGCGCAACGCCCAACGTCTGCGGGCGCGTCTCCTGCTCGAGGTTGTAGCCGGTTTCCCAGTCGAGGATCGCATCACGGCTGGAGAGCAGGTCCTTTTCCTCTAGCGTGGTTGGAACGACGCCGTCGGGGAATATGCTCATCATGTTGATGTGGATGCCGAGCAGCGCGTCCGGTCGCGTGTAGGCCATCCAGCTCGCAATATGCGCGCCCCAGTCGCCGCCCTGGACGACGTAGCGCTTCGCACCAAACAGTTGGCCCATCAGCGCGTGCATGAGCTCGGCAGCTCGCCGCGGGCCGATGACGCCGGTGATCGGATTGGAGAAAGCAAAGCCGGGAAGCGAGGGAACTATGACGTCGTGGCCGGCGGCTGCCAGAGGTTCAAGCAGCCGCTCGAACTCGAGGAACGAGCCTGGCCAGCCGTGGAGGAGGAGGATGGGCGGCTGGGAGCCGTCGCCCTTCACATGGAGGAAATGGAGGCGCTCGCCTTCGACATCGGTCGTAAAGTTGGGTAGCTGATTCAGCCGCTCCTCGACGGCGCGCCAATCATAGCTGTTGCGCCAGTAGGCGACGAGGCGTTTGAGATCTTCGACCCCGACGCCCGCCGACCAGCCTCCCGCGTCCGGGAGCTCGCTCCAGTCATAGGCATCGACTTTCGCTCTGATCGCGTCGAGCCGTTCGTTAGCAATGTTGATCGTGTAATGCGAGACCATGGATTTCTCCTCATCAGGTGATCGCTCCTGAAGGCCAACATGTCTCTGACTTCTTGAGCGGAGCGTGGCGCTTGGTGCCATGCGCACAACGCATCATCGACACTTTCGCAAAGGTGGCCTTTCTCTGCGCGAAAGTGTATCCTGAAAACTCGGTGAACTCTTTTGCGTAATGCGCACAAGCGGGCCTTTATGGATGTCGGCGGCGATCTCGAAATCTTCACTCTCGTGGCTGAGGAAGGCAGCTTCTCGGCCGCTGGCCGTCGGCTGAAGCTGGCACCGTCATCCATCGCGCGCGTCATCGACCGGATCGAAGCCCGGCTTGGCGTACGTTTGCTGCTGCGAACCACGCGATCGCTAATGCTGACGCCTGAAGGGACGGCTTATCTGTTATCCGCCCGCCGCATCCTCGCCGACCTGAGGGAAACCGAACAGTCGATCGCCGACCAGAGTTCGCCCAAGGGACGCTTGCGGGTGAGCATTTCGCAGTTGTACGGCAGGATGTTCGTGGTGCCGCTCCTGCGTGATTTTATTCGGACGTACCCAGACATCCTGCTTGAGATCATCTCGTCTGATACTGTCGTGGACATCGCCGGGGGCCAGGCAGACGTGGCGGTGCGGTTGGGGCCGCTCCCCGATGGGCCGCTGACAGCCCGCAAGCTTGGAGTGACACACAAGGTGATCGTGGCCGCACCGACTTATCTCGCGCACCGAGGCAAGCCCATAATTCCAGAGGACCTGCACGACCACGATTGTATCGGATTCAACTTTAAGCGCGCTGCACCGACATGGCCTTTCCGCAAGGATGGGCGCGACTTCTCGCTTGCGATTAAGGGCAGCGTGGAAACGAACAATGGCGAAACAGAGGGGCAGCTCGCCATCGAGGGAATCGGGATTGCGCGCGTCTGCGCTGAGACGGTGGCGGACGAAATCCAAGCCGGGAAGCTCGTTCCGCTGCTCGAAGAGTTCAACCCGGGCGACGGCGAGGAGGTTCATGCGGTGTTCGTCGGTGGAGCGCACACGCCGGCACGGGTCCGCTGCTTCGTAGATTATCTTGTGGACCGACTATAAGGGCATCGCCTGCTGCCCGTTCGAACGACATGTGGTTCCCACGTGGAGGCTGGCGCGAGGCGCCGGCGTCGTTTTGTGCTGGGGTGCGAAGGTCAGGACACTTCAAGCATCTCGGGTCTTTCCCGGCCGTTGCGCGGTTATCTGTTGCCCGGGGCTCGCCATTCGCGCAAGCAACACTCCGCCCAGCGCAAGGACGAAGCCGGCGATCTGAACGGGTGTCAGTTTCTCGCCGAACAAGATCCATGCTTCGAGCGCCGCAAGCGGAGGAACGATGAGGAGCAGCAGGCTGACCCGCGTTGCTCCTTGGTGGCGCGTCATCCAAACCAGCAGCGATAGTGCTCCAACGGATAGCCCGAGCACGGACCAGGCCAACCCGGCCCACAAGGCGAGCGCGCCGTCCCAGCGATAATCACCGAGAGCCAAGGTGACGAGGATCGCAACGGCCGCGCCGCCGAGGTTCTGCACCGCACCTGAAATCGGCATCGGATCGCCGCCGATCGATCCACGCTGGATCATGGTGCCAGCCGCTATCGCCAGGATCGACGCGACGGCGCGAGCACCATTACGACGCCAAGGAGACCGGTCGCCAATCCGATCCAAAAGCGTATTCCGAGACGCTCGCCAAGCAGGGCGAATGACGCAACGGCGACCACGAGTGGCTGTAGCGCGCCTAGCAGGGCCATTATCCCGGCAGGCATGCCTCGTTGGATCGCCCACCAACTCGTGCAAAGATAGACGCCGTTGAGCAGCGCGCCGGCGAGCAGATGCAACGCGAGCCGTCGGGCCGGGGGGAGTCGCTCGCCCGCCACAGCCGCTACGAACCCTAACAGGGCACCGGATAGCAGCATCCGCACAGCAAGGATCAGCTCAGGCGAAATAGAAGCAAAGCCCGCTATCCGAGACAGGAGGGCGAAGCCGTCAGTTATACGGCTCCTGGCCGCGAGCGGCGGCGATACCCGGCTGCATGTTCACGCGCTCCAGCCTAGCCATCATCGATGGCTGCAAGAGCGATCTGGCATATTTCATTGTCCACCTCGAACGATCCGCCGGCCGTGCTGATCGCGCCGACGACCTGACCGCCGATCTTGATCGGGTGGGCGCCACCCACGGGCGTCACGCCCGGCACGGCAAGAAAGGCATAGACGCCGTTGTGAAGCTCAGGGAGACGAAAGGCTACAAGCCCAATCTTCGCTGCCCCCCCAACTGCCACGACACCGAACCACCCTGCACGGCGCCGGCGACTTCGCGGCCTAGCTGACGGTCGATGACCGGCGGCCAGAGGACAAGGGTGAACTCGTGCGCCTTCTCGACGATGGCGAACTTACCGCTCGATAGCTGCACGGTCCCCGTAAACTTGCCGCTGACAGTTTCGCCATCGGCCGCAGCACGGAATGACAGCGCCTTGCTCCCTGCCATCTCTCCACCGACGCGGGCAACTTCTCGCTCACGCAGGGTGGCGAGAAGATCCCGCCGATAGAAGATGCGACCGTCGTGCCGGGGCGTGGCGTCGCCTTATTCGATATGATGCTCGCGGCGACGGTCCATCGCTTCGCGCACCTGCTGCTCGAAGCAGGTTGGCGCAAAGGCGAATGAGTCGGGCGAAACCAGCCGCCGGTCGAGTCAGGTCGCGCGTCTGCGCCGATCTGCTTTCAAGGTCGAGAACCGATAGGACGCGGACCTGGACTGCCGACTGCGGCCGGCATCGTAGGCGGCGGCGCGGCTCTCGAAGTCGTCGGGAATGCGCCATTGGTCAGGGTCGATCCGCTTGACGATGCCGGCGCGGCGCAGCGCCTCCAGCCTGCGGATATGGGCACCGACATGCCCACGTAATCGCAGCCCGGAACGCGCCCTCAGCGCGCACCGGATCGACGCCGGCGATATGGTGCGTCCGGCCGTCGATCCCGTCCACCACAACGGTCAGGTTCTGGCCCAGCTCGTCGGACAGATACTGATCGACGACGCGGCCGACGAACTGCCAGCCCTTCGGCCATTCCACCTTGCGCGCCAGCACCGCAAAAGCCGCGATCACAAACAGGAAGCGGACGAACAGGATCGGATCGGCATGCGCCGCGATTGCCCGCGCCGCGATGAAGCTGGTTGCCGATGATAGGAAAACAAACAGAGCTGGAGCGGCAATGACTGCGGCGAATGCCACTCCTCTATCGCTCACGCTGCTGAGGCGGAGACGCAGGCGCGTTCCGGCTCACCGATCGCCGCGAACAATTCGGCGTCCTCGCCGATGTCTGCATTGGGTGTAGTAAGCAGCGTATCGCCGTAGAAGACGGAGTTCGCTCCCGCCACGAGACACAGGATCTGCGCCTCGCGGTTGAGGCTGGAGCGCCCGGCCGAAAGCCGCACAGTCGAGCCCGGCATGACGAGGCGAGCCGTCGCCACCATCCGCACCAGTTCCAGCGGATCGATGCGCGGACGCTTTGCCAATGGCGTTCCCTCAACCGGGACAAGCGCGTTGATCGGTACGCTTTCGGGGTGCGGCTCCATCGCTGACAGGACCTGCAGCATCGAGGCCCGGTCACGAACCGTCTCGCCCATACCGATGATGCCGCCGCAGCACAGGCCAATGCCGAAGGACCGCACCGTCGCCAGCGTGTCCAGCCTGTCCGCATAGGTGCGGGTGGTGATGATCCGGCCGTAGAACTCGGGGCTGGTATCGAGATTGTGGTTGTAGGCGGTGAGGCCGGCGGCGGCGAGCCGTTCGGCCTGATGCGGCTTCAGCATGCCGAGCGTGACGCAGGCTTCCATGTCGAGGGCGCGCACTCCCTCGACCATCTCGATAACGGCGTCGAACTCCTTGCCGTCCCGAACCTGCCGCCACGCCGCACCCATGCAGAAGCGTTCAGCCCCTGCTGCCTTGGCGGTCGCCGCTATTGCGACCACCTTAGCCGGGTCCATCAGCTTGTCGCGGGTCAGATCGACTTCACTGTGATGGGCCGATTGCGGGCAATAGGCGCAGTTCTCAGGGCATCCCCCTGTCTTGATGGAAAGCAGGCTTGCCTTCTGGACCTTGTTGGGATCGTGGTGCCGGCGATGTACTGCGTTGGCGCGGCCGACCAGTTCGAGCAACGGCAGTTCATGCAGGCCGACGATTTCCTCAACCGACCAATCGTGCCGGATTGTCCCATCCGTCACCGTCATCATGCTTTGCCTCGGAAGCGGGCGATCGTTGCAGGTAGCACCATGTTGATTGCCGCGACCGCAACAATCTTCACCAGATCACCGAGGAGGAAGGGCAGAACGCCAGCCGCGAGAACCTGATTGACCGGAACATAGGCTGCGAGCCATGCCGCACC
The DNA here is from genome assembly GCF_002980495.1 of Phyllobacterium phragmitis. Lineage (GTDB taxonomy): Bacteria > Pseudomonadota > Alphaproteobacteria > Rhizobiales > Rhizobiaceae > Paramesorhizobium > Paramesorhizobium phragmitis. The sequence continues at coordinate 7,454 of NZ_PVBR01000006.1, forward strand.
GAACCCGTAGATCGGCAGCATGCCGACCAGCATGGCCCCGAGACGGCCGGCCGTGCCTTTGCCAGTTGCAAGGACGCCCACCAGCCACGAGGCAATTAGATAGCCGAGCAGATAGCCGCCAGTGGGTCCGACCATATAGGCAAGGCCGATGCCGCGTTCAGGCGAGCCGGAGAACACCGGCAGGCCGGCCGCGCCGGCCGCGAGATAGGTCAGGAAGATCGAGACCGCGATACGCGGGCCGAAAGCGACGGCGAAGGCCATCACGGCCATCGTATGCAGCGTCATCGGCACGGGCCAAAACGGGATCTGCACCTTGGCGGCGAGCGTCATCAGCGCCGCGCCGGCAATGACGGTCACGACCGTTCGCGTGGATATCCCGGAGCGGGCTTCGATCTGTCGTGAGGCGGTGTCGCTCATGTCATTCTCCTTCAGCTCAAAATTATCTATAATTTAGCGAATCTATCGCTAAAGGAATCCACAGAAACGCCGCCATGGCAATAGCCATGCCCGGATGTGACCTTCGTTCGTTGAATGAAGGCGAAGGATCGGCCGGTTATCGCGGCTTCTTCTGCCCAATCGTCTGGACATGCCGCGCCAGCACGGACGCCGCCATATCCGGCTCTCCCGCTCTCAGGGCATGCAGGATCGCCCGGTGATCGCGATCAGTTGGAGCATCCCATTCCGCCCGCCAACCGGAGAACAGGAAGCGCGAACTAGCCGTCTGCAGATCATCGATGGCCTTGAGCAGACGTGGCATTCCGCAAGGCGTCAGAATGATGCGATGGAAGGTCCGATTGGCCTCTTCCCATGCCTGCACGTCACGGGCGCGATCGCCGACCCTGTTGGCCTCCTCGGCCTGATCGAGAATAGCCTTGGTCAGATGCGGAGCGGCGTTGCGCAAGGCCAACGCTTCAAGCGCGGCTCGCATCTCGGCTACCTCCCGGACCTCTTCGAGACTGAAGCCCGCGACACGAACGCCCCGGCGCGGCGCGCTGACGAGCAGCCCCTGCGACTCCAGGCGCCGGAACGCCTCGCGCACCGGGACGTGGCTCGCGCCGAACTCTTCGGCAATGTGGTCCTGCCCAAGCCGGGAGCCGGCTTCGAGCTTCCCGGTAATAATCCGCTCGGCCAGAACCTTGCTGATCCTCACGGCGATTGTGTCGTCTTTGGCTGTCGTCATGTTTTATAGATAATTCGGGAGCAGCCCGCCGTCGAGCGACCATATTGTCTATTCAACGGCTATCGGGCTCGCGACTGGAAGTCGTTGAAGCTCGATGCAGGCATGCGCACGGTGTGAAGGCCGTTTTTGATCCATGCCTCCTGCACCCCCGACTCTTCATGAAACCTGATGTGGAAATCCGCATGCCCCGGATGAAAAGCGTGATTGTGCAACGCGATCAAAACCTCCCGTCCGTCCCGATACCGACAGTCCCCCCACAGATTGCCGCGGCAAGAACAAAGACCGGGCAGGAAACGGGCGACGGCTGAGAGCGTATGCCGCTCGCCTGACGGCCTGGCGCACTCATGCTTCCTGCACACTCTCGTAGCCGGCGGCCTTCGCGGCCTTGACAAATCTCCGGTCGAAGGTCGCGAAGCTCTTGCAATGCGCAGATCTTCCGAGGTGCAGCGCGTCCGCGAAATCCATGCCCTTCTCGGCAAGGTCGAGGGCGATTGCGACGATTGCGCCATCTTCGACCGTTACCGTCGGAAGTCCCGCAAAGGCGCGCAGCGCGCGGGCGACATCCGCCGGACGATACTCATAGGTGCTGCGTAGCACCCATTCCGTTTCGAGGATGATCGTGATGGAGGTGAAGACCGGCTGGCCGTCGACCAGCGCCCGCGCTCGCGGCGACTGTTTCGGATGGTCGTTGGTCAGGTAGCGGACGACAAGGTTGGTATCAATCGCGAGCATGCCGGTGCCTGGCCTCGGCGAGCACACCCGCATCCATTTCATCCAGCGTCTTCGGCTGGCCCTTGTGGGGCAACACACCGAACACATCCTCAGGCCGCGTCTCGGCGAATGCCGGCGCGGGCTTCAGCAGCACGCCTTCGGCCGTCTCCTCGACTGTGAGCCGCGTTCCCGCCCGCCATTCCCGCCGCAGGCGAATAGCGCTGGGCAGGATGACCTGTCCCTTGGTGGAAACGGTGGTGGTGGTAAGCTTCTCTACTGTGGCCATAGGCCCGAACCTTCCTGATGTAAGACAAACGTAAGATAGCTTCGAACGGCCTGACATTCAAGTCCACGTCTTCTCCTACACGTCGTTTAGGAGCCAGAGGAAGGCCCGGAATGGTTCGAGCCGGTGCGGCGGAGAGGCTTTGAGATCGTGGTGGGGCGAGCGGGGGTCCGAAACTGTCGAGCGGGGAGCGCTACCGACCCAATTAAGTTGCCATTCTAAAATAAAATGCCAGTGTAACCATCAGTTGTGTGCGGCCAATCGGCCCGATCAGGGTAGCGCCCGACATGACAAACAATCATCCCGCGCTGTCATAATATTTCATCGTTTGCTCAACGATCCCAAGCAATCTCCGTCTCGTCATCCCATCCTCGGCCTGAATTGACAGCCCTTGGAGTACCGTTATCAGAAAATCTGCAAGCGAAGAAATATCGGTTGATTGATTTATTTCTCCAGCCTCTTGGCCGCGTCGCAAGCGATCGAATATTGAAGCGAGCCGTTGAGTGCGTTGCTCCGAAAGCCATTTAAGCAGTTCGTCGTTGCCGGCTCCCATGCGAAGTCCCGACGAGACGATCATGCAACCTCGGGGTCGCTCCCAACTGGTAAAGAGCATCACCGCATGCTGTTCTTCCCTCAAAGACGAGCCGGATTGCCTTCGTTTTCTCGGTCTGGGCGCTCGGGCCGATGATCGGCGGCCGCTTGACGTCCTGTTTGGATGGCGCTCGAACTTCATCGCCTTCGCCGTCTTGGGCCTGGTCGGTCTCCTTTTGGTCATGCGCGGTTTCGAGGAGACCAAGACGCGGGATCTCGGCGCCACCTTTCGGCTTAAGAGTTACCATGCCGATGGGTTCACGCATCTTCTGGGGGTACGCTATCTGCATGGTTTTTTCCATGGGCACCCTCTACATCTTTCTCAGCGGCGCACCTCTGGTCGCAAAGAGCTTTGGCGTTGAATCTGCGATCGCAGTCGGTGCGTTGATGGGGCTTGTCCCAGGAGCGTTTGTTCTGGGAAGCACATTTGCCGGTCGCTACGGCAAAAACTACGCACCGCCTGTCCTCATGGCAAGCGGCCGGATTTTGACATTGTCCGGTCTTTCCGTGGGAATTTTACTTTTCTATTTTGCGTTCATCATGTGGCGGCCTTCTTCCTGCCCTGTGCCTTTGTCGGGCTGGGAAACGGCCTGACCATGCCTGCGGCCAATTCCGGCGTATTGTCCTTGCGCTCGGAACTGTCGGCGACAGCATTGGGGCTTGCCAATGCCACGACCGTTGCAGGCGGAGCGGCGATCGTATCGATCTCAGGAATTTTCATGACGACCACGAACGCTCACTGGACCGCCATAGCCCTGATGATTGGGACGACAACCATCTCTCTTTTGGCCGCTTTGAGCATTGCGTCCCGGACCACGCCAAAGTCCAACGGCGAGAGCTAACAGTGCAGAGCGTGAAAACTGGCGTCATTCTCGGTGCTGGCATGATTGCCCGGACGCATATGCTTGCATGCGCCGCTGCTCGCCACAAAGTGCGACTTAAGGGAATTGGAGACGGAGGCTCCGGACGCGCCGGGGCCTTGGCTTTGGAAGCATGCCGACTTCTGGGACACGACGTACTTCACTTCAAATCCGTCGACGAGATCGCGACCGGCTTCATCGCCAGCACGCGTTTCCTTGATTAAATCTGAAAAGATGTCCGCTTTCTTCGTGGAGCACAATCCGGGCAAGTTCCAGGATGCAAGCTATTTACCCACGACCGGATCGAATTTCGATTTAAGCCAGTTTAGGAAGGTACGGGCGTCTCTCCTTTCAAGACGATCCTGCCGTCCGACCAGATAGAAGGCCTTATCGGGGTTTTTATACTCGGAAAGAATCGCGAGTTTCCCCTTTGCAGCGAGATCCTTGGCATAGATATCCCGGACGCTTCCAAGTCCCTGCTTTCCGACAACGGCGCTAATCACAGCCATGTCGTCGTCAAGCACCATCCCCCAGCTCGCGTCTTTATTATTCACGGTGAAACGATCGAACCATATATCCCATTCCTCCCGGTCCCTGGAACTCAGGAGCGGCAGGGTTCGCAGCAACTCATTTATGCAAGGATCATCGGGGGTATTCAGGACTTCCGGTGAAGCGACGAGATTAAGCGAAGGGCGCAAAATTTCTATCGAATGCAGATTCGGATAGGAGCCTTTACCATAACGAATGGCAAGATCGGCGAAAATTCCGCCGGACGTAATATCGACCAACCGGACGCCGGTCGATACCTCGACGTTAATGTCCGGATGTCTGTCGCGAAATTCGCCCAGGTTGGGAATGAGCCAATGGTAGGCAAAGCTGGAGGCGGTATGGATGCACAAAGTGTACTTAGATGATTTCTTCGCTACCGCTTCTTCAATCAATTCAAGCGGGACCGCAACTTTATGAAGCAATTCCTTCCCGGATGGGAGCAATTCGATACCTTGGGGATGCCGGATGAACAGAGGTCCCCCCAGATACTCCTCGAGGGACGCTATGCGCTGACTGAGGGCCCCCACGGAGAGGTTCAGTTTCTCTGCAGCCTTTCGGAAGCTCATCAAGTGCGCCACATGAACGAACGTGCGCAATTGTTCGAGCGGAAGTCTTGCAACCATATCGGGGCGTTCGATAATTCTAAACAGCGATTTCAATCTATTATATTGAGTTGGGAGGAAGCACAAGCCAGAAGTTGTGTCATGACACATAAGGCATCAGCCACTCAGAAACTCACTTCTTCTATTTCATCAAAGCCTCAGGGACTTTCCATTTGGGCCACCGTTTTGATGATCCTCATCTTCGCGTTGTGGGGAGGACAGCAAGTTGCAATAAAAATCGGCAATACGGAACTTGCGCCGATATTCCAAGCTGGCATTCGGTCTATCGGGGCGAGCGTATTGATGACAATGTGGTTCTTGGTAAAAGGGACGCCGCCCTGGCGTATGGGGGTTGGCCCTGGAGCTGCCGCCCTGTTGGGCGTGCTGTTTACATTGGACTTTGCATTGTTATTTCTCGGGCTGAACGAGACGACAGCGTCGCGTGGGACGATTCTGTACTATACCGGTCCGATTATGATCGCCGTGGGCGCGGCGGTGATTCTGCCAAGCGAGAGGATCGGGCGACTCGGAATCGCAGGGTTCGGGCTGGCCTTTCTTGGCGTATTGGCAGTGTTGTGGCGCAACGAAACCATAGCCAACCACACCAGCATTACGGGCGATCTCCTCTGTCTGGGAGCGGCTGCGGCCTGGGCGAGCACTATTCTCGTTATCAAGGTTACGAGGCTCATTCACGTTCCGGCCAATGCAGTCCTTTATTTCCAATTGCTCGGATCTGCAATCGCACTTCCCCTACTGTCTTATCTTGTGGGAGAGGAATGGTCAGCGCCGCAATCAGCGGTCGTCGTTCAGGCTGTGCTTTTCCAGGTCGTCTTCGTAGCGTTTCTGAGCTATCTCGTATTTTTCTGGATGCTGCAGCGCTTCTCTGCCGGAACGTTGTCTGCTTATTCATTCCTGGCGCCTGTCTTCGGGGTTCTGCTAAGCAATCAATTGCTTGGGGAACAGGTTTCTCCATTGTTCGCCATTGGTACGCTGATGGTGGTTTGCGGATTATATTTGGTGGCCAAGGGTAAATAGGCGACGCGACCAGCCCGCCCCGGCCAAAAGAAACCGCCTCCAACACTTCGATGGAGAAAGGACAGGGCCGAACAATTGGCCGTAACGTTCATACCGAAGCCACCGTTGTTTCCACGGGACCTTTACGTCTAATAAGTTGAAGCCCTTTCGTTTGAAAGGCTGTGACTTTCAGCACCATTCAAAGCGGGTGAAAATACGCTGACCAAACGCATATCAGTGAAGACGCGTAGGAAATGGGGGTCGTGCTTATCGAGGGCGTAGATCACGCCGGGTTCGATAGGATAAATGTTGCCGTTCATATCTTCGACTTCACCGGTCCCTTCAATACAGTAGCAGGCTTCTAAGTGGTGCTTGTATTCAAGAAAAATAGCGGTTTCGGCAGGGATCGTCGTGTCTGCCACGGTAAATCCCATATTGTCATCGGCGAGCAGGAAGCGTCGACTTTGGCCCAATCCCCAGTTTACGTCTCTTTCTGATCCAGAAATTTCGACAAGTGAACGGACGATCATGACATTCTCCTGATTTCGATAGGCAATGGAACATACCCGCCCTTCTGCGGGCCCGATAATGGTTCAAGGATTACGATGCGAATTTGAAATAGCCGTTTTCGGAGTAGTCCAACCCCGGCAAGCGATGGCGGCCTGTGGGAATGGGGAATCCTTGCTCTGAAAATAAGCTGTAGAAATACATCGATTGGGGGGTATCCAACTTCAACTGCCCGCGCAGGCCTTCATCGATACGGGGACTTTGGGTGGCAGCATATTCCATAAGGATATTTTTGACGCCGCTGCCTTCGGGCATACGCACTTTGGGCCTATCAATCAGATAGTCCGGCAGCACGTCCCGGAAAGCTTCGCGAAGCACCCATTTTTCCACCCCGCTTCGAAGCTTCATATTCATCGGAAGGTTGTATGCGAAGCTGAGGAATTCCTTGTCGAGAAACGGCACGCGCGCCTCGACGGAATTCATCATGCTTGCCCGGTCAACGCGCTGCAGATCCGTCCTGTGAAGGTTGTGGACCCGATAGCGCATTAGCGACTGGGGGTCACTGTGAGAGCGAAATAGGTCATAGCCCGCGAGAACTTCGTCGCTTCCCTCCCCACAAAGGGCAACCTTAAAGCCATTCCTGCGGGCATGTCTGTAGCCGAAATACGCAACGCAGGCATCGATAATATCAATCCCTTCGAAAAATTCGGCCACATATACGACATGTGGGATCATGCCCACCAATTCGTCGCGATCCAAACGATAGGTAAGGTGTCTTATACCGCGTTCCTTACAGTAGCGTTCGGCGATAGGCATGTCAGCGGCCCCATCAAATCCTATCGTGATGGCAGTGACATTCGGGTGGTATTTGCACGCCATATTGAGAATGATGCTGCTATCGATACCTGCGCTGAACATGACGGCCATAGGAAGGTCCGTCTGAACCTGTTTTCTGACCGCATTTTCCAGAAGGCGCCGACATTCCCTTATCGATTCATCGACGTTCGGCAGATTCTGAACCACTGCACTCGGCTGGCCTTCCAAATCGAAATACGTGTAAGTATTCCCGTCCCTGATGAAGGTTCCTGGAGCAACAGTGGCAATAGAGACACCGAGATGAATGAGCGATTTTTGCTCAGATGCAAAATAGTGGACCTCGTGCTTCACAGCATAATAGAGTGGTTTGATGCCCACATGGTCTCTGACCGCCAAGAAGGAGTTGTTTACTTTGTCAGCAACGATAAAGGCGTATATTCCATCGAGCTTATTTGCCAGGTCGTTTCCCCAGTGCAGGTAGCCGTTCACCAATACTTCCGTATCTGACTCGGTCTGGAATTCCCACCCTTGTTGCTTCAGCTCCTCTCGCAGCTCAGAATGGTTGTAAATTTCGCCATTGAAAACCACGACGACTTGACCGGCCTTATCAGTAATCGGTTGTTTCGCATGGTGCCGGTCAACAATTGCCAGGCGATTGGTGCCCAAGGCAAAACCGTCGTCGACTAAAACTTCTCCGAATAATTCAGGGTCGCCACGATATCTGAATTTCTCCAACATGGTCAGAAGCTCCGCCTGATGATCATGTCCGTTGACATGACGACCGTCCCAACTGGACGCAAAATCGATTATTGCCGCAATTCCGCACATATATTCCTCCAAACCGTGTGGGACGATAGACCGTTGTGCCTTAGGCGACTTTCAGCAGGGGGGTCACAGAGGCCCCGATTTTTTGCATGTCATCGAAAAAGGTAGGATAGGTCTGGGCCACGTGCTGTGGATCATTGATGATCAGACCGTGACGGCTTCCGAAGGCAATGGCGGACAAGGCCATAATGACGCCGTGATCGAAGTGCCCAAAGACCTCAGCGCCGCCATCTATGCCGCCGGGAGAGCCATGGATGATCAATTCGTCCCGTGTTTCCTCGGTTTGAATGCCGGCTTTGAGCAGTTCCGCACGGTAGTCGCTGATCCGGTCGCACTCTTTATACCGGATATGCTCGATGTTCCCGAAACGGCTCGTACCATCAGCGAAAGCGGCGACAGCTGCCAATGGCAGCACCGCATCGGGAGCTAGAGAGCCGTCGAAATTATGCGCTACAAAGGGACCGCCGCCGAAAACCCTAAGTTCTTTGGACGATCGTTCCATCCGAACTCCCAGTTTTCTCAGGTAATCCAGCACTGCGCCGTTGCCCATCTCTTCCTCATGATAGGAGGTGAGGCGCACATTGGACGGCACGACCGAAGCAGCCGCCAGCAACGCCGCTGTGCTGGCAGGATCGGAACCGACAACGTAATTCGACGGTTGCAGAGTCGTATCGGCCGGAAGATGGTAGGCCATCATATTCGGCTGGGCCTGCACTTCCACACCAGCCTGTTTCAGGATTCGCATTGTCGTCCGAACCATGTCCGGCGCCTTCAGTTCATCCAGAACCGTAATGGATAGCCGATCCTTAATGGATGCGCCAAGAAACAGGAGCCCGCTCAGAAATTGCGAGCTTTTCCGACAGGAAATCGCCGTATCACCACCGTGCAGGTTCGTACCATCCAGGTGGATCGGTAGTTTTCCGTCATTGTCTCGCCATTTGCATTGCACCCCCAAGGCTTCTAGGGCGTCCATCATTTCGATGTTCGAGCGTTGACCGAGGGATCGATCATAGTCCGTCCGGAAGGTCACGTCGGATAGGCAAGCTGTGACGCCTAATAACAGGCGAAGCACGACGCCCGAATTGCCAGGATTGAGAACAATGTGGTCGTTCAACCCGTCCCAGCCGGGGCCATCCACAGCCAACGTGGTGGCGTCTTGATAACAGATATTGGCACCAAGAGCTTCACAGCAGTCGATCATGGCCTTGACGTTCTTGCTGTTGGCTATATTCGTGATCCGACTGGTACCCTTGGAGAGAGTTGCCGCCAGTACCGAACGGGTGGACGAGCTTTTCGAGGCCGGCGGCGTGATTGCCCCCTCGAACCACTCGGCCGGGAATACCTGTAGTTTATCGACTTCAAGCAGTTTCATAATAATCCTCCGCTCTTCTGGGGGAGGTCCGTTGAATAACGCCCTCGTCAATCTCTTCATTACGGGTGCGGACGTTGAGGATTGACATCACGTCGAAAAAACTTGGGAAGCCGGCGTCCATGTATTCCGCGCCTGTAATTCGCGTGATCTCCTTCGCGCTTAAGGAGGCAGCGAAAAGCCCCCCAAGAACCCGGTGATCCCGAAAGCTATCGAGGGTTACCCCTCCCGTCGGTTCGCTTTTCCCCAGGGCGATGAGACCTTCCATCGTTCCTTCATGGTTGAATTTTGGACGGACATTGCAGCCAAGGCGACGAAGTTCTTCGACCATCACGAGAAGGCGCTGGCATTTGTGATGATTGACGTGCCCGGCTCCTCTGATGGTTACATCAGCGGCCGACAAACAGGCCGCTGCGCACAGGGATGGAACCACCGTCGGGATATTCTTAGCGTCGATCTCGATTTCGTGCTCAGCCGGATTGGTATGCCTAATATGAAGGCGATGCGCGCGTTCGTCATAATCAGAGACAGCGCCCAGTTTGGCGAACGCTTCAAAAAACTGCGTTTCACTGCTCATTGTGGAACGGCGATAGTGCTCGACGGTCAGCTCTGAGCCAGGGCGGGCTACGACGGCCGCCATGAGATACGAGAGAGCCGTGAAGTCGGATGGAATTGTTATCGGTATGTTTTTATACAGGCCGGGATGTACTGAATACGTGTTGCCATCTAGTGCGACGGGAATACCCCTTTCCTTCATCATGGACAGGGTGAGGTCGACATACCCTTCTCCTACCAATCCGCCCGATGTGATGATCGACACCCCCTTCGGCGAAAGCGGGGCGATTAGCAATAGCGCGGTCAGGAATTGCGAGGTTTTTGCCGTGTCAACGATCGTTGCACCGCCGAAGTCTTTCTTCCCGTTGATGAGGATACGGGCGCTGTTCAAATCGCTCAGATCTTTCCAATTTCCGCCCAGATCGTTGATGAAGGTCAGGTGTTGAAGAACTGGTCGATTTTTGATCGATTTATAACCCTCTATTGTCGTTTCTCCCGGTACTGCGCTGGCCAAGGCCGCGACAGTTCGGAACATAAAGGCCGACCCGTCGGCCATTAACGCTTTTGCGCTAGGTTTCAGCAATCCTCCCGTTCCTCGCACCACGAGCCGTTCCGGACCGTCTTCGATGACTTGCAGCCCGAATTGTTTCGCTGCCTCAAACAGCCGCTTTGTTTCGCTGGACCACGAGGGGAATAGAATTTCCGTGTCTCCTTCGGACAGAAGTGCAAAAATCAACGCTCTTTGCATATGCGGCTTCGAGGATGGCACTGACGCCAGCCCTTTCAGTTCCCCAACGGGTAATATTGATACATGCATCCTGGAGCTCCTCTGACGATGGTAGAAGGTTTGCATCAGTATCTTGAATGTTTTTCGTGCTGGACGAGAGCACGGGGGGATATGAACTTTCCAGTGAGTGGGTATGGCTGCTGCGTTTCGAATATCTCGTCGTATGCGAAAACTTCCGATAGCTAAACGCACAGCAACATTAAACGGATAAGTTGTATTTGAAATTTCAAATATCTAAACACCTATTAAGAAAAAAAAGCAGTATTAATGGCTGTTGACATAAATCTGTTTTTGGTTGGATCAGAGGAAGCGAGATGCAATCGATAGCCTGGACCATGAGCTGAAATGTATGTATATTGTTGCTTGGCAGATGGGATGGTTGCCGTCCTCCCCTAGCTAGAGGTTTGGTGAAGGCTTCTCCTAGCCATCGCCCTCTCCACCCGATTCCGAAAGTGCACGCTTGGTGGTCCGCTCCAAGGTTCGTCGACATGCGCAGTAGCGATCCCTCATCTGGTCGTGCCTCAGGCGGCTTTGCCATAATCCGCCAGAATCGTCGGTATTGGTCGAGCTGACCGATCGTACAGAGGCTCTGACAGGCGAAGCGCCCCACGCATGGACGATAGCACCTGACTCGAAATTTCGAACGCTCCGCAACAAACAGGGAATCGACCGAAACCATCTGCCCGCCCAAGCTCATGGACGGTCGCACCGGTTCGCCGGTAAAGCCGCTCAACATGAGGCTCGTAGTTTGAGATCATTGTGTGAATCCCATTGACGAGAGCAAACTCACATAGCGCAACGAGGAGCAGACAAAACGCTTGGCGGGGCGAGATATGCGGATAGTCTTCCGCCAGTGCCTTCTCGTCGACGCACATACGGGTTCCTTCCCATATGCCGGGTGCTGACAGTTCGGCGGCGTCAGGAAATGTCCGTCGGAACACATCGTAGAGAAGGGTCGGCCCGGTGGTCGGCATCAACCTCATGCTTCCATAATGGCGCTTTCGTTCTGAATCGCACCACACCAGATACACTGGCTGCATATCGTCGTATTGATCGCGTTCGAATTCGCCATCTACCTCAACTTGCCAATGCAAATTGTCAAAGAATACAGCTTTTCGAGTCCGGAACATCTGAGCGAGCACTTCCGGATAGGCAGCGTATTCATGAGCTTGTATTGAAACAATCATCTTCGCGCTCCTTTATTCTGGCAGCGCGAAAACAATGCTCCGGGCAAAGATCGGCGGGTAGTCCCCCCTCAAGGGCCCTTGTTCGGGGGGGATTGCCTTGGCCAAGGCGTTATGATCCCAAGATGAATCGCTCGTGTGGCCGCTGCCGAGCGTGTCGCACAGCCCAGTTTCAGCCTGGCCGATTTGAGGTAGTCGCGAACTGTATGGTCGGACAGATTCAGGATCAGCGCAATGTCCTTCAAATCCTTGCCCAGAGCTGTCCAATGGAGGCACTCGACCTCCCGACGACTAAGAGCAGGCACAGGATCGGCTTCGCCATGGAGCTCATAGATCGCCTTGCCGTGCACGATCTGCGCGAGCGATGCCCATTCCTGCTTGTGCAATTCTACGAGAGCCTTCCATAGATCTGCCGGCAAAACGGAATTGACGGAAAACAAACCGCGCCGCCGAACCTTATCCACCACAGGAATCGAATAGCCTTGTCCTCCGACACCATGCGCCGACGCATCGGCAAGGAAGTTGGCTGCATCCGAATCCAGGGCTACTTCATGCCAATGGAACGGGAGCCGTCGGGCAAAGCCATCCCGGACAATCGGATCGACTTCGACATATCCCCTCAAGAGATAACGAGCGATCCATGACTCCGGGTACGTGGTTCGCACGAACGGCGCGTCAACCTTCCCAGCCACCGTCCGCGCCAGCTGGTAGGTGACAAAGGAGATACCTTCATAATGCCCCTGAAAGGCCCAAAGCGCGTCCTGGACACCAGGCGCTTCCGCGATCCGATCAATTGATACAAAGCGGCTGTCGTTGGGCTGCTCCATTCGCCCGCCAACGACACGCCGCCCGCGTGCGTCGATATCCAAACCCCTTTCCCCCATCTCGGGCCGTTAACTTGCTCTCGGCCCGGGCTATCCAATCTCCATGCAATTGGCTCGTTCGGAATGGTATCGCGCAAGACGACTTGCGACCCGTTGAAGGGGCAAATCTAAAGTTGCAGCCCGTCAGTCGTTTGGCAGTACATTCGCCTGATCAGTGAACCGGCGATATTTCCCAAACATAATACTGGTTTGCTTCGTCCATATGACCCATCGTAAGCGTACTATATCAGTGCTCGCGGGACAGCGCAGCGGCTAAGAGGCGAATTACGCGTATCCTGCCTGGTTTGTGCTCGATACTTTCGGTCCATCACACAGAGAAGGGATAGCTGCGGCCACATTTGTCGCACTATGCATGGGCGACTCGAAGCTTACTGAGCGGTTTCTTCCCCAGGACTTCGCCGCATAAAGGCGTGCATCGGCACGGCCAATCATCGTGCGAAGCGAGTCACCTTGCTTTCTCGCAGCGACACCCAGACTTGCGGTCACGTTGATGTGCATGAAGCCAACCTCCACCGAAATTTCAGCAATAGAGATCCGTAGACGCTCAGCAAACTTCAGCACCTCCCCCTCGTCGCAATCGACAAGCAATACGGCGAACTCCTCCCCACCTATACGCCCGATCGCGTTGCGGCCATAGGTCGCGCCGCGAAGCACTGCTCCGACGCGTCCGAGAACCTCGTCCCCGACACCATGGCCATATCGGTCATTGATCTGCTTGAAATGGTCGAGATCGAACAGCACTAGGCCGGTCACGACTTCCCGCGAGAATACCGTTGCGGCGTAGGTGTCGAACCCGCGTCTGTTAAACACGCCGGTCAGTAGGTCGAAGTCGCGCTCATAGCGCAGCGTTTCAATGATCTCGATGACCGTCGCTGCCAAGATGGTTGCGGCAAGGCTGATCCCAATGATGACAATTGCAATATGGACGACCTCGTGAAGACTTCTATGGCCGTGTGCCGACTGGACTTGGAGTAGATCGCCTGTGCTCAAGGCAGCGTTCAGGAAGAAGGCGAAACAAAAGAGCGCCAGCAGGCAGAATAGGAGTCCTTCAACGAAACGTGATCGCGGTGCGGCTCGAACCTGCCACCATGTTGCTGACAATGCTGCGCTGTAGGCAGCGCTTTGAACGAAATTACGGAAGGTCGGCTCCTCGACCGCATAGATGGAGTACCAGATCAACAATAAAACGATGACGACGAAGCCAGGTGCAGCAATCGGATGGACACTCCTCGAGCTCCGCCGCAAGATACCTTCACAGAGCAGGGCCACGCCAAGGGTATAGAGCCCGCTGCGCACGAGGACAGCGGCTTTTCCATGGTCAGAACTTCCTAGCCAAATTGCTTCACCGAGCAAAACTGCAACGCACATCGCAGCGAAAACCAGGAGAGCCTGTCGACTACGATCGAGGCACCAGATCCCGATATAGGCAGAAGCCAACGCAACTAGAAACCCTGACCCAGCCATGGACATAATAACAGTATTTGCCGACTCTTCCATCGCCCCCGTAACCCAAAAACAGCCTGACAGGAGGGCGGTATCCGACGCTCCCAGACGTGGTCAGCCTGAGGGTTTTGGCGACAAGAAGTGATGAACGAAACGGCTCAAAATCTAACTGATAATTGCTCTCGTCGACGCGGATACTCAAATTGTCAAGGAAAACAAAGGTAAAGAATAAATATATTTCAATATATATTTGACGTCTGCTCATATCGTCACCTCGCTCGGGGTTCGGTCCGGCGCCATGGGCTCTGATGCCACGCTCTCTGCCGGCGCTGCATTGGCCGCGGCGCGAGCCGTCTGACCCCCTTTCGACCCAACCCGAGTTCCCTGGCCACTTTCCGCCGCTGTTCAGAATACGATGGCGCCACCAACGGATAATCGTCCGCAGTCGAAATTCTTCCGGTGTCAGTCCGCGCGTCGACAGATGCCGCTTGAGCGTTTTGTATGGCTTCCGTCGATCATGCTCAGGATATGATCCTTAGACGCTAAGCTCTCCTTGGCCGATACGGCCGGGATATGTTCGGGATCCCGCTCAGGCTGGGTTTCGCCGTCGATAGCAACATTTTTTTGTTGTCCTCTGCAAGTGTGGCACGCGTCGTCCGGATAAGCTCGGCCAGCCCATTGGAGGGGACCGCATTATTCGTGACGTAAGCGCTCAAGAGCTGCACGGTCAGGGTTGTGCGACACAACCGGCTTTGAATTGTGACAGATGTCAACGTTCGACTCTCGAACGCGTCGCCGTGCGCCGCTCAACTGAACTTCAGTTTTATAGTTGGTCGTTTCGGAGCAGGCGTCGGTTGCCCGGCCGGCGGTCTTCGACCGAGGCCAGCGCTCTTTGCCAGAGCTGACCGTGTTGCGGAATAGTTCGGAGCCATCGGATAGTCGGCCGGCAGATTCCATTTCTGCCGATATTGGTCCGGCGTCAGGTTGTAATGCGTGGCGAGGTGGCGCTTCAGCGATTTGAATTGCTTGCCGTCTTCCAGGCAGATCAGGAAACCCGGTGTTATGGATTTGCGAACCGACACCGCCGGAACGGGCTTTTCTTCCGGTTGTTCGGCTTTGGCGCCTGCGGCGAGATTGGCGATCGCCGCATGCGTATCGGCAACGAGGCTCGGCAGCTCACTCGGGGGTACGGGATTGTTGCTGACATAGGCGGAAACGATTTCTGCTGTCAGCTCGACCAGGTTGGCTGCGGCCTGTGTATTCTCTTCGGTCATGGCCTTGCCCGTATGGGGTTTTTCGTAGGGACGCCACTGTCGCGGCGGCATCGTCGGTACAGGAAGAATGTGTGTTCGCATAGACCTTGATGATGCGGCCTCACGTCAACCGCAAGTGTTGCAGGCATGAACCACGAGGCTTCGTGCTGGATCATCTGGCTCAGGTGCAGAGCCCATTCCCCGCTCTTATCGGCTTAATTCCCTAGTTCCAGCCCAGACCTTTCGATCAACCCGCTTCGGGGTCGGACTACGCAAGCGTGCCGTCGCTCATGGCTTCGCCATCGCGATGATCGCGGTCCCGGCTGGACCCGACGGGCGCCTGTCGAGCGGGGAATGGTCCCCGCGACCACGGGAGCCACAACGATGACGCAAGAACTCAGCCTCGCTCAGAACCATGCCTGGAACCTCGCTCGCACCCTGATGACGCCAGTCATCCTCTTCAAGGTCGATGAAAACGCATACGGCGTTCTTCCCGCCGACGACCTCGATGATGACGAGGTAGACGCCCTCTATCTCTATGATCCCTACACAGGCGGCCAGCCGGTTCATTGAACCGGCCTTGCCGCTCGCGTGCCGCTTGCGATCGGCAGACCGCAAGGGAGGCTGCGCCGCGGCTGGCTGTTCCCCGAGTTCCTCGATTCCGCCGATTGCCAGCCGCGCCCTTGCGCCCTTTGCTCTTCGCGGCGGTCGCTGAGTGTTCCGGGAATTGTGTGAAAGAGATAGACTTGGAGAAAGGCCGGCAGAAAGCCGACCGGGAGAGAAGAATGGAAAAGGCGGATATAGAAGAATTGCGCGGCCGGGTTGGCTGTGGCGCCGTGCTGGAGACAGACGGCTTCGCAATCGATCTCAAGGAAAGCACGCGTAAGGCGGTCAAGTACCGACGTGGCGACGACATCATCATCGTGATTCACGACGACAAGGGATGGTTCGATCCGCTGTCCGACGCCAAGGGCGACGTCTATTCGCTGGTCCAGCATCTGGACGGCTGCGATTTCCTGGAAGCCTTCGTGCAGGTTGCCTCGCTTGTAGGATTCGTACCGAGCGAGCCCGAATGGAAACGGCAATCCCGCGAGACTGAGCCCGATCAGTCGGTCCCGGAACGATGGGCGGCCCGCCGCAAGCCATGGCGCGGATCGGCGACTTGGCGCTATTTGCGCGATGAACGGCATATTCCCGAGCAAACCATCCGTGCCGCTATTGTCCAGAACGTTCTGAGAGAGGGACCGCGCGGCAGCATGTGGGCAGCCCATATCGATGTGGCCGGCATCGTCACCGGCTGGGAGGAGAGGGGACCCGAGTGGCGCGGCTTTGCGACAGGAGGCAGCAAGGTTCTTTTTCGTTTTGGACACGAGGGTGCTGGTCGCATTTGCGTTACCGAAGCGGCGATCGACGCCATGAGCCTGGCCGCGATCGAGAACATGCGGCGCGATACGCTCTACGTCAGTACCGGCGGCGGTTGGTCGCCGGCAACCGATGCCGCCATTCGCCTGCTGTGCGAACGGCCGGACGCCCGCCTCGTCGCGGCCACGGACGCTAACCCGCAGGGTGAGGCATTCGTGTCGCGGCTGCGTGAGCTCGCCGGTGAACTCGCCTGTGACTTCGAGCGATTGAAGCCGGCGGCCGACGATTGGAATGCGATGCTTCAGGTCGCAGCGACCGTTTGAAGGCTTGATGGCCTTTCATTGATCCGCGCGTTTCGGGCCCGCCAACGTCAACTTGGAATCGACCATGTCGATACGCAAGGGCGCGCTGAGCCGGCGCTCGGCCAGGGTCCTCACCGCCTCAATGTCTATGCCCTCTGCCTCAGGGGCATAAATATCGAGTGCGATCTCGCCGGTTCGTTCGTCGGCATAAGTTCCCTGCAGGCCGGGGAACACGTTCCTTAACCAGGGCAGATTATCGGCGTGGAGCTTTTGCAGCTCTTCTCGCGTATGGGTCTGATTGGTGATGAACTCGACCGTCAGCGGTTCTCCGCAAACCGATAACCTCTAGTTCTCGACAGGTTCGTCGCCAGTCAACCGCAGGACCAGCCTGCTTTCGATGCCTTCCTGCTGATCCCAGAACAGACCGGCAAGCCGGGAACCATAGGTTTCGCGCAACTCCCTGGCGAGGGAGTCGCCCCCGTATTGTACGCGCAGCAGCTTGGCCTTTTCCGGTGTATCGGCATCGTGGACGGGTGTGGAGCAATCAAGAAGTGGGTCCACCCTGTCGGGGGATTCCGGCTCGGCCGCCATTGCTGTGACCGCGCCGAGCAAGAGGAGTGCGATGGCGAGACTGTGTTTCATGCGTGCATGACAGCCCGAAGGTACGGCCAAATTGGGGAAGGGAAGAAAAGGAGAAGAAAATGAAATCCGGCTGCCGCATGCCCGCCTGTCGCGTCAAGGGTGAAGCTTCGCCCGGCTGCGCCGGCCCTTGACCCGCCCGGACGGAGAGGCGGCCGCGGGGAGGGGTCAGGAAGAGCTGAAGATGATGGGTATTCACGAGGATGATCCGCGCTCCAGCCCGACGAGGCCGAAGGAGCCCGCCAATGACCCACTCTCCAATTCGCAAGGTTTTCCAGGGCGTCGCCGATCGCCGGCAGATGTTCCGCATGTTCGACCGTCATCACCAGCGGCCCGGTCGTTTTGAAGGCGATGCCAGCCCGCTCCATTGCGGAGAATGGTTCGAGACGGGCCGCGCCGAGCATGATTACATGCTGGATATTCTGCCGCCACTTTGGATGCGGGGCGAGATGTTCGCCATGCGCGAATTTTTGACCGGTTCGATCACCAGTGTCTTCTACACGCTGCGCATCGACGGCAAGTTCCGCTACTTCCACGCCTACTGCGATCTGGCGCAGTCACGTTCTCCGGTCGAGATGCGCGACGCTATCGTCGAACGCGAGTCCTGGCCGGTGAAGGCGATGACGCACCAGGAGCGCATCGAGCACATCTGGAGCGCCACGCATGACGAGTATCGCGGCTATGCCGGGGATCAATGGCTGCCGGAGCATCGTGGCAAGCGCACTGTGCTCTATTATGGGGGCCGTCGGGGCACCATGCTGAAGCTGCTCGAAGATCTCAGCGACGATGAGATCGCGGCGAAGCTGCCTGTGCATCTGCGCCATCTTCCCGAACGCATTGCGGCGTGAGGAGGCGGACATGGCAGACTATCATTCGCCCACTGTTATAACGCCGGATCTTCCGATAGCGGATATGACCGCCCTGGAATATCTAATCCTTGGCCTCGCCTTCGATTGCGAGCCGTCCGGGGAAGGTTACGTCTATCTCCACTCCTGGTGTGGGCCGAGCGACATCGTGTCGATCGAAGCTGGCCCGCTCCGCGCAGCCTATGATGGCTCCATCGATGCGCAGAGCGCGATCAACGATCATATCGCGGTGCTGTTGAAGGGGCATGACGCCCGCGAAGACAGCATGCCCGGCGACTGCATCGAAATTGATCTCACCGAGATCAGTTTCGGTTGGGATCGCATGTTACAGGATGTGGTCCGGCGCTCGACTGTTCTCGATGAGATCGTCGTCACGGCGGCGTTCACCTGCACGAAGATGCGTCCTGACGGGTTTGGCGGCAGCGTGATGCGGATCACCTCCGATGCGATCCAGTATAACTCGACAACCGACATGCTGGAGAAGATGTGGAACACGCCTGCGTCCACGACAGTGCCAGACACTGCCGAAGACAGGGAGTGTTCGTCATGAATTATGAGCGCCTGTTGCGGCGGTTACGATCGCATCCTGACCTGTTTGGTGCCGACGAGCGTCGGTCCGAACGCATCACGCGGTTGATCAAGCGCTGCAAGGCGAGAATGAAGCCGCAATGGGATGCCCGCGTCGAGCGGTTGCGCGCCGAGGCGTCGGAACGTTTCTATTTTCGGACCCTATAGGATCGGCGGCTCAAGTATCGATCTGCATGACGATCGGCTATCGCCGCCAATCTGAGCTCCCGTTCCCTCATAGCTAAACACGTTCCCGCGCGCCGGAGCTGACAGCCCGGACGCGAACCACATCAATGGAGTTACCATGTTCACCTTCCCATTGGACAAGGTGCGCGAGATCATCGCGCGTGGACAATCGGATGCCGCCGCCAATGGCGGTTTCCGCAATCCATACTACGGCCTCCGGCCCGGTGAGGGCGAAAGACCCGGCCTTTGGCTGGTCGGTGATGAAGGCGTGTACATCCTGTCGAACGGCAAACTCGCCGAGGGCCAGAAGGCCCTCGTTTGCTATGCCGAGGAATGCAACCCTTCGTCCAATCCCGACTACTGGCACTACAAACGCCAGCATTTCGGGGGCGATGACGGCATCGAGTTTCTCGATGCGGACGAGGTCATGCGTTTGCTCGACGCCATGCCCGATGCCACGCATCTGCGGGTTCAGATGACCGACACCAGCATGTCGTTGACACCCGTTCGCCTGCCGCTCCGTCCCTAACACTTCACCCCTTCGCGTGCGAGCAGCTGCCGGTCCTGACCGGCGGCGCGGCTTCGTGCGCCTTCAATCAGGAGAACATCCCCATGTCACACGACGATCCTTTCACCCTCGATATGTTCGGCAGCACGTCGCTCTCGTCCGGCCTCGGTCTCGGGGTCACGGCCTTCGGCAGCGACTTCGCGGCCAATGATGACGATGACGATCCAACACCGTCCTCGCCGGCGCCCGTTGCTCCGGCACAGCCGGCTGGACACCGGGCTGCTGCTTCGCCGGGCCTGCGCGTTGCACAGAATTTCCATCTCGACGGGGATCGTGCTCTCGCGCGTGGCTGGAAGGAGCGCGCGCGCGACAATGTTGCCGCGATCCAGCTTGCCAGCGAGATCGAGACGGAAGAACGTCCGGCCACACTGGAAGAGCAGGCACAGCTGATCCGCTTCACCGGTTTTGGCGCATCCGATCTTGCCAATGGCGTCTTCCGCCGTCCCGGCGAGGTCGACTTCCGCGACGGATGGGACGAGATCGGTTCCGCGCTCGAGGATGCCGTCGGCGAGATGGACTATGCCTCGCTCGCCCGTTGCACCCAATATGCCCACTTCACCCCGGAGTTCATCATCCGGGCGATCTGGACGGGGCTCCAGCGTCTCGGGTGGCGCGGGGGCAGGGTGCTGGAACCGGGGATAGGCACGGGTCTGTTTCCGGCGTTGATGCCGGACGCGCTGCAAGAGGTTTCCCATATCACCGGAGTTGAGCTTGATCCGGTGACGGCGCGCATTGCCCGTTTGCTCCAACCGCGGGCGCGGATCCTTACCGGCGACTTCGCCCGCACCGAACTCCCGGCGAGTGTCGATCTTGCCATCGGCAATCCGCCCTTCTCCGATCGCACTGTGCGTTCGGACCGGGCCTATCGGTCGCTCGGGTTGCGCCTGCACGACTATTTCATCGCGCGATCGATCGATCTGCTGAAGCCCGGCGCCCTCGCAGCCTTTGTCACCTCGCATGGCACGATGGACAAGGCAGACAGCACAGCCCGCGAGCATATCGCCAAGACGGCGGACCTGATCGCCGCGATACGTCTGCCGGAAGGCGGTTTCCGCGCAGATGCCGGTACGGACGTCGTGGTCGACATCTTGTTCTTCCGCAAGCGCAAGGTCGGCGAGGCCGAAGATGATGTTTGCTGGCTGGACCTCGAAGAGGTTCGCCCGGCCACTGAGGAAGAAGGCCCAATCCGCGTCAATCGCTGGTTTGCACGGCATCCGGATTTCGTGTTGGGCACGCATGGGCTCACCTCCGGTCCCTTCGGCGAGACCTACACATGCCTTCCCCGCAAGGACGAGGCTCTCGCTGCTGCGCTATCGGCTGCCGTCCTTCTTCTTCCGGAAGCCCTCTATGACGGCGAACCAACCCCGATCGATCTTGAACTCGAGGACGAGGTCGACGACGGCATGTCCGACCTGCCTTCCGATCGCCATGTGCGCGAGGGCAGCTATTTCGTCGACAATGCCAAGGGGCTGATGCAGGTCATCGACGGAGAGCCCATTGCAATCAAGGTCCGAAAGGGTCGCAGCGGCGACGGCATCCCGGAAAAGCATGTCCGGATTATCAGCAAGCTGATTCCGGTGCGCGATGCGGTGCGGGAGGTCCTGAAGGCACAGGAAGAGGACCGGCCCTGGAAGGATATTCAGGTCAGGCTGCGCATCGCCTGGTCAAGCTTTGTGCGGGAATTTGGTCCGATCAACAGCACGGTCGTTTCCATCACGGAAGACCCCGAAACCGGCGAGACGCGCGAGAGCCATCGACGTCCGAACCTCCAGCCCTTCGTGGATGATTCCGATTGCTGGCTGGTGGCGTCCATTGAGGACTACGATCTTGAGAACGACACTGCACGGCCCGGTCCGATCTTCACCGAGCGGGTCATCTCACCGCCCGCGCCGCCGGTCATCACCTCGGCCGCCGATGCGCTCGCCGTGGTGCTGAACGAACGCGGCCGTGTCGATCTCGAGCATATCGCCGAGCTGCTGCACCGCGATCCGGCCGACGTCGTAGCCGAACTAGGCAGCGCCATCTTCCGCGATCCCGCCGATGGCTCCTGGCAAACTGCCGACGCTTATCTCTCCGGCCATGTCCGCGACAAGCTGAAAGTCGCGGAAGCCGCCGCCGCACTCGATCCGGACTATGAGCGCAATGTTGCCGCGCTGCAGAACGTCCAGCCGGCCGATCTCAAACCTTCCGATATCACCGCGCGGCTCGGCGCGCCTTGGATACCGGCTGCCGATGTCGTCTCCTTCGTCAAGGAGACGATGAACGCAGATATTAAAATCCACCATATGCCGGAATTGGCATCATGGACGGTGGAGGCACGCCAGCTTGGCTATCTGGCGGTCGGAACGTCCGAGTGGGGGACAGATCGGCGTCACGCCGGCGAATTGCTGGCGGATGCGCTCAACAGCCGCGTGCCGCAGATCTTCGACACGATCAGGGACGGCGACAGCGAGAAGCGTGTTCTCAATGTCATCGATACCGAGGCGGCCAAGGAAAAGCTCCAGAAGATCAAGAATGCGTTCCAACACTGGATCTGGTCCGATCCTGACCGGACCGATAGGCTGGCGCGGGTCTACAATGACCGTTTCAACAACATCGCCCCACGGCGATTCAACGGGGACCACCTGCAACTGCCAGGCGCCTCGGGCGCCTTTTCTCTTTATGGGCACCAGAAGCGCGGCATCTGGCGCATCGTTTCCGCAGGCTCCACCTACCTCGCCCATGCAGTCGGCGCGGGCAAGACCATGACGATGGCGGCCGCCATCATGGAACAGCGCCGGCTCGGACTGATCGCCAAGGCAATGCAGGTCGTTCCGGGTCATTGCCTGGCGCAGGCCGCGAGGGAATTTCTCGCGCTTTATCCCAATGCCCGCATCCTCGTAGCGGACGAGACGAACTTCACCAAGGACAAGCGGGCACGATTCCTGTCGCGGGCAGCGACGGCCACCTGGGACGCCATCATCATCACGCATTCGGCATTCCGCTTCATCGGCGTGCCGTCTGCCTTCGAGCAGCAGATGATCCACGACGAGCTGGAACTCTACGAGACGCTGCTGACCAAGGTCGAGAGCGATGACCGTGTCTCGCGCAAGCGCCTCGAGCGCTTGAAAGAAGGATTGCAGGAGCGCCTGGAAGCACTTTCTACGCGAAAGGATGATCTGTTGACGATCGCCGAGATCGGCGTCGACCAGATCATCGTCGATGAAGCACAGGAGTTCAGGAAACTCTCCTTTGCCACGAACATGTCGACGCTGAAAGGCGTCGATCCGAACGGGTCGCAGCGGGCGTGGGATCTCTACGTCAAATCCCGCTTTATCGAGACGAAAAATCCGGGCAGGGCACTTGTGCTGGCCTCGGGCACGCCGATCACCAACACGCTCGGCGAAATGTTCTCGGTCCAGCGGCTTATGGACTATGCGGCCCTGATGGAGCGCGGGCTGCATGAGTTCGACGCGTGGGCGTCCACTTTCGGCGACACCACGACCGAGCTCGAGCTTCAGCCATCGGGCAAATACAAGCCTGTCTCGCGCTTCGCGAGCTTCGTCAACGTTCCCGAGCTGATCGCGATGTTCCGGAGCTTCGCCGATGTCGTCATGCCGGAGGATCTGCGCCAGTACGTCAAGGTCCCCGCGATCTCGACCGGTCGTCGCCAGATTGTCACCTCGAAGCCGACGGCCGCGTTCAAGCGCTACCAGATGGTGCTCGACGCGCGTATCAAGGCCATCGAGGAACGTGAGCGGCCGCCGGAGCCGGGTGACGACATTCTGCTCTCCGTCATCACGGACGGACGCCATGCGGCGATCGACCTGCGTCTGGTGGATGCCGACAATGACAACGAACCCGACAACAAGCTCAACAACCTGATCTCGAATGCCTACCGCATCTGGCGGGAAACGGCGGAGAACGCCTATGTTCGACCGGACGGCAAGTCATTCGAACTTCCCGGCGCCGCGCAGATGATCTTTTCCGACCTCGGCACCATCAACGTCGAGAAGACGAGAGGGTTTTCCGCTTACCGCTGGATCCGCGACGAGCTGATCCGCATGGGCGTACCGGCTTCCGAGATTGCCTTCATGCAGGACTACAAGAAGACTGATGCCAAGCAACGGCTGTTCGGCGATGTGCGGGCCGGCAAGGTCCGCTTCCTTCTAGGCAGTTCCGAAACCATGGGCACCGGCGTCAATGCGCAGTTGCGGTTGAAAGCGCTGCATCACCTCGACGTGCCTTGGTTGCCCTCACAGATCGAGCAGCGCGAGGGTCGCATCGTGCGGCAAGGCAATCAGCACGATAGTGTTGATCTGTTCGCATACGCTACCGAAGGCAGCCTCGACGCGACCATGTGGCAGAACAACGAGCGCAAGGCTCGCTTCATAGCGGCAGCACTTTCGGGTGACACGTCCATTCGCCGCCTAGAGGACATGGGCGAAGGTCAGGCCAGCCAGTTCGCCATGGCAAAGGCAATAGCAAGCGGCGATCAGCGGCTGATGCAGAAGGCGGGGCTCGAAGCCGACATTGCCCGGTTGGAGCGTCTGCGCGCTGCCCATATTGACGATCGACACGCTGTTCGTCGTCAGATTCGCGATGCCGAGCGCGATATCGAATACTCGACCCGGCGTGTCGTCGAAATTGGTCAGGATATCGAGCGCCTTGTTCCGACTGGTGGCGACGTCTTCACGATGAGCGTCGTGGGTAAGGCCCACACCGAGCGCAAGGATGCGGGCAGGGCGCTCATGAAAGAAATCCTGACTCTGGTGCAGCTTCAGCAAGATGGCGATACCGTCATAGCGACCATCGGCGGCTTCGATCTCGAATACACCGGCGAGCGCTTCGGCAAGGATCGCTATCGCTATACCACCATGCTGCTACGCACCGGCGCCGATCACGAGATCGATCTTGCAGTGACTGTTACGCCGCGCGGAGCCGTCGCTCGCCTCGAGAACGCGCTCGACGGTTTCGAGGGGGAACAGGAGCGCTATCGCCAGCGCCTTGCCGATGCCCGTCGTAGGCTGGCGTCCTATCAGTCTCGTGGTGAGGGTGGCGAATTCGCCTTTGCGGGCGAACTGGCCGATAAGCGACAACAACTTGTGGAGATTGAGAAAGCGCTCGCGGAGGATGTAGAGGGCGCGGTTCATCAAGAGGTGCAGGCTGCTTGAATTTGAGTCCTCGCCCTGGATTCGAACCGGTGCTGAAGAGGATTTGCAATCCCCCGCGTGACCACTCCGCCACGAGGCCATTGCCCGAAGCTAGTCGCCCGACCAGTGTGTTTTTTGCCGCGGCGAGGGCGTCGTCCTCGGTCTCGATCGGTAGCCGATCACGGGGCACTGGCGCTGATGCCGTCCAATCCCCCTCTCCTTGGCGCGAAATTGCTCTATCGCCGCCTCTCGCACTGTTGCCTCTTCCGAGGCGTCCTTCAGTCTGAAAAGGGTGCTGCCCTCACAACCCTTTCGCTCGACCTAGCATTCTAATCAGCATCCGGCGCTGATGGTCCTGTCCTCCAAAGAATATGGCCAGAATCCTTACCAGCTGCTGTTCTTCCAAAACGTCGAAATAGAATATGGCTCGATGTTTTGTCACGTTTCGGATGCCATCCCCCAGCTCCGGTCGGAGGGTGCCCTGAAACGGTGCGTCTGCAATCCGTTCCAGGGTTCGCTCGATCTCCGCAATACGAGATGATGCGTGTGCGAAAGCAGTCTCCGGATCTTCACCAAAATCAAGTCCGGCATTGATGAGAAAATCGAATATCAGTTCCAGATCAGCGGCAGCAGCTTCGGACCGTTCAACCCGAAAGGCCATATTCCGCCTTTTTTTTGCTGATCATATCCAGGGTCTGGTCACGGCCTTCCTCCAGACTGACGAACTTGCCGGCACGGCGCTCCGCAAGCAGTACACTCAGTGCTTCTGTGTGGGATCGTCGAGCTTCCGTTTCATCGCGCAACATCTCCAGCCCATGCTGGATAGCCGCACTCACGCTGGAAAACCGGCCTTCAGCCACAAGATTCCGTACAAAGGAATCCTGGGATTCGGTTAGCGAGACAGACGCTTTGACACTCATCGCTAATCTCCTTTTGGCATCAACATATGCTACTCAGTAGCATATGGCAAGGATCTTCGCTTCCATGTCACGCCCTTTGCGCCAGACACAATAATCCGTCGCTCCCGACGCGATCGCGGCCTGACGTTCACATTCATGGCCGGTCTGCCTTCGGGCGTGACCGGCCATTTCCACGTGGTTGCGGTCAGCGTTGCGGACCGGCCGTATCGAGCTTCTCGGCAAGCCAGACCTTGATAAGCGATTGATAGGGGACATCACGCTTGCCGGCCGCGACCTTGATCCGCTCCAGAAGAGAATTAGGCAGCCGCAGCGAAATTGATGTCGACGAAGGCTTCAGATTGGGCAGCCGCACCTTTTCGGCCTTGCTCCAATCGATGTGCTCGCTGGAATCATGGCTTTCCCAGAAAGCCCGTTCCTCAGCCTCGCTCGCGAACTTTGGTATCGTGTCAGATGCCCTGTTCATAATAGCTCCGCTCCTTGCGGCTCATATCGCGGGCGGAAATCACCCGCAGTTTCTTCCCGTCTTCCCGAAGCGTGAAGGTGATGTGCAGCAGTCTCCCGTCATCGGTGCGTCCGAGGGCATGGATGCGCCGCTCGGCGCCACTGTGCTTCACGTCGGGAACCGTCAGCAGGAGCTCGTTGAAGAACACCTGCTCGGCTTCCATCTGGCTGACATCGTGCTTGTCGGCGCTCTTGCGCGCGTTACCGTCGTCCCAGTAGAAGCCGACGATCCTATCCCATGCGATCATGGGTGTATATTGTCAGCATATACAGAAATTGCAAGGAAGGGAGAGGAGAATGGTGAAGAAAAGAGTAAATCCGGTTCGCCGATCGGCCGAACCGGTGACGCTTACGCTCAACCGCGCCGCTCGCAGTCCCGGCCGTTCGCTCTTCGCAGGGCTGTGAGCCCCGCTTGATCGGCCCGGCAGGGATGCTCGGCCGCAGTTGCACCGGCCCGTCCGCTCCGCGGGCCGGGGGAGGTCTTCGAAAAGAAGACGGGAAAGGACCGGCCAGACGCCGCGTCCGCAACCGCATGAAGGAGCATCCCCATGGAACTGAAGTTTGTCGATCCACGCGCGCTGAAGGAAAACCCCGACAAGGCGCGACGCTCGAAATCCAATCCGCAGGCCGACGCCTTGCTGCTGGCGACCATCCGCGCCGTCGGCATCGTGCAGCCGCCTGTCGTGGCGCCGGAAACGGATGGCGGGAATGGCTATGTCATCGACGCCGGTCATCGTCGCGTGAAGCAGGCAATCGCCGCGGGCCTCGAAGAGATCGCCGTCCTGGTGATCGAACGTGCCGAGGATGGCGGGGCGATGCGCTCACTGGCGGAAACGCTGGCGCATGAGCAGCTCAATCCGGTCGACCAGTGGCGCGCGATCGAGCGGCTGGTCGCGCTCGGCTGGACCGAGGAAGCCATCGCTGTCGCCCTTGCTCTGCCGGTGCGCCAGATCAGGAAGCTCAGGCTACTGGCGAACGTACTTCCGGCCATGCTCGATCACATGGCGAAGGGTGACATGCCCAATGAGCAGCAATTGCGCACCATCGCGGCGGCCTCGCTCGACGAGCAAAAAGAGGTCTGGAAGAAGCACAAGCCGTCCAAGGCCGATCCTCAGGTGTCGTGGTGGAGCGTGGCGCAGGGCCTGACCAAGACCCGCATGTTCGCCAAGCACGCCAGTTTCGGCGACGATCTTGCACAGGCGTATGGAATTGCCTGGGTCGAGGACCTGTTCGCGCCTGCCGACGAGGACAGCCGCTACACCACCGATGTCGAGGCGTTTCTCGGCGCACAGCAGGAGTGGATGGCCAACAATCTGCCCAAGCGCGGCGTTATCGTCGAGGCTGGCCAGTGGGGCGAGCCGAAACTGCCGCCCAAGGCCGAGCGCGTTTACGGCAAGGCCGGCAAGTCCGATCACACCGCCGTCTATCTCGACCGTGACGGCAAGGTCCAGTCGGTCGCCTATCGCATGCCGGAGGCGAAGAAGCCGAAGGGCAAGAAGGGCGAGGACGAGGTCGTCGAGGGTGACGATACGCAGTTGATCGTCCAGACCCGTCCCGATGTCACGCGCAAGGGCATCGCGATGATCGGCGACCTGCGCACCGATGCGCTGCACGAGGCTCTGTCACGCGCTCCGATCGAGGACGACACGCTGATGGCGCTGCTCGTGCTCGCCTTCGCTGGACAGAACGTGACGGTGGCGTCCGGCACCCGCGACATGTCGTATTACGGGTCGGCGCGCCTTGGAGAGCATTCCGTGTCGCTCTTCAACCAGGAGGGCAAGCTTGAGTTCGATATGGACACGCTGCGCATTGCGGTGCGCTCGCTCCTGATCGATGTGCTGTCATGCCGGGAAAACCGGTCCGACAGCGGTGTGGTTTCCCGTGTCGCCGGCGATGTGATCGGGGCGGACAACTTCCTGCCCAACATGGGAACGGAAGACTTCCTCTCATGCCTGTCGCGACCGGCGCTGGAAGCGTCCTGCGCGGATACATCCGTCCTGCCCCGGCAGAAGGTCAAGGATACCCGCGCGGCCCTGGTCGAGCACTTCAAGGAAGGCCACTTCGTCCACG
Organism: Phyllobacterium phragmitis; assembly: GCF_002980495.1. GTDB lineage: Bacteria > Pseudomonadota > Alphaproteobacteria > Rhizobiales > Rhizobiaceae > Paramesorhizobium > Paramesorhizobium phragmitis. The sequence goes on from NZ_PVBR01000006.1 coordinate 35,980, forward strand.
CCTCGGCGCTGTTCGCCCCCAATACGGCAAAACTCGCCGATTGGCTCAAGAAGCACGAGCCGAAGGAGCAGGCTGAGGACGACGGCACACCGGCGGACCAGGACGAGCTCGATGGTGATGCGGTCATCGAGCCGGCGCATGATGACCTCGGCGAGGATCCGGATCCGCAGGCCGAGGAACTCACCGACGAGCATGTCGAGGCCTACAAGGTGGCCGCCGAATAGACCGGCCTCTTCTTATCCCTCCGAACGATCATCCCGCCGCCGGCACATCGCCGGCGGCGGCTTTGTTTCCACCAACCATCATGAGGAGCGCCCAATGTCCGCGCAATTGATTTATGACCTCGTTCCCCTCGGTTCGACCTTGGTTTACACCGATGGTTCCCCACGCCCGCCAGAGCGGCATCGCAAGAAGCTCGCCGTCTGGGAAACCCGCAATAGCGGTGGTCGTCTAATCCGCAAGCAGGCCGAGGCCCGGGTTGGCAACACGGTGCTGCCCGCCTCGATCACCCTGCACAAGGGCGACTATGGCAATCAGGGCACCATCGTCTTGCGTGTTCACCAGACGTTTTCGGTAAACAGCGACCTGAAGTTCGCGGTTAAGGAGCGACCAGCCATCGGCTCCGTGCTTGTGCTCGCCCGCCCCGGTGACGATGCCGAGCTCGTCCATCTTGCCGCCAACCGCGCGGACGCCGAGGAATGGCTCACGCGCCACGGCTATCCGCGGGCGGTGTTCCGCGAGATCACCGCCGATACGGTCGCGGCGGACGCAGTTGAGGGGAGGGCGGCGGCATGAGCGCGCTCCTGTACCAGACCCAGGACGTTGAAGCCCCCGAATTCCCGGGGGCGTCTTTTGGTCGAAGCGCCGAGGGTCTGATCGTTGCTCTTGTCGGAGAAACAGCGTTCGCAATGCTGCCCGGTCGCGATGGAAAGTTCTTCCTCGCCACTGGCTGGAACCTGCGCCGCCCGATGCAGGAATGGACGCGCAGCGATTTCTTTGGCCATGGTGGCGAACTGGCCGACGAGGCGGCGTTCCGGATGCGGGTCGACGAGAATGCCGAACACCAGCGCGAGAAGCGTGCGCTCGACCGTCGGGAGATGCACTCCACCGCAAACACGCCGTGGGGACGATCGCAGGGAGCGACGGTCTACGCTGAAGGCGTCGTCTGCCATTCGACGGCCGGGCATGGAGGGATCCACCTCTCCGGCGTGCGCAACCGCAAGGTACATGACATGCTGCGGGCCGCCGGCGGATGGTACGAAGAGGACGCCGCGTGGGCGATTGTCGCGATCACCTATCCGCACCTTTTCACCAGCTTCGAGCGGCGCTGTGCCGAGCGCACATTGAAGGATAGCTGGCCGGACGGCTGGGAGAATATCTTTGGCACTGTCCTGCAACCCGGCGAATCCCGCAGCAAGGACGAGCGAGCGTTTCTCAAGGAGCACGCCGCCGACTGGATCGTGAGATCGGCAATCTACTCAGATCATCGGACCGGCTTCACCGAAGTCGTCGCGACACTGGGCGGCAGGCATAGTCCCGGCACGGAGGAACGCCGCTTCCTTATCCCGTCCGATGAGTATCAGGTCGGCCGCTTCGGCTTTGTCGTCGATCCCGAACGCCATGCCGTCTATTCCGGACCGTCCAGCTTCATCGGCTGGCGGGGCAGGGTGGCGTCATGACGGTTTCGCCCGATCTCGGCCTGCGGACACGGCTCCTCCGGATGGAGGACGCTCGCCGGCAGACGCAGCATCAGCTCGCCATGATCGACCGGCAGATCACGCGGCGCATAACTGCGATGGTTCCGCTCATCGGCCGCAGGCAGATCGGTTATCGCCGGGGCAAAGCCCCGGAGCCCGCCGCCTTCCTCGAGCGGTATCGCTCGAACCTCGCCGCCATCACGGCGGAGCGCCAGCCGGAAATCGACGCCCTGTCCCGCAAGCTCGCGCGGCAGGATGCGGCAATCGCTGCGCTGCGCGCGCGGCTGGAGCCTGCCAGCCCGCAGCTGATGCGGGCGTAACCACTCCGGCAGTACAAATCGAATGGAGCATGCCATGCCGTTCTTCACGGTGGAAACCACATATCATTTGCCGGTGTATCGCCGGCGCACATACGAGGCCGCGAGTGCCGACGACGCTTGCCGTGTCGCCATATCGGACGACGGATGGGAGGACGCCAAGGAGGATGTCGACACATCCGGCGAGACCTATGTCACCGGCCTGTGGAAGGGACGGCAGGCTTACGCCGTTCCGGACATCCCTATCCCGGAACGGTTTGACGAGACCGTTCAGCGCAAGGCGGAGATGTTCAGCATCCTACTCGCGCTGCTGAGAGAACCTGCGCAGAAAATGGGCCTGTCGCAGCATGATTTCGAGCGATGGCTGCCGCGCGCGCAAACGGCGATTGCCAGGGCCGACGCCATCGTCGGCAATCCCGCGGAGGGCGAATGAGATGGCCGCCCCCGACGATTTCATGGCCGGTCACTACGTTGCGACCGCCACGGTCAACAGCACCCGGAGGAATCTCTTCTATTTTGCTCCCGGGCAAGAGCGTCATATCGCGACGCTTGTCGGTGGCTCGCGGACGCGGATTGCCGAGTTCGACGCTGATTGCCAACGGATTGTTCGCGCGCTTGCACATTACGATGCGCAGAACGCCCATAACGACGACAAGGGGGAGAGTTGAACCCAGCCATACGGCCGGTCTGGAGACGAAGTTTGTGGCAGGGACCACCGTGCAAAATCGTCAAAGTTGGGCTACCATGCCCCGGACACTGAGGAACCCGTCATGGACGACAAGGCACGCGCCGCTTTCGAGCGCCTCCTGAAAATCGCCAAAAGCGACACCGGGCAGGCCCGACGCGTTGCGAACTTCATCCTCGCCTGGTGGAACGCGGACAGTCTTGGCGGCTTCGATATCGCCGATCTGTTTGCGGTCGACACGCAGATAGCCACCGACATGGCGACGGTGTTCTCCTGGCTCTCCCAGCAGAACGAAGCGGTCTATCCGTCGGAATACCGTGCCGCCATCGAAGCCGTGATCGCAGAATGGCGCCCTGACATATGGGCAAAGGCGCAGGAACCGGCGTAGCACCGTCTTGCATCAGCGCTTGCGCACGAACTCGGTGCGCAGCACCAGCCCTTTGATCGCGTCATGCCGACAGTCGATCTCTTCGGGATTATCGGTCAGCCGGATCGTTTTGATCACTGTGCCCTGCTTCAGGGTCTGGCCCGCGCCCTTGACCTTGAGGTCCTTCACGAGGACGACGGAATCGCCGTCGGCGAGCACGTTGCCGGCAGTATCGCGCACCTCGACCTGCCCGGCGGAAGCTGCAATGGCAGCCATCTCCGAAGCCGGTCGCCATTCTCCTGTCACCTCGTCATAGACGTAGTCGTCATTCTGATCTGTCATTGCTGCCCTCGCTGCGGAATTGAACATCGTGCGCCGTCAGTCAGACGTGGGAGCAGGCCGAATATCTGATCCGCAGCGGCGGACCGGCGCAGGTCATCTATACCAGCCGGAACCGGTGATCAAATTGCTGGCGTTCCTCGCGCAGCTTCGCGGGCTAGCGGATTGTCTGGGTGGAGCGGATCGAACTGGCGCTCATCCTTCCGCATGCCGGTTGTCCGTGACCATCCCTTGCCGGTCTTGCCGGCGGGTTTGCTGCGGTCTGAACCAGCGGCTGGCCGCTTCAAGGCCGCTGACGCGCCGCCGAGCGGCCGGAACCCGCCGATCTCGGCAAGGCCGGCCCGCGTCCTGCGCAGGGACCAGTGAAGAACTGGCCCCCGCTTGTCCGCAAGCCAACCTCGCTCGCCTGACAGGCCCCGGACCCTGAAGCGTCCAGCTTCCGCCGGTTCCTTTTGACCGCACCCGCAGGCAAGACCGGCAAGGGCCGGATCACCTGAAGGGCATCGCTAGAAAGGTAAGCTCAATGTCCAGTTCAACCCGCTCCACCAAGACCAAGGCTCGCGTCGTCCAGATTCGCAAGGGCACGACCCTCGAAATGGTGAGGCTCTGCTGCCCGGACGGCACCCAGGCCTCCCTCATCTCCGAAAGCTTCGGCCTTCCCGTCCTTGACAGCGACGGTATCCGCTCGTTCCACGAGCGCAGCCTGATCGAAGGCGCCGACACACTCTCCGAGGGACTTTCAGACAAGGCGATGCAGATCCACCTGCAACGGATCGTTGGCTCCTATGTCGGCTCCGCCTACGGGGCAGGCCAGTTCTACTCCAAGGCCGTCACCGAGGCCAAGGACGCCACGGCGAAGCTCGCCAACGACGATCGCGACGAGGATCGTGGCGGCCCGGTGGGCTTTGACAGCAATGCCCAGCGCAAGCGCGAGTTTGCCGCCGACATGGGCATCCAGGCCCACGCCCTACGCACGGCGGCCGAGGGGGCCGTTGCGGCCTACGAGCACATCGTCGGCGAAAGCTGGAAGCCCTACGAGCGGCAGGTCGAGAATCCCGGCCAGACCGTCAGCCGCCAGGCGGCCGATCTGCAAATGGCCGCACTCGGCTAACAGACCCGGGTGGAGCTTCGGCTCCGCCCAATCTTCTTTCCATCGTCCTCATCTTGCGAATGTAGATAATATCATCTACATTCATTATGGAAATATCTACATGGAGGCAGCGATGCCGATCAACGTCAATAATCCGGAGGCCGATGCGCTGACGCGCAAGTTCGCCCGGATGGCCGGCGTCAACATCACCGACGCCATTGTCATCGCCATGAAAGAGGCGATCGAACGGCGGCGCAACGCGGAAACCCCGCTGCAGACCGCTGCAAGGGTGCGCGAAAAACACGGCATCATGCTTCGGGACGAGGCGAGGACACCGCTGCCCAGGGAAGCTTTCGACGAAATGTGGGACGAAAGCTGATGTTCGTCGACGCCTGCGCCATCATCGCACTCTTGTCCGACGAGCCTGAGGCGCAGCGGGTGTCCGATGCGCTCGCCGGCGCGCAGAAGCGGTTGACCTCGCCGGTTGCCGTGCTGGAAGCTGCGCTCGGCCTCGCGCGGCCGGACAAGTTCGGGATCTCGGTCGAAGCCGTCGAGCCGATCATCCTGGAATTTCTGGAGGCGCGCGGGATCGAAATTCGCGACCTGCCGCCGGCGAAGCGTACCACCAGCCTGGCCTTGTCGGCAGCGCACCGGTTTCGCGCCGGTCGCCATGGCCTCAATCTTGGCGATTGCCTCCACTATGCCTGCGCCAAATACTACCGTGTGCCGATCCTGGCGACAGCCGATGAGTTCCGGCAGACGGATCTTGAGACGGTGCCCTGAACAGGGTTTAAAGCTGGAAATGCGGACCTGGGACAAGTGGCTTCTTGGGGGAAGGCCTCCCCAATCATCATCTCGCCGATTTTTGTAGGCCCGTCCTCTCCACCTATACGATCTTAACCGGCGATCTCGGCTTTCATGCCGGCAATATCCGCGTTCAGGCGCTCCATCTGCTGGTCGAACCATTCCCCGCTGGCGTTGCCGTAATACGGCTTGTTGAAGCCAAACAGCGAATTGGCCTTTATCGTCTGATTGACCAGGGTTTCGAGATGCTTGCCGGCCAATGCCCGGATCTGGGTGATTGTTGCTTCCTTGCAGATTTCGGGAGCCGAACGATAAGCCCATACGGAGTTGCGGGCCTTCTCCTTGGCGGATGCCTGATTGAGAAGCCATTCATCACAAAGAGGGGCGGCAGTGCTTACGCGGTCATCGATTGAGGCGACGAAGCTCCGGTATTCGGCGCGCGCTGCTTCTAGCTCGGCTTCGGCCTGAGCCAGGCTTTCCGCCTTCTCCCGTTCGCGCTTTTCCTCGGCTGCCACGCGATTGGCCTCATCGCTCGTTTCCTTCAGCTTCGTGATGCGTTCCGCCAGGTCCTTGTTTTCGAAACTCTCAAGCGTGAAGCCCAACGGGTTCCTGCTTTCGTCCTTGAGGCGCTCCGCGAATTCCTGACGGCAACCAGTCTTGAAGGCGCCGAGCATTTCCGCGGGCATGTCCTTGTAGATATCGGCATCGAGGCCGGAAAGCACACGAACACATTCAACGGCTGAGCGCGGAATGCTCAGGGGACTGTCGGAGCCGAGAAATGAAGATGATGAACCGATGATCTCCAGCAATTGTTGGTCGGTTGCTTCGGGGACGCTATCGCTGCAGGCGACAAGGAAGGGAGCAATACAAGCCGCTACAACGGCATTGCGGACGGCTTCGGCAGAAACAGGCATATCGAACAACGCATCAGTCCTCGGGCAAATCAAGATTCAGGTGAACCCTGATATAGCCTTGGGCATTTCCGCACTCAACCCATACCGCCTGACCATGACTGGTAATTCAGTGAGAGCGGCAAGCGAGCCCGCACCACTCGCGGCTGTCACGAATGTTGGTCCTGCTCCGGTCCTCGGCCCGCGAAACGGCTGCGCCGTCCTCCACTGACGTTGCGGCCCGCCTACAACATCCCTCTTTCCTCCGATTGCTCTCGAGCGGGTTCGCGAATCTGCGGTCCTGCGCTTGCGGACCTCGTGACAGCCGCGACTGGCGCGGCCTCGAATGGAGATTCAAGGAAATGAGCAGGAAAGAGAGCAAACCCCGCGTCGACATCTACGCGAAGATCACCGACCGCATCGTCGCGGATTTGGAGAAGGGAGTGCGTCCGTGGGTGAAGCCATGGAGCGCAACGAACACCACCGGGCGTATCACGCGCCCGCTGCGCCACAACGGCTTGCCGTATCAGGGAATCAACACGCTGCTCCTCTGGTCCGAGGCGGTTGCTCGAGGCTTTGTCTCTCCGACCTGGATGACATTCAAACAGGGCGTCGAACTGGGCGGCCATGTCCGCAAGGGCGAGACCGGCTCGATGGTGGTCTATGCCAACCGCTTCACCCGCACCGAAACCGATGCCAGTGGCGAGGAGGTCGAGCGCGGCATCCCCTTCCTCAAGGCCTATACGGTGTTCTGCGCCGACCAGATCGAGGGTCTTCCCGCACAGTACTACGGCAATCCCGCGCCAGTGGCCGATCCGGTGGAGCGAATCGAGCATGCGGATGCCTTCTTCGCCAATACCGGGGCGGTCATCCGGCACGGCGGCGACAAGGCCTATTTCAATCCGGCGCTCGATGTGGTGCAAATGCCGCCGTTCGAGAGTTTCCGCGACGCACCGGGTTATTATGCGACCCTCGGACATGAAATGACCCATTGGGTCGGCTCGGAGAAGCGACTTGATCGCAATCTCTCACGTTATCACAAGGATCGCTCGTTCAGAGCCCACGAAGAACTTGTGGCCGATTTGGGCGGCTGCTTTTTAGCCGCTGATCTCGGCATCGTGCCCGAGTTGGAGCCGCGGCCCGATCATGCGAGTTACCTTGCCAGTTGGTTAGAAATTCTCAAGAACGAGAAGCGTTTCATCTTCGCTGCGGCTGCGCATGCCCAACGTGCGGTCAACTATCTGCATGATCTCCAGCCGAATGCGACGCGGGTCGCGGAGGCTGCGTGATGCTGCATTCTCCGGTCAACCTCGGGGGTGGCACTGAGCCATCCCCCATCCGCCTACGTGTGCTCAGCCTCGGTGCCGGGGTTCAATCCACTACCCTTGCTCTGATGGCCGCCCATGGGCATTTCGGCTCTGTAGATTGTGCGATTTTTGCCGATACCGGCTGGGAGCCGGCCGCAGTTTACGAGCATCTGCACTGGCTGATGTCGCCAAACGTCCTGCCGTTCCCGGTGCACACCGTATCGGCCGGCAATCTTCGGGAAAGCCTGCTTGCCGCGGGCGATGGCAAGCGATGGGCATCGATCCCTGCCTTCACGCGAACCGTCGACCGGCGCGGCAATGTCTCGATCGGCATGATACGCCGGCAATGCACGACCTCTGCGAAGATTGAACCGATCCGCCGCAAGGTGCGGGAACTGGCCGGTCTCACCCGCAAACGCTCCCCGAAATACCCGGTCGTTCACCAGTGGCTCGGGATTTCGATGGACGAGGTCGTGCGCATGAAGCCAAGCCGCGAGGCCTGGCAGCTCAACCGCTTTCCTCTCATCGAGCAACGTATGACGAGGAAAGACTGCCTCGACTGGCTGAAAAGTCATGGCTATCCGAAACCGCCGAAGAGCGCGTGCATCGGATGCCCCTACCATAGTGACGCCATGTGGCGATCCATGCGAAGCAACGACCGGGCGGCGTGGGACGACGCCGTGGAGGTGGATCGGGCGATCCGGACCGGTCTTCGGGGTATACGTGGCGACGTCTTCCTGCATCGCTCCGGCGTTCCCCTGGAAGAGGCCGATCTGTCAACCGCCACCGATCACGGCCAGCTCGACCTCTGGCCGAACGAATGTGAAGGTATGTGCGGCTTGTAGTTACGGGCCCGGCAATTTCGGTGGCTTCGACACTCTGGCGGGTGGCTGCCGGCTGGAGGCCCGCCTTGCGTCCGAACACTGTTCGGGCGGTGAACCGGAGAGCCGAGCCAGATCAACCGGCCGTACCGGCGTCCAGCTCGAAGATGGGAATTTCCGTGACCTTGAAGCGGCCGTGCCTGCTTGAAGGGGCAGTCGCCGGATCCTCGGAGTTTCGCCAGTCGGCCGGTCGTCGTTCGACCGATAGGAGACGGCGGCCGCCTCTCTTGCCGGATGAGGTGGGCTGTCGTAACGCGATGACACTTACCAGGTGGGGCCGAGATTGATCGCGCTTCATCGTGGCCGCGGTGAAAGTCGTCAGGTCGATGAGGTCGCCTGTCGTCTGCCCGGTGGTTTCATGAAAGGGCGCAACCAACTGCGTCCTCGATGTGGCTGGTCTGACCGAAGGCCGTCTTCGCTTCGCTGCGCCTCGTTCTCAAACCCGCAACAGCCGGTCGCGGCTTTCTTCCCCTGCTGGCTTCGCCATCATTCCGCGCGGAACAAGAAAGCCTCGCCCTGGCTGCCCTTCACTCTCGTTGCGGCCCCTGCGGGGTGCGGGCCGATCGCCTCCGGTCCATCGACCGCCATCGAGGTCGCGATGGTCGCGGCCCGAGAAACTCACGGAGACGACATCATGGCTACCATCGGTTCTTTCGCTTCTTCGGGCAACGGCTTCAGCGGCTCGATCAAAACTCTTAACCTCAACGTCAAGGCCAAGCTGGTCCGCATCGACAATCCCTCCGACAAGGGCCCCCACTTCCGCATCCTCGCCGGAGCGAATGTCGAGCTCGGCGCCGCCTGGCAGAAGGTCTCCGCGGAAGGCCGCGACTACCTCTCGGTCAAGCTGGACGACCCGAGCTTCCCTGCACCGATCTACGCCACCCTGATCGAGGTGGAAGGCGAGGAAGGCCTGCAGCTGATCTGGTCTCGCCCCAACCGGGACTGATCGCCTCGAACAGAGGGCTCCGCCGCACGGGCGGGGCCTTCGGCCTTTCCAGGAAAAACGCCGGCAGCCGGAAGGAACGAAAAATGACCGACATTACACAGGCAGCATCCCGCCGCGAGCATCCGGACGATATCGCCATCTGGCCCGACGGGACCTGGGGCGCATATCGGAGATGTCCGCAACGGCGAATACCACTACATGTCCGACGATTACGAGGTCGTGCCCATCGAAGACATTGCCCGGCTCTCCGAACTGGGATTTGCCGACGAATTTTTCGCCTGACGTCCAGATTGAGATTTGTGAACCGCCCGCCTGATTTTCCACTTGCACCGGCGCTGTGGCGTCCGCCAGCAGGGCCTTCCTCGCCTAATGGAAGCCGGAACCAGGCATCGAGCCTGCTTCCGGCTTTTTTGTACCCTCGGTGCGTGTGGAACCGGGGTCTGCTCAGATCGTCCAAGCCTGCCATGCCGGCCCGAAGGCATCAAGGACGAGCGGTTCCCCCAAAATGCTGGCGCATTTCGGCTCCCCCACTCGCCGGCTCCGCCGGTCGCTTCGCGATCCCTGACCCCTCCGGTCCGGCATGACAGCCGAGGTCGTCTTTCACCAACATCAAGGAGACGACCAATGTCGATCGATCAACATATCGAGGAATTGAAAGCTGAAGGCCGGAACGCGGTGTATCCCGATGAACGCCGCGAGATCGAGGCGGAACTGGCCAAGGCGATTGCGGAGCGGGACCGACTTCTCGCTGACGCCTACGGGCCATTCTTCGGCGAGCCTCCCTTTTAGGGAGGCTTTTTCATCAGCGCCGCATTGGCTTTGTGCGGCGCTGATCGACCTCTGAATCGGGGCCGAACATATGTCAGCCCTCGGCTCAGCCGTTGAGGGCATCCTTGATCGCCTTCGCCGGTGTGAAGGTCAACTTTTTCGACGCCGCAATCTTGATTGTTGCACCAGTCGAAGGGTTCCGGCCTTCGCGTTCCGGGGTGTCTTTAATCTTGAATTTGCCAAATCCGGGCACGCTGGTTTCAGCGCCGCTCTTGGCCGCGTCCACCATCTGGTGGAACACGCTCTCGACGATCGTCTTGGCCTGAGCTTTCGTCAGGCTCTGCTCGGCTGCGATCTTGTCGGCAATCTCATTCGTTGTTGTCATTGTAATACCTTTGTGTTGGAAAGCCCCAATCCACCTATGGCAACGAAATCCTTCCTTCGGAAGAGGCCGGCCGTCCTGTCATCCGCGAGAATCCACTGAAAACGACCGGATTTCATGGATTGGAGGCGGTTTCGGCATCTGCGCTTCCTGAGCCGGCTCAATCCCGATAGCCGCGCCGCCGCTTGGTCCGCTCCAGTTTCGCCATTGTTGTCTCAGCGTCTTCGGCCTGATCGAAGGTTTCCATCATGGACTGGCCGTTCGTGCCGATCCGGCCCCAGTTGCGGATGACGGACGCGCCGCCGAACAATGTCGGCTGGATGGCGAGCGTATAGAACCGGCGCATATTCTGCGACGGGTCGATGCGGCGAAGATGAACCGGACCTGTCTCCTCGTTCTCCATGGCTGGAGTCTCGCTTCCTTTGGTAGCGGCGTCCAACGCATTTCGTGAATCGCTCGGGCATGACCGATTCATTTCAGTGATGCCCCGGTGCGGTCAGATGCGGGTTCCCTACAGCATGGTCGTGTCGTGCCGGTACGATAATTTTCGACCGGAGTGATTGGGCACGCCGCTCGGGGAGCGGACGGCCCTACTTGCGACGCAAGGCGGCGCTTACGGAGCCCGCAAGCGGTCTCTGCCATTCGGTGACGATCCTCACGCAACGCTTCGATGGCACAGAAAAACGGGCAAGGTCTGCATCGCGTATGGGATCGTACAGGACCGGCTGGTCACCGGATACGGACCGCGCCCTTTGGGCGCGGGGTCTTCCTCTGAACGTCCTAGTGTACGCCAGCCCATCCGGCGTCAATGACGGCGCGGCGCCTCCAATTTTCTGCCGGCACCCTGGCGGGCGCCTCCAAAAAAATGGGCACCTCCGCTTGCCGCGAGACGACCGCGTTCCGCGGTCATTGACCCCTCTGGTCTACAGCGTGGGCTCCTTGCCGTCAGAAAGACGAAAGGAGTTCATGATGACAAACATCTTCAATCCATACTCGCGTCTCGGCAGCGTCGAAGCGATCCGCCACAAAGTCCTTGTCCGACTCGATCGGTGCCGGACGGAGTTTGCCCGGGCCATGCACGTCAGGCTTCTGGAGATGCTCGATGAAATGCGCGTCGATATCGAGAGCGAGCTTCCGATATGGATCGAGCTGGACGCAAACCGGCACAAGTCGGAGTCGGACGCATTCCTCTTCGAGCTCTACTTCGAGCGCCCGTGCTGCGATCAGCGCTGGATCAACGAAGGGCCGATCTCCGTTCTCGAAGAGATCAGCGTCCTTGTTCACGGAGACGAGCCTGGCATCGTCTGCGGCGTGACGCTGGATCACACTCTGGTCCCGGCGTCCGAGCTCGACGGCCTTGATGAAATCTTCGCCGAAATCGGCGTGCATTTCATTGCCGCGCGGGTCAAGCACAACGCTGCGGCGTAGGAGACCTTCCTGTCCGACGCTCGGGGAGACGGCTTTGGTCGCCTTCCTGAATTCGATCTCGCATATCGGGTAGCGCTATTGCCGGCTGGTCGCCGGATACGGTCGCGTCCCCTGGCGGGGTCGCGGGCCTGATCTACCTCTGACGTTCTATTGTGCACCCGCCACTCCGGCGTCAAGGACGAGCGGTTCCCCCAAAATGCTATCGCATTTCGGCTCCCCCACCCGCCGCCTCCGGCGGTCGCTCACGCGATCCCTGACCCCTCGCGCCTACGGTGCGGGCACCTTTCGTCAGAAACGAAAGGAGACCTTCCTATGAATTCCTCGCAAACGCTCAACCTCATTGTGAAGCTCGCTGGCTTCAAGCTCCTCGTGCGGGCCAACCGCTTCGGTTGCGACAGCAATTTCGCACGGGAGACCCATGATTACGTCATCACCGTCCTCGACGGTTTCCGCGCGGAGCTGGCCGAATTGATCCACCTCGCATGCGAAGCCCGACGCGAAACCGATCCGGACGAGCAGGATGACCTCATCTACCATCTGCTTCAACGTCAGAATGCAACGGAGCGCCACTGGTACGATTGCCAACCTCTCGAGGTCGGTGGATGGAACCGCTCGGAACCCGATGGTTCATTTCGAAATCCCGTCACGGGGAAAGCCGAGTCCGCTGAAATTCCACGCGTCATCGATATCCCCCGAGAAAGCTTGTGTGGTCTGCCCGCCATTCTTGATGACGTCGAGATCGAGTGTGGAATAGCTTTCACCTACGACATGGTCATTTACAAGCCGAGGCCGCGGAACCCGGAGGCGACGAAGACGATGCCGGCTTTCGACCCCGACGCGGAAATCCCGTGGTAACGGCAACCAGGGAGGCGGCGCTGTCGCCTTCCCTTTTCTTTCCGGATGCTTTTGCTCTGGCGGATATGGTGCGTGGGACGTCTAACCGGATCGACCGGCCCGCAGTCCTCTATGAGAGGGGGAAGCCGCCCTCTCAAGCTCTCCCCGGAGGGGGCAGGGCAAGCCCCGCCCCCTCCAACTCCCCCACCCCTGGAAAGGGGTGGTCCACCCCCTTCCAGACCTTCCCCATCCATAATGTCGCGGCCCTGGTCGGGGCCGCGGACTATCTCTCTCTGACTGTGCATTTTGCACCCGCCACTCCGGCGTCAAGGACGAGCGGTTCCTCCAAAATGCTGACGCATTTCGGCTCCCCCACTCGCCGCCGCTGGCGGTCGCTTCGCGATCCCTGACTCCTCGCGCCTACGGTGCGGACGCCTTCCGTCAGAAGGACGAAAGGAGACTTGTCATGACTCAACGGAAAATCATCACCATAGACGGCGGCAGCGCAGAATACTGGAGACAGCGGAAGCTGGGCTTCTGGCTGATCCGTGAGGCAGAGCGCGCCGCGAAGCGACTGGCCGATGCGCCGATGTATCTGCACGGCGGCTACGATGAAGAGGGAGACGTCATCGCCATCGAAAACCTTGGGCCCTACGATGACATGGAGGATGCCATCCGGGCGATTGAGAGCAACGAGACCGCAGTGAGCATCCTCGTTGCGCAGGGCCGCACCGAGATCGGCAACAATCCGATCAACGTTGTCATCCGCCAATTGCTGCCGCACGACGGGCACAACGAGGATCCCGTCAGCAACCCGTTGTGCGGGCCAGACACCGACTGACCTTCAGGAGAGAGGCGGCCTTTGCCGCCTCTCTCCTTGCATTGATGCTGGGAGCCAGGCCAACCGGTTCGACCGGTTGGCCTGGCTATGAAAGGGGGGCAAGCCGCCCCTCTCAACCTCACCCCATGAAGGAAGGGCAAAGCCCCTCCTTCAAACATCCTCCCATGGGGGAAGGAGGGACGGTGTCCCTCCACCTCCTTCCCCCAAAACCCCCATCCTCCTCTCCCTGACGTTGCGTCTATCAGTTGCACCAGGTCAGGCGAGGCCCATCCCAGTTTCGGGCAAGCCCCTCCTTGACCAGCATCTCGCCAAGCGACCGGTCGTCACGGGAAACCACGCGCAGTTTTCGCCCGAAGCGATCCTCGTCGCGCCATCCCGCAGCGAGCGAAAACGAGCCATCATTCATGAGTTCGAGCAGTCTTCGCTTTGCCGCTTCGCCGGCCCGGCGCTCCGCTGGGCAGTTCGGCTCCGAAATCTCCGGTGCGTCGATATCGGCGATGCGAATCTTCGCACTCTCGAACCAGAACGTGTCACCATCGACGATGCAGTTCGCGCTGATTGGACCGGTGCAGACCGCGAATTCCGCCCTGTGCGGATCCCTGACCGGAGGATAAAAGATAGAGGGCGGTGGAACGTCAAACTGTGCAGGCCGCTCTGGCCTGCCGAACTCATCGCTAAACACCACATATCCAAGTCCGGCTGCCACCAGCACCCCGATAGAAAGCAGGATCGTCCTTGGCGTCACGCGTCCGCCTCCGTTCGGTGGAATCGGTTCTGGCCGGTGACGGCTTTCATATCACCACGCCGGAACCAGATGGCGCGTCCACAGCGCAGTGGCGCATTGCCGGCGGTGAACACGATCTGCTCATCACTGCGCATGCGCAGCACTTCGTCCGGCAGGATTAACGGTCGCGCGGCAAGCTGCTTCGACCGCGTACGCGACGATCCGGACATCTGCGATGACCGGCTCAGCTGATCGACCTCGACTGTCGTGTTGCCGCAGCGGCGCGAAATGTAGTCGGCCGTCTCCGGATCGTTGATCGCGGCAAACGACACCCATGATGCGCTCTCGAACCATTTGCTGGTCGCATCGCGCCCGCCATAGGTTTCGCGCATCTGGCCGATCGACTGGAACAGCAGCAACAGGCTGATGCCATATTTGCGACCGGCATCCCGCGCGGTCTCCAGAATCCGGAGATATCCCAGACGCGCCACCTCATCGAGGAGAAACAGCGTGCGCCCCTTCACCTCACCATTGCGGTTGTAGATCGCGTTGAGCAGCGCGCCGATGATGGTGCGGGCCAGACCCGGATGCGCCTCCAGCGTCTTCAGGTCGAGATTGACGAAGATGTCCGTCTTGCCATCGGCAATGTCGTCGGTCGCGAAGCTCGATCCCGACACCAGCGCGGCATAGTTCGGATAGCTTAGCCAATGAGTTTCCTTGACGGCATTGGCGTAAACGCCGGAGAAGGTTTCCGGCGTCATGGCGATGAACGGCGCGACATTCTCCTTCACGAAGTCGGATTCCGAATTGTCGTATATCCTTTGAAGCCGCTCGCGCAGCTTCGGCTCGGGCTCCGAAAGGTTTGCCCGCATCTGCCGCAGATGCTGATCTTCTTTTTCCGTATGTCCTGACAGGCAGACATCCGCGATGAGCGCGGTGATGAGCTGCAGCGCTGAGGCGCGGAAGAAGTCGTCGCGGATCGAGGTTGAGCGTCCGGTATCGGTCACCACCCAATTGGCGACGGCCACGACATCTTCTTCCCTGGTGCCGCCGAACCGTCCGATCCAGTCGAGAACGTTGAATCCTGTTTCCGCGCTTTTCGGATCGAGGACATGCATGTGTCGGCCGGCGGCGCGCCGGTGGGCGATCACCATTGGCGCGACCTCGTTGGACGGGTCGAGCGCGACCAGTCCGCCGCCCCATTTGAGCGCTGTCGGGATCGTCACCGATGTCGTCTTGAAGCCGCCGGAGCCGGCGAAGACGAGGCCGTGAGTCGAGCCGAATGAGGCGTCGAAACACAGAAGTGGCGACCTGCCACCGGCGCCCCATGTCTCCCGGTCGTCGGCGCGGAAACCACGATCCGCAACACTGTCATTGTCGACGCGGTAGCCTTCACCGATGACGATGCCGCCAGTTTGAGGAAACAGGCGCCTGGCCTCGTTGAGCGTCATCCAGTTGGCCTCTCCATGGATGGCGCGCTTGCCGCTCACGCGGCGCGGCGTTGCTGTGGCGAAGGCCGCATTGCCGCGCATGGCGACGCGCGCAGCAAAGGCGCCCGCGACGGCGGCGAGGATCGCACCCATCCCAGTTGCAGGATCGGCATAGTTGAGGATGCTGCCGCCGGCAGGGATGGCGTCAGCGAATGCGGCGAGCCTGCCGATCTCCCTCATCCCGGCGATCAGAATAGTCGCGACCGCGCCGATCAGCACGCCGAGGCCGGCCGTCCTGATCGCGATAGCGCCCTTCGCCGCAAACAGGAACACGATGCCGGTCGCTGCCGATATGGCATAAGGCAGGGCAATCCCGATCCGGCCGAGCATGAGCTGCGCTTCTTCGGTCGAGCCGAAGCGCGCAAGCCATTGCTCGATGCCCGCGAACATGAAGACCGTGGTGAGCATCAGCACGACAGGCGCAAAGAGCACGGTGATCCTAGTCGGGGTCATTGGCGAAGGCCTTTTCCCCGATCGCCAGCAGGCGCGCACGCTCTGCGTTATCGGCCTTTATGCGGCTCGCGCCGTCGATTAAAAGGCCGAGCAGCAGCGCGCGCTTCTCATAGCGCAGGCCCGCCTTGGCGATCAGACCGCCGAGCTGGATCTTTTCGTGCGCGTCCTTCTTCCGGGCTTGTGTCTGGCTGGCCTGTCGCATGCGCTCAAGCCTCGCCAGCCTGCCCCGAAGCCGCGCCAGATGCGACCGGCGTGGGCGCTGTCTTGCCCGTGCGCCCGCCCCCCTTGCGAAACGTTGCGGCGATCTCCTCGAACGCGGCCTGAAGGGCTATGTCCTCAATCTCGACATCGCCAAGGCCCGCCTTGAGGGCAACACGCCCAATGCGTTCCGCCTCGCGTGTTTCGGCTTGCTTCAGCTGTTCCTGCAGCTTTGCAATCTCTTCCCTGATCCTTGACGATGGCTTCTTCATTCCGGTTGTCCTTCCTCATGACAAACAGGCTTGTTTGATCATGAGGGTGAACGATGGGCGCGCTTTGCGCGACCTATCGGATTTGACAGGTCGGCGAAGCCGACGCTTTGAGAGATCATCCCTGCGTTCCGAAGGAATGCACCAAGGGCGCAGTAATACGTCGCTGACGCGACGTGCCTGCGCCCCGGCCCCTGAGAAGGGGCGGGCTGACCTGCGGAACCCGTGTCCGGTTCAACCGCAGGGAGCCCGTCGCCGCCGTGGCCATCACGCATTTCACGCCACAGATCATCGGGCGCGCCGATGGGCGCAGCGCCGTGCTGTCGGCGGCGTATCGCCACTGCGCGAAAATGGAACATGAGGCCGAAGCGCGCGTGGTCGATTACACCCATAAGCGCGGGCTGGGGCATGAGGAGTTCCTGCTGCCGGCCGATGCGCCCGAATGGGCGCGTGCGTTGATCGCCGACCGCTCGGTTGCAGGTGCGGTGGAAGCCTTCTGGAATAGCGTTGAGGCCTTCGAAAAACGCGCCGACGCGCAGTTCGCCAAGGAGTTCATCATCGCTCTGCCGGTCGAACTGACGAAGGCGCAGAACGTCGCGCTCATGCGCCAGTTCGTGTTCGAGCAGGTCCTGGCGCGGGGACAGGTTGCCGACTGGGTCATCCATGACGAGCCTGGCAATCCGCACGCCCATCTGATGACCACCCTGCGACCGCTGACCGAGAAAGGGTTCGGAGGCAAGAAGGTTGCCGTAATCGGTTCCGACGGAGAGCCCGTCCGCACGAAATCTGGCAAGATCCAGTACCGGCTCTGGGCCGGCGAGAAGGCCGAATTCCTCCAGCAAAGGCGGGCTTGGCTCGATCTCCAGAACCAGCATCTGGCGCTTGCCGGCCTCGACCTCCGTGTTGATGGGCGTTCCTACGCCGAGCGCGGTATCGACATTGTGCCCACCACCCATATCGGTGTTGCCGCAATGGCAATCCTGCGAAAAGCAAGGATAGTCGGGCGCAAGCCGGAGCTCGAACAACTCCAGCAGCATGAAGCTCGCCGGGAGATCAATGCTTCCCGCATCGTTGCGCGGCCCGAACTCGTGCTCGACATTGTCAGCCAGGAAAAAAGCGTATTCGACGAACGCGACATCGCCAAGGTGCTGCATCGCTATATCGATGACGCGGTCACGTTCCAGCAGCTCATGCTGCGTGTTCCGCAGAGCCCGCAATGCCTCCGGCTCGATGTCGAAACAGTCGACCTCTCCACCGGCGCGCGAGTGCCGGCGAAGCTGACAACGCGCGAGATGGTCCGGCTGGAATCCGAGATGGTCAATCGCGCGCGGTTCCTCGCTCGGGCAAAGTCGCATGGGGTTCGGAGACAAGTGCTGAGGGGAATTTCCGAGAGCCATTCGCGTTTGTCGGACGAGCAGCGCGTGGCGATCGGGCATGTGGCGAGCAGCACGCGCATTGCAGCCGTGGTCGGACGAGCCGGCGCAGGCAAGACCACGATGATGAAGGCGGCACGCGAGGCGTGGGAAACGGCAGGCTATCGCGTGGTCGGCGGCGCGCTCGCCGGCAAGGCGGCCGAGGGGCTCGAGAAGGAAGCGGGGATCACCTCGCGCACGCTCGCTTCCTGGGAGCTCGCCTGGCAGCGGGGCAGGGACCAGATCGACGACAAGACCGTCTTCGTCCTCGACGAGGCCGGCATGGTTGCCTCGCGCCAGATGGCGGAGATCGTCGAAACCGTGACAAAGGCAGGGGCTAAACTCGTCCTTGTCGGCGACCCGGACCAGCTGCAGCCGATTGAGGCGGGCGCAGCTTTCCGCGCCATTGCCGATCGTATCGGCTATGCCGAACTCGGCACCATCTATCGCCAGCGCAACAGTTGGATGAGAACGGCGTCGATGGATCTTGCCCGCGGCGACGTCAGTAGCGCCATCGGCGCTTATGACAAAGCCGGCCTGGTACAAACCGGGTGGACCCGCGACGAGGCAATCGAAAAGCTGATCGCCGACTGGAACCACGATTACGATCCAGACAAGTCCTCGCTCATCCTCGCCTATCTGCGCCGTGATGTGCGCACCCTCAACGAACTGGCCCGCGCCAGGCTGGTCGAACGCGGCCTTGTCCAGGAGGGCTTTGTCTTCCGGACGGAAGATGGCGAGCGGATGTTTTCGGCCGGCGACCGCATCGTGCTTCTCAGGAATGAGGGATCGCTCGGCGTCAAAAACGGCATGTTGGCGAAAGTCGTCGAGGCGGGACCGGGCCGGCTCGTGGCTGAAATCGGTGAGGGCGGCGCTACGCGTCGGATCGAGATTGATCAGCGCTCCTACCGCAATGTCGACCATGGCTATGCAACGACGATCCACAAGAGCCAGGGCGCGACCGTCGATGATGTGCGCGTGCTCGCCTCGCGGCACATGGATCGGCATCTGACCTATGTGGCGCTGACACGTCATCGCGATGACGCCCGTTTCTATGTTGGTGTGAACGAGTTCACCAAACGCGGCGGCGTCGTGGTCGAGCATGGCGTTGCCCCCTTCGAGAACAATCCGAAAAACCGCGACAGTTATTTCGTGACGCTCGATATGGGCGAGGGCAAGCGAAGCACGATCTGGGGCGTCGACCTCGAACGCGCAATCAAGGCGGCCGACGTGCAGATCGGCGATCGCATCGGGCTGGAACACAAGGGGTCTGAAAAGCTGAAGTTGCCTGACGGCAAGCAGGTCGAGCGGCATTCCTGGGAGGTTGTCGATATACGGGCCATTGCCGTCTCACGGCTGACCGAACGCCTTTCACGCGATGGCGCCAAAGAGACGACTCTCGATTATACCGGTGGTCGGCTCTCCAGACAGGTTCTCAGCTTTGCCGAGACCCGCGGCCTCCATCTCATGCGCGTGGCCCGTACCCTGATACGTGACCGGCTTGAGTGGACGCTTCGCCAGAAAGAACGCCTCGCCGCTCTTGGCCAGCAGCTTCGTGCCGTCGGCGCCCGGCTGGGCCTTGTCGAAAAGTCAGTTCTCCAAAATCCCCGGACAGCAGGAAAGGTCGAACCCATGGTCAAGGGCGTCACAACCTTCGCCCTGTCGATCAACGAGAGGGCGGAGCAGAAGCTCCGGTCGGATCCGGCGCTCAGCAATCAATGGAACGAGTTCTCGGACCGCATTCGCCTGATCTATGCCGATCCGGAAGCTGCTTTCCGCGCCATGCGGTTCGAGATGGTTCTCGCCGACCGCGCAGAGGCAAAGGAGCGCATGGACCAGCTCGAGCGCGACCCGATGTCGTTCGGACCGTTGCGCGGCAGGGATGGCTTCCTCGCCGGCAAGGCGGACCGCGAGGACCGACAGGTCGCTGAGGTTAACGTGCCCGCGCTGCGCCGTGACGTCGAGCGCTATCTTGCCATGCGCGAGATGAAGCTGAACACCCTGACGGCCGGGGTGAGAGCCGAGCGGCAGCGGCTGTCGATCGACATACCTGCTTTGTCGCCGTCGGCGGCTATCGTCCTGGAAAAGGTCCGTGACGCCATCGATCGCAACGACCTTCCCGCAGCGCTTGGATTTGCGCTCGCGGATCGCATGGCCAAGGCCGAAATCGACGCCTTCAACAAGAAGGTCGCCGAGCGGTTCGGCGAGCGGACCTTCCTGTCCAGATCGGCCAAGGAAGCGGCAGGTCACGCGTTCGAGAACGCTGCCGCCGGCATGACATCGGACGCAAAGCAAAAGCTCGTTTCCGCCTGGCCGGTCATGCGTGCCGGCCAACAGCTTGCGGCGCACGAGCGGACGACGCAGGTGCTGAAGGAAACCGAGGCTCTGCGCCAATCGCAGCGGCAAGCTTCGGTGCTGAAGCCATGAGGCGGAGGAAGGCATTGGCCATAGTGACCGTCAGCGCTGTCGGCCTCGCGGGCATCGCCGCCGGCGGGTGGCTGGGCGGCTACCGGATCAATTTCACGCCGAGCTATCCGCTCGGCCTCTGGCGGGTCGAGACACTCGACCGGGAGGTCAAGGTCGGAGATCGTATCTTCATCTGTCCGCCACGGATCCAGGACTTCGTTATGGCCCGCGAGCGGGGATATGTGCGGACCGGTCTGTGCCCAGGCTGGTTGTCGCCGCTCATCAAGTCGGTCGTCGCGGGTCCAGGACAGCGCGTCGATATCGGCCGAAGCATCGAGATCGATGGCAAAGCCCTTGCCCGATCCGAAGTCCGATCGCTGGATGCCCAGGGCAGGGCGCTCGAGCCATATGACGGCGGCATCGTGCCGCCGGATCATCTTTTCCTCCATTCAGAATTCGCAGGTTCCTATGACTCGAGATATTTCGGGCCGATCCCGGCCGACGGTGTTCTGGGGCTTGCCCGTCCGGTATTCACTTTTGATCCGTGAGCCGCTGAGATCGATCGCGCTGGTTTGCGCCGCCGTCCTTGTTGGGCTTGTCGGCTGGAGCGGCAATCCGCTCACCCTTCCGGTCGCAATGTTCTTTCCGGCACTATGGGCCTTCTCGCCTTCGAGGCTGGTAACGGCCGCGATATCGGCCGGATATTTCCTCGCCGCCGCGCGTGGCCTGCCGGAGGGTGTCGCGAACTTTTACGGCAGCGGTCTCGGCGCGGGTTTTGCGCTCTGGTTCGCCGCGGCGAGCGGCTTCGTAATTGTCCATACTGCGCTCTGGACGGCGCGGCCAGGATGGGGAAGGGCGCTCCGCTACTGCATCGCGGCCGTGGCAATGAGCGTGCCGCCCTTCGGGATCGCTGGGTGGGCCCATCCGATAACCGCAGCGGGGGTCGTATTCCCCGGATGGGGCTGGTTCGGCCTCGCGGTGGCAGCGATCGGCCTGTTGGTCATAACGTCCAAGGCCTGGCCGATCGCGACACTTGTCCTGGGAGGACTGTGTCTGTGGTCCGCCGCAATGTGGACGCCGCCCGATATGCCTCAAGGTTGGGTCGGTGTCGACACCACATTCCGTGGCGAGAGCGGGCAATATGCGGACTATGCCCAGCAGATCGAAACCATTGAACTGATCAAGGCCGCCGCAGGCGAGGGAGCGAAGGTGATCGTGCTGCCCGAGAGCGCTGCCGGGATATGGACACCGACAGCGGCCCATCTGTGGACGCGCGAGCTCACCGGCCTCGATGTCACCGTGAACGCCGGCGCCATCATCGTGAACGAGACGGGCTACGACAACGTCATGATGGAGATCACCGGCGAAGGCATAAGCGTTCTCTATTCCGAGAGAATGCCGGTCCCGGTCTCCATGTGGCAGCCATGGCTGGCATGGACAGGCGCGCCGGCCGGTGCCCGGGCACATTTCTTCGCCAATCCGCTTGTCGACCTCGCCGGAAGGAGAGTGGCGCCGCTCATTTGTTACGAGCAGCTCATCATCTGGCCGATCTTGCAGTCGGCGTTCCACCCCCCTGACGTGATCGTCGCGACCGGCAATGGCTGGTGGACCGACAACACCAACATCGTCGCAATTCAGAAAGCGAGCGCCCAGGCCTGGGCGCGCCTCTTCAACCTGCCTTTGGTTATGGCATTCAATCTCTAGGAGGTCGACAGTGATCGATGCAGAGCTTGTCCAGCAGTGTGCCAACCCCAGATTGGCGGTTGAGATCGTGCAGCAATTCGTGGAAACGATCGGCGTCAACGACCACCTGGCCGTAACGGTCAGTCAGGGCGACCGCACCATACTCGTGCCTAGGCCAACCACGGTCGACGAAGCCGTCCGTGTGACCCGCGAGTGGATCGGCAAGGCAAATGTTCGCGTCGGGTTGACCCAATACCCGGCCGGTCTGGGCGTCACGGATCCGGAGCAGATCGATCAAAACCTCTTCGCTACCTGCCACAATCTGCGCGTGGGGACCGAGCTCTTCGGCAAGGTCTATCGAATTGGCACCAAATGGTACGGAAATCCCCGGCCGGAGGCATTCGATGATGCGATCTGGGCCTATGGCACCGGCTGGTTCGAGGGCGAGCAAGTCTTCTACGCCGCCGATCCCACAGATGTCGAAGTTGCCATACCGGACCGCGCGGACAGAAAGGATGGAGCCGAGCTAGGCGCAAGTGCATCTGCTTTGGCGACTGAGGACCTTCCGGACGAGCCTGTCGCCGCTGAAGATCCCAACAGCGCAGGCATCAGGATCGATCTGTCAAGGATCAACGCGCAGCAGGTTTCGGGGGATCGACTAATGCTGAACAGCGGCTCCGGACCTCGTTAAATGCGGCCGGAGCGCGACGTTAGCCCAGGAATTCACGATCGAACGCCGCGTAGAAGTCACCAATCCCCTGTTTAGCCAGTCCACTGTGCATGACGGGTTCCGACCGCATCTCGGCCATTCGCGGTAACACTGATCGCGCCTGAAACCGGACCTTGGACGTGACCGTCTACTACAGGCAAGGCGAGCTTAACGCCTATATGCGGAATGTCTTGGACATCATCCAGCGAAGCTGCGACTTCAGGGAGCGCAACAACTCCGCATACTGAAGACGCAAAAGTCGGTCGGCGAGCGATGTCGTTTGGCGCAAGCAAGACCGAAGCCATGCTTCGGGAATTAGTGCCTTAGGTCAGCCAGAAAGCGTTGCGCGCGCGGGTGCTTGGGACTTGAGAAGAACTCGTCCGGCTTCGCGTCCTCCAGAAGGCCCCCCTTGTCTAAGAACCAAACGCGGTCAGCGACTTCGCGCGCAAAGCCCATCTCGTGGGTGACGCACATCATGGTGATGCCCGTATGCGCCAGATCCTTGATGACAGCCAGCACCTCCCCGACCATCTCCGGATCGAGCGCAGAAGTCGGCTCGTCGAACAGGATGATTGGCGGATCCATTGCCAGCGAACGCGCAATGGCGACGCGCTGGCTCTGACCGCCGGACAGCTGAGCGGGATAGGAGCCGGCCTTGTCCTCGAGGCCGACGCGCGCAAGAAGCGTCCGCGCTTTTTCCTCAGCCTGTGCGCGGCTCATTCCGCGGAGCTTGCGAGGCGCCAACATGATGTTGTCCATCACACTCATGTGCGGAAACAGGTTGAACTGCTGGAAAACAAACCCGATGTCCCTCCGCAGGCGGTTGACGTTCGCCGTCTTGGCATGGGTCTCCTGCCCGTTGACGGTGATCGTTCCGCTGTTGATCGGTTCAAGGCGGTTGATCGTGCGGATCAGCGTAGTTTTGCCCGACCCGGAAGGGCCGCAGAGGACGACCACCTCACCCTTGTTCACCTCGGCAGTGATATCAGTTAAGACCTTAAGGTGTGGCCCGTACCACTTATTGACTTTGTCGAAGCGGATCATGGCATCGATTCCGTGGTCAGAGGATTTGTCTGGGGTTGCGCTTGGAGCTCTCCGGGTCTGCCTTGGCGGCGGCGCGCGATACGCTGTTCGAGCCAGCGTGCCGATTGCGTCAGCGCAAAGCAGACGATGAAGTAGGTGATAGCGAGGATCGTGAAGACCTCGACGGGCTGAACGAGGAGCTGGCTGTTCAGCTGGGCTGCCGCATAGGTGAACTCGTTGACCGAGATCACGTAGCCAAGCGACGTTTCCTTGATCAGCGAGACGAACTGCCCGATAAGAGCCGGCAGGGAGTTGTAGAGCGCCTGCGGCAGTATCACGAGCGTCAGCGTCCGGAAGTAACCGAAGCCGAGCGATCGCGACGCTTCCTCTTGCCCCCTCGGCAGGGCCTGAATACCCGCGCGGATAACCTCGGCAAGATAGGCGCTTTCATAGAGCACCAACGCGCCAACGAGCGTCCAAAAGCCGCTGAGCGGCCGCCCCATGAGGAGCGGCAGCGCAAAATAGCTCCAGAAGAGAACCATCAAGAATGGCATGCCCCGGACTACGTGGACAACGCCGGCTGCTGGCAGGCTCGCCCACCTGAACGGGCTGATGCGCGCTATCGCAAGAAGCAAGGCGATGGGGAACGCCAGCGTCAGTCCGGCGACCGCCAGCAAGAGCGTCGCGACGATGCCTCCCAAGGGTCCGTTCGGGTACTGGCCTACGAGAAGCAGCGTCCAATTGTTCTGGATGATCTCCAACATGGCTACCGCGCTCCCATCCCGAAGCGGCGTTCGGCGAGGTTGCCTGCCGCCATGATGATGAATGAGAACAGAAGATATAAGCCTGTGGCGACCAGGAAGATCTCGAAGGTACGGAACGTGTCGCTGTCGATCTGGCGCGTCTGGTACGTCAGTTCATGGACACCGATGGCCATGGCAATGGATGTGTTCTTGAAGAGTAGCAGCGAGTGGTTCACCAGCGGCGGGATTGACAGGCGCAGTGCCTGCGGAACGACGATGTACCACATCGTCTGGATGTAGTTGAAACCGAACGAGCGTCCTGCCTCGTACTGGGTTAGGGGAACCGCACGCAGCCCGCTCCGCAGCGCTTCGGAGATGTAGGCCGCGTGGCAGAGCGCGATCGCGATCATTGCGAGGATGAACTCGCTGTTGTTGCGGTTCAGCCAGTCTCGCCAGGCTTCCGGAAGGCCTTCCGGCATGGCGAAGTACCAGAAGAGGACCTGCACGAGCAGCGGAATGTTCTGGTGGATCTCTACGAAGGCGGCGACCATCCAGACGGCGGGCCTGAAGTTCGTCGCCCGCAGCACGGCCAGGGCAGTGCCTACCAAGAACGCGAGCACCCACGCGCCAGCAGCCAGCAACAGCGTGACGCGAATGCCGGCCAGAAGCCATCCAACGTATTGATCCGTCAGGACAGCCGAGAAATCGAACTCATAGCCCATGGCAATCCCCTGTATTCAGCCCGTCCCCGGCTAGTGGCACCGGGGATAGGACTTCATGATGCCGGGATCAACGTGCCGGGCGCAGCACTGGATCGCTGACGGGCTCGTCGAACTTGAAGGGCTTTTTCAGCTTGTAGGCGGTCGCCTCGCCAAGCCACTTGTCGAAGATTTTCTGGCCTTCGCCGCTTTCCTCGAGACGCTTCAGCGTGGCGTTGACCTGCTCCAGAAGCGCAGGCTCGTTCTTGCGGATGCCCAGGCCCCAGAACTCTTCGGCAACTGCCTGGTCGATGAACTTGAACTTCTCGCCTGTCTGGGCGACGAACTTCTCCGCGTTGATCTCGGACAGGATCATTGAGTCGACCTTGGACTGGGCGAGCGCAAGGAACGCCGATGGCGGATCCTGGAACGTCAGCAGGGTCGCCTGCGGAAGCGCCTCGCGTACGTAGCGTTCGGAACTCGAACCCTTCGGCGCGCTGATGCGGCTTTCCCCCAGGTCGTCGAGGGCGGCGAAGTCGGAGTCTGCCTTTACGAGGAGCTTCTGGAGGCTGACGAAATATGCGGTCGTGTAGTCGATCTGCTCAGCGCGCTCAGGGGTGTACCCGAGGTTCCCGGCAAGGACATCCACGCGGCCCTGGACGAGCTCGGGAATGCGCGCTTCCACCGACATGGGCTTCATCTGCAGTTCAACGCCCATGTCGTCAGCGATCCCCTTGCAGAGGTCGATGTCGTAGCCGGCGATCTCGCGGGTGGCGGGATCGGCAAAGCTGAACGGTTCGGCCGTTCCCAGCGTTCCGCAGGTCAGCGTCCCGCGGGACTTGATGTCAGCCAACTGGTCGGCGGCTGCGGTGCTGACGGACAGGACCGTCGCCAACAGCGTGATGACGGAGAGCTTGAGTTTCATCGTATTCCACCTCTTTATGTTCTTGTTTGTGCTTCTATAGGCTGTGAGCCCGGTTCAGTCAGGCCTTTGCATAGGCTCCGACATAGGTTCCTTCGGCTATCTGCCGAAGCATCTCTTCTTCCTTACGCTCATGCGCTCGCACCGCCCGGAGGAGCTCGTCGGCTCCCGCCACCGGAAATGACACCACGCCGTCTGCGTCGCCCACCACGATGTCGCCCGGATTGACCACCATGCCGCCGACGCTGACCGACTGCCCGATCGCGCCAGGGCCATGCTTGTATGGTCCGCGGTGGATGGCTGCCCGTGCGAACACGGGAAACACGTCGTCGCCGATGGCGCCGCTGTCACGGATCGCTCCGTCGATCACGAAACCGGCGAACTTCCGGCTCTTGGCTAACGCGACCATGATCTCTCCAATGAGCGCGCGGGATGTTTCCCCGCCGCCGTCGACGACGATCACATCGCCAGCTTGAGCTACGTCCAGTACCTTGTGTATAAATAGGTTGTCTCCCGCCGCCACCTTCACGGTGAAGGCCCGGCCAACCATCGTTCCGGAGATACGATGAAAGGGACGCAGCCCCACCGCCCCGGGGAGACGCTCGAGGTTGTCGCTGATCACCGCGGTCGCCGCCGTGCGGAATCCTTCAAGCAGCGCCTTGGGATCGTCGTGAGCTGCAACTGTCGACATCATCTTCCTCTTGTTTTCGGGATATCTGCTATGCGCCCTAGACGAGCGCCTCGCAGGACTTCCGGACGGCACGGCAGCCCGCCTCAATGTCTTCCAGTGCACCGCCGAACGACATCCGGAGATAGGGCGACATTCCGTAGGCGCTGCCGTCGAGGACGGCGACGTGGGCGCTTTCCAGAAGGTAGAGCGCGACATCAAGGTCGGATTTCAGGACCCTGCCGTCCGGCGTCGACTTCCCGATGAGTCCTTCGACGGACGGATAGAAGTAGAATGCTCCGTCGGGCTTGCGGAGCTTCATGCCCGGCGTTCCGTCCAGCAGCTCGAACATGCGGTCGCGGCGCTTCCGGAAGGTCTCGGCAGCTTCTGCCACGCAGGCTTGATCGCCGTTAAGGGCGGCCGCGGCGGCCGCCTGACTGACGGAACTGGCACACGACGTGTTCTGCCCGATCAGCTTGTTCATGGCGGCGATGAGCGCAGCCGGACCTGCCGCGTAGCCGATGCGCCAGCCCGTCATCGCGTATGCCTTGCTGACGCCGTTCACGATCAGAAGACGGTCCTTGAGGTCCGGCGCCACTTCACCGAGGCTCAGGGCCTTTCCTTCGTAGGTCAGGTGTTCGTAGATCTCGTCGGTCATAACCCACACGTGGCGCGCTTCCCGCAGCACCTCCGCCAGCGCGGAAAGCTCTTCACGGGAATATATCGCGCCCGTCGGGTTGTTCGGCGAATTCAGGACCAGCCACTTCGTCCGGGCAGTGATTGCTTCCTTCAAAGACTGCGGCGTGAGCTTGAAGCCGTCAGTCTCCGGACACTCAGCGATGACGGGCTTGCCGCCGTGGATAGTGGCGATGTCGGGATAGCTCACCCAGTAAGGTGCGGGGACGATCACCTCGTCGCCCTCGTTCAAGGTCGCCGCAAATGCCTCGTAGATGAGCTGCTTGGCGCCGACGCCGACGATCACCTCGTTGAGGCCATACTCCAACGCGTTGTCGTTCTTGAGCTTCTGGACGATGGCCTTACGAAGAGCGGGCGTGCCCATTGGAACGGTATAGTGCGTATCCCCGCCCCTCGCGGCCGAGATGGCCGCCTCGATGATGTGCGCAGGCGTATCCAGGTCCGGTTCGCCAATGGTGAGGTCGATGATCGTCTTGCCAGCAGCCTGAAGCTCGGTCACCTTCTGCCTGGCAACGATGCTTGCCGAAGGCTTCAACGCGATTACGCGTTCCGCAAGACCGATTGTCATCCTTTGTCTCCTCCGAACGGGAACTTCCACGCTGGGGAGCGACACTATTGTTGACTGGCTATCAAATAAAGAGATATTAACTCATACCCGTTCATCACTTTTAGGCATGAAGATGCTCTCGATTCGGCAGATGGAAGCACTCGTCTGGATCGTCCAGCTCGGAACATTCGAGCGTGCCGCTACCAAGCTCAGCACAACGCAGTCGGCGATTTCTAAGCGCATCACAGAGCTGGAGGCGACGGTTGGGTTTCCTGTTTTCGATCGCTCCCAGCGCGGTTCCAAGCTCACGCCGCGTGGCGAGGAAGTTCTCGAGATCGCTCGCAAGATGCTCCAGCTTCAGGAAGAAGTCGCGACCATCAAGACTGGCAGCCGTACGGGAGTACAGCGGCGCGTACGGATCGGCGTGACGGAACTGACCGCCATGACCTGGCTCCCACAGCTGATTTTCAGAATCCGAGCGGAGTATCCGGGCATAACTGTCGAGCCCGAAGTGGCAAGCAGCCGGACGCTGTACGAAAGCCTTCAGAGTGGCCAGCTCGACATCATCGTCTGTCCCGATGTGACCAGCGATTCAAACGTGAGGACGGTCCATCTGGCGAACGTCGATTTCGGCTGGATGGAACAGCCTGGCTTCACAGGGGATTGCCGGGTCCTCTCCCTGCAGGAGCTGGTATCGTATCCGCTACTGCTACAGGGAGGGCGTTCCGGAGCGGGATCTCACCTGACCATGTGGCTCTTGTCGCAGCGGCTCATATTCGAACGCGTCTTGATCACCGACAGCCTAATGGCAGTCGTCGGAATGACCGTGGCCGGGCTCGGCATCAGTCATTTGCCACGCCTCTGCTTTAAGCACCTGATCGACGATGGGAGGCTGAGGGTCATCCAAACGAAGCCCTTGCTACCGGAGATTCCCTACGTCGCTATCTTCCGGCAAGATCATCACTCACAGTTGATGGGGTCGCTTGCCGATATAATGCGGGAGCTCTGCGACTTTTCGGAAGTCCTATGATGTAATTGGATCGTGAGGATTCCTGCGGGTGTAAAAGCCCGTTGATTCCCGCCCCAAGCCAGATCATCAAGCGGTTCTTTTATGTTATGTCCGGGGCTGTCAAGGAAACTTGTTGAACGCTAGGCTAAGTGGATGTCGGCTTCTCTGGCCATTCTTCCGAAACCTGCCGGTCAGGAAACCACCTCCAGAGGTGCCAGTCGGCGAGCGGCCCCATTCCTACCTTTCGAGCTCAAGACGCAGTGGTTAAAAGGCCGTCCCTTTACGGTCGCGCGACATATGATCCTCGCGCAGATCATTTTGAAGGCCCGTGATCCGTAGTCAGATCATTAACTTGACAACGCAGAATAAGATACTTATACGCATCATTGAACTCCAACCTGATACGTTAGGGCATCACAATGCAGTCGCAACCAGACGCGCTTCAGGACATCGGCCGCGTGCTGAAGCAGGCCCGACTAGCCTCGGCATTGACACAGGAGCAGGTCGCTGACCTGGCGGGCATATCGCGCCCCCGCTACCGCGATATCGAAACAGGCTCGGCTGCGGCACGAGCGAGCACCTTGATGAATATTGCCCGCGCACTGGGCATGGAGATGATGTTGATCCCGCAGGCCATGGTGCCGGCAGTCGAGGCCTTGTTACGCCCGCATGACGATGACGATCTTCCCGCCTTTGTTTCCCATGCCGAGGATGGCGACGATGGCTAGGGTATTTCAGGCGCCGGAGGCCATCCGGTCACTCGACGTGCTGCTGAATGACCTCAAGGTTGGCACGATCGTCAGGACACCTGGCGATTTCAACGCGTTCAATTTTGACGATGCCTATCGCGCAACCGGCGGCTTCCCCGTCCTCAGTCTGTCGTTCCGGGCTGCGGCAGGCGGGTTGCGCAAGAATCCCAAACCGGTGGCCGGCGCCTTGCCGGCATTCTTCGCCAACCTGCTTCCGGAGGACAAACTGCGCGAGGCGATGGAGAAGCATCACGCCGGCAGTGTGCGACCGGGCAACGATTTCGATCTGCTGGCCGCATTGGGCGCAGATCTTCCGGGCGCGGTCCGGGTCGTGCCAAGCGACGGCACGACAGCAGTGCCGGATAGCGGCTTGGGAAGCACGCCGAAAGCCCGCTTTTCGCTGGCCGGTGTGCAGATGAAGCTCTCCGTCATGAAGAACACCGGCAAGGGTGGCGGCCTTACCTTGCCCATCGGTGACGGACAGGGGCAGTACATCGCCAAGTTCCCGTCGACGGCATTTCCAGGCGTTTCCGAGAACGAGTTTGCCAATCTGGCATTGGCGGCCGCGATCGGGATGGAGGTGTCCGAGCGCGAGTTGGTGGACAAGGCCGATTTTGAGGGAATTCCCGAGGAATTCGAAACGCTATCGGACGGCAGGGTCCTTCTCGTGAAACGCTTCGACCGGGGCACGGGCGGCGAACGCATCCATATCGAGGATTTCGCCCAGGTCTTCGGCGTCTATCCTTCGGGCAAGTATGAGGGCGCGGCCTATCACGACATCGCCTCGGCAATCAGCGTCGCTGTCTCCCCGGTAGCCGCGCTTGAATTCGTGCGCCGGCTGGCCCTGACGGTGATCACCGGCAATGGCGACATGCATCTGAAAAATTGGTCGCTGATTTATCCCAATGACGGGAACACGCCGAAGCTTGCGCCGATCTACGACATCCTTTCGACCGTTCCTTATATTCCTCGAGACACCATGGCGCTATCGCTTGGCGCGGAGCGATCCTTCAAGGCGCTCGGCCTGTCACGCTGGAAGGCGTTCGCCAATCGGGCCCGGCTCCCGGAGCCGGCCGTCCTCAAGGCAGTGATCGACACTGTCGAGCGCGTCAACGAAGCCTGGTGGGATCTTCCGGAACGGGTTGCCGTCCCAGAAAAGGTGCTCGAGCGGATCGACGCCCATGTGAAGATGATGACGCCAATCCTGGGATCCGACGTCTGATGGGAAGAGCGCGTCAGGTTCTTGTGGAAACAGAGATGACAAGCGGCGCGCGTGGTCGTAGCCTCTCCGCCAACCCACAAGGGCACTCTTGCGGCCGCCTGCAGGGAGATAGCGGTGATTGCGAAACAATTGAGCTTTAGTTATCGGCCAAAGTACGAGCTGTAATCGTCCACAGTTCGATTGTTAAACTCAACAGTCAAATGCGGTGAGGCACGCCAAAAGGCAGCTATTTTGGGTTTCGCGCGTGCACAAGACAAGTTCAGTGCGCAAGAGAGAAGTGCAGCGAGTTGCCGCGATCAGAAGTCACGTGCAGTGATTTCGTGGTTCATCGCTATAGCAGGAATCGACCGGCCGTTCAGTAGGTCGCCACGACCTCTCGAAACCGGCCATTCGGGCAACCTGCTGCAGTCCCGTTTCTCCATGTCCAACGGGGCAATTTCGGAAAACTCAAATCGGGAACAGGTTTTGGGAAAGCATCCTCGCTAAACGCGGGGAAGACTGATCCTGCCTCGGCTGTCCCGCTGAACCTTCCCTTGCGATAGAGGCAGGCCGGGAAGCGGCCGGCCTCTATCAACAGCTCCGGGAGTTTTCCGGCACCTCGGCTGACTTGCTCATAACCGCGCGCAGCCTCGCGGCATCGCGTGCTGGTGGGGTCCCGAACATCCGGGTGTACTCGCGACTGAATTGCGATGCGCTCTCATAACCGACGGCATAAGCTGCGCCGGATGCATCGGCGTCCGCGATCAGACGCCGTCTTGCCTCCTGCAGGCGGAGCGCCTTCTGGTATTGCAATGGGCTCATCGCTGTGGCGGCTCTGAAGCGCCGATGAAAGGTGGCTGCACTCATCCCTGCAATCTCCAACAACTCTTCAATCCGAACGAGACGATCGAAGTTCTCGCGCAGATGAGTGATAGCAGCTCTGATCTGCGCGATTCGGCCATCCGCTCGAGCAGCTTGGCGAAGCAGAGCCCCCTGTGGAATATTCATCACGGATACTATCAGCACAAACGGGTTCTGCTCTGCGATTGACCGTCGCCCACCGACGTGATCGGGTCCGCTTCGGCTTCGCTCCGTCCGCACAGAAAACCGGTTGTGGGAGTTGGCGTTCCACAAAACGTGAGGTTTTTCTCCACGTTTTCTCGACAGAAGCGTCGCACTTTCTCCGGCGAAAACCCGGCAACAGAACGAATTCAGTTCGCCTCTGTAGCCGCATTACGAGCGACGGAGAGTTTTCGGCAAATGGGAAATGAGACAATCGAACCGCAACGCCAGGCGTTCGGGCTTGCTTTGGTGCCATTTCGGATCGTCGATGGCATTTTTGCGGGTGTGAACGGCTGTGATCCGTCTGCCATTCAGCAAGCCCGCGCCACGGCACGTTCGAAGGCGATGCGTTAATGCACGCTTATCGCCGTTTCGACAGTACTGCCACCGGTTATTCCGCACAGCAACCGAAAACTGTCCCTCCGTCTCTTGATCCAGTCCGGCATACCGGTCGGCTAGCCGGTGCACGCACTCGATCCACTGAATTCCGGCCGTGTAAAGATAAGTCGGGACAAAAGCCACGCTTCATCGGGACGGATTCTTCCTGATCTGAAATGTCCGGAAGAATAATTCTCAATGATGCTCGATCATTCGACAAAAAATTCCTTCATGGTTAGAGGATTCGTTAAAAGTGCGAAATTGCTCTCCAGTCACCATCTTGACATATCACTCGATAGCGGACGTTCCGCCTTCTGGATCTCCTTATCGCGGGCTGTTCGTTTCTCCAAAGAACTTTCAACGACAGATGAAATGGCTTTCCAGATTGGGATATATAGGGCTGTCACTGCGTGAAATTCATCCGTATATCCTGGGCCAGAAACGCGGCAAGGTTGTCGGCATCACATTCGACGATGGTTTTTGCAACGTCCACGAAAACGCTCTTTCTGTATTGAGAGATCTTGGGTTCAGTTCGACCTGTTTTTTCGTCAGCGGCCAGATAGGCGGCTTCAACAAGTGGGATGAACCAAAAGGCATTCCCTATACGCGATGCATGTCCGACGAGAAAATTCGTGAATGGGCGAATGCGGGCAATGAAATCGGAGCCCACACCGTTGATCACGTTCATTTGACTGAAGTCGGGTTGAGTGAAGCATTCGATCAGATTTCTAACTCGCGAAAGCGCCTCGAGGAAATTTCAAACCAGCGCGTCACCTCCTTCAGCTACCCTTACGGCGATGTTTCTCCCGACATAAGGAATATTGTCGAGAGATCCGGGTTTAAACTGGCCGTGACGCTGAGAAAAGCTCAGGCAAGTTCGCGACACGATCCTCTGCTTTTACCACGCCGAAACATCCGCCACAGCGATGGCTGGATAGCAGCGTGTCGCAAGACGATTTTTGGCTGATTATCCATGCAAGAGCAGAGCCAAATGATTTCCACTGTCAGAAAAATAGCCGTGGCCACGGTGACGCGCGACCGGCCTTTGATGTTAAGCCGCTTGTTGGCTTCATATGGGAGGATCAAGATTCCGGATAACGTCCGTATCTGCTTCCTCATCGTCGAGAACAACGGCTCGGAAACCCTGGGACCGACCATTCAGAGTTTCAGAAATGACGTTTCCCAACACCAGGTCGCCTATGTCATTCAACCTGTTCTGGGGATCGCCGCTGCCCGCAACCGTGCAATACAGCATGCGATCGAAGAGGGATTTGATCTTTTGACTTTTGCCGATGACGATGAAGAGGTGGAAAGCGATTGGTTGTGCGAACTCTTGAAAGAACGGGACGCACATGATCTGGACATCGTTGGCTCGCCCGTTCGCGTTGCGCCGGTCGACGACAAATATTCGCGCTGGAATAAAACAATATGGAAAGCCGTAAACGACATAAATCTGAAGGCCGAACGGCGTTGTATGAAAAGAAGGTCTCAGGGGCGGGCGAATACGCTCCGATTGGCGACTGGAAGCTGGATGGGAAATCTGGACTTTTTCAGGCGTACCCGTTTGCGGTTCAACGAGGAACTGGGTTTGGCCGGAGGCGAGGACTGGCAACTTTATGATGTGGCAAAAAGCATGGGAGCACGTACTGGGTGGACGCCACATGCCATAGCATACGAATACCTGTCCAAGACTAGATTGTGTTTGCGCTACTACTATAGAAGGAATCGTGATCACGCGCGTACCGTCTTTCGGGAGCGTTATAAAAAGGACCGTGTCGGGTCCCTGTTTCTCCTGATGGGATCACTTGCAACCCGATTCTATAAGTTAGTTTTATCTTTTATGAGAATTCCTTTTAGTCCCGGAAAATCAATGCTCCGCTGTACATATTATATTGGTAGCTCGATCGGGTTTATTCAGGGGTTGATCGGTAAAGAATCCCAACATTATTCATCTATTGATGGAAACTAATTGTTTGATTGCGGGACCAACCTGGATGACGATCGTGACGGAGGTACGGGACCGCCTCCTGAGCGATTGGCTTCTTCTCAGGAAGAGGATGGCATTTGCAACAGCCTTGCCGCGGCCGCGCGATGACGGCTCAGGAAGCTGTATAAGGGGTGGGTTGAGGATACATGTAAAAACCGGTCACAAGGGAATTTCAAACGGGAGATCGCGTGGAACTAACAGATCGGGCCTGTCATTCATGTCGAGACCGTATTTTCCGAAGCGACGAATGTGCTTTCTGATGTAGGGACTGATAGCAGCTGCAAGTTCGGGTGTGACAAGATGGCCGTCCGCGGCCATATCCGGGGAGACGCTGCTGGACACGGCCGGCGTTCCGGCTGCCAAGGTGCGTTCGCTCGACGAGGTGCTGCGCGAAGACCACGCGCAAACCCGCGCCTTCGTCCATGCCATGCCGTGGCAGCATCAGCCGGGTGCCATCCACCTGCCGACGCTCGGCTTCAAGGCCAATCGCGAAGTGATCGCTCCGACCGTGGCTCCACCGCAGCTTGGACACGACACCCGCACGGTCCTGCAAGGCCTCGGCTACAGCGAGGCGGATCTTGCAAGACTTGAGAAAGACGCGGTGATTTGAGGGGCCAGCCGCAGGGCTGGTCTTTCTTCCGACCGGAACCGCTCAGACCTCGAGCCATTCCCGACGCACGGCATTGTTCTCCAGCAACTCTGCCGGCGTGCCTTCGAACACCATCGTGCCGTGGCCCATGACGTAGACGCGGCTCGACAGGCGCATGGCGAGCACCAGGCGCTGTTCGACGAGCAGGATGGAGATGCCGCGTCTGGCGATCTCGGCGATCAGTTCGCCGGTGCGCTCGACCATTTGCGGCGACAGGCCCTCGGTCGGCTCGTCGATCATGATCAGATCCGGATTGCCCATCAGCGTGCGGCAGATGGTGAGCATCTGCTGCTCGCCGCCCGACAGCGCGCCGCCCGGTGCGTGCGCGCGGTCCTTCAGCTGCGGGAACATCGCCCAGGTGTCGTCGATACCCCAGCGGGCATCGGTCTCGCCCGACTTCATCCCGAGGATCAGGTTCTGCTCGACGGTCAGCGTCGGGAAGATCGCCCGCTCCTCCGGCACATAGCCGAGGCCGAGGCGACTGATCGCGTGCGGCGGCCGCCCGGCGATCTCCCGGCCGTTTAAGGTGATCGAACCCTTGGGCTGCGGCTTGCCCATGATCGCCTTCAGGGTGGTCGAGCGCCCGACGCCGTTGCGCCCGAGAATGCTGACCACTTCGTTTGCCCCGACGTCCAGCGAGACGCCCTGCAGGATATGGCTCTTGCCGTAATAGGCGTGGAGATCGCGAACTTGCAGCATCACGCGGCCTCCGTGCCGAGATAGGCCTGCTGGACGGCAGCATTGCTCTTGATGTTTTCAGGCGTGTCCGAGGCCAGCAGCTCGCCGTAGACGAGCACGGAAATCTTGTCGGCAAGGCCGAAGATCACGCTCATATCGTGCTCGATCATCAGGAGGGTGCGGCCTTCGCTAACGGTGCGGATCAGCCCGACCATGCGTTCGGTTTCGGCATGGCTCATGCCGGCCATGGGTTCGTCGAGCAGGAGCACGCTGGCATCACCGGCGATCGCCAGGCCGATCTCCAGCGCCCGCTGTTCGGCATAGGCAAGCTCGCCAGCCGGCACGTTCCAGCGATGCAGGAGGTTGATTTCACTCAATATCCGTTCGGTCTTCTCACGCGCATCCGCCAGCCGTTCGACATTGCGCCAGAAGGCATAGCGATAGCCCATCGACCAGAGCGTCGCGCAGCGGATGTTTTCCCAGACGGAAAGCTGCGGGAAGATATTGGTGATCTGGAAGCTGCGCGACAGGCCGCGGCGGTTGATCTTTTCCGGCGCCATGCCGGCGATTTCCTCGCCGTTCAGCCTGATCGATCCGGCCGTCGGGCGGTAGTGGCCGCTGATCAGGTGGAAGAGGGTGGACTTGCCGGCACCGTTCGGGCCGATCACCGCATGGCGCTCGCCGGCCGGAATGACGAGGTCGATGCCGCAGATGATCCTGATCGCGCCGAAGGATTTCTCCAGGTCCTGCAGCGCAATGGCAGGGGCGGGCGTGGAGGTAGAGGTGGCGGCAATCGGGGACGTCGATGTCATCAGCCAGCCCTCCTGTCGGCGGTCGCGGTATCATAGGCGTTGCGGGTGACGGCGGCGGCCCGCAAGAAGCCGTAGCCGCCGGCAAGCAGCAGCACGACTGCGATGCTCCAGGGAACTACGCTGTCGGCCTCGAAGGGAATGTGCATCAGGCTCATCGACATGCCTTCAGAGCCGCTGACGGAGAGCTGCGTCGTCATCTCGATCACCATCGAAAGGCCGGCAAGCGCGCCGAGACCGGGTACCAGCGCCAGCACGTAATAGGGGATCATGCGGTGCAGGCAGCGGCGTTCGAGGAGCGGCCTCTGGGCGGCAAGCAGGCCGACAATGCCGTTCGGCGCATACATGACGATGCCGATAAACATCAGGCCGAAATAGAGCTGCCAGACATTGGTGATGTCGGACAGCATCAGTTGCAGATAGGTGACGAGCACGGCGCCGATGATCGGACCGGCAAAGAAGCCGGTGCCGCCGATATAGGCCATCAGGATGACCGTGCCGGATTCGGCAGCCCCCATCTGAGCGGCGTTCACCAACTCGAAATTGATGGCGGTGAGACCACCAGCAATCCCGGCGAACAGGCCCGCGAGGCTGAAGGCTATAAAGCGAATGGTCGTCGTGTTGTAGCCGATGAAGCTGACCCGCACCGGGTTGTCGCGCACCGCATTGCACATTCGGCCGAACGGCGTGCGGGTGATGGCGTACATGGCAAGCATCGAGACGAAGCACCACGCGGCGATCAGGTAATAGACCTCGATCTGCGGGCCGAACACGATGCCGAGCGGCTGCGGCAGCTCGGTGCGGTCGACGCTGATGCCCTCCTCACCGCCGAAGACATGGCGCAGGATCAGCGCGCTGGAGGCGACGAGTTCGGCAATCCCGAGCGTGATCATGGCAAAGGCGGTGCCGGCCCGGCGCGTGCAGACGGCGCCGAAGAGAATGCCGAAGGCAAGTCCCGTGACGCCACCAACGATCGGCATGAACATCAAAGGCAGCGGAAAGAGGCCGTCGGCGCCCATGTTCATGGCATGCGCCGTCAGGAAACCGCCGAGGCCTAAAAAGACGGCGTGGCCGAAGGACAGAAGGCCGGTCTGGCCGAGCAGCATGTTGTAGGAAAGGGCAAAGATCACCATCGTGCCCATCAGGCACATGGTCGAGATCGCAAGGCCCGAGCTGAACACCTGCGGCAGCAGCAGGAGGCCGGCTGCGACGAGAACCCAGATGCCGTAGCGCAGGACCGGATTGCTGGTCGCGCCGCCGGGCGTGGGAGGGGGGAGGCTGAAGGAAGTGCCGGTCATGTGTCACGCATTCCCATGAGACCGCGGGGCCGCACGATGAGGACGAGCACCAGGAGCAGATAAGGCAGGATCGGCGCGACCTGCGCGATGGTGACGTTCCAGATGTCGTTGAGATAGTCGCCGAGGGCATTGTCGAGGTCGAGCGGCCCGAACAGGTCGGCAAGCGAAATGTCGAAGGCGACGGCGAAGGTCTGGACGAGGCCAATCAGCAGCGAGGCGGCAAAGGCTCCGCTGAGCGAACCGAGCCCGCCGACCACGACGACGACGAAGAGGATGGGGCCGAGCAGGCCCGCCATGTTGGACTGGGTGACCAGCGCCGGTCCGGCAATCACGCCGGCCACGGCTGCCAGCGCAACGCCAACGCCGAAGACCAGCATGAAGATGCGATCTACATTGTGGCCGAGCATGCCGACCATGTCGGGATGGGTGAGCGCCGCCTGGACGATCAGCCCGATCCGGGTGCGCCGGATGATCAGAAGCAGGACGACGAAGATCGCGACCGCCGTCAGGAGCTCGAACACCTTGAAGGCTGGGTAGGTCGTCGAGAAGATGGTGAAGGCAGAGAAATTCAGCGAGGGCGGCACGACATAATTGACCGGCAGGCGCCCCCAGACCATTTCGACGACCTGCTGGATGACGAAGGTCAGGCCAAAGGTGAAGAGCAGTTCGGCGACATGGCCGTAGCGATGCACGCG
This sequence comes from Phyllobacterium phragmitis, assembly GCF_002980495.1. Lineage (GTDB taxonomy): Bacteria > Pseudomonadota > Alphaproteobacteria > Rhizobiales > Rhizobiaceae > Paramesorhizobium > Paramesorhizobium phragmitis. The sequence continues at coordinate 74,711 of NZ_PVBR01000006.1, forward strand.
CCTGAGGCCGAAGCGCTCGACCACCATGCCGATCAGCGCGACCAGGATCGGCGCCAGGATCAGGGCCGGCCAGAAGCCGATATGGCGGCTGATCTCGAAGCCGAAAAAGGCGCCGAGCATGTAGAAGCTCGCATGGGCAAGGTTCAGCACGCCCATCATCGAGAAGATGACGGTGAGGCCGCTGGCCATCAGGAACAGGAGCATGCCGAATAGCACGCCGTTGATGGTGGACACGAAGACGATTTCGAGCACGGTTATCTCAAGCCTTTGATCCGGGCATGCCGATCGGGCGCGCAGTCTGAGGTCCGGCAGATGGACGAGGCGCCGCGATAAAGGATCGCGACGCCTCCTCGACCCGACCTTATCCTGGACGCTTCATTTCGCAGGTGGTCGGAACGACCGTATCCTTGGCAGCGACTTCGCCGATCTTGGTCCAGCCCCAGCCGGTGTTCTCCTCGTCGAAGGACTCGCCATCCTTGAGCGGACCGAAGCTGGAGATGAACAGCGGCTGGAACAGCTGGTGATCCTCTTTGCGGATAAAGCCGTCGCCGCCGCTGGAGAAGGTCTTGTATTCCATGCCCTCGAGCTTGGGGATGAAGTCGGCCGGATCGCTCGATTTGGCTTCCTCGACCGCCTTGAACAGCAGGCCGGCGGTGTTGAAGATGCGCGGGAAGACCACCGGCGCATCCTTGTAGCGGTCGATATAGGCCTTGATAGTCTTGTCGGCCTCGGGATAACCGAGATTGTTGATGCCTTCGTTGACCTGGTAGACCTGGCCCGCGAGATCGGCCTGCTTGATCGCGGTCGGACCACCGGCAGCACCGGCATAATAGGTGAACCACTTGACCTTGAGGCCCGCCTGGCCGGCTGCCTTCAGGAGCAGCGAGAAGTCCTGACCCCAGTTACCGGTAATGACGGCGTCGGCGCCGGACGCCTTGATCTTGGCCACATAGGGCGCAAAGTCGGTGATCTTGACCAGCGGATGGAACTCGTTGCCGACGACCTCGATGTCGGCCCGCTTTTCCTTCAGCATCTTGACCGCCGCATCGGCGACCGCATGGCCGAAAGAATAGTCCTGGTCGATCAGGTAGATCTTCTTGATGTCAGACTGGTCCTTGATGAAGTTGGTCAGCGCGGCCATCTTGACGTTGACATTGGCATCGAAGGAGACATGCCAGTAGCTGCACTTCTCGTTGGTCAGGACCGGATCGATGGCGCCGTAGTTCAGGTAGACGATGTGCTTGTCCGGGTTGCGGCGGTTATACTTTGCGACGAAATCCTCGATCGCCACGCCGACCGACGAGCCGTTGCCCTGGACGATGATGCGGACACCCTCGTCGATCGCCTTCTGCACCTGCACGAGGCTCGTCTGGGCGTTGACCTGGTTGTCGTAGCCGATCACCTCGACCTTCTCGCGATTGATGCCGCCTTTGGCATTGGCTTCGTCGGCGATGAATTTCAGATGGTTGAGGCCGATCTGGCCGACGCTTGCCGCGCCGCCGGAAAGCGGATCGACATAGCCGATCTTCAGCGTATCTTCGGCCGCCGCATGACCGGCAACCAGCGAGACGGCGAGCGCCGTCGTTGCAAATAGATGTTTCATCCGTAAGTTCCTCCTCCTTGCGAGAACTCTCGTCCCGCCTCCCGTTTTTCTGCCTGGTTCTGCTCTTCAATCACCATCACCGTCCGATCCTCGGTCGGAAGGGAATGGATCGCCGCCACGCTGGTGGCGGCGAATTCAGCCGTGTGCGGTCCGCCCGGCGTTCTGCGCCGTAGCACTCGCCACCTCCCGTTCGAGTTGGGTAAAGCCGTAGGCTGGCACCATCTCGCCGGCGCGGTCGCGGATCTGCGGCCAAGCGGCAACGACCGCCTCGGGCGCACTGTCGTCATTGGCAATCTGCACGCCTTCGGTCAGGGTGACATTGGCGGCGGCGAAATGGCCGGCACCGGCACAGAGAATGGCCCGGGTCGGTGCCTCTTCGCCGGCAAGGGCCAGAAGTCCGTTGCTCACCCGCTCCGGCAGGAGTTCGGCCAGCGCCTCGGGCGCCAGCAATCCGTCGGTCATGGCGGTCGCCGCCGTCGGCGCCAGGCAGTTCACCCGGATGCCGTATTTCTCGCCCTCGATCGAAAGCGTCTGCATCAGCCCGACCAGCGCCATCTTGGCAGCGCCATAGTTCGACTGGCCGAAATTGCCGTAGAGCCCGGAGGAGGAGGTGGTCATGACGATGCGGCCATAGCGCTGCTCGCGCATGATCTCCCAGGCCGCCTTGCTACAGACGACGGCGCCCATCAGGTGGACGTCGACGACCTGCCGGAAGTCCTCGATGCTCATCTTGGCGAAGCTCTTGTCGCGCAGGATACCGGCATTGTTGACCAGAATGTCGATGCGGCCCCAGCGGCCCATCGCCTGCGCCACCATCTCGGCCACCTTGGCCTCGTCGGTGACCGAGGCTGCAAAGGCGATCGCCTCGCTGCCGGCGGCAATGATCTCGTCGGCGACCTTGCGGGCGGCCTCCTCATTCATGTCGTTGACGACGACGCTGGCACCAAGCCGTGCGAGCAGAAGCGCGTGAGATCGACCAAGACCTCCGCCTGCGCCCGTCACGATGGCTATGCGACCTGAGAGCTTCATTCGTCTCCTCCTGACAACAGGTTCTGTTACATTCACTCACTAGTGAATTAACGATCATCATGCAAGACAATCTTTTGGTTTGCCGGGCGCTCAGTGGTGGAAAATCAGCGAAAAGGCACCCGCTGGAGATCAATCCTTCTTCTTGCCGCAGAGCGCCAGGAAGCCGGCGGCCATGAAGGTCGCCATGCGCTCCTTGGCCGCCAGGAAATCATCGGAGCGGCAAAGCCCACCCGAGAGCTTGTCGAGGCGACCGGTGCGGGCAAGCGTCAGCATCAGCCCACCGGTCAGGAAATGGTAGCTCCAGAAGATCTCTTCGGGCGCGCAGTCGGGCAGAGCTCGTTTCAGGATGTCGATCAGGCGCAGCACGACCGGATCGAAATATTCATCCATCAGCTCGGCGCCCCATTCCGGCGTATTGGCCACCTGGGCGCCGAGCGCTGCGTAATTGCGCCAGCCTTCTCCGCCCTCGATATAAAGGTCGAGATCGGTATCGAGAAAGGTCCGCAATGCGCCCTCGACCGTCGGCTTGCCGTTGCAGACCGCCTCGTAGTCGTCGAGCATCTTCATCCGCCGTTCGCTGGTCACCACGGCGCGGCGCGAAAAGACAGCGTCGAAAAGCTTCTTCTTGTCGTCGAAATAGTAGTTGATCAGCGTGTGATGCACGCTGATCGACTTCGCCACGTCCTTCAGGGTGACGCCGTGGAGGCCGTGGCGGGAGAACAGATATTCGGCTGTGTCGAGGATCTGCTCGATCATCTCGGTGCGCCGCTCAGCCTTGACGGACCTTTTGGGCGGCGATTTTCGTTCTGCGGGCACGGGCGAACCTTTCTGTCTGGGTCGGGGCAGGGGGCATGCACAGGGGAAAAAGCCCGGTCCGGTTCATCGGGCATAGCGCCACGAAACCGGTCCGACACCGCCCGACCGTTGAAACACCGCCGCCTTCAACCGGCATTTGTCTTGCCGCATTCATGGCTTGGCGGTCGCGCCCCGTCAATCTTTGCTCGCTGGTGAGCGAAGATCTCAGCTCAGCGGTTGATCTCGAACAGGGCCGCAGCGCCCATGCCGCCGCCGATGCACATGGTGACCACCACATAGCGCACGCCGCGGCGCTTGCCCTCGATCAGCGCATGGCCTGTAAGCCGGGCACCGGTCATGCCATAGGGGTGGCCGATCGAAATGCCGCCACCATCGACATTGTAGATCTCCGGATCGATACCGAGATGATCGCGGCAGTAGAGCGCCTGGACGGCGAAGGCCTCGTTCAGCTCCCAAAGGCCGATATCCGAGACCTTCAGGCCATGTGCCTTCAGAAGCTTCGGGATGGCGTAGATCGGGCCCATGCCCATTTCCTCTGGCGCGCAGCCGGCCACCGCCATGCCGCGATAGATGCCCAGCGGCGTCAGCCCGCGTTGTTCGGCAAGCCTGGCATCCATCAGGATCGCAGCCGACGCACCATCCGACAGCTGGCTGGCATTGCCGGCGGTGATCACGCCGCCTTCGATCACCGGTTTCAGCGTGGCCAGACCCTCGAGCGTGGTCTCCGGGCGATTGCCCTCGTCGCGGTCGAGGGTGACCGAGCGCTCGGAGATCTCACCGGTCCCTTTGTCCTTGACCAGCATGGTGGTGGAAAACGGCACGATCTCGCGGTCAAACCGCCCGGCGGCCTGCGCTTCGGCGGTCCGCTGCTGCGACTTGAGGGCATAGGCGTCCTGGGCATCGCGGCCGATGCCATATTTGCGGGCGACGAATTCGGCCGTCTGCAGCATCGGCATATAGGCGTGCGGCACCTTTTCGACGACCGCCGGATCGAGATCCTTCTGCACCCAGGCGAAATAATTGTCCTGCACGGCCGAGATGTTTTCCTGGCCGCCGGCGGCTACGACATCCATGCCGTCGACGATGATCTGCTTGGCGGCGGTCGCGATCGCCATCAACCCTGAGGCGCATTGCCGGTCCATGGTCTGGCCGGACACGGTCGCCGGCACGCCGACGGCAAAGATGCTGTTGCGGGCAAGGTTCATGCCGGCGGTGCCGGCCGATAGCACGGTGCCGAGCACGAAATCCTCGATCTCGACGACATCGATACCGGCCCGCGCGATCGCCTGCGACAGTACATGGCCGGTCAGGCTCGGCGACTTGGTTGCATTCAGGCTGCCGCGATAGGCCTTGCCGATGCCGGTGCGCGCAGTGCTGACGATGACGGCTTCTCTCATGGTCTTCCTCCTTGACCGGACGGCGGCTCCCCCTATTGCTGGCGGGAGCGGCTTTCCGAGATCCTATGCCTGGCCGTGTTCGGCTCTCAGTTTCACCTTGTCGATCTTGCCCGTCGCGGCCTTCGGCATCGCTTCCAGGCGCACGACCCGGTCGGGGATCCACCAGGACGCCACCCGGCCCTTCAGCGAGGCCAGCAGGTCCTCGTCGCGCACCTCCCGATCGCGGCGCATCTCGACCAGCAGCAGCGGGCGCTCTCCCCATTTGAGGTCGGGCCTGCCGATCACGGCGGCCAGCGACACGTCCGGCAGCGCCCCGATGATCGCCTCGATCTCGGCCGGGTTGATCCATTCGCCGCCGGATTTGATCAGGTCCTTGGCCCGACCGGTGATCGTCAGGTTGCCGTCCCGGTCGATGCGGGCAAGATCGCCGGTGGCAAACCAGCCATCCCTGTCGGTTGCAGGCTCGTCCTGGCCGAAATAGCGCTCGACCACGGCAGCACCACGCACCCGAAGGTGCCCCTCGATGTCGCGCTGCTCCGGCAGGGCTGTCCCCCCGGCATCGGTCAGCAGAAGATCGACGCCGATCGCCGGCCGGCCCAAGAGGTCGGCCCGGCGTTCGGGATCGCCGGGAAATGCCACGGTGCCCGACGGCGAGAGCTCGGTCATGCCCCAGCTGGTCTGGGCGGTAACCCCGAGCCGCTCCTCGATCCGCCGCATCAGGGCCGGGGGCAGGGGCGCGCCGCCGACCAGGACGCGCTCCAGCGTCGGCACGTTGCCGCCATGGATTTCCAGATGCTCGACAAGCCCGAGCCAGAGGGTCGGCACGCCAACGGCAAGGGTCACGTTTTCCTCGTTGATGAGTCTGGCCAAGCCCGCCCCATCGGAGACGCGGCCGGGCAGCACCAGCCTGGCACCGACGGCCGGCGCGGCAAACGGCAGCCCCCAGGCATTGGCATGAAACATCGGGACGACGGCCAGCACGGTGTCCCGGCGGCTGATCGCGAAGATGTCGGCCTGCAGCAGGCGCAGGGTATGCAGGAAACTCGAGCGGTGGGTATAGGTGACGCCCTTCGGCGCCCCGGTCGTGCCCGAGGTGAAGCAGAGGCCGGACGGCGAGGTCTCGTCGAACTGCCCCCATGGAACATCGGCCACATCGCCCTCGAGCAGGTAATCCAGCAGCGTCACATCGATATTGCAGGGACTGCAGTCGCAGGGCCCGTCGATCACCAGGATATGGCGCAGGCACGCGCAGGCCGCCGCAAGTTGCCGCGCCAGAGGCTGCAGATCGGCGCTGACGACCAGGATCTCCGGCTCCGACTGACGCAGCATGGCGGCAAGATCTGCAAGCCCCAATCGCGGGTTCAGCGTGTGGCAGATCGCGCCCATGCCCATGATGCCGTACCAGACCTCGACATGATCGGCCGTGTTCCAGGCAAGCGTCGCCACCCGATCACGCAATCCGACGCCCAACTGCGAGAGGACACCAGACAGGCGCCGGGCGCGGTCATGCAGCGCGTCATAACGGATGCGGCGGGTAGAGCCATCGGCAAGCGCCGTCACCACCTCCACCTCCGGATTCCATCTGGCTCCATGCTGAATGAATTTCTCGACCGTCAGCGGAAATGACTGCATGCTTCCGTCGATCATGGCGCTTCCTTCAAACTGGCACGTCTTGCGCGGGCAACGCCGGCCGGAATGGGATGGCTTAGCCCAGCTGTGGCTTCCCGCTTGGACAGACAATGCGTCGACATCCTTGGCGTCGATCAATGAGCCAGGCCGCGACAGATGTCAATATTCACTCTCCAGTGCGTGAATAAAAACATCGAATCGCCATGGTTGTCTGCTATGTTCCCACTAATGGGCGCCAGGGTAGCGTCGCCTTAAGTTCCACTGGGCGAGTTGGACTCCGCAGTGTTGACTTCATCCCACATTTGGCAACGCGATTTCCCGCCAGATGGCCATGGTCTCAGTACGAAGTTTACGGTGCTCTGCAACGGTTTGATCTTTGACGCGAAGATGACGACGGCGCTGATGCCGCGGGAAAGCTCAGCCGAGAAGGTTGACCCCGATTGCGAAGTTGGTGTGCTTGAGGAGGCCAGCGACAGCAGGCAGACCGTGCACCAGCGTCCGCGCCACGAGCGGCGAACCGGCGTCCATCGGACGCAGTCAGTCGAATTTGACCAGGTCCTTAAAGATCAGATGACGCCAGCTAATTCCTCGCGCTTGGACGAGCGGCCCACCTTCCGACAGCCCGCCAAGTTTGATCGGCGAGAAACCGAGATTTTCCGCGAGCGTACCAATCTCCGCCACAGCGTCGTCATGTCGCTCGCCAGGAACACGACTCTCCTGCCACCCTTTACGGCGGGATCCTGGTCAAGGGTGGCAGCGATCAGATGGTTGAAGCTCTTGACCATTCTTGCACCAGAGAAAGCCTGCGCTATGAACTTGGAAGAAGGCTGTCCGCCCAGTTGCTCAGGGGCACGCCATAGGCATTGGTCACATCGACGATGGTCTTCCCCCGCCAGGTGGGCAGTGCGTTCGCGACATCCGGGTGCGACTCGAAATGAACTGCCAAAAGATGATGTCCGCCTTGACCGCATCCGCCAGCTTCTTGGGAATGATCGTAGGCCCGATCGCGACCGCATCGGCTGCAAAGCTTTCCGGGTCGCGCGTGGTTGCCACGGATACCTCGATACCCTTGCGGCAAACGCCTTGGCTAGAGCTTGGCCAACATTGCCGAAGCCGATAATTGTGTTTATTTTCCTTTGCTTTACCACGCCCGGTCGAGCGCTGAATATCGAATGGAACCCGTCCAGGCGTAGCGGGTCAGAGTTGGGCCAGGCCTCTGCCGATCACACTGGATAAGTTGCTTTGAAAAATACCTGCCAATGTGTAGCAGGAAATAAAAGCAGCCTTTGCACGATGGTGACCAAGACTGGCAGCCGTACCAATATTGCTGCCTGTCGCGGTCGCACCAGTCCGCTCGGGCGCCGACGCGACAGACGCGTGTGAGCCAGTTGTTCCAGGCGTCCGCTTGTCCTGGAGCAGTTATAAAACGTTGAAGCGTGACAGAGACTTAATGGAGTCGTGCAGCCCCGGAGGCAGATAAGCCGAGTGGCTCCATCGCCGCGACTTTCGCGATCCACGCTGCCCCAGCATTGCAGACAGAGTTACGCTCATACATACGGCCCAGCGGCGCCGGACGACGTGTTCGAAGCCAAGCGTTTATGACATTGAACCAGATGGAGTTTGGGGCTTTACACGAGATCTTGAAGGTAATGGTGGGCAGGTTCGTATACCATCAAGGCGTGAGGTCCGCCCCTGAAATATCGCCATGACGACGAGAAAATTCCCTCACCGACATCAGGACCGGCAAGAGGCCGTGACCAGCATCGGTAAGTCTGTACTCGACATGTGGAGGCTGCTTCTGAAAATCGGTCTTCAGCACAAGTCCGTCGTTCTCCAGTTCTCGCAGATGTTGCGTCAGCATTTTCTGCGAGATGCCTGGTATGTCCCGCAACAACTGCGACGTTCGCATCGACGGATCTGCAAAAAGACGGAACAGGATCGGCAGCTTCCATCGTCCACTGATCATACGAAGGACTCTGGTGACATGTGCGACCGAACCGTCCGGGCCAAGGCAAACATTGTTTTCCTCGCGTTCGATAGGCACCTTTAAGTGCGTAATTGCCTCATTCATCGTCCTGTCCTCTTATCCCGTCCAGACATTAACATGGGATTTGTACGATGGATTTGAAACTCGACGGCAAGGTTGCTCTGGTGACCGGCAGCAGCAAGGGCATCGGCGAAGGAGTGGCCAGAGGACTGGCACGCGAGGGTGCCATCGTCATCATCCACGGCCGCAACAGGCTCAAGGCCGAGGAGGTTGCACACGACATTTCCGTCGAGGGCGGGCGAGCCCATGTCGTCATCGGCGACCTGACCAACGAAGACGAGGTCCAGCGCCTTGTCGATGAGGCGCAGGCTTTCGTCAACCCCGTCGAGATCGTCATCAACAATGCGGGTGGTTCCGGCGAAGCCGAGGACTGGACTACGACGCGTTCTGAGACGTGGGCGGCGGGGTATGATCGCAACGTCCTTGCGGCCGTTCGGGTCACCTCACGTCTTCTGCCAGGTATGCGGGCGGCAAAATGGGGAAGGGTCGTCAATATCTCCAGCCTCGCGGCACTGATGCCTCCGTCGAAGAGACCTGACTACGCGGCAGCAAAGGCAGCCATGATCGCAATGACCGCCTCTCTGGCAAAGGCCGTGGCGTCAGATGGCATCACCGCCAATACCGTTTCACCGGGAACCATCCATAGCGCCAGCCTCGACGCAGCGTTCCGGACGGCCGCAGTAAATCACGGCCTTGCGTCGGAAGCACCATGGACAGACATCGAACAGACGGTGCTTCCTATGTTTGCACAGGTTCCTATGGCACGGGTGGGAACGCTCGAAGAAATCGCCGATGCCATCGCATTTCTTGTCAGCCCACGGGCCAGCTACATCACCGGTGCCAACATTCGGCTTGATGGAGGAATGTGGCCGGGACTGTAACCTGTCCCGGCAGGTCATGGATTAGCCAACCTGACACGCGCCGTCATAGATTCGATCTTGAGACTATGGTCGGGACAAACTCGACAAGGTGACGTCGGACCCATTTCGTCTCGTCCGCCACTGTTCGCCCAAAGTGCCGTTTAAGGTCGCGACTGAACCGCAAGACAGCCCTGATCACCGGAAGTTCGCGCCGCATCGCGGTGCCAACCCATCCTGCCTATGCTGCTTCCAGGGGGGCGCTGGAGACATTAACACTCGCGGCGGCACCGGAATTTGCAACTCGTGGGCTCACGGTCAATGCCGTGCTGCCGGGTGTGACGGAGCCGGATATGAATGCCGAGTGGCTGGCATCGCCGGGCGCGCGCGCTTGAGGCCTCTCGGTCTTCTCACCCGTTGGAAAGGACGTTACCGACGTCAGCGTCGCCAGCAAGAAACGGCCGTCCAACGCGGTAGCGCTCTGCAAGGCGGCCAGTTCGTAAGGTGATCATTTGCTGCAGCGCTTGGGCGGACCGCTCGCCCTCGCCCTCCGGCGGGATCGGCGCCCGGATCTGGAAAAGCTCGGTCCCCGGAGCGGGCAAACTGAAACCATTCGCTGCATGTCGCCGCTGTTGAACTGGTGCCAAGCCTGCCAGTCAAGTCCCGATAGCGAGACATCTGCTGCCAGCGCACGTACACCGGGTTTTTCCAGGAAAGTTCACGCCAAGCGAACCTCTTACGAAGCTTCGGCCGCCGTCTGCCCCAATGAGATACCTGCAGCGCACGACCTCTTGATCGGTTGGTCCAGCTAGCCGATAGGGCGAGTTGGGACAGTGGAAGAAATCGCCGATACCGTCGCTTTCCTCGTGAACCCGCGCGCGAGCGATATCACTGGGGCAAATCTGCGGCCTGATGATGGAATGTGGCCCGGCCTTTACGGCGGATCTGAGAAGCGCGTCACGCGCGTGCTCGTACCACTCGCTGCCCGTGCTCCACCGCCCACCTTGATGCGCGGTGGCAGCATTCGTCACGGGTAGAGCACTTACTTGATATTGGCTGCCGCTGCCTTGGATGATGTACCGCAGGCGGCAAACCGTTGATCCGTGGCGGCTCCAAGTCCGGCTACCCGTCAGCGTCTAGGCAACGAATACGCCCCAACTTTGAACGGAGGTTACAGCGTCGACGAAATCCCGTGGCGCCTCCCAAGGCAGATTGTGTCCGCACTCAACGACCCGATGCTCGTGCCGTGCTTTGAACATTGGGGCATGATCGGCCGTTCCGCCAGGCTTTAGCGGGTCCTGTGTTCCGTCGATGGTAATGGCGGGAACGCTGATGGGTGGTTTCTCGGCCAGCCTTGCTTCCAGGTCAGCCAGCGCGGGATCTCCGGCGGTATTCCCGAAGTCGAAGCGATAAGAGTGGATGACGACATCAACGAAATCCGGGTTGTCAAATGAGGCCGCTGACCGCTCGAACGTCTCATCGTCAAAGGCCCAGGTCGGTGACCACTGCTGCCAAAGGATTTTGCACAACTCGCGGCGGTGGAGAGACAAGCATTCCCGGCCGCGCTCGTGCTGAAACAGATGTTGGTACCAGACGGCTTGTTCAAGGCGGGGCTGGTAGGCACGGCCGAGCCGCTCCACGTCGATGATGTCGTAGCCCGCATAGGAGACCAGGCCGGCCACTCGATCAGGCCACAACGCCGATGCGACGCATGAAGCAAGGCCGCCCCAATCATACCCGGCGAGAATGGCCTTCTCGATACCAAGAGCGTCAAGCAGATCGACGACGTCTTTGCCAAGAGCAGCCTGCTGACCGCTGCGCATTGTGGACTTTGACAAAAACCGCGTCGGGCCAAAGCCCCGCAGGTAAGGGACGAGCACCCGCGCTCCCGCGTCCGCCAAGCGAGGCGCGACCTCATCATAGGCGTGGATGTCGTAAGGGAACCCATGACCCAGCACCACGGGCCAACCATCTGGGTGACCGTGCTCAAAGTAAACAATTTCGAGGTTGTCGGTTTTGACGGTTCGCATGAAATTCTCGCGTTGGAAAAAGCCTTGTAAGGCGTTCTATTTGAGCATCCGGCATGGGTGGAGACTATGCACGACGACATCCCACTCGCGAAGCAGCCGGGCAGGCAACGATGTAATCGGATATTCTGCGCCTGGGTCCAGAACGTGCTCGACTTCCGGCAGGATCGGACTGTTATTTGTCCCCCGATGAAAAATCGTGATTTCGGTACCCGTATCATGAAGACGCCGAGCCACATGCGCACCGATGAAGCGGGTTCCGCCAACAATCAAAGCCTTCAATTCTAATTCCTCCACAATCAAACTCGCGTTTGATCAAGGGAAATCTACTTCTCTCGATCCAGATGAGCATCTGTCCCTTTACCAATCGCATAAGTTTATGCTTATTTATATCCAAGTTGGAAGCTGAAACTTTCAGCCCGCCCGCCATGTCACAGCATCTCGCTGTTCCGAGAAGCATAGAGAGGCTAACATCTTGATTTCAGTTCGCTCGAAATATCTTCTCGCGCCCTTCACGGGGCTGGCCCTCTTTTGTCTTTTATGAGAATTCCTTTTAGTCCAGGAAATTCAATGCTCTGCTGTACATATTATATTGGTAGTTCGATCGGGTTTATTCAGGGGTTGATCGGTAAAGAATCCCGACATTATTCATCTATTGATGGAAACTAGTTGTTAGATTGCGGGGCAAACCTGGATGACGATCGTGACGGAGGTACGGGACTGCCTCCTGAGCGATTGGCTTCTTCTCAGGAAGAGGAATAGCATTTGCAACAGCCTTGCGGCGGGCGCGACAATGTCGCTCGGTTCAGACGCCGCGTACCAATCGGACGGCGCGTCGGGATGATATCAATAGTGTCGGGCAACGGACTACGGGCTCGGCTTTGCTGGTCGATCCCGACGTATTTGATGTCAATGAGCGAGCGGGTTGTGTCCCAGGGAGTGATATAGCTTCGGCCGCCTCCGCGGCTTCCAGGCAGAGCCGGGAATGGATCAGCTTGCTGCTGGCAGGCTGATGAGTGGATCATCAGCTCATTGTTGCGATGGTCTCAAGGGTCAATGTTAGCGGAACCGTTGGACTGCCCCTTCGTCGTTCTGTTCCAGGAGCAGTGCACCGACGAGGCGGACGATGGCGTCGTCGTTGGGGAAGATGCCGACGACTTCTGTGTGGCGCTTGATCTCGCCATTGAGTGGGGTTGTCGAATGAAGTTTGGCCCAGTGCTGCTTGGGAAAGGTCATGTAGGCGAGCACGTCCTGCTCGGCACTGTGCATGAGACTGGCGAGTTTCGGCGCCTTGCGCCGGGGTTCGGAATGACCCGGATTACAAAGTCGAACGTTTCCTCCACCATGTCGACTACTCGGTCTTCCCAGGCGCTCATTGCCCTCAATATTGCCCGCGAGTCCGGCGTCGAACGGGTTGTCTAAGCAGTAACGCCACCGGGAAACGGCTATGGCTTGGCATTCTTGCGAGAAGTCTGCCGATGGGTGTTCGACGAATACGATATCGATCGGCTATGGCTTGATTTACTTCCGTCAAACGTGCGCGCTGCGGCCCTTTACCAGGGTCTGGGATTTGTCGAGGAGGGCGTCATGCGCGCATCGCTGCGTGTAGGCGAAAGACGAAAAGATCTCGTTTTGATGTCGTTACTTCGTGAGGAGTGGCAGCGTCTGGGCATTTGAGCTACAGGAAGAGGCCGTGACACTAAGGACATGAACTATGCGGCCCACACTTAAACTGCAAGTTTGCGGGAGGGAGGGGTCAGGGCATATGTGGACGGCCTCCTGTCTGCAAGATGAAGTTTTCTGGAGCGGGTAGATCGCTTGCGGTCATATGTCCGGCCTCTCTATGCGGCCGGGCAACGCCGCAGGCTCAAGATGGAGTACGAGAAAAACGGTGCCAAACAATCGGGCGGCGTCGTTGCGCCGTTTTGCCCTTACCGGCGTTTCCCGCCTCTCGTCTTTCGATCGATCGATCGTTCCGTCTGTTCTTCCTTTTGCAAGTTCCACGCCCCACGGGTAAACCCTTCTTTGCCGTTGGGCCCACTGCGTTGACCACGCGCGTCAGCCGGCAGCACGAAAACCTTAGTGCCTGGTGTAGTCTAACGAAAGGTGAGCGGTGGGGCGGAGCTAAAAAGCAGAGCGATCAACGCGCAGATGATGTCGTTCCCGCTTTGGCTTGACCACCGGAGGCCACGTGCTGTTCCAGAAGGCGGTGGACACGATTTGTTCATAGAAATAGCAAGAACAATCAATGGAGTGAAAAAGCTACAATCTTCAGCATATTGGAATGTGGTGGGAGTTCGCTGTGCTGATCTAAAAGCTTAAGATGCCGCAGGATGCTCGGCAACAGTGAAAAATTTTCCTCGGCCGGGTTTACCTTGCAATGGGTGGTGTGGACAGACTGCAAGCCAGATACGCGTTTTTTGATCTTTATCGTCAGTGGGCAGAATTTCCAAGGAGTGAACATGAGCGAAGTGGCCGAAAACTACAGGATCGCCGGGAGCTTCGATAGCCGGATTGGAGACATCAGAGACGCCAATCTTGAGCAACTCCATCAATTGTCCGTATCCGTGCGCTGGCCGCACCGCGCCGAAGATTGGCAATTATTGAGAACAGTCGGGCGGGGCGTCGTTGCTCTGGATACGATTGATCGGGTGCTGGGCTCTGCCATGTGGTTTCCCTTTGGCGAGACGGTGGCGACGATTGGAATGGTTATAACCTCTCCGCGCCTCCAGGAAAACGGAACTGCGCAGTGGCTGGTGCAGCACATTCTGGAGCGATGCGGCGAACGCGAGATGCGCGTCAATGCGCCTCCGAATGTCCGGCGTTTCTTTAACTCTCTCGGTTTTTCGCAGACCCGCAGCGTTTCGCAATTTCAGGGGCACGTCAGCCTGAAGCCTGCACACAAAGAGCTCCCATCCACCAACGATTTAAGAGAATTGTCGGCAGACGATCTGGAGGCCATGGTCGGTTTGGACGCATTGGCGTTCGGAGGCGAGCGCGCGCAATTGCTTGCGCAACTGCTCAAAGAGGGGAAGGGCTTCGGCATATTTAATAGTGATGTGCTGCGCGGCTTTGCCCTGTTTCGACACTTCGGGCGCGGCGGGGTCATTGGTCCGATCGTGGCATTTACCGAGAGCGAAGCCGTGGCTCTAGTAGCCAAGCATATGGAGAAACGCGGCCGGCAATTTTTGCGGGTCGATACGCCAGTTTCAGGTGGACCCTTTGCCGAGTTCCTCACTGCCAGCGGCCTTGAGCCGGTTGGAAATGTGGTGACCATGGTTCGGTCCCCCGCTGCGAATGATAGCGCGGCTTTTACTGATCATCCCCGGACATTTGGTCTCACGAGCCACACGCTCGGCTAGAGTATCAAAACTCCGCGATCTCTCCCCAGGAGGACGATAAGAAGCGATCCGGGTGGTAGGGGCGCGGGTTCACGATCGGGTCGTATCCGGTAATGATGTCGGCCACCAGGTGGCCGGCACCGGGTGAAATTCCAAATCCGTGACCACTGAAGCCCGCGGCAAGGATAAAGCCGGGAATAGACCGGATTTCGCCGATGGCAGGGACGCCGTCTGGAGTGCTGTCGATAAAACCGGCCCAGGCACCTGTTACGGGTCTGCCGTTCAAGGCAGGCACAAGTTCGAGCGCACGGGCATGGGTCAACGCTACCGTCCCGGTATCGGGAGCAGGATCGAGAATACGCATGCGTTCCATTGGCGTCGGGCGATCCAGCGACCAGCGGCTGAGGGTCTCGTGACCCGCCCGCGCACCTTCTAGGTTTCCAATCGAAAGGCTGCGCCAACGTCGCTTGAACATCGGCAGAAACTCTTTGGTGAAGGCAAGTTTCTGAGGGGTAGGATCGATGCGTCCGAAGCCGCTGATTGCCAGGGTATGGCCGCCATCGCCGCGCTTGGTCAACGATACGGCGGCAGTGTGGAGTGCGTCCGGCACCGTCTCGGCACCCGGGCCGACCGACAACACGGTGGAGCGAATGGAGGCCAGCGGAAAGCGGATGCCTAGCTGGCGGCAGAAAGAGGATGCCCAGGCGCCTCCAGCCAGCACCGCAGTCTGTGTGCAGATAACGCCTTTCTCTGTAACGACGGCGGAGAGACGCCCGGCTGTGGTTTCGATGCCGCGCGCAGCGCAGTCCTGAACGACAGCGCCACCGAGCTTGAGGATTGCTTTTGCCACCGCTGGTGCGGCACGCGCCGGGTCGGCGATACCATCGGTCGGCGCGTAGACGCCACCGCGCCAGAATTTGCCGGTAGTGCCTCCGCGTTGGCTTGCTTCCGCAGGCCCCAACATATGTGTTTCGATCCCTTCACCTTTGGCGAAATCGTTCCAGCGCGCCCATCCGGCGAGTTCTTTTTCGTCATTGCTGAGATAAAGAAGGCCGCTGCGGTAAAACCCGGTGTCTTCGCCAGATGCCGCCTTGAAGTCCTCCCAAAGCGCAAGGCTCTTGGACGCCATGGGCAACTCGCGCGCATCACGGTTCTGCTGGCGGCACCAACCCCAGTTCCGGCTGGATTGCTCGGCACCAATCTGCCCCTTTTCGATGAGCACAACCTTCAAACCGCGCCGGGCAAGATAATAGGCCGAGAAGACCCCGACCACACCTCCTCCGATGATGACAACGTCCGCCTCCGTGGGCAATGTGTCATTGGTCTTTACGGCTTCAACGGGTGCTGGCATGGCTGTCTCCACAATCCTCTTTAAGATAACGGTCTTGTGCCACAAGCGTGACTGCATGCAGGGCTTTGGCAGCATAAAATGCGGTATCCTGACACGCTGTGAGGAGAAACTACCATTCGCGTGAGACCTATCTGGATGTTTTTCCGCGCAGAAGTGATAGTGTTCTCCTAACCGGGAACACGACATATCGTGCTTTGACGTTGCGCATTCTGAGAGGATCGATCATGATGAAACTGGACAGAACCGACATTAAACTCCTCTATGAATTGCAGAAGAACGGCCGCATGACGAATGTCGAATTGGCCGATCTCGTGCATCTGTCGCCAAGTCCCTGCCTGATGCGGGTCAAGCGTTTGCAGCAGGAAGGTTTCATTTCAGGCTATTCCGCGCAGATCAATCTCGCCAAACTCGGTCCCGTTCTCACGGTCTTTACGGAAGTCACCCTGAAGAACCACCGGCAGATGGACTTTGCGCGGTTTCTGACGGCCGTCGGAAAATTTGAACAAGTGATCGAATGCCATCTGGTTTCCGGCGGATACGATTATCTGATGAAATTCGTCACCTCCGGCATTGCCGAGTATCAGGAGATTATGGAGAGGTTGACGGATATGGATATCGGTATCGATAAATATTTCAGCTTCGTCGTGCTGAAGTCACCGATCGTGAAGCCCCATATGCCGTTGCCCTCGCTTTTTCCGCTCTGATTGTTCCGGCTCATGCCGTTAGGATGGGTCGCTCCCTTGCAAGGCTGTCCAGCCAATTCGGGTCGAGTTTCGGAACCGATGAAAACAGCAGCTGTGTGTAGGGATGCTGAGGCTGCGTCATGTTTTCCACGGCCAGTTCCTCGACTGCCTTTCCTTGATACATCACGACGATCTTGTCGCAGATAGCCTGCACCATGGACAAATCATGGCTGATGAAGATGTAGGAGAGCGACAGTTCCTGCTGAAGTTCCCGCAAAAGGTCGATGATGGCAGCGACGACCACGGTGTCGAGCGCTGAAGTTACTTCGTCGCATATGATCAGCTTTGGCTCGGCTGCCAAAGCGCGGGCAAAGTTGACACGCTGCTTCTGCCCGCCGGACAATTCCCCCGGCCGGCGTCCACGCAGGCTTGTGGGCAGACGAACCATATCGAGCAGGGCATTGATTCTCTTCGATTGCGCTTCTCCGGTCAGGCCGTGATAAAATGCCAGAGGCCGGCCCAGAATGTCATCGATAGATCTGGCAGGGTTGAGAGCCGCATCGGCGTACTGGAAAACGATCTGCATTTCCCGCTTTTGCTGCGCAGTCCGCTCCTTGTAGCCGGGGCCAAGCTCGCGGCCATCGAAAATGATGTGCCCGGAAACAGCCGGTAGAATACCGGAAATGGCGCATGCCAGTGTCGATTTTCCGCAGCCGGATTCCCCGACGATGCCAAGGTTCCGGCCTTCGTAGAGTTGCAGGCTGACATTATCGACCGCTTTCACCAAAAGCGAACTATCAATTTTCGACCACCCGTAGCCTGCAACCACATTTTCAACGTCGAGCAATGGGCGCCGCTCGTCTATTTCGTTGAGAACGACGGGAGCGCGGTGGGGTTCGAATGCAGCGATGAGTTCGCGAGTGTAGGGATGCCGGGCTTGTTCGAGGATTTGGACGGTCTGTCCCATTTCCTGAACTTCACCGTTTCGAAGGACGGCGATCCGGTCGGCAAGCTGTGCGACGACGGCAAGATCGTGCGAAACATAGATCGCCGCCGCACCAGCGCGCCGCATCACATCTTTGAAGGCTCGCAGAACTTCGATCTGTGTCGTCACATCGAGCGCCGTCGTCGGCTCATCGAAAATGACGATTTTGGGATTGGCGATCAAGGCCATGGCAGCGGCCAGTCGCTGCAACTGGCCACCGGAGACCTGATGAGGATATCGCTCCCCGATGGTTTCCGGATTGGGCAGGGACAATGCACGAAACAGTTCGATTGCTCTCTGCCTTGCCTCTTCGGCGGGCATGATGCCATGAATCTGGGTCACCTCGATGACCTGATCCATGATTGCTTTTGCCGGATTGAAGGCCAGTGCCGCCGATTGCGGAACATAACTGACCACTGCGCCGCGCAGCCTGGAGCGCTGCTGCTCGCTCATCTGCACGACGTCCTGACCATCCACCATTACCGATCCTGCGGAAATGGAGCATCCGGTGCGCGTATGCCCCATCAGGGTCAGCGCAATCGTCGTCTTGCCCGATCCGCTTTCCCCGATCAGCGCTACGATCTCGCCGGGAACAAGATCGAGGTCTACGTCCTTCACGATCTCGATGCGCCGGTTGGCGTCGGTTTTTGCCTCGACTTTCAGGCCACGAATTTCAACAAGATTGGCCATTCACTCACTCCGGTCGCGAATTTTTACAGGCAGGTTGTCGATGAAAAGATTGACGGCGATGGTCAGGGTGGCGATGGCAATCGATGGCAGGATCACGGCGGGAGCCGCGAATGGCAGACCATCGATGTTCTCGCGCACCAGACCGCCCCAGTCAGCGGCTGGAGGCTGCACACCGAGGCCGAGGAAAGACATGCCGGACAGCAGAAGCACGATGAAAACGAAGCGCAAGCCAAGATCGGTCAGCACGGGGCCGATGATGTTGGGCAGCACTTCCGCTGTGATGATGTGGAACATCTTCTCACCGCGAAGGCGCGCGATCGTGATGTAATCCATGGCGGCGATGTTGACCGCCAGTGCGCGGGCGAAACGATAGGAGCCCGGTGTGTAGATGACCGCCAGCATGAAGATGAGGACGGGTATGGATGATCCTACTGCAGATACGACGACAAGGGCAAAAAGCTTGCTTGGAATGGAGCTCATCGCATCCAGAAACCGGCTCAGGACACTGTCGAACCAGCCACCGGCAACGGCCGCGCTCATGCCCAGAACGACGCCGCAGGTGCAGGCCATGGTAACGGCGGCAAGGGAGATGCCGAGCGTATAGCGTGCGCCATAAACGATGCGGGAGAGCATATCGCGCCCCAGATAGTCGGAGCCGAGCCAGAAATCCCGGGACATCGGGCCGAAATAGTCCTGATCGACGATATCGCCGATTGGATAGGGCGCCAGATGCGGGCCGAGTGCGGCAACGATGAGCCAGAACACGATGATGGCAAGGCCCAGCATTCCCACCACCTTTATCTGGTAGCGCGGGCGACGTCTGGTGGTGCTTGATGTCTCTACTGTCATCGCAACCTCGGATTCGATAGGATGGCAATTAGATCGGCTATGGTCACGAGCAGAAGATATGCCAGGCAGAAAATCATCGCGCAGCTCTGGATGAGCGGCAGATCGCGCGTCGTTACGGCATCAACCATGAGTTTGGCAATTCCCGGATAGTTGAAAATGGTTTCAACGATGATGACCCCGCCAAGCAGATAGGAGAGGGAGAGCGCCATGGCATTGGCAATCGGGCCAAGGGAATTGGGGAGCGCATGGGAAAGCACGAGCCTCTTGCGGGACGCGCCTTTGAGAAGAGCCATCTCGACATAGGGGCTGGCCAGTGCATCAATCACCGCGGCCCGGGTCATCCGGATCATTTGAGCGGATACGACGCAGGTTAAGGTAATCACAGGCATGGCATAGGCCCGCAGAAGTCCGGCCAAAGTGTCGATGTCAGCCGTCAGGGATAGCGCGGGTAGCCATTTCAGATAGACGGCGAAGATTAGCACGGCTGTCGTGGCGACGATGAATTCCGGAATGGAAATCACACCGATCGTGAAAATGGTAACAGCGCGATCATAGAGCGATCCCCGCATAACCGCGGTGGTAACACCCAGAAACAGCGAAAGCGGAACCGCAAAGGCCGTCGTGACCGAAGCGAGTTTCAACGAGTTCAGCAAGCGGCGACCAACCATGTCGGCGACGGGCATGTTGTTTGAATAAGAAATACCAAGATCGCCGTGAAGAAAAGCCAATATCCAGCTAATGAACCGGGTAAAGGCGGGTTCATCGAGATGCATTGCCTTGCGCAGACCCTCGATTGCTTCAGGGGTGGCGGACTGCCCGAGAAGAATCGTTGCCGTATCACCGGGTAGAAGTGTCGTTGCAACGAAGACGATCACCGCAATGATCAGAAGCGTGATCAATGAGATGATGATCCGGTTGGTAATCAGAAAAAGAATATGTTTGTTCACGGCTCTGCTCCCTGAATTGATGCCTGCGAAAGCAGTGTGCTTCGGACCGGCGGCCGGGGCCGCCGATCAAAAGTCTCATCAGGCCGCGAGCCAGATATACTCCGCAAATGTGCCGCCCATCAGGCCGCCAAACGGGCTGGATGTATAGCCCTTGACCTTTTCGCTCATGGCATCGACGCTGGAGAGATAGGCAGGAATGATGGTCCCGGCTTCGTCAGCGACCATGGATTGCAGCTGGTTGTAGATCTCATGGCGCTTGCCTTCGTCCAGCATGCCGCGCGCTTCGAGAAGAAGGCTGTCGAAATGGTCGGACTTATAACGGCTTTCGTTCCACGCTGCGTTTGATGTGTAGAAAAGCGAGAACAGAATGTCCGGTGTCGGGCGCGGATCGATATTTCCGAAATGGATCGGTGACTTGAGCCAGTAATTGTTCCAGTAGCCGTCCGAGGCCACGCGCTGCACATCAAGCTTGAGGCCGATTTGCGAGGCGGAGGCCTGGATCATGCCTGCCATTTCCACCGAGAAGGCAGCGGCGTCCGATGCGATGACCGGAATCGTCTGGTTAAGCAGGCCAGCCTTGTTGATCAGGAATTTCGCCTTGTCAGGATCGAAGGCCTTCGGCTGCAAGGATGCATCATGGTAGCGGTTTGCAGGCGAAATCGGCTGGTCATTGCCGATCTGACCGTAACCGCGCAGGGCCGCCTTTACGATCTGCTCGCGGTTGACGAGGTGCTTCATGCCGTCAACGAAGTCTTTTTTGTCACCCGGCGCCATGTCCAACCGAATATTGAGGTTGGTGTAGTTACCGGCACTTGCCTGCGTCATCACGAAGCCCGGCATGCTTTCGACAAGCCGTCTGGAGCGAGGGCTGATCTGGCCGGCAAGGTGGACATCCCCTGAAAGCAGCGCATTGGCGCGGGCGTTATCGTCCACGATGGCGAAAAACTCCACCGAGTCGACGTGCGGAAGCGAGGACTTCCAGTAGCTTTTGTTCTTCGTGCCGATAGAGCGGACGCCCGGCTCGAAGACTTCTTTCACGAATGGGCCAGTTCCATTTCC
Organism: Phyllobacterium phragmitis; assembly: GCF_002980495.1. Taxonomy (GTDB): domain Bacteria; phylum Pseudomonadota; class Alphaproteobacteria; order Rhizobiales; family Rhizobiaceae; genus Paramesorhizobium; species Paramesorhizobium phragmitis. The sequence continues at coordinate 96,021 of NZ_PVBR01000006.1, forward strand.
GGCGTTGAAATCCGTCGTGCCTTCGGCCACGATCATCAGATGGTGGAGGGCGAGAATGCTCGGCAGGTCGGCGTTGGGCGCTTCCAGTACGATCTCAAGCGTGAGATCGTCAACGGCCTTGAAGTCCTTCAGCTGGGCGACGACTTTCGCAACCTTCGATCCAATCGCGGGGTCCTGGTGGCGCTTCAGGGAGAAGATCACGTCAGCGGATGTCAGTGTCTTGCCGCTGTGGAACGTCACCCCCTTGCGCAGCTTGATAGTCCAGGTCTTGGCGTCCTTGCTGTCGATCGACTCTGCCAGCTCCATCTGCGGCGTGCCTTTTTCGTCCAGCACAGAAAGACGGTTATAGAAGGTGCAGATGCGGACGTAATCGGTGGTGGTGGATGCTTTTGCCGGGTCCAGCGTATCGGCGATGGATGAGGACCAGCCCGCTGCCTTCAACGCGCCGCCGGATGTCGGCGTCGCTGCAATTGCCTGATCTGCGCGACCGATTGCGAGACCTGCGGTTGCCACCGCTGCGCCACCAGCAAGCATGATCTGCAACAGCTCACGCCGCGTTGCGCCGCGGCGGATCGCGTTCTCTACGAATGCGTCATCGGATTTGGACCAGTTGGTCGGTAATTTTTGCATGTCGTTCCCTTTGTTATTGTGGTTGACCGAACGCCGACGGTAAACTCCGTGCGGTATGCTGCTTTGCAGATTGGGGCCTGCTTCGACTTCCTCTTGAGTTGTCTCCCACGCGTCGCGGACCGTTTTCGGTCTCTTGCAGTTGATTGAGTTTGGCACTCTGCCGATATTGCTTCTTCTAAAGATGATGCCGTGGGCGGTACAAAATTCCGAATTTGCCGCCCGCCACGACATTTCATAACAGAAAATAAATTTCAGCGCGTCACTCCACCATGGCGCTGCGAACATCCGGATCTTCGAGCGTGGCATCCAGCACCTTACGGGTGCGATCGAGGATCATGTCGATTTCCGCGTCCGTACAGCACAAAGGCGGCGCATAGCCCAAGACACCATTGGCGAAGGCGCGGATCACGAGACCGCTTTTCCACGCCCGGTCGAAGATACGGCGGCCGGGGGCGGCTTCTGCGGGAAGCGGCGTCTTCTTTTTCTTGTTGACGACGAGTTCGATGGCAGCCAGCATGCCGCGGCCACGAACATCGCCGACAAGCGGATGATCGCGCAATGTCTCCAGCCCTGCCATCAGCCGTGCTCCGGCCCGACGTCCATTTTCAAGCAGGCCGTTTTCGTAAAGACGCAGAACTTCAAGGCCCACGGCCGCACTGACGGGGTGAGCTGAATAGGTGTAGCCATGGCCGATTGCGACGGGTCCGGCACCGTCCGCCATCACCTGATAGACGCGGTCGGACATCAGCACCGCGCCCATCGGCACGTAACCGGAGGTTAAACCCTTCGCTATCGTCATGAAATCCGGAACGATCCCGTCTTCCGTGCTGGCAAAGAGCGGCCCGGTGCGCCCGAAGCCGGTAATGACCTCGTCGGCGATAAACAGAATGTCGAGGGCCGCACAGGCATCGCGCATGGCCTTCATCCAGCCCTTCGGTGGAACGAGTACACCGCCCGAACCCTGGATCGGCTCGGCATAAAATGCTGCCACCCGCTCTGGCCCGCCGATCTCCTCGACCTTCGCGTAAAGGGCGGCGAGCGACGACTGGATTATCGCTTCCGGCGTATCGCCTGCGGGATTGCGATAGCTGTAATGCGAGGGGATTTTATGCTGCCAGGAATAAGGAATGCCAAACCCCGCATGAAAGCCGGGAAGTGCGGTCAGGCCCGCGCCGACCGTGGACGACCCGTGATATCCCTGCTCGATAGATATGAACTGGTCGCGCTGCGGCTGGCCTTTGCAGTGCCAGTAATATCGAATGAAGCGCACCGTGCTATCCACCGCATCCGAACCACCGAGCGTGAAGAACACATGATCGAGATCGCCCGGCGCGCGGTCGGCCAGTTCGGAGGCAAGCCGGATGGCAGGCTCGGATCCCATGTCGAAATAGCCAGTCGCGTATGGCAATTCGCGCATCTGCTGTGCGGCTGCCTCGACAATGCTTTCGTGGCCGTACCCGGCATTGACGCACCAAAGACCGGCGAAACCGTCGACAAGTTCATGGCCGTCCATATCGGTGAGGACGGCGCCTTTGGCTGACTTCAAGACACGAACGCCGAGATATTCATGGCCCCTGTATGAGGAGACGGGGTGGATTAAGTGTCGTCGGTCGAGTTCGATCAGGGAGTTGCTTAACATGTGTCGCTTCCAATCCAGCTTTAGCGGGCTGTCTGCAACTTTCCCCCATGTGCTGCCGGTGAAGTCCCCGAACTGGCGCGGATAAACGGAATATTTCGTTGTTGCGCGCCCGGGTCGCCGCATCTTCTGCCGACAGATGATGGAGCCAGCTCAATATCGGGGTCGGTCGGTCATGCCGAATGACATGCTGTGCTGCTGCGCCCTGTCGAATTGGTATTTTCTGCTTCATCGCCGGAGGAATATGGTGAATGCGGTCTGTTGTGCCGATCTAGGATGGGTGCCGGTAAATGCTCACCACGGACGACAAGGACAGTTCCATGACCACTTTCCGCCCCAAATACGTTACCTTCGACTGCCACGGGACCCTGATCAATTTCAATATGGCGCAAGCTGCGCGTGATCTTTACGGGATCACGCTGTCCGAAGCTGCAATGCAGCAGTTTATCAAGGACTGGACGGCCTATCGCATCGACGAATGCCTTGGCTCCTGGAAACCCTATGCCGACATCGTCCACAATTCGCTGGAGCGCACCTGCAAGAGAAATGGCGTGGCATTCAGGCCGGAAGACGCCGTCATGGTGTATGAGCGCATCCCGACATGGGGGCCACATCCGGACGTGATGGCGGGGCTTGCGAAAGTGGCCAAGGAAATACCGCTCGTCATTTTGTCCAATGCAATGAATTCGCAAATCATGTCGAATGTCGATAAGCTCGGCGCACCGTTCCACGCCGTCTACACGGCGGAACAGGCCGATGCCTACAAGCCGCGTTTCCAGGCTTTCGAATATATGTTCGACATGCTGGGCTGCGGTCCCGAGGACATCGCGCATTGCTCGTCATCGTTCCGGTATGACCTGATGTCGGCCTATGGTCTCGGTATCAAGAACAAGATCTGGGTCAATCGCGGACACGAGCCCGCAAATCCCTATTACGGTTACACGGAGATCACCGACATTTCTGGTCTCGCAGGCGCTCTCGGCCTTTGAGCCAATAAAACAAACCCCATCTGGCACGGATGATCCGGCCAGATGGGGTTCTGGACTTAGAAACCGGCAGGGCCCGGTTATAGCATGCTGTTGCCCATCTTCGCCTTTATCAGCGCATCGGCAATATAGAGGTCCTGCAAGGCGATGCCGGAACTGTCGAAGACGGTTATTGCCGTGTCGGATTTCCGTCCAGGGGCATTTTTCGAAATGACGTCGCCAATCGGCGTGATGCTGATATCGCCGTTGGTGATCTGATTACGAACGTGCTGGTAATCGCCGATGGTGATGGATTGCGATGGCAGATCACAAAAGAGGTCGGCCTTGAGCAGCAATTCGGTCGGCAATTCATGTTTGCCGGGGGCATCCGAACCCATGCTGGCAACATGGGTGCCGGGCCGCACCCAGCTTGCATCGAACAGGGCCTCTCGCGATGGCGTTGCCGCAACCACGATATCAGACGATGAGACTGCCTCTTGCACCGGAGAAACGTGGATTTTCAGACCATTCGCTTCCAGCAGTTTGACGAAGGCGTCGCGCCTCTCGGATGGCCGCGCGACAACATGCACGATTTCGATAGGGCGAATTCTCGCAAGGGCCGTTACCTCGTAGTATGCCTGATTTCCCGCTCCGAATATCGTCAGAGTTTTCGCATCCGGACGTGCTAGAAGATCGGCCGCCACCGCATCGGCCGCCGACGTTCTGTAGGCATTCACGGTACCAGCCTCGACAACTGCGCTCAGACGTCCGATTTCCTGATCGAGCAGGACAATCGTGGAATTGTGACGCGGCAATCCCCGCTCAGGGTTTTTCGCCCAGAAGGAACCGACTTTGACACCCGTGAGATGCTGCGAAGAGCCAGACTTGATCGAAAATGTGTTGGCCGGCGAGGCGGAGCGACCCAGCACTGCAGGAAAGACGCGGCCTTCTTCACTGATTGCCGCGACAAGCGCCGCACGGGCCGCCTCATAGGCGATTTCGTGCGAAATCATGGCGGCGGATTCTTCTTCGCTTATGTAGATCACGGCTGGTCCTTTCGGCGGTCGATAATTGCGGGCCGTGGCTCACACCATCGAGCATATTGATATATCGGCTCATTTTGATCAGGAAGCTGCACAGGTGATGCCGCCTCCTCCCTGAAAACAAATTAATCCACCAAATAGGCGGCTAAAAAAAGCAGAGAAAACTTCCCCAGTTCGGGGAAGCTGGTCTCAACATTCCTGATTTTCAAAGCGGGGCAAAGGCACTGCTTTCACAATAGCGGATAACCAGAAGCACATGAGCAATGACGACCGCGACATTTCGCTGGTAAAGCTCGAGAGCCGTCATCTCGAAGGCGCATTGAAGCTTTCGCAAGAATTCTCCTGGCCCTACCGGCTGGAGGACTGGGCGTTCGCCTTGCAGGTGGGCGAAGGTGTGGTCCTCGAGCGTGATGGCGATGTTCTCGGAACGGCGCTCTGGTGGTGCTACGGAGATCACTACGCCACCGCAGGCATGATCATCGTCACGGCGAAAGCCCAAGGCGGTGGCAACGGATCGCGGCTTTTCAACGCCCTGCTGGACGCGACGAAGGGACGAAACGTTCTTCTCAATTCGACCGAACAGGGCATGCCGCTCTATCTGCGCCGGGGCTTCGAGCCATGGGGTAGAGTGCTTCAATACCAAGGGCATTTGGCCGACCCGGGTAAGATCGACCAAAGTGACGACATTTGCCCGGCGGCGCCCAGCGATCTGGCGTCCATAGAGGCTCTCGATGAGCGTGCAATCGGAATGCCGCGAAAGCAGCTCATCTCAGCGCTATTGCAGGTCGGTGAGACGGCGGTGCTCGTCCGTGATGCGCAGATTACTGGCTTTGCCATCAGAAGACGGTTCGGGCGCGGATATGTTGTCGGCCCTGTGGTGGCGGACAATATTGACGATGCGAAGCGTCTGATTGAGGCGCATCTCGTCAACCTCGTTGGGCAATTCGTTCGCATCGATGTTTATTCCGATGATGGATTGAGCGAATGGCTTGAGGGTCTTGGCTTCAAATTGGTTGGCGATGCCGTGTCCATGGTGCTTGGAACCAGACCGACCGCCGTCGCTCCAACCCATATGTACGCGGTTTCGAACCAATCGTTCAGTTAGGATGCAGAGAATGAACACTGAAAACCTCGATTCGAAGCGCGCCGGTGGTGCTGGCATGATAGATGCGCTGATCACACCGGCGCTGCTGCTCGACGAGAGCAAGCTGGACCGGAATATTCAGCGCCTTGCCAGCCATATCAGTGCTTTGGGTGCAGTGCTGCGTCCGCACATGAAAACAGCCAAGAGCATCGATGTCGCCCGCCGCATTTACCCCGGAGAACCGGGTCCGATCACGGTTTCGACCCTTGCAGAAGCTGAATATTTCGCCGATTACGGCTATAAGGACATCACCTATGCGGTGGGCGTCTCGCCTGCTGCTGCGGTGCGTGGTCTTGAACTATCGCGACGCACCGGCGCCAATGTGAAATTCCTGCTCGATACGGTGGAACAGGCCGATGCGCTGGGCGACGCGGGGCGAAAAACCGGTGTCGTGCCCTCCGCTTTCATTGAGCTTGACGTTGACGATCATCGTGGCGGCTTGAAACCCGCGGACCCGAACCTCGTCATTGTTGCCGGTCGCGTGAAGGCTGCGGGTGTCGATCTGGTTGGTGTGTTGTCGCATGCGGGCGAATCATATGCGCTGAGCACAAAGGAAGCGCTGGTCGCCGCTGCCGAAAATGAGCGCGCCGAAACGGTGAAGGCAGCGAATGTTCTGAGAGAACACGGGCATGCATGCCCGATTGTCAGCCTTGGCTCCACGCCGACGGCGCATTTCGCTGAAAATCTTGACGGTGTCACCGAAGTGCGCGCTGGCGTCTATGTGTTCTTCGATCTCGTCCAGCACGGTGTCGGCGTGTGCACGCTTGATGATCTGGCGATTTCGGTGCTTGCGACTGTCGTGGGCGCAAAACCGGAAAAGGGCTGGATTCTCGTAGATGCGGGCTGGATGGCGCTGTCGCGTGACCGTGGAACGTCCAGCCAGAAGGTTGATCAGGGCTATGGTGTCGTCTGTGACGAGCAGGGCCGCGTCTATGAGGACGTGATCGTGTCGCAGGCAAGTCAGGAACACGGCATTCTTTCCATCCGCTCAGGTTCAAGCAAAGCCATGCCGATTCTCCCGATTGGTTCGAAGGTGCGGATTTTGCCCAATCACGCCTGCGCCATGGCCGGTCAGCACGATTTCTACAGTGTCGTGAACGGCAAAAGCCCCACCATACAAGCGCGCTGGAACCGTATGCGCGGCTGGTAGACTCTCCCGGAACGCCGCATTTTACTCCAAGCTACGAAGGTAATCGGCAATGAAACTCACATCCTACTGGTTAGATACGTCCGAGCCATTTCGTAGCGGCTCCGACCGGTCATTGGCCGGTCAATGTGATGTCGCCGTCGTCGGTGGCGGTTTGACTGGTTCGTCGGCAGCGCTCGCCCTTGCAAAAAAGGGGGCGAATGTCGTCCTTCTGGAAGCGGATACCATCGGCAACGCTGCTTCGGGCCGCAATGGCGGCATGTGCAACAACGGCTTTGCGCAAAATTACGCCGAGATGTCTGCACGGATTGGCCGCGGCGGGGCTAACACGCTTTACAAGGCCTTCGATTCCGGTGTTTCGCTGGTCGAAAAGATCGTGAAAGAGGAAGAGATCGATTGCAGCTTCGCGCGCTACGGCAAGCTCAAGATCGCAGCAAAACCTGAACATTACGACATGCTTGCGCGCAGCCAGGAGCTTCTTGCCGCCACTGTTGATCCCGAAACGCGCATGGTCTCCCGCGAGGAGCTGCGTGACGAGGTTGGAACGGACCGATATTACGGCGGGCTGCTTTATCCCAAGAGTGCCGGCATGCATGTCGGGCGCTTTGTGCGCGGGCTTGCCACCGCTGCTGACAGACATGGAGCGCAGATTCACGAGCGAAGCCCGGTCATGGGCATCCGTCGCGTGCAGAATGGACATGAGGTCCAGACCCCGAACGGCAAGATCACAGCACGTCAGGTGCTGCTGGCAAGCGGCATTTCTCAGGTCGGACCACTCGGCTGGATCCGGCGACGTATCGTGCCGGTCGGCGCTTTCCTCATCGTCACCGAGCCACTGTCACAGCAAGATGTCGCACGTCTGATGCCCACGGGCCGAATGGTGGTCGATACCCGAAATCTCGTCGTCTACTGGCGTTTGACTCCCGACAATCGTCTGCTGTTTGGCGGGCGGGCGCGCTTTGCCGTTTCAAATCCACAATCGGACGAAAAGAGCGGCCGCATATTGAAAGCTGCCATGGTCGATGTATTCCCAGAGCTGGCAAATACGCGCATCGATTATTGCTGGGGTGGCATGGTCGATATGACCCGTGATCGCCTGCCGCGGGCCGGTCAGCGTGACGGTATCTATTACTCCATGGGCTATAGCGGCCACGGCACGCAGATGTCCACGCTGATGGGCAGCATCATGGCTGAGGTCATGGATGGCAATGTCGAGCTAAACCCGTGGAAGGATTTCGACTGGCCGGCCATTCCCGGCCATTTCGGACGCCCGTGGTTCCTGCCGATCCTCGGCGCCTATTTCCGAATGAAGGATATCCTTCGATGACCGCACCTATGGAATACCTGACGGGCAAGAACCGGCTGGATCAGTTCTTCATCAATGGGCAATGGGTGCCCGCATCCGGAACGGCCAAAGGTGCTGTTACCAATCCGGCCACAGAGGAAGTCGTCGCCCATATCGCACTTGGCAATGTGGCGGATGTCGACAAGGCAGTCGCGGCGGCGCGCAAAGCCTTCCCGACCTGGTCGCGCACCACGCCAGCGTATCGTGCCGAACTGCTGACGCGCTTGCGTGAGATCATGGAGCAGCGCAGCGAACTGTTCGCCCAGTACCTGACGCTCGAAATGGGGGCTGCTATCGGCTATGCCCGCACCGCGCAGGTGCCTCTCGCGATTGCCCATGTCAAAACCGCGCGGGACGTTCTCTTGTCCTTCCCATTCGTCGAGCAACGCGGCCACACTGCCGTCGCCCGCGAGCCTATTGGTGTCTGTGGCCTGATCACACCGTGGAACTGGCCCCTTTATCAGATCACCGCCAAGGTTGCACCCGCATTGGCGGCAGGCTGCACTTTGATCCTGAAGCCGAGCGAACTTGCGCCTCTCGATGCCCTGCTGTTTGCAGAAGCCATTCAGGATGCAGGTTTTCCGGCTGGCGTCTTCAATCTGGTGAATGGCGATGGTCCAGTCGTCGGTCAGCGCATGGCCTCGCATCCCGATGTCGATATGATCTCCATCACCGGCTCGACCCGCGCCGGCATTCTGGTCGCGCAGGCTGCCGCACCCACGGTCAAGCGCGTTGCGCAGGAGCTGGGCGGAAAATCGCCCAATGTGATCTTGCCCGATGCTGATCTCGATCGCGCGGTTTCGCTGGGGGTCGCCGCCGCATTCCGCAATCTCGGCCAGTCCTGCAGCGCCCCCACGCGTATGATCGTTCCAAGGGATGTGTTGCGCCAAGTGGAAGCGATTGCGACCAAAGCCGCCTCCGAGATCGTGATTGGCGACCCCCTGTCTCCCGCGACGACCCATGGCGCCATGGCGAATGCTGCGCAGTTCAACCGTGTTCAGACGATGATACAGACAGGCCTGAAAGAGGGCGCCCGTCTGCTGACCGGTGGGGCTGGTCGGCCGGATGGCTTGACGAGCGGTCTCTATGCCAGACCGACGATCTTTTCCGACGTTGATACGAATATGCAGATCGCAAAAGAGGAAATCTTCGGACCCGTTCTTTGCATTATTCCCTACGACACGGTCGATGAGGCTGTCGAAATTGCCAACGATACCGTCTACGGGCTTGGCGCACATGTGCAAGGCAAGGACCTGTCCGTGGTAAAGAATGTTGCCGCGCAAATCCGCTCCGGGCAGGTTCATTTCAATTATCCGGCTTGGGACCCGCACGCGCCTTTCGGCGGGTTCAAACAATCCGGCAATGGGCGGGAATATGGCCTTGAGGGGATGGCTGAATATCTCGAGGTCAAATCGATGTTGGGCTATTTCGGCTGAATATCGAAAAGACCGATCCGCCGTCGTCCATCAAGGAAAAGCATATGAGCGCAACGGGCGCAGCGGAACAAGTGGATAGCCGACCTTGGTCGGGTGCCGTTCTCAGAGTGCTGGCAGGGCTGCTGTTTGCGGCCATGTCGATCTGCGTGAAAAGCCTCTCCGACACCACGCCGCTGGGTGAAATCGTGTTCTACCGGTCGCTGTTTGCGCTCATACCCCTGGTCATCTTCCTGTGGCTGCGCTCGGAGTTCCCCTCCGGGCTCGCCACACGGCGGCCACTCGGCCATCTGCTTCGCTCCGGACTTGGCGCTGCGGCGATGTTCACGTCCTTCGCCTCCATTGCCCGGCTGCCGCTCGCCGAGGCGACGCTTCTGGGCTATCTTTCGCCCATCTTCATGGCCCTTGCTGCCGTGTTCATTCTCTCGGAGCGTTTGACGGTGACGCGGGCGGGCGGCGTCATCATCGGCTTTGCCGGGGTGCTGGTGCTGTTCTGGCCTGAACTGGATGGCGACCACATGGCTGGAGATCAGTTGTTAGGGTACATATTTGGACTTCTGACCGGGGTATTGACGGCATTCGCGCTGATTACGGTACGCACCTTGAGCCGTACCGAAAGCACGGGCGCCATAGCCTTTTATTTCGTTCTGACATCTATGGCCTGTGGGTTAGCCACCTTGCCATTCGGGTGGACCATGCCGGATGGCACCGGTTTCGTGCTGCTGGTGATGGCCGGTATCTTCGGCGGCCTGGCGCATATCGCCAATACGATTGCCTTCCGCCACGCGGAAGCGTCCTTCCTCGCACCTTTCGACTATTTCGCCATTATCTGGCCGCTGATGGCCGACCTTTTGTTCTTCAACCAACCCATGACGTCTGCCTTCATGGTGGCCTTGCCGTTCGTTCTGGCGGGTGGTGCGATCACCGTCATGGGGCACCGAAGGTCGTCCTGAGACGGAAGCGCAATTTTCCACGGCACAGCAATTGAATCAGAACGGCCCGCCACCGATTTTCGCGGGGGCGGGCCGTTCAATTGATTGCTGAAAAGAGCCCCGGCTACGGGAGCTGGGTTGATCTGCGTTACCGCAGACCGCCCATATGGAAGGCTTTGACCTCAAGATATTCTTCGATGCCAATCTGGCCGCCTTCACGGCCCAGGCCCGATTGCTTGACGCCGCCGAAGGGTGCGACCTCCATGGAAATGGCACCGGTGTTCAGCCCGACCATGCCGAATTCCAGAGCCTCACCGACGCGCCATGCCCGGCTGAGGCTTTCGGTGTAGAAATAGGAGGCCAAACCGAAAGGCGTTCCATTTGCTATTTCGAGCGCCTCTTCTTCGGTTTCGAAACGGAACAGCGGAGCAACGGGTCCGAAGGTCTCTTCCTGCGCAAGAAGCATATCGGTCGTCGCCCCGATCAGAACCACGGGCGCGACATAGTTCGATCCTGCCTCCAGCGCGCGCTCGGCGGTGACGACCTTGGCACCTTTGTCCACAGCATCCTTGACGTGTCGCTCGATCTTGTCGATTGCCGCGCTGTTGATCATCGGGCCGATGGAAACGCCGTCGGAGGTGCCGGAACCGACCTTCATGGCATCAACGCGTTTGGTCAGCTTCGCTGCAAACTCGTCATAGACGGCGCTGTGTACGAGAATGCGGTTGGCGCAGACACAGGTCTGGCCGCCATTGCGGAATTTCGAGATCAGGGCGCCCTCGACGGCCAGATCGAGATCGGCGTCATCGAAAACGATGAAGGGGGCATTGCCTCCAAGCTCCAGTGACAGCCGTTTGATGCTGTCGGCGGCCCCTTTCATGAGTAGCGCGCCAACGCGGGTAGAGCCCGTGAAGGAAATCTTGCGCACGGTCTCATTGGCCATGATTTCCTGCCCGATTCCGCTCGGCATACCGGTCACGATGTTGATCACGCCGTGTGGAATGCCCGCGCGCTCTGCAAGCACGCCAAGCGCGAGTGCGGAGAAGGGGGTCAGTTCGGATGGCTTGATGACCACGGTGCATCCGGCGGCAAGCGCCGGTGCGACCTTGCGCGTGATCATGGCATTTGGGAAATTCCATGGGGTAATGATGCCGCAGACGCCGACAGGCTGCTTGAGCACGACGATACGTCGGTCGGGCGTCGGCGCCGGTACCGTTGCCCCGGAGATGCGGCGTGCCTCTTCCGCGAACCATTTTACGAAAGATGCGCCATAGGCGATCTCGCCCCTTGCTTCGGCCAGTGGTTTGCCCTGCTCGCAGGTTAAAATAAGGGCCAGGTCGTCCATATGAGCCAGCATGAGGGCATGCCAGGCCTCAAGTCGGGCCGCGCGCTCTGCTGCAGTTTTGCTTTTCCAGCCGGCATAGGCTGCGTTGGCGGCAGCGATAGCGGCTCTGGTGTCGCTTTCTCCCATGTCCGGCACGGAGCCGATCACCAGGCCCGTCGCCGGATTGATGACATCCAGCGTCCTGCCCGAATGGGATGCAACCCAATCTCCGGCCACGAGCGCACTCTGGCGAAGAAGATCTGTGTCCGTCAATGCTTCCATCGTAAATCTCCTAAAATCAATCCAGTGCTTCCAGCACTGCAGCGGTAATGACCGAGGTCTTGTCCTTGCCCGGCCGGATGCCGATATCCTTCGCGGTTGCGGTCGCAATGGCGGCCATCACCCTGTCTGCCGCCTGCTTTTCTCCCAGATGCTCCAGCATCATTGCAGCAGACCAGATGGTGGCAATCGGGTTTGCAACATCGAGATGGGCAATGTCGGGGGCCGAACCATGCACGGGTTCGAACATCGAAGGCAGCGACCGGTCCGGGCTGATATTGGCCGATGCGGCAAATCCCAACCCACCCTGTATGGCCGCTCCCATGTCGGTCAGGATATCGCCGAAGAGGTTCGACGCGACAATGACGTCGAGGCTTTCCGGCGCCATGATCATCCGTGCGGCCAGCGCATCGACGTGATAGGAGGTGACCGCGACATCGCCATATTCTGCGGCCAGTTCTCGCGTGACTTCATCCCAGAACACCATCGAATGTCTCTGCGCATTTGACTTGGTCACGGAGGCCAGACGGCCGCGTCGCCGACGGGCCTGCTCGAAGCCATAGCGGAGAATGCGCTCCACGCCGCGGCGGGTGAATATCGAGGTCTCGACAACCACTTCGGCTGGAGTGCCTTGATGCACCCGTCCACCCGCGCCGGAATATTCGCCCTCGGTATTTTCGCGAATGCAGAGAATGTCGAACTCGGTGGCCTTCAGCGGACCATCGACGCCGGGCAGCAAGCGGTGAGGCCGGACGTTTGCATATTGGTCGAAAGCCTTGCGGATCGTCAGCAGCAAACCGTGCAGCGATACGGAATCCGGTACCTCTGCCGGCCATCCGACGGATCCGAGGAGGATGGCATCGAAACTGCGCAATGTCTCGATACCATCGGCCGGCATCATCCGACCATTTTCCTTGTAGTAGGCGCAGGACCAGGGAAATCTGGTCGCAGACAGACCGAAACCACTTTGTCCTGCAACCTTGCTCAACACCGCCCAGGCCGCTTCGACCACTTGCGGACCGATGCCGTCTGCCGGAATGAGAGCGATGTTGTAGCTTTTCATGGCAGCAATCCCTTTGGCCGTGAGCACTTAGGAGACGACGACGTAAATCTTGCGCACTGTCTCGATGGTCTTCCAGATGCCGATGAAGCCCGGCTTCATCACGAAGCTGTCACCTGCCCGGTAGATGACTGGCTCGCCATCCTTCGGGGTCAGTTCGATCACGCCGGAGAGCAGATGGCAGAACTCATAGGTTTCCCCCTTGATGGAGTGGGTGACACCCGGCGTCGCTTCCCACACGCCCGTCTTCACCAAACCGTCTTTGGACTCGTCCATCGGCCAGCTTTTGAAATGCGGGTCGCCGGAGATCAGACGCTCCGGCACGGGCACTGCTTCCTTGGGGGCGAAGGTCGGGTTATGCGCGATTTTCTGAATATAGGTCATGGATTGTCTTCCTGTTGGCTCAATAGTTGCGATTGCGGTCGACGAGGCCAATCAAGTCGTGCCCCTGAAGATGGCGGCGGATATTGTCGCTGACGGCAAGTGCTGCGCTGGCCGGCTGGGTGACGCTGGCGATATGCGGTGTCAACGTGATTTTCGGGTGCGACCAGACGGCGTGGTCGCTCGGCAAAGGCTCGGGCTCCGTCACGTCGAGTATGGCAGCCGAAAGATGATCCTGATCGAGTGCTTCGAGCAGGGCCTGATGGTCGAGCTGACCGCCACGACCGACATGGACGAGGGATGCGCCCTTCGGCATTTGCGAGAAAAGTTCGGCGTCGAGCAGACCGGCCGTCTCGTCGGTCAGCGGCAGAAGGCAGATCAGGATATCGCTGGTCGAAATCAGCTGCGAAAAACCCTCGTCGCCGCTGAGGCAGGCCACACCGGGAATGGTCTTTGCGCTTCGGCTCCAGCTGGAAATCGGAAAGCCGAAGGGCGTGAGACGCTCGATGACGGCCTGTGCGAGAACGCCAAGACCGAGAATGCCAATACGCCGCTTAGTCGCCTGCGGTTGAGGGATAGACTGCCAGAGAGCCTGCTTCTGATGATGCCCATATTGAATGAAGTTGCGGTGAAGCATCAGAACAGAAAGCGTGACATATTCCTGCATCATGCGGATGATGCCATCTTCCACCATGCGCACCAGCTTAACGGTGGTTGGCAGACTGTCGAAAGATATCTGATCTATCCCGGCACTGGTGCAGAACATCACTTCGAGATTGGTATAACGGGCGATATTGTCCGGCACTTTCCAACTGAGAAGATAACGCACGTCCTCCGGTTCTACCGAAGCCGCGTCGAGCGAGAGCGGAATGTCCCGCAGAGAAGATTGAAAAACCTTCGCAAAGGCTGCTGCGCGGGCTTCGTCCATGTTACAGAGCAGTGTCATTGTTGGGCCCTTCTATCCACAGCAATGTCGGGAAAGCGCGTCGATCATGGCCACGCATGCCGAGAGCTCTTCGATCAGAATGTATTCGTTCGGCTTGTGGGCACGTGAAATATTCCCCGGGCCACAGATGATGGAATCGATGCCCGCCTGCTGGAATAGACCGGCTTCCGTACCGTAGCTGACAGCGGCCAGCGGCGCTTTGCCCGAGAGTGCGGTAACAAGGGCCGCCAAAGCCGAGTCTGCCAAAAGAGACAGGGGAGGATAAGCGCCGGTCTCCGTCCATTCCACATCATATCCTTGAGCCTGAAGGGCGTCGGCGGCCTGCCGGATATCGGACAGCAAGCTGCGCGGATCGCATCCGGCAATCGCCCGTGCCTCAAGCTGGAACTCGCAAATGTCAGGAATGATGTTGAGAGCGGTACCACCCTTCAGGGTGCCGACCTGAAGGGAAGAATAGGGTGGCTCGAATGTCGCATCGAAAGGGCCATGAGAGAGAGTCTCGGATGACTTTACCGCCTGAACCAGAATGGCGGTTGCGCCGTGGATCGCATTTAGCCCCTGATCGGGCCGTGAAGAGTGCCCCGACTTGCCACGTACGGTGATGCGTGCCGCTGCCTTGCCCTTATGCGCAAGGATCGGCTGCATACCACTCGGCTCGCCGATGATTGCGCCGAGCGGCGGCTGGCACAGCTCAGGTAAACGCTCGATCAGATGGGGAACGCCGTGGCACGTGGCTTCCTCATCATAAGAGAATGCGAAATGTATCGGCTTGACGAGCGAATTTGCGTCCACCTTGGATGCTGCCGCGAGTGCTGCAGCGAGAAATCCTTTCATGTCCGTTGCGCCGCGACCATGTAAGCGATTGCCTTCTGACCGCAACCTGAATGGGTCTCCAATCCAGTCTGGTTCTATAGCCGACACGACATCCAGATGTCCCGACAGAATATATCCGCTGCGATCTTTTGGGCCGATCGTGGCAAACAGATTGCTCCTATCGCCTTCCGGGCCGGGAAGGACATGAACCTTGGCACCCAGACCCCTCAGATAACTCGTGACCCACTCAACGATATCTCCATTCGGTGTTCCGACAACCGAGCGGAATGAAACCAGTTTTTCGAGGATTTCGACTTCATGCATCGCAGGTTTTCAATATCTCGCTTTGAAGCAATGGGAGGGCGTGGGCTAAACTGGTTCCATAGTAGTCGGGAGATTGGCCTTGGCGGTGCTGTATGATGGCAAAAATCAGGTAGAAAATGCGTTGAGGGCTGCCGATTAAGCAAATCATGCGGATGGGCGCTATGGCATTCTGGCGTTTGCAAAGTACATTTTAAAAATCCCCGTGCGCGTCGAAGCGCAGCACGGACAGACGGAAAAATAATGATGTGATGTCAGTGCTGGTTCCACTTGTCCAACATGCCATAGTACCAGACGGCCAGTGGAAGGAACCATGGCTTGCCGTTGAAGAACGGGCGGGTGCCGAAACTGAGTTCCGAATAGACCGTCTTGCCGAGATCACTGCCCAACATCTGGTGAGCGACTCGTCTTCCGGATCGCCGCCTGGACTGCTGTGAGCGACAGGCCGAGATCGGGAAAGACGAAGTAGATGCAGAATAGGGTGACAAGACCCGGGATGCCTTCAACGACGAACATGAACACGCGGCTGATGGCAGAGAGTGAGCAGATGCCGTTCACTCCCATGAAGGCCAGAACCAGGCCGAGAATCTTGGAAAGAACAAAGGCGCCTAATGTCACGATGATTGTCAGATACACCGCCGCACGAAAGATCCCTCGCTAAGCTAAACGCGCTAATTCTCGAGGATGAGTAGTTGGGCCGAGCACACGCGAACGAGCCCTGTCCTCCGGTATTTACGCCAAACCATGCTGGTGCCGACAAGCCGAATTAAATCATGCGTTATTCGCTAGGAGAATAATTATCGCAAAAAACATTCATTTGTTAAATCTTTATGTCCGTTGATATTGGGTAAAATTCGTTCGTGACTCGTTGCGTCCGAGACAAGAAGGGAACAGAAAAAATGAAAACGAGAATAATTCTTCTGGCTGGCATGGTCGGCGTTGTCGCAAGCCCCGTTATGGCCAAGGACCTGACGATCGGCCTCAGTGGCACGGTAACGTCTATCGATCCGCATTTCTATAATGCCTCGCCCAACAACTCGATCGCGATGCAGATTTTCGACAGACTGACCGAGCGCACTGCCGAGGGACAACTCGTTGAAGGTCTGGCCACGAAGTGGGGATCCGTCTCCGAGACAAAATGGCGCTTCGCTCTTCGCGAAGGTGTGATGTGGCACGATGGAAAGCCCTTCACCTCAGATGATGTCCTTTTCACGTTGAGTCGTGCTGGAAGCGTGCCGAACAGCCCGGGCGGCTTTGGTGGTTTCATGCGTAATATCGCGAGCGTCGAGGCCGATGGGGACCTGGCAGTCATTATCCACACCAAGGCACCGGCACCGACGCTTCCAGGCGATCTCGCAAATATTGCTATCGTGTCTCGCCATGCGGGAGAGGGCGTTGACACCGCAGATTACAATTCCGGTAAGGCAGCAATCGGTACGGGGGCATTTCGTTTCACGACATTCAAGCAGGGCATAGAAGTTGCACTGGAGCGCAATTCCGATTGGTGGGGAAAAAAGGTTGCCTGGGATCACGCGACTTACCGCATGCTTTCAAGCGCAAGCGCTCGTACAACTTCGGCTTTGGCAGGTGATGTCGATGTGATTGACGCGCCAGCAGCGACGGATATCAAGCGCTTCAAAACCACGGCCAATCTCTCGTTCGTCACTACCCCAGGCCTACGGGTCATTTATCTTGCGCCATCAACTTCCGGCGATGCGTGGAAGGCCAACGTAAAGGGATCGAACGGAGAAGCGTTGGAGGCAAATCCTCTTGCTGATCCACGAGTTCGCAATGCGCTCTCAGTGGCGATCAACCGCGAAGGCATTGTCGAGAAGATCATGGAAGGTACCGCGACGGCCGCCGGACAGTGGCTACCCAAGGGTGCTTTCTCTTATACTCCCGATATTCAGCCGCCGAAGCCCGATCCTATTGAGGCAAAGAAGCTGTTGGCGGACGCCGGGTACCCGAACGGCTTTCAACTGACGGTTCACGTGCCGAACGATCGCTACCCGAACGCCCCCGCCGTGGTGCAGGCTGTTGCACAGATGTGGACGAGAATTGGCGTGAAGACGAATGTGGAAGCTCTTCCGTGGACGACCTTCTCGTCACGCAAGTCGGAGTTCGCCATGAAGCTTCTGGGTCTTGGAAATGCAACCTATGATGCCAGTTCCATGCTGGTCAACGTTCTAGGCACCGTCGATCCAAAACGTGGGCTGGGAGCGGCCAATGATAGTGGTTATTCCAATCCGACGCTTGATGATCTCGTTTCCAGGGCAATGACAATCTACGATGACAAGGCGCGTGAAGGCGCCCTTATCGAGGCTGTAAAGGTTGCAGTGAATGATGGAGCCATTATTCCACTCTACCAGCAGAGCAATGCTTGGGTCCTGCGCAAGGGTCTTTCTTATGCACCGCGCATTGATGAGCGCACACTCGCCAAGGACATTTCCGAGTAAACCGTGAGATGAGCGGCTGGCGGCCTTAGCGCCAGCCTGCTTTCCTCGCGATTTGGCTGGCGAAGTCGTTACACGCGATTGTCGGCGATAATGCGTTTGCAAGACCTTACCCCCTTACCGAAGCGGTTGGTCAGCATCTTATCAAGAGCAAGAGGGTATCATGACCCTGTGGATTATCCAGCGCCTGTTGCAAGCGATCCTGGTCGCTCTCGCAATGGCCCTGATTGTTTTCGTCGGTCTTCACTTGATTGGCAGTCCGATAGAAACGCTGCTTCCGCCTGAAGCAACCCACGACGATCGCCTGCGATTGATCGCGGATCTCGGCCTCGACCGGCCTTTGTACGAGCAGTTCTTCCTGTTCCTGAAAGGGCTCCTGCAGGGCAATCTCGGCGTGAGTTACGTCTATAAGGAGCCAGCGGTCGAATTGATCCTGTCTCGTTTGCCCGCAACGCTGGAACTCGCCTTCGCGGCCGTCTTGCTGTCGCTGATCGTGGGCGTGCCGCTCGGATTGGCCGCAGGCTGGAAGCCTGACAGTCTTTTTGCCCGCATAATCATGATTGGTTCGATCTTCGGCTTCAGCCTGCCGATTTTCTGGATCGCGATCCTGCTCATCATGATCTTCAGCGTCCAGCTTGGCTGGCTTCCAAGTTCGGGGCGTGGAGCAACAGAAATCATCTTTGGGATACCCTGGTCCTTCGTCACGTTGGATGGACTGCGCCATATGCTTCTGCCTGCCGTCAGCCTCTCTCTTTTCAATATCTCGATGGTAACGCGCCTGACCGAAGCGGGCGTACGTGAGGCGATGTCGAGCGAATATGTAAGATTTGCCCGGGCAAAAGGTCTGTCGCCAAGGCGCATTCTCAGCGTCCATGTGCTGAAAAATGTGATGATCCCCGTCGTCACCGTGGTTGGTCTTGATATCGGTCAGACGATTGCATTTTCGGTCGTGACAGAAACCATCTTCGCTTGGCCTGGGGTTGGCAAGATCATCATCGACAGCATCGCCGCACTCGATCGTCCCGTGATCGTGGCTTACCTCATGCTCGTGGTCATCATGTTCGTCATTATCAACCTCGTCGTGGATGTCACTTATAGGCTGCTCGATCCACGCATCAGGCTTCAGGGAGAATGACGTGCAAACGGTTATGAACTCCACGAAATTTCGGGCAGGGCTGCAGTTCATACGCCAGTTTTCAAGATCGCCTCTCGCGGTTCTCGGGCTGGTGCTGATTACTCTGATTGTCTTGATGGCCGTATTCGCGCCTTATCTATCTCCCCAAAACCCTTACGATCTGATGCAACTGGACATCATGGACGGGCGGATGGCCCCAGGCACCGGGTCTTCTGCGGGCTTTACTTTCCTGTTCGGTTCGGATGATCAGGGCCGGGACATGCTGTCGGCCATCCTCTACGGCCTGCGAATAAGCTTGATCGTTGGGCTGGGCTCCGCCGCGCTCGCCTTCATCATCGGTACCGCATTCGGACTGACGGCTGCCTATGTTGGTGGGCGGGTTGAAAACGCAATGATGCGGCTTGTCGATCTTCAGCTTTCCTTTCCAACAATTCTTGCCGCGTTGCTGATCCTAGCACTTCTCGGCAAGAGCATCGGCAATGTGGTCTTCGCGATCGTTCTGGTGGAATGGGCAACCTATGCCCGCACGGCTCGCGGCGCTGCTTTGACAGAGCTTCGCCGGGAATATGTCGAGGCAGCGCGCTCACTTCGTCTGCCGCATCGCAACATCCTGTTCCGCCAACTGCTGCCGAACTGTCTTTCGCCGCTCGTCGTGCTGCTGACCATGCAGGTGGCCCGCGCCATTACACTCGAGGCGACATTGAGCTTTCTCGGTCTGGGTGTGCCGGTGACCGAGCCCTCGCTTGGGCTCCTGATCTCCAGCGGATACGAGTTCATGCTTTCAGGTACCTACTGGATCGCCCTTTTTCCCGGCATTGCACTCCTTGTCACGATCTTTGCCATCAACCTCGTTGGGGATCGTCTGCGCCAGTTACTGGATCCGAAGGCTGCACGGAGATGAGTGCCATGCTTGAGATTAACGGTTTGAAGACCGAGGTCGTGACCGAACAAGGCAACGTCACCCTTATCGATGATATCAATCTCAACCTCGCTGCCGGCGAAGTCATGGGTCTCGTTGGAGAATCCGGATCCGGCAAATCCGTAACGGGTCTCTCCATCATGGGCTTGCTTGACAAGCCCGTGCAGGTCACGGGCGGCCAGATCCTGTTCAAGGGGCGGGACCTGCGCAAGCTCTCGCAAAAGGAGCTGCGATCTATCCGCGGCAATCGTATCGCCATGATCTTCCAGGATCCGATGTCAACGCTCAATCCTGTTCTGCGCATCGATACGCAGATGATGGAGGCGGTGCGCACGCACGAATCCGTCAGCAAACAGGCCGCATGGGAACGCGCACGAGATGCATTGGGCATGGTTGGCATTCCAAGCCCCGAAGAACGCCTGAGCGCTTATCCGCATCAATTCTCCGGCGGCATGCGGCAGCGCGTGGCTATAGCTATCGCCCTTCTCATGTCGCCTGATCTCATCATCGCCGATGAGCCGACGACTGCGCTGGATGTTACGATTCAGGCGCAAATTCTCTCGATCGTCCAGAAACTCGCCCGAGAAAAAGGGATGGCCTTGATATGGGTCACGCATGATCTTTCGGTTGTTGCCGGCTTGGCGGAAAAGCTGTCGGTGATGTATGCGGGACGCATCGTAGAGCAGGGCTCTACGGCCGACCTGCTGAGACGGCCTTTGCATCCGTACACGAATGGCCTCATTGCGAGCCTTCCTGCTCATAACGAGCGGGGTTCCAGGCTAAAGCAGATATCGGGCACTACCCCGTCTGTCGCCAATATGCCGAAAGGCTGCGCGTTCCGTCCCCGCTGTTCGTCCGCAACGGAGATTTGTTTCGACCCTCCGGCGCTTGAAGCCGTAGAGGGGCGCCTTCTTCGCTGTTTTCACCCCGTTATGGAAGGAGCGCCATCGTGAGCAATCGATTGGAAGTGCGTAATGTCAGCAAGCGCTTCAGTCGCATGTCCGGTGTGGTGGAGCGCGGCGCGGAATTGATGGGCCTGAAAGCTCCAAATCCGGTCGTACGCGCTCTGGATGACGTTAGTCTCACCGTGGCAGAAGGTGAGGTCGTCGGGATTGTTGGAGAGTCGGGCTGCGGCAAATCCACTCTCGGTCGAGTGGTGGCCGGTCTTCTTCAGGCCTCCGAAGGCTCGGTCCTGTTCCGAGGCAAGCAGCTGGATGAGATGCCCGGAAAGAGCGCCGATGAAGCGCGATTAAAGGTCCAGATGATCTTTCAGGACCCGTCGTCTTCGCTCAATCCGCGGCAGCGTGTGCGGGAAATCATCGGAGCTGCTCCCCTTCACCACGGCATGACAACGGCACGTGAGCTGGATGACTATGTCAGCCAGCAGATGCAGCGGTCGGGGCTCGATCCATCCATGGCCGGTCGTTTTCCGCATCAGTTCAGCGGGGGGCAGCGCCAGCGCATCGGGATCGCCCGTGCACTGGCGGTTCAGCCCGATATGCTGATCTGCGACGAGTCCGTTGCGGCGCTCGATGTTTCGATACAGGCGCAAATCCTCAATCTGTTTCTTGATCTGAGAGAACAGCTGGATCTTACCTATCTGTTCATCAGCCACGACCTCTCTGTCGTAGAGCACATCTCCGATCGTGTTATGGTGATGTATCTGGGACGCGTAGTCGAGGAGGCAGCGGTCGGCGAACTGTTTTCGCATCCAAACCATCCCTATACGCGCGCCCTTCTTCAGGAGCGGCCCAGTCTCGATCCCGTTCAACGGCGCTTTTCAGCGATCGAGGGGGAAATCGCGAGCCCGCTTTCGCCTCCGTCGGGATGCCATTTTCACCCCCGCTGTCCGATGGCGATGGAGCGGTGCCGCGTCGAGAGGTCGGAACTTAGACTCATTGGCCCAGGGCACAAAAGTGCCTGCCATCTGAACGATTGAACCTCCCACAATCGAAAAACTTGAACGTTAAAAGGATGCAATATGTCTGTTTCAGTACCTCTGGAACGCCAGTCCCAACCCGTCACCAATGAATTTCCCGCCCATGAGTGGGCGATGGTCGACGCTCCTGAAGAACACGGCCTCTCTGCCGATGTGCGACAGAAGGTCGATGCCATGCTTGAGGGCTTGCCGACCACTTCCTTCATGGCGGTCGCTAACGGGCGAGCTCTGTACACCTATGGCGATGTTTCCGAGGTGAGCTATCTTGCGTCGACCAGAAAAAGCATCCTCTCGATGCTCATGGGCAAAGCCGTGGCCGAAGGGAAAATCGATCTCAATCTGACGATGGCGGATCTCGATATCGACGAAGACCACGGCCTCCTCCCCATTGAAAAGACAGCGACTCTGCATGATCTCCTTATCAGCAGTTCGGGTGTATATCATCAGCCAGGAAGTCCGGGCAGCAATACGAAGAATATACCTAAGCGCGGCTCGAAAAAGCCTGGTGCCTATTTCCATTATAACAACTGGGATTTCAACGCTCTTGGCGCTGCCTTCGAGCAACTGACTGGCCGCAACGTATTCAAGGCTTTCGAGGAAGATTTTGCGGGTCCGATGAGCATGCAGGATTTTGACCCCTCGCGCCAGCGCATGATGGGATATGAGGGAGCCTCCCGTTATCTAGCCTATCACTTCTTTCTCTCCGCCAGGGATATGGCCCGGCTGGGTCTGACGATGGTGCGGAACGGTCATTGGCGCGACGAGCAAATCGTACCGGCCGATTGGGTAGCGGAAAGCACGCGCATTCATGTTCCCGCTGACAAGATGAATGAGAGCGAAAAATCTCGGATTGCCGGCTACAGTTACCTCTGGTGGATTCCTGTTGTCACGAAGGACACGCCTGAATGGGAAGGCGCCTCTGT
Source organism: Phyllobacterium phragmitis (assembly GCF_002980495.1). Taxonomy (GTDB): domain Bacteria; phylum Pseudomonadota; class Alphaproteobacteria; order Rhizobiales; family Rhizobiaceae; genus Paramesorhizobium; species Paramesorhizobium phragmitis. The sequence goes on from NZ_PVBR01000006.1 coordinate 118,789, forward strand.
CGCCGCTGGCCATTTCGGACAGTTCATCTTGTGCATGCCTGCGCTGGATATGGTGTTCGTCAATAGACGCGCTATTCCTGACGATCTGGCAATCGCGCGCAACGACGGTAGCTTCAAGGAAGAATTGCCTGCAGTCACCATGGAAAATTTCCTGGGTGTTGCCGACCAATTCATCAAGGCGAAACTCGGTACTCGATAACGGAAGCTCCCTGGCAGATGCGCCTGTTAAGACAGATCTTCTGTAAAGCAGGCGGAAATCTGTTCACGCAACCAGAGGCTTGCCGGATCGCGCTCCTTTTCGGCAAGCCAGATCATGCTGGTGGATTGCTTTTCCGCTGCAAAAGGCGATTCCAGCAATAACAGCTCGTGCGAACGTTCGAAAAGCTTAGCAACACTTTCCGGCATTATGGCAACGAGCTCGCTGCGAGCAACGATGGCAACGGCTGCAGAAAAGTGCGGTACGACAGCCACCACCCTGCGCTCCAGACCCATGGAATCGAGCCGTTCGTCGATCCATCCTCGCCGACTTGGCGCAGACGTCACCTTCACATGGCCGAGCGATAGCAAAGCGGCGAGTGTTAGCGGGTCTTTCGCTGCAGGATTATGCGCCGACATGATACAAACCCGTCGTTCGGTAAAGAGAGACGCACAGCGATACCGGGCGGGAAAATTGTCCGCAGTCATGACAGCCACGTCGATGGTGCCCTCATCGAGATGTTCCTGTACCACCGGAAGAAAATTCCGATTATTAGCAACACCAGTTCTTGGCATGTGAATGACTTCTAAAACGCAGTGTTCCGCCTTGGAACGAACGCGTTCCACCAAGCGCGGCATAAGTACGACTGAAAAGTAATCGTTCATGCCAATTCTGAAGGAACGATGGGATGTTGCCGGCTCAAACGTCAGCCGTTGTAGCATCACGGACTCCGTGTCCTCGATGATGCGTCGCACCGCTGGAAAAATCTCTGTGCAAAATCGAGTCATGACGAAGCCCCCGGAGGTCTTCTTGAACAGTTCATCGCCGGTTATGGCACGTACGCGTTTCAAAGCATGGCTCATGGCAGGTTGAGAGAGGCCGATATATTCGCCAGCTGCGGTCATGTTATCCTTCACGACCAGCGCATAGATGACTTTTAGAAGATTAAGATCGATTGATCCCAATTGAAACCGTTGCATGACAAACCGTGCCCGCGTCCACGAAACTTTACCGTGATCATAATTGCACGGATAATGTTTCGAAAAACAGAAGCTCGCTTGCTTGAGCGCAATCGTGCAAGCGGTACTTGCTGCAAAAGGAAGATTAGTCGGCCCCCGTTCTGTTCCTGACCGGCAGAACGGACGGGAGAGAAGTGGTCAAATTTCCGGGTGCTGAGCTGACATTATATTCTGGCAGCCACGACGGACTCGGCAATCTTCAGGAAATCGCTGGCTGCGACCTTTGCCGGCTCGTATGTGGTCTTTCCAAGATTTCTAGCGACTGAAAATTCGTCCGTGACGGCGCGGCGATGCACGATGACGGTGTCGATGGCGGGAAGGCATAGAACAAACTGTCCAAAGTTGCCGTTCATCAGGTAGGAGCCCTTGAAGGCAGGATCGCTGGACGTTGGTATCCACCATAGATAAGCATAACCAAGTCCTTCCTTGCTCTTGGTCTGCTCCGGCGTAAACCGCATTTTCGTGCTTTCGGCGATCCAGTTCTCCGGCACGATGGTTTTTCCGTCCCATTTTCCGCCTTGAAGCATCAGCTGTCCAAGACGCGCCATATCGCGGGCGGATAGAAAGAGATGGTATGCGAGATAACGCGATTGATTTTCGTAGCCCATCATCCGCTGGCGATCGAAATCGAAATCCTCGAAGCCCAATGGCTCCGCCAAATCCTCCTTCAGTGCCTGGAACACCGTCTTTCCAGTGCGCTTCTCGAAGATTGCGCCCAGGACGTTGAAGTCCCAGTTGTTGTAGAGAAAGACCGAGCCTGGGTTTGTCTTCCCGCGTTCCGGTGTGTTTTCGTTGCCACCTGGACTTCCTGCCGCATGATAGACGCCTGAACTCGATGTCAGGAGGTCTTTGACCTTGGCGGTCTTTTCCAAAGGTAGAAGACCATCATCTTCTCCGATGCCGATCTCTCCGATCGTCATGTCGAGATCGATCTTCCCCTCAGCAACATAGCGCCCGAACAGCATGGATAATATGCTTTTTCGAGCGGAAGCAAGGTAACTCACATCAGACAGATTGCCGTAGCGATAAACAACTTCTCCGCCTTGAACCACCATCATAGAAGTGGTGGCCATCGGATAGAGTCTTGTCTCCATCTCCGCCAGTTTTACTGAAGACCAGCCAGCCGATGCAACGTCACCCGAGGTTTTCCATGGTTTTCCTGCGGCGGCACACGGCGTTGAATCTGCCGCCGCAGCGGTCTGTCCGCCAAGGCTGATCGCGGCAAAGGTCGATGCTGCCGAGGCGGCAAGAACGGAGCGTCGCGATAGATTTGGGCCTGCTGTCATTCTAATCCTCCCGATGAATGTTGATTGTTTGTTTGGCGCGGCCGGCGTTAATCGCTGGAGCAACTGAAGCTCGAAGCGAGTGCCATATCGCCATTGCCTTTGTATTTCGGCCAGCTTGGATATTCGCAAAGCGGTCTGGTGCGGCCTTTTGTGGATGACTTCGTTGCGTCCACGACAATCGGATTGGATGGTGGCACACTATGTTCCACCCAATTATCAAGCGCGGTCAGATTGTCCCAAGTTGGCGAAAAACGACCCCCACCATGCGCCAGACCGGGTACGAGGTAGAAGCGCATGAAGCTCTTGACCTTGTCTTTGCCCATCTTCGAGACAATGGACTCGAATAGTTTGGTATTGCCCAGCGGGCTGACACTCGGGTCGTCATTGCCCTGAAGCCAAATGATCTTGCCGCCCCGATCGCTGAAGGCAGACCAATCCGTTCTCGTTGCACCAATAGCCTCGGATAGCTCGACGATTCTATCCTGGAGTTTTCCGGGCTGGCGAATGTCGAAGGAAAGCAGGTCGAGGGGCTGATCGCGCTGCACGAAATTCTGCAGGAATTCGAAGGAGCGGCTCGAGTGATGCGCATTCGGTCCGGAGACGGGAGGTGTTCGCATCTGCGGCTCCGATCCCAGATGCATCATGATACCCTCCAGGCTATTATAGCCGGGGTAGGTGTCGATGCCGTTCGCCAACTGGTAAGGCAGCGAATAGCCTTCATGATAAATCTTCAGCGTTTTGTCGATCTGCGCTTTCGTCAGACACCCATCAGGGTTTCCCGTCACATATGCCTTGCAGGCAAGGCTCTCGACCAGAGCTGCGGATTGAGCACGGCATCCCTGCATGTTGCTGACGAGGCCATCTTCAGCGCCATCAAGGCCGTCACATGATTTCAAGGCCTCTTTCGCAATTCTTTCCACAAGCTTGGGCGGAATCCAACCTGCGGAACTGTCGTCGTAAACGGCCCGCGCCAGACCGGCTCCCCAGAGCCGAAGCCCAACGAAGTTTGCCGTTGGGTAGTTGGTCAAAATGCCGTCATAGGATTCCGGCCAGCGGGACGCTGCTGTCAATCCTTCACGTCCGCCGGTCGATCCGCCTTGGAAGTAGACGCGAGTAACAGGCTTCTCGTATCGCTCGGCAACCAGGACCTTCGCCACATCAAGCACTTTCTTGATATGCATATACCCGTAGTTCAGCATCGCCTCGTCGTTCTTGGCGAATGAGGCGTCATCTGCATTCGGGGCCTGATGGCCGGAATCGCTGCCGAAGGTGACATAGCCCTGCGCCAGAGGCGTCGGCGCAATATCCAGTCCTAAAGTCGTTTTGTCCGTGGTTGGCGGTAGGCTGCCGTTGTAGCCGCCTCCGCCATATTGCAACAGCTTTCCGTTCCATGCCGTCGGCAGGTTGACCTGCCAGATGATATCCGGAGCCTTCGGATCGTCCGGTTTGATCTGCCCGATAACCTTGCAATATTCGCCATTTTGGTTGACTGGATCCGAAGCGCCGACCAGCGTCGCTGACTGGATCTTGGCGCCAGTGGTGGGTAGACTTATTCTTGACGCGGGGATTGATGATGCGGCTATCGCTGAACACAGGCCGGCTGCATCTTGCGGTGCGGCGAAAGCGGATGGTGCTAGCAAATAGGCAAGCGAGATCGTCATCACAACGCGTGATGTAGCTCCAAATAGAGATGTCATGATGTCCTCCAAGCCGCCCAGCTACTCCAATCGCAGGCAACGCTCCTCTTGCTTAGACTTAGCTGAAAAACGGTCCTTCTGTGAAATGCGAATAATGGACCTATTGTTGCGTTCGGCGCATGAACTCCCTTGGTGCCAACGCCAGCTAAGCAGCTGTCAGACCCGCGTCATCTCAAGTCTAATTCGATAACCGTTGGCGACATGGCGACGGGCCGCAGCCTCTGCGGCATCGCCATCGCCTTGAGCAATGGCGGCTACTATTTCTTCATGTTCCTGCTGCGCGCTTTTGATCCGCTCCGCCAGGGCATAGGTCGAAGCAGGCAATAAGCTTAGGTGTATCCGCAAATTATTCAGCGCGTCGATCATATATTGGTTGTGCGATGCGTTGGCGATGTAACGATGCAGTTGCTTGTTCATTTCGCTGAGCCGCACCGCATCCGTAATACCGACGTCGTTTTTCACCATTTGCTTCATCACGTCTATCTCGTACCGAGACGCGTGCTGTGCGGCCAGCCGTGTCGCCATTCCCTCCAAGCCTTCGCGTACGGCGAACAACTGGCGGGTCTGATCGTAGGAAATCTGAGCGACGACGAGTCCGCGTTGTGAGCCATGGTCAGCCAGTCCCATGGCATGCAGGCGATGGAGAGCCTCTCTGACCGGCGTCCGGCTTACACCGAGCTGTGAAGCGAGGTCCGTCTCACGCAAGCGCGTGCCCGGCGGAAGATCGCCTCGCTCTATGGCCTTGAGCAGAAGCTCCAAGGGGGAGCTTTTTTCAGGCTCGCCATCAATTTTCAGATCCATCGAAGCATCCATTCTCGGTAACATCCACCTTTGCCGGTGTTCTAACGTTTGAGTGATTGTATGCAACGGATTTTCTAACTTTCGCTGGCTGGCGAGTGTTTATGCTCTAGTTTTTCAACCGCCCAAATCCAGACGCGATTTCGTTGATGAGATCCTTGGGGTCCTCGAGACCGACATGGATACGGACCGTCTGCCCGCCGGGCGCCCATTGCGTGGCCGTGCGATAGACCGACGGGTTGCTGGGAACCATGAGGCTTTCGAAACCTCCCCAACTCGAGCCCATACCGAACAGGTGAAAGCCATCGAACATGCGGGCCAATGCCTTGCGGTCCGTCTCGCGGATAACGAACCCGAAGAGACCGGAGGAGCCGGTGAAATGCCGCTTCCAAAGATCGTGATACGGATCGTTGGCGCGGGCCGGGTGCATGATGCGGATGACCTGCTCCTGATTTTCGAGCCAATCGGCGACCTCAAGCGCGTTGGCTTCGTGTTGACGCATGCGGACGCCGAGTGTTCTTATGCCGCGAAGGGCCAGGAACGCATCATCAGGGCTGATGCACACGCCGAAGCGCAGATAAGTTTCGCGCAGTCTCTCATAAATGGTCGAGGTACATGCGATCGTTCCGAGCATGATGTCGCTATGACCGGAGACGTATTTGGTGCCTGCCTGCAACGAGATGTCAACGCCCTGGGTGATCGGCTTGCAAAAATAACCACCGGACCATGTGTTATCGATAGCGGTTACAACACCCTTCCTGCGGGCCACTTCGGTAATCGCGGTGACGTCCTGGATTTCGAAGGTCTGGGAGCCGGGCGACTCCATCCAGATCAACCGCGTTTCGGGGCGGATCAATGACTCGATGCCCGCACCGATGGCGGGATCGTAATATGTGGTTTCGATACCGAACCGGGTGAGCAACTGGCTGCAGAATTTTCGGGTGGGACCGTAGCTGTTGTCGCTGACGAGAAAATGAGCCGCCTGATCGGCAAATGACATCAACACGACAGAAAGCGCCATGACGCCGGATGGGGCAATCAGTGCAGCATCCGCCTCTTCCAGAGCGCAGATTGCATCTTCCAGAGAATGGGTTGTGGGAGTGCCTCTGCGGCCATATCGCAGTTTTGCGCTGTCCTTCGCGTCGAGCTCTGCAAGTGTCGGGAAAAGGATGGTCGATGCACGATAAACAGGAGTGCTCACAGCCCCGTGATGTTTCTCCGGCTGGCGTCCACAATGCGCAATAACTGTTTCCTGGCCTAAGTTTTTCTGCATTCTGGTTGCTCTCGCTGATTTGAAGGGCCGTTTAAAAATCATAGTTGCATCCAACTGAAAACATTTGTATACAAAGACCAGCGGCACGTCAACTGCCGGTTAAAGCCTTGAGGAAAGGGCTGAACTGCCGCTGTATAACAAGAGGGGATAAAATGCGTAATTTGAAAGCATGCCTACTCGCCGCAACTGTCGCACTGGCGACTTTGCCCCCATTTTCTGTCTTTGCCGCCAATGGCGACACGCTCAAACAGGTCAAGGAACGTGACCTCGTCTTGTGCGGCGTTCACCCGGCACGTCACGGCTTCGCTGCACCCGACAGCAAGGGTGTATGGGAAGGTTTCGAGGTCGATTATTGCAAGGCGGTTGCTGCGGCCGTGCTAGGAGACGCCAATAAGGTTCGCTATGTGCCGCTGTCATCACAGCAGCGGTTCCCGGCGATCCAGTCCGGTGAGGTCGATGTTCTCGCTCGCAACGTGACGGCCAATCTGTCGCGCGATACAGCACTCGGTCTCAACTTCGCGCCGCCGATCTTCTACACCGGCACGGGCTTCCTCGTGCGCGCCGACTCCGGCGTGAAGGAAGTCAAGGATCTCGATGGCGCGGTCATCTGCATGGCCCCGGGAAGCACGACCGAGCGTAATATCGCCCAGATTTTCGCCGCGCGCGGCCTGAAATACACGCCTGTGGTGATCGAGAACAACAAGCAGTTGGTGGATGCCTATGTCACCGGACGCTGTGATGCGCTGGCGAAAGACAAGGCCGCTCTTCCGGGCGTGCGAGCCGTCGATACGCCTAATCCTGCCGACCACGTTCTTCTCGAAGGCATCTATTCCAAGGAGCCGCTGGCCATGGCTGTGCGGCAGGGTGACGACCAATGGTATGACATCGTCAAATGGGTGGTCTATGCGACATTCAACGCGGAAGAGATGAAGGTATTTCAGGCGAATGTCGATGAGATGTTGAAGTCCGACGATCCTGACATCCAGACCCTTGTCGGCATGATCGGCGATAACGGCGCAAAGCTCGGGCTCGATCAAAAATGGAGCTACAATATCGTCAAGCAGGTCGGAAACTACGCCGATATTTACGACCGGCACTTCGGACCTTCGACGTCCATTGCTCTTGACCGGGATTTGAACCGTCAATGGAATGACGGGGGTATTCTGTACGGTCAACCCATGAACTGACGGCGCCGCCGCGCCGCTGCTTTCGGCGCGGTCTATTCCCTTGAGCGACGGTTTTGCCGTCGCCCTTCCTCAAGGAACGACAATGTCTCTTTCCAGTTCATCCAGCAGGGGGTCGACCCGTCGAAGCCAGATAGCGGGCGTAGTCTATAGTCAGGCGTTTCGCTCCGCCTTCTATCAGGTGATCCTTGCCATATTCGTCCTGCTTGCAGGCTATTACCTCTATTCAAACGTCGTCGAGAATCTGCGTGCGCAAAATATCGCCACAGGCTTTCGCTTCCTATCAGAAGTATCGCAGTTCGAGATCGGCGAGAGGCTGATCAACTATTCCGCACGCGACAGCTACTTCCGCGCGCTTGCCGTCGGTCTGTTAAACACGCTGGCGGTCAGTGGTGTCGGCATCATTGTCGCGACGATCCTCGGATTTACCGTTGGTATCGCGCGCAGTTCCAACGACCTGCTTCTCAAGAAGGTGGCGGGCTTTTATGTCGAGATCGTAAGAAATATTCCGGTCATTCTTCAGGTCATCTTCTGGTCCGTGGTGATCCGCAACCTGCCGCCGCCCCGTGGTGCCGTCGAATTGTGGGGCGCTGGCTTCCTGAGCAACCGAGGCCTTACAGTTGCGATGCCGAATGCCGATCCCTCACACGTATGGATGCTGGTCGCATTCGTTGCAGGAGTCATTCTCTCCATCATTGCCGCCAGATTTATCCGGCGAAGGAACGACGCTACAGGCAAGCATGTCGATAGCCTTTGGGTGTCGCTACTGCTGATCACAGGTCTTCCACTGCTGGTCTGGCTGCTTTCGGGCGCGCCGCTGGACATGAGCATTCCGGAACGCAAAGGTTTCAGCTTTTCGGGCGGATCTACTCTGTCTCCAGAGTTCGTGGCGCTGCTGCTCGGCATCTCCATGTACGCCTCCGGCTTCATCGCCGAAATCGTTCGAAGCGGCATTCAGGCGACGCCACGCGGGCAGATCGAAGCTGCCAAGACGATTGGCCTGAAGCCTTGGTACATCACGCGCTACATCGTTTTGCCTCAGGCTCTGCGCGTCATCGTGCCGCCGCTGACCAGCCAATATGTGAGCCTCAGCAAGAACAGTTCTATCGCCGTCGTGGTCGGTTATCCGGATCTAGTGAATATCGGCAACACGGTCATGAACCAGACAGGGCAGGCGGTTGAAGCCGTCACAATCATGATGGTCGTCTATCTCACGATAAGCGTCGTCACGTCGCTGGTGATGAATTTCTACAATCGCCTCGTTGAGATCAAGGAGCGCTGACATGGCCACATCCGAGATTTTGGAACATCCCGCCGAACTCCCTCCGGTTTTGGCTTCAGGCCCTTGGCGTTGGATGCGCCGCCATTTCTTCAGCAGCATCGGCCAGACATTACTGACGATCGTGGTCGCAGCCATTGCGATCCGCACTCTGTGGTTTCTCCTGCACTGGGCCGTTTTGGATGCGGTCTGGGTGGCGGCAGACCCGCAAGTCTGCCGCGATGCAGGGGGGGCTTGCTGGGCGGTCATCGTGGAGAAACATCGCCCGATCCTCTTCGGCATGTATCCCTACGATCAACATTGGCGGCTTGTATTGATGATTGTCATCTATCTCGCCACCGTCATAGCGTCACTGACCCCGGCCTGCTGGAAGCGCTCACTACTCATTCCAATGTGGATTGCTTCCGTCACGGCAATCGCCGTTCTGATGTTCGGTGGCGTGTTAGGCCTGCCCTATGTACCGACAAGCGAATGGGGTGGCTTGCCACTGACCATCATACTTTTCACGGGCTCGGTGCTTTTCGGCATGCCAATTGCGGTTCTCCTGGCGCTAGGGCGTCGCGCGCCGCTGCCGGTCGCCCGCGGACTTTCCGTGGTCTTTATCGAAAGCCTGCGCGGCGTGCCGCTGATCACCATTCTCTTCGTCGCGGTCAATATTTTTCCGCTGTTCCTGCCTGCGGGCATGGAGGTGAACAAGCTTTTGCGTATCACGCTATCCATCGCTGTCTTCTTTGCCTGCTATCAGGCAGAGGTCATTCGCGGCGGTCTTCAGGCGATCCCGCGTGGTCAGTATGAAGCGGCGGCTTCGTTGAATATGACGTACTGGCAAACCACGCGGCGGATCATACTGCCGCAAGCACTGCGCATATGCTTGCCGGCAATGACCAACCACATCATTGCCGCCATGAAGAATACTTCCTTTGTCATCATCATCGGCCTCTTTGATATTCTGACCGCCACGACTGCTGTCATGCAGGATCCGTTGTGGCGTCAATTCTACATTGAAGCCTATCTCTTCGTTGCACTCGTCTATCTCGTCTTCGGTCTGGCGCTCTCAATGTATGCGCGCCGCGTCGAGAGCTGGGTTGCGGTCGGTCGTATCTGAGATCATGAAAGGGCATACCGTGACGATAAACTCTACTTCATCGGCCGTCATTCAGATGAATGCTGTTTCCAAATGGTACGGCGCATTCAAGGTTCTCAATGAGATATCGCTGGAAATTCAAAAAGGCGAACGCGTTGTTGTCTGCGGCCCCTCGGGGTCCGGCAAGTCTACGCTCATTCGGTGCATCAACCGGCTGGAGGAGCATCAGAAGGGCGATATATACGTCAAGGGAATCGAACTGAACGATAGCGTCAAGAATATCGCCGCCATCCGCAGCAGCCTTGGCATGGTGTTCCAGTCTTTCAACCTTTTCCCGCATCTAACCGTGCTGGAGAACCTGACCATCGGTCCAACCCTTGTTCGCCACATGAAGCGCAAGGATGCGGAGGAGCGAGCGATGCACTTCCTGCGCAAGGTGCGCATTCCGGAGCAGGCTCACAAATATCCACTCCAGCTTTCAGGGGGCCAGCAACAGCGCGTGGCTATTGCCCGCTCGCTCTGTATGGAACCGGAAATCATGTTGTTTGACGAGCCGACATCGGCGCTCGACCCGGAGATGATCAAGGAAGTGCTCGATACGATGATCGAACTGGCCGAGAGCGGCATGACGATGATCGTCGTAACGCACGAAATGGGCTTTGCTCGCACAGTTGCCGATAACGTCATTCTCATGGCCGACGGAAACATCGTGGAGCGAGCGGAGCCGGAGGAATTCTTCTTCAATCCCAAGCATGAGCGCACCCGGACGTTCCTTGACCAGATTCTAAAGCACTAGCGCGTCGGCGCGAATATCGGAGATTAAGATGTCATCGTTGACTATGGCGCTGGCCCGCTTTGCGGCGGAGCTTGATAGCCGAGCTTTGCCTAAAGAGGTGATGGATTGGGCCTCGCGCACCTTCGCCGACACGATTGCCTGCGGTCTGGCGGGCGCATCGGACGAGGCGGTGCACACCCTTCGCGCAATATTACCTGCTGGGATTGGCAAGGCTGGATTGTGGGGCAGCAACGAGACCGGGCACGTGCTGAATGCGGCGCAGATCAACGGCGTAGCTGCACACGCGCTGGACTTCGACGATTGCCATCTGGTCATGGATGGCCATCCGTCCGTGTCTATTGTGCCAGGACTCTTCGCCTTGGCGGAGGAACGGAATTCTTCGGGAATCGAATTGCTGACGGCCTATATTGCTGGCCTTGAAACTGAGCTGCGGCTTGCAAAGATCTGCAATCCTGCCCATGCCGACCGTGGATGGCATCCAACCGCGACATTCGGCGTGATCGGCGCTGCCGTTGCGTGCAGCCATTTGTTGCAGCTCGATCAAAATGGGGTGGCGACGGCAATCGCCATTGCAGCCTCTTGCTCGTCCGGTTTGCGCGCAAACTCCGGCACGATGGCAAAACCCCTACATGCCGCACAAGCGACCAGAAACGGTCTTCAGGCCGCGTTATTGGCTGAGCACGGCTTTTCGGCCAACCTCACGGCTCTCGAACATCGTTTCGGTTTCATCGCCGCGTACTGCGGCGGCCCCTCGCGGGAGTGGCAAGTGGTGCTGGCAGAGTTGGAAGGAACCTTCCTTCTTCTAGAACCCGGTATAGCGATCAAGCAATATCCATGCTGCGCCTTCATTCATTCGGCTATCGACGCCGCTGGCCAGCTGCGCGTCCAAATCGATCAGCCGGACGACGTTACTTCGGTAACAGTGAGGCTTCACAGCCGTCGGCTACGCAACATCGACAGGCCCGTACCAAAAGATGGGCTCGATGCGAAGTTCAGCGCGCAATATCTCACGGCCCGTTCATTGTTGCAGAACACGATCGGCTTCTCCGATTTCTCAGCGGGCGCCATAGCGGATGAGACGGTCGCAGCGCTCTCCACAAAGGTGAAGCTCGAACCCCACGAGGACGGAGACCTGTCCTTCGGCCAGGTGGAAGTGGTGCTGGCCGACGGTCGGAAACTGAGCGCTGAAGACAGCGTCGCCATGGGGAGAGGTCCCTCCAACCCCCTGAGCGACGAACAATTCGCGGACAAATTCCACGGCTGCACTGCTGAGGTGCTGACACACGAAGAGAGTAGACGGCTCTTATCCGCACTGCTGGCTTTGTCCGACCAACCCTCCACAGCCGCAATCGGAAAGCTGATGCTGGGTTCAGCAACCACCCGTCATTCAAAATTAGAGAAGGTGTAACCGTTATGTCCTTGTCCTTACAACTTGCCGAACGCGCGGTTGCGCTGGTTCCCCAGGATTTTGATCCAGAAGCCATCGGCTGGGCGCGAGATGCGATTGCAGACATGATCGGCTGCGCGCTGATTGGGGCTGCCACCGAAACGACGGAAAGGTCGATATTGCCGGGCATGCTGACTGAGGGCCCGTGCCTTGTGCTCGGCCGCAAGATGCGGCTTGGAAAGCTCGATGCGGCCTTTGTCAACGGCACGTCCGGTCATGCGATCGATTACGACGACACCAGCAAGTCGCTGTCGGGTCATCCCACCGTCATCATCGTGCCGGGACTGCTTGCCCTTGCAGAAACGCTTAACTCAACGGGTCGCGAGTTTGTCGATGCCTATATCGTTGGTGTAGAGGCTGCGACGCGCATCGCGCGCGGTGTCAACTTCTACCACTACGAAAAGGGTTGGCACCCGACGGCGACGCTCGGCATCTTCGGTGCTGCCGTTGCGGCCAGCCACCTGTTGAAACTCGACGCGGGTCAAACAGCGAATGCCATTTCGATTGCCGCGTCGTCGGCCGCGGGTATCAAGGCCAATTTCGGCACAGACACCAAGCCGCTTCATGCAGGCTTCCAGGCCCGCAACGGCCTTTTTGCAGCGCTTCTCGCTGCAAAAGGGGTCAATGGTTCAGGCGTCGCGCTGGAACACCCGCAAGGCTTCCTGAATGTCTTCAATGGTCCTGGTAATTTTGACACAACGCGCATGCTGAGCGATTGGGGCGCGCCCCTCGATCTGCTCAAACCGGGAATTTCCATCAAGAAGTACCCTTGCGTCTACAGCGTACACGCCGCCATCGACGCGGCCATTGCGCTGCATCAGGGTCCGTTGAGCGATCCTGGCGAAATCACCAATGTTCTGGTGCGTATGCATCCGCGCAGAATGTTGCCGCATGTCCGCAACCCCGCAACCACGGCTCTCAATGCCAAGTTCTCGTTGCCCTATGTAGTTTCGCGAGGTCTCGTGAACGGTGCGGTTCTGCTTGATCACTTCGAGGACGCGGCCCTGCACGATCCCCAAGTGCTGCGTGTCATGGGCTTGATGCGGATGGAAAATCTTCCCGACGATGCCAGCGACTATGGCGGTGAAGTTCATGTCACCCTGTCGAACGGTCAGGTTTTTTCCCATTCCGTCGATGCACCGGTCGGGCGCGGTCCTGAAACACCGCTGCCCCCCGGAATGTTGCGGGCGAAGTTTACGGATTGCGCCAGCCGCACGCTGACCGACGAAGGCGTCAATGAGGTTTTTGAGCAATTGATGACGCTCGATACGCTTCCTCGTGTGGGCATGCTGACCTCCGCCATAGAACGCAGCAAGCGGTGATGCATGGCTTCGGAAACCACAGCCCATCCATACGAAACATGCGCAGGTTCAATAAGATGGAGCGTTCGTGCGCGCTTTGAAAGGCGTGCTCCGCTTCAAGGTTTAGGAGACATTTCATGAGTTTTTCCCACATGCTGGCGGAGCGCGCCTGTGCACTGACCCTCAATTCATTGCCAGCCGAAGCGCTGCTGATAACGCGACGCGCCACTGCAGACACGATCGGTGTTGCGTTTGCCGGATGCCGCAGCGATTTCATCGACGCGGTGGAGGATGTCTGTGAAGTCGGATCTGCCGGCGGCGTGGCAACGCTTTGGGGACGAGGGGAGCGGGCATCCATCCTTCAGGCCGCACTCCTCAACGGAATTTCGGCGCACGCGCTCGATTTTGACGATTGCAGCACCACGATGGGCGGACACCCATCTGCTCCCGTCCTCCCGGCGATACTCGCGCTTGCTGAACAGAAGAAAGCCAGTTTCGGGCAGGTGGCCGAGGCATATGTCACAGGCGTCGAAGTCGAAACACGCCTCGCTCGCGGTCTGCTTCCTCATCATTACGACAAGGGCTGGCATCCAACGGCGACGCTCGGGATTTTTGGTGCGGCGGCAGCAGCAGCACGGCTTCTCAACTTCAATACCGCACAGACGGCAAATTGCCTCGCCATGGCGGTCTCCATGGCGTCTGGGCTGAAATCGAATTTCGGCACACCGGTAAAGCCTCTGCATGTAGGCCAGGCCGCTTACCACGGCTTGCTTGCGGCGCTTCTCACGGAGCGTGGTCTCAACTCGAACCCTGAAGCCTTCGAACATAATTACGGTTTCTTCCGCCTCTTCAACGGTGAAGGTACCTATGACCAACACGCAATTCTCGATGGCTGGGATGGTCCGCTGGAAATCTTGGCGCCGGGTATCGCCATCAAGCAGCATCCCTGCTGCGGAAGCGCGCATTCCGCAATCGACGCAGCGCTCAAGATCGTCAATCGCCATGGTCTTTTCGATGAGCACTCGATCCAGAAGATCGAAATCGAAACCCACGAGCGGCGTCTGGCGCACACCAACCGCCCAATACCCAAATCCGGCCTCGATGCCAAATTCAGCGTTCAGTTCCTGACGGCAAAGGCGCTTGTCAGCGGTCAGATCTGCCTTGCGGATTTTGAGGACGAGGGATTTCTCACGCCGCAAATATCGGCGCTTCTGGCAAAGACGCAAGCCGTCGGACATCAGCAGGCCGATGCTTATCGCGGTACGGTGCGCGTCACGCTGACCGATGGTCGCGTACTGGAAGGTGTCGCGTCAACCCAGTTCGGTCGCGGACCGACCAATCCTATGTCGGACGACGAACTCGAGAAGAAGTTCATCGATTGTGCCCACACACTTCTGGGTGCAGAGGTCGCGTCCAACATATTTCGTGAAATCCAGGCGCTGGTTCCTGATGATCGAATTGCACCGGTCATCGCCCGTTGCGCTGTACAAAACTAACCGGAGGATATTGTGATGCTGACATTATATGGAAGGCGGGACTCCTCGAACACCGCCAAGGTCTTGTGGTTGCTGGACGAACTGACGCTGCCATTCGACTTCGTTTTGACGGGCGGCAAGTTCGGCGGCAACGACGACCAGGATTTTCTGCAGATGAACCCGTTCGGCAAGGTTCCCGTCCTTCGCCACGGCGATGTGATCGTCTGGGAATCCAACGCCGTTCTTCGTTATCTAGCCAGCCTTCAGGATAGCAGTTCTCTCTGGCCGCAGGAGGTAGGAGAAAAGGCGGAAATCGATCGCTGGATGGACTGGTCGTCGATCTCATTGACGCCGCCGCTGACGCGTCTGCGAAAGGCCATGAAAGCTGGTACTGCCGACGATGCGGCCAGACAATCAGCCATGGCTCCCTTTGCTCAGGTCAACGCCTGGCTTGGTAACAACAGGTATCTCGCTGGCGAGCACCTGACATTGGCAGACATGACCTTCGCTCCCTCTGCATATCGATATTGCTTGTTGCAAGACAAGGCCTCGTTACCCAATCTTGAAACTTACGTTGAGCGCCTGAACGAAAACGCAGCGTACCGCCGTCATATCTCGCGGGCATTAACTTGATGGAATTTACCTCATTCTGAGAATCATCAGGAATTAAGAGTTGTAGTGCGGCGACATGAACCAAAGTGGCTGCTGCTCCAATAGTCATCCATATGGAAAGGGGCAGCCAATCCGCCGCCCCTTCCTTGACTGTAAATCGCGTTCCTATGCAGGGCGTTCTTCGCCCGCATTTGGTCGCCAGGTGATCAATTTCTTCTCAACGAAATCAAGTATGAGATCGATGACAAGAACGAAGATTGCCAGGATGATGATGCCAGCAAACACGCCGACGGCATCGAAGTTACCTTCAGAGCGAGCAATCAAGTAGCCGAGGCCCGCCGACGCACCCAGATATTCACCGATGATTGCGCCGACCACTGCAAAGCCGACAGAGGTGCGGAGCGAAGACAAGATCCAGCTTGCGGCAGCAGGGAAGTACACGTGTCGCAGAAGGTGGGCTCGTTTCGCGCCGAGGATGCGAGCGTTCGATAAAACGACCGGGTTCACTTCTTTGACGCCCTGCATCGCATTGAAGAAGGTAACGAAGAACACGAGCGTGACTGCAAGTGCAACTTTAGACCAGAGGCCCAATCCCAGCCACAGAACGAAGATCGGAGCCAGGACAACGCGTGGAATTGCATTGACAGCCTTGATGAAGGGATCGAGAACGCGTGCGACGAATGGGCTTAGTCCAAGCCATACGCCGGCCGCTACACCGAGGCCTGTACCAATCAGATAACCCAGGACTGTTTCGCTCAGTGTGATTCCGACATGCTTGTAGAAACCCGCGTCCGCAATCCACGTGACAACCTGTTTGACGATGTCGAATGGGGCGGGGAAGAAAAAGCGGTCGATTACCCCGGTGGAAACGCCCAGCTGCCAGCCACCCAGAATGACAACCAGAAGCGCAACCTGGATGAGGCGAATGTTAATGGCGTGCATAGCTTTTCTCCACTTCGCCGCGCAGGGATGCCCAAATGTCGCGGTATAGAGTTATGAATTTTGGATCGAGTTTGATTTCCGCGACGTTGCGCGGACGCTCGAGATCGACAGGGAAGCTTTCGATAACGCGGCTTTTCGGACCTGCGGCCAGGACGACAACCCGGTCACCCAATGCGATGGCCTCTTCGAGGTCGTGCGTGATCATCACGACTGCCCTGCGGTCTTCCTGCCAAAGCCTCAAAAGCTCGTTCTGCATGAGGTGTCTGGTGTGGATGTCAAGCGCTGAAAAGGGCTCATCCATCAAGATGACCTTTGGCTCAGTGATGAGAGCCTGAGCCATCTGCACACGTTTGCGCTGACCACCGGAGAGTTGGTGGGGAAAGCGTGCTTCGAAACCTTTCAGGCCAACTTTCTCCAGCCATGCCAGCACCTTGACGCGCCGCTCTGCTTCCGGCATTCCCCTGAACATGAGGCCTAGCTCGACGTTTTGATATGCCGTCTTCCAGGGAAGGAGAGCGTCCTGCTGGAACAGGTAGCCGATGTTGTTTTGAACGCCGTTGACAGCAGCGCCGTCGATAGAGACTGCACCTTTCGCTGGCTTCAACAAGCCTGCGATTGCGTTGAGGATAGTCGATTTACCGCAACCCGTCGGTCCGACGATGGAGAGGAACTCCCCATCGCCGACTTTAAGATTCACGTCCTGAACAGCGACGAACGTACCAAACGCCATCGTGACGTCATCAATTGCCACCATCGATTTGGCTTGAACCTCTACCACTGGCTTTAACTTTCTGATTGTCGAAGACATTGAGAGGTCCTCAGTTCGCAGGTTTCGAAGCCGTGGCCTCGACGAACTTGTTGGTGTAGGTGCTGTTGAGATCGATAGTGGCCTTGGCGACCGCCTCGTTGAAGCTTTTCAAAACCGTCAACGGTGTTTCCAGATCACCTGGTACGAACTTGCCATTTTCCGAGAAGATCGCCTTCGCAGCTTCCACAGCCTTTATGTAGGTTTGCTTGTCGCCAGACACGAAGTCGTCTGGAAGCTTTTCGACGATTTCTTCGGCAGAATGCGCCTTCATCCAGTGCAACGCCTTTACGGTCGCATTGGTAACCTTTTGAATTACTTCTGGGTGCGTATCTATGTATTCCTGGGTGGCATACAGGACGGACGTCGGATAGATGCCGCCGTAGACGTCCTTCGCCCCCTGGTCGCTACGAGCGTCGATCAGGATCTTGCCCAACCCTCGCTCAATGACAATCGTGGCCGCCGGGTCATAGTTTACCAGCAGGTCGATCTTTCCCTGCTGCAGCGCAGCAACGGCTGCCGCGCCAGAACCGACGCCAATGATGGAAATATCGTCTTCACTCAGATTGTGTTGCCTGAGGTAGTAGCGAATGAAGAAGTCGGATGATGAACCGGGCGACGTGATGCCGACTTTTTTGCCCTTGATCGTCTCAGGTTTTGCAGGGTCGAAATCGGTATCGTTCGTGCCAGCGAGAACCAGTCCGGAGTTTCGCGCCAGCATCACGAAGCCGACAACGTGCTTGTTCTGGGCTTGCATCTGGATCGTGTGGTCGTAGAAGCCGACAGCGACATCCGTTGACCCGGCAATAAGTGCCTGTAGAACCTTGGAACCACCTTGGGCAAAGTTTTCGGTTGTGACGTCCAGCCCTTCGTCCTTGTAGTAGCCAAGGCTGGCGGCCACCGGAAAGGGCAGGTTGTTGAGATTATACGATCCAACACTCATTCTTACGGATTCAGCATTTGCCGATGCTGCGAACGCACAAAGCGCCGCGGTTGCTAGCAGGTATTTACGCATAGGGGGCTCCTCCCGGTTGTATACGGTCGTTCTGTTACTTTATTGTCTTTTAAGCTGCGGTTTCGATTGCCGCAGCAGGCTTAGCAAAAGCGTATCCTTCGAAAAGTCGGCGTGCCGTCCTGACAAGACCAGCCGTTATTGCTCCATTTCTCATCTCGAGTTGAACATCGAGACGTCCTGCCGGATGCTCGATCTGTATCTGGGCAGGTACAGCGGGTTGGCCAGCCTGCTCAAACGCCACAGTTCCCTCTGTAACCGCCGCCGTGGCGATGCCGACAGCTCCGGTTGTCGCCAGTGCGGGATGGCACTCATTGGGCATGAAATATCGCACAGACAGAGTTCCGCCCTTGCGCGCTGGCGAAATGAGAACAGGTTTGGGAATAACCATATCGGTTACGTCACCCATTCCCATAAGGACGCCAGCTTTGACGCGGACCTGGGTAAGTCGCTCGATCAACTCGCGATTTTTCGACAGAACTTGCGGCTCTTCATATCCAGTAAGGCCTAGATCGGTCGAACGCATCAGCACTATCGGCATCGCACAGTCGATTGCGGTTACGTCGATGCCGTCTATAACGTCCACAGGCTTGCCCGTGGGCAACAGCTTACCGGTTTTGGCCCCCGCCGCATCCATGAAAGTCAAAGCTATCGGCGCTGCCAGCCCAGGTACCCCGTCAATCGAGGCGTCGCCGAGGTAAATGACTTCATTGCCATGAGTTGGAACCTTGGCTTCAATCAGCTTGCCGGTATTCACGTTGTGAATACGAACGAGCGTATCGTTTCCCTGACCCCGAACAAGGCCCGCCTCGATTGCAAACGGACCAACGGCCGCCAACATGTTCCCGCAGTTGGGCGAATAGTCGACGTACTGGCGGTCCGTGCGAACCTGAGCGAAAAGGTAATCGATATCCGCACCCTTCACGTTGGACGGCCCGATGATCGCGACCTTGGACGTAACGGGATTTCCGCCGCCGATGCCATCGATCTGGAGCGGGTGGCCCGATCCCATTATAGACAAAAGTGCCGCGTCCTTGTCAGCCTGATCATGTGGAAGGTCCGACGCGAGAAAAAAAGGCCCCCGTGAGGTTCCGCCCCTCATCAGCACACAAGGTATCTTTTGAAGATCATTCATGGTCGCCTCAATCTTGCACTTGGTGGATCAATCCATCGATTTGTTGCAATATGAGGAAGGTTAGGTTATTTGTTAAATGCAATTTTTTGGAGGTCTATTGCGATATGAGCATCAATTGTGAAATCTTGGATCTTCGCGCTTTTCAAGCAGTGGTTGAACTGGAGAGCTTCCACAGGGCTGCTGATGCTCTTCATATTTCGCAGCCTGCGTTGACCCGGCGCATCCAAAAACTCGAGCAATCTATCGGGGCACCGTTGCTTGAGCGCACGACACGTCACGTTGCGCCGACTGCTATGGGTCAGGAAGTGATGCCGCTCGTCAGGCGCATGCTTGAGGAGTTCGATGGCTCCTTGTTCGCTATGAAAGATGGCACGCAACGACGCGGGCTCATCACCATGGCCTGTGTCCCTACAGCAGCATTTTACTTTCTCCCGATCGTCATCAGGACGTTTAGCGACCAATATCCTCACATTCGTCTTCGAATTCGCGACCTTACGGCTAACGAAGGCCTTCAAGCAGTGGCGCGGGGCGAGGTGGAGTTTGGAATCAATCTCATGGGCAATTCCGATCCCGACCTTTCGTTTGAGCCGCTCATCGACGATCCGTTTGTTCTTGCAATGAGAAAAGATCACCCTCTGGCAGAGTTTGAAAAGATCCAGTGGAACCAACTTGAAGCTTATCCGCTGGTGGTTGTGGACCGCTCTAGCGGAAACAGAACACTTCTCGACGGTGCGCTCGCGAGGCACAATCTAAAGCTGAACTGGTCCTACGAAGTGACACACCTTAATACATCACTTGGGCTTGTCGAAGCAGGCTTGGGTATCTCCGTTTTACCACGTCTTGCAACACCGCAAGAGGATCATCCCTTTTTGGTGTCACGACCAATCGTCGAGCCTGTCGTATCGAGAACGATAGGCATCGTGCAAAGAAGAAGTAGCACCTTGTCGCCAGCTGCCGAGAAATTTGTGGGGATGCTGTTGAAGACTTGGAAAACACCATAGTTTCAATAGAATGGGCAAGGCGGCGGCGCTTTGCAACTCTATGCGCAGGGCGTACCGAACCCGCAAAACGGTTTCAGCTGACTCCGTTCACGGTGCTCTCGCGGACCCCGCTTTTCCTGTTGCGAGGCCGATTTCTCCATACTCATTGATGATGACGGCCGTGCGCGCCAAATCGGGATGGCGCAGGAGATGGTTGAGCACGGTCGCTTTGCCGCTGCCGAGGAACCCCGTCAGAAGTGAGATGGGAGTGGGTGCGCAGAAGTGTTCAGTTCCAACAGATAACATCCTTGATTCCTAGCGTATTGTTGCGGATCGGTGCCTGCTGCTGCCTCTAAAAGGCAGCTGGCGCAGGTGCCTGCAACTCGATGACGCGCTATCCGATACGAAAACCGAGAGTGATCGCATCCTTTTCGAACGGTCTCTCGGCCTTAGCGTTCTCAACCTCGGGCGCACCAACGACTTATTATCGGCTTTGATTGCGGTCGCCGAAACCGTCGACGTCTCCACCAAATCTCCACCATTTCTCGACGTGGTATCGAAGGGCGCACGTCAGTGAGCGGATGAAAACCTCAACCCGGAAACGTCCCATGTCGCATCGCATTTTGATCATCGCCGTTTTAGTTTGCGTATCTATCCTCTCAGTGTTGTTGATTTTTCGGGGCGGTGCGGTTTCGGGGTCAGAAGGCGCTTCCTCAGATGCGCAAGGTCCCACGCAGGTCACCACCGCCACGCTTGCACCGGAACGCGTCGTTTTAATCGATGAGCTTCCCGGACGCGTGGCCGCCTATCGAAGAGTCGAGATGCGGCCCCAGGTCGGCGGTATAATCAAGAAGCGGTTTGCGGAAGGTGGGACCCAGGTTGAGGCCGGGGAAATCCTGTTTGAAATCGATCCGGCCTTGCTCTTAGCCGATCTCGAAACTGCGCGGGCAGGGTTGACCCGAGCCGAAGGGGCGGTGGAGCACGCGCGACGAGGGTTGGAACGTGCCGAAGCACTCGTTGCAAGCAACGCGACGAGCCGCAAGAATTACGAAGACGCGCGCAATGAACTGGCCACGGCGCAGGCTAACCTCGCCGAGGCCAGGGCGGTTTTTCGTCGCCGCCAGCTCGATCTTGATTTTGCCACCATAAGGTCGCCGATCAAAGGCTATGTCGGGCGCGCGCTGGCCGACGAGGGCGCTCTCGCATCTACTTCGAGTCAGACAGAGCTCGCTGTGGTGCAGGAACTGGACCGTGTGTATGTGGATCTGCGCCTGCCCGCGGCGAAGCTCGATGGACTGCAATCTGCTGCCGAGCAAGGATTAGGTCCGGTCGAGATACTCGACGCGGAGGGCAAACCACACCCCCGTCCAGGTACGCTGGTGCTGTCGGACGTTACGGTGGATACGGGAACCGGCAACGCAACAGTCCGGATTGAGGTGGAAAACCCCGGATTGCGGCTTCTGCCCGGAATGTACGTCCGCGCGAGAATACCACGTGGCCTCCTTCCCGATGCTTTGCTCGTTCCGGAAGATGCCGTCGTTCGCAACGGTGCCGGTGGGGCGCAGATCGTGGTCGTGGCTGGCGACGGGCGGGCCGAACGACGCGACGTGGTCCTGGGCGACGCCATAGGGAGGCGTCTTGTCGTGACGTCGGGCTTGAAGGCGGGCGAGGTAATCGTCATTCGCGGACAGGACCGCCTGCAGGACGGGATGACCGTTACCCCGGTTACCGCCTCGCAAGATGCCGCACCGGCGACCGACAAGCTTTAAAGGTTAGATTATCATGCCACAATTCTTCATCGATCGCCCGGTCTTTGCCTGGGTGATTGCGATCTTCATAGCGTTGGCAGGACTTGTCGCCATTCCGCAGCTTCCGGTGGCGCGTTTTCCCGTAATCGCGCCGCCGAGCATCGGCATCTTCGCGACATATACCGGCGCGACGGTACAAACCGTCAATGACAGCGTGGTCACACCCATCGAGAAGGAACTCTCGAGCGTCAAGAACGTGCTCTATTACGAATCCACTGCCGACTCGACCGGTGGCGCCAACATCATGGTGACGTTCAAACCCGGAACCGACCCGGAACTGGCACAGGTGGATGTGCAGAATCGCCTCAAGAACGCCGAACCACGTCTCCCGGAAGCGGTCCGGCGCGGTGGCGTCAGTGTCGAAGCCGCTGAATCGGGTTTTCTGATGGTCATTACGCTGAAGTCAATCAGTGGCGACACCGAGGAACTGGCTCTTGGTGACTATCTGACCCGCAACGTCAGCGAAGAATTGAAGCGCGTGCCGGGGGTGGGCCGTGTCCAGCAGTTCGGTTCCGAACGCGCCATGCGTGTCTGGGTGGATCCAGCGAAACTGGCTGCCTACAACCTCACCATGGCCGATGTGACTGCCGCCATCACGCGCGAAAACGCTCAGGTTTCGCCCGGCAGGGTCGGCGACGAGCCAACAGTTCCGGGGACGAGGATCTCGACGCCGCTGACTGTGCATGGACAGTTGAACACGCCGGAGGAGTTTGCCGCGATACCGTTGCGAGTGCAGGCCGATGGCTCGCGTCTTCTCCTGTCGGATGTTGCGCGGGTGGAACTCGGCGCACAGACACTTGCTTTCAGTGTCAGCAGCAATGGTAAGCCCGCGGCGGCGGCCGCGATCCAGATGACGCCCGGCGCCAACGCCGTGAGCACCGCAGCCGCGATCGAAAAGCGCCTGGCCGAGTTGCAAACCGCGATGCCGAAGGACATGGCGGTCACGATCTCCTACAACACCGCGCCATTCGTGAAGGTGTCGATCACCAAGGTCATCCAGACGCTGGTCGAAGCCATGGTGCTGGTCTTCCTGGTGATCCTGCTGTTCTTGCAAAAGATCCGCTACACGCTGATCCCAACCATTGTTGCGCCAATCGCGCTTCTGGGCACCTTTGCGGTGATGATGGCTGCGGGGTATTCGATCAACATGCTGACCATGTTCGGCATGGTGCTCGCCATCGGCATCATCGTCGATGATGCCATTGTCGTCGTCGAAAATGTCGAGCGGATCATGTCCCGGCAGGGCTTGTCGCCGAGGGACGCCACCCGTCAGGCCATGCGCGAGATTTCAGGCGCCATCGTCGGTATCACACTGGTTCTGGCCGCTGTCTTCATTCCAATGGGGATGGCCGGCGGTTCCGTCGGCGCAATCTATCGCCAGTTCACCATATCAATGGCGGTTTCGATCCTGTTCTCCGCCTTCCTCGCACTGACACTGACACCCGCACTCTGCGCTACGATCCTAAGGCCTGCGAACAGTCATGCCAAGAGTGGGTTCTTTGCGTGGTTCAACAGAAAGTTCGATGCCCTGACCGCGCGCTACACCGGTGTCGTCGGCTGGATGTTACGGCGTGGCGGGCGGATGTTGGCCATCTATGCCTTGCTGCTGGTGGCCCTGGGCGTTGGTTATTCACGGGTAGCGACGTCGTTCGTGCCGGAAGAGGATCAAGGGAATTTCATGGCCATGTTCGAGCTGCCGGCCGGCGCCACCGCCGAACGTACGCGCGAGATCGTCGCAACATATGAAGCGCATACCGCTTCCCGTCCCGATATTGTCGAAAGCATCGTCATTCTGGGGTTCGGCTTTTCCGGCTCTGGTCCCAATGCTGCGCAAGCATTCACCAGCCTGAAGGATTGGAGCGAGCGCAAGACGACGGTGAACGAAGAGATCGCGGCAGCCGAGGCCGCGATGGCGGATATCCCCGAAGGCACGGCGATGATCATGAAGCCCCCCGCCATCGAATCGCTGGGCACCACGTCTGGCTTCGCGTTGCGGCTGGAGGACCGAGGCAATTCCGGTCCGGCAGCGCTGAAGGTGGCCGAGAACCAGCTGATCGCGCTGGCATCTGAAAGCAAGTTGCTTACCGGAGTGATGACGGAGGGCCTGCCCGATGGGCAGAGCATAGCGCTCAGGATCGATCGTCAGAAGGCGCTGGCGCTTGGGGTCCCCTTTTCGGCGATAAGCGACATGATTTCGACGGCGATTGGATCGAGCTACGTCAACGACTTTCCCCACAAAGGCCGGCTTCAGCAGGTTGTGGTGCAGGCCGACGCGCCCGCCCGGATGCATGTCGAAGATGTACTGCGTCTCCAGGTGCGCAACATTGACGGCGGCATGGTTCCGTTGTCCGAAGTCGTTCAGCCTGTCTGGGAAACCACGCCTCTGCAACTGTCGCGTTACAATGGATATCCAGCTGCTCGCATCTCAGGCTCGGCTGCGCCGGGGGTGTCCAGCGGCGTGGCGATGGCCGAGATGGAGCGTCTGGCTCAACAGCTGCCAAAGGGCTTCGCGCTGGAGTGGACCGGGCAATCGCTGCAGGAAAGACAATCCGCGGCACAGGCGCCGATGCTCCTGGCCGCCTCGATGCTGGTCGTATTCCTCGTGCTCGCGGCACTCTATGAAAGCTGGTCAATCCCGCTAGCGGTCATGTTGGTCGTGCCGCTGGGTGTGCTCGGCGCAGTTCTGGCGGTACTGGCGCGTGGGATGGAGAATGACGTGTTTTTCAAGGTGGGCTTGATCACCATCATCGGGCTTTCCGCCAAGAACGCCATTCTGTTGGTCGAGTACGCCCGGCACCTGCGGAATGAAGGAATGAGCCTCTACCGGGCGGTGCTGCAGGCATCCCGGTTGCGGCTTCGGCCTATCCTGATGACCTCGCTGGCCTTCATCCTGGGTGTCGTACCGCTGATGATCGCACGCGGCGCCGGCTCTGAAATCCAGAATGCGATCGGAACCGGCGTGTTTGGCGGGATGTTGTCCGCGACGTTATTGGCGGTTTTCTTTGTGCCGGTGCTTTACATTGCCGTCAGTCGATTGACCACGCGAAAATCATGGGAGAAGAACCTGAGGAAAAACACGGTCCCAGCCAAGTGAACATTTGGAGACATTGTTTTAAAGATTGAAAACATGGCCATGAACAATGCTTTGATCCTTATTATTGAAGACGAGCCGGAGATCGCTGAGATCATCGGGACCTATCTGTCGCGTGAGGGTTTCCGGATCATCACCGCCGGTGATGGGACTGTCGGGCTTGCTCATCACCTGCGCTTGCGGCCCGACCTTGTGGTGCTGGACATCAAGCTACCGGGACAGGACGGTTATGAAGTGCTGGCGGCGATCCGTCGGCGCGGCGATACGCCGGTCATCATGGTCACTGCGCTGGCGGAGGACCTCGACAAGTTGCAGGCTTTGCGCATCGGCGCCGACGATTATGTCGTCAAGCCGTTCAACCCGCTTGAGATTGTGGCCCGCGCCAAGGCCGTCCTGCGCCGGACCATGGGGCGCGGCAGCGAGCAGATGCTGCGCGTCGGGCCGCTGACCGTAGATCCGCAGGCTTATCGCGTGGAGGTCGAAAGCGCGGAAGGGCCGGTAAAGCTGGACCTGACGCGGACCGAATTTCGCATTCTGGCCCATATGGCCGCGAGCCTGGGCAGGGTGTTCGAGCGCTCGGAACTGGTCGATGCCTGCCTGCCGGAAGGCGAGGCGCTTGACCGGACGGTGGACAGCCATGTCAGCAATTTGCGTCGCAAATTGACGGCGGCCGGGGCCGACGGATTGCTCACCGGTGTTCGTGGTGTCGGCTACCGGCTGGACAACACACATGGCTAGAAACCTGAACTCCCTGATCGTCCGCGCGATGATCGCACTGACCCTGCTTGCCTTCGCCGTCGTTTACTTCGGGCTGATCGCGTATTTCTTCTTCATCTACGAATGGCTCTATCCGGAGTTCATCGACGACGATTTCCTGCGTACCGGTGATATCGTCACGTTGGGCCTGCTCCTGGGGATCGGCATATCAACCGCCTCATTGCTCGGCTGGATCCTTGCGCGGCGGATTGTGGAACCGTTGAAATCGGTCGCCGGGGCCGCACGCAGGGTTGCGGAGGGTGATTTTTCGGCGCGCGCCTCCTTGCGCCGTGGCAATTTCGGCGAGGCGAGCGATCTGGTCGACGACTTCAACCAGATGGCAGAGCGGCTGCAGCGCGCCGAGGCCGAATTGCAATACTCGAATTCGGCAATTGCGCATGAACTGCGTACCCCCCTGACCATTCTGCGTGGCCGATTGCAGGGCTTGCTGGATGGCGCCTTCACCCCCAGCGCCGAGCTCTATGGCCGGCTCATCGAGCATGTGGACGATCTGTCGGCCATCGTGGAGGAATTGCGCACGCTGGCGCTGAGCAATGCGGGGCAGCTCGATCTGCAATGTTCACGTCTCGATCTGGCGGTGGAGGCCGAGGCGGCGCTGACCTCGCTTGAGGATCAGTTCGGCAAGGCCGGGATCACCACGACCCTGGCGTTGCGCAACGCCGTCACGAGCGCCGACCGCTCGCGAATGCGACAGGCCTTCGTCGCGCTTCTCGAAAATTGCTGCCGCTATGCGCCGCAAAGTACGGTGCACGTCGAGACCGGCGTGGCCAGACAGCACGTCTTCTTCCGTTGCACCGACACCGGGCCCGGTCTTCCCGACGAAAGCCGCGCACGCGCCTTCGAGCGATTCTGGCGCGCGGACGAATCACGGGGGCGTAGTGGCGGCGGCTCCGGCCTAGGCCTGCCCATCGTCAAGGCGATCGCGCAGGCGCATGGAGGCGATGCGCTGATCCTTTCTTCCCACAACCCTGGCCTTGCCGTCGAAATCCGGCTGCCGCGCCGGGAACAGCCTGTTTCCATCTGAGAGTATCAATGTCCGTACATCTCCAGGACTCCGACGATTATGACGGCCTTGCCGCGCAGCATGTTTCCATGCGGCGTGTGCTGGCGCTGGTCGCGCCCTATCGTAAGCGGATCGCGGCGGTCATGCTGCTCATGGTGGTCGCTTCGGCGATCGGCCTGGCGGGTCCGTTCCTGCTGCGCGCGATCATCGATGAAGCCCTGCCACGCAACGATATCGGACTGCTGGTCTGGCTGGTGGCGGGCATGGTCCTTGTCGCCTTTCTGTCGGCTGCAATCGGCGCTGGCCAGGTCATTCTCAGTTCACGCATCGGACAGGCGGTTCTGCACGATTTGCGGGTGCGACTCTACGCCCATCTCCAGAGCCTCTCGCTGCGGTTCTTCACCGGAACGCGCGTGGGCGAGGTGCAATCGCGCATCGCCAGTGACATAGACGGGCTGCAATCACTGGTGACCGAAACCGCGGACGAACTCGGTCGCTCGCTCAGCGCGGTCGTCATGACCGCCATCGCCATTCTGATCCTCGACTGGCGACTGGCACTCTTCGTTCTGTTCATCGTGCCGGGGACGGTCCTGATCAGCAACCGCGTGGCCCGGATGCGCGAGGCGCTGACCTACCAGCAGCAGGCTCGCGCCGCCGATATGTCGGTCGCCGTGCAGGAGACGCTGTCGGCCTCTGGGATCATCCTCGCCCGCACCATGGGACGGGGACCGCACCTGACGCAACGGTTTGCCCGCATCTCGGGCGACCTGGCGAAACTTGAAGTGAAGTCGCATACCGCAGGGGAATGGCAATGGTCGCTGATCGGCTTTGCGTTGGCGGTCCTGCCGGCGATTACACTGCTGGCGGGCGGGCTGTTGATGCAGACTGGCAATCCCGCCACCATCGGCACGCTGGTCGCGATGATCACGCTGCAGGAGCAACTTTTGTGGCCCTTCGAGCAGTTGCTGGAAATCGGCCGCGATACGCGGAAAACGCGCGCCCTGTTCGCCCGAATTTTCGAGTATCTGGACAAGCCGGTTGAGATCACCGAGCGGCCCGATCCCGTTGCCATCCGGCGTGCCGATATGCGCGGAGAGGTGGAACTGGACCATGTCAGCTTCGCCTATCGCGAGGATGGCCGTCCCGCCGTGCGTGACATCAGCCTGACCATTCCCGCAGGCAGCAATGTCGCGATCGTCGGCCCGACCGGTTCGGGTAAGACGACGTTGGGATATCTGCTGGCGCGGCTTTACGATGTCGATAGCGGCGCGATCCGGTTCGACGGTGTCGATCTGCGTGACCTCAGCTTTCAATCGTTGTCCGAAATGCTCGGCGTCGTCTCGCAGGAGCCCTATCTGCTGCATGCTTCGGTGGCGGAGAATTTGCGCTTCGCAAAGCCGGACGCGACCGAGGCTGAATTGTTCGCGGCGGCAAAGATCGCCCAGATCCACGACCATGTCGCGTCGCTGCCCGAAGGCTACGGCACGCTGGTAGGCGAAAATGGCTACCGCTTCTCCGGAGGCGAGAAGCAGCGCCTGGTACTGGCCCGCACTATCCTGCGCGACCCGCCGGTGCTGCTGCTAGATGAGGCGACCAGTGCTCTCGATACCCGAACCGAACGCGCAATGTCATTGGCGCTGGCCCGGATGTCGAAGGGCCGTACAATGATCACCATCGCGCACCGGCTGTCGACCATCCGCCATGCTGACCTGATCGTGGTCATGCAGGCGGGGCGCATCGTGGAACAGGGCAGCCATGACCAGTTGGTGGCTCTCAACGGCGTTTATGCGAGTTTGTTGCGGGGTGCGTGATCTTGCAATGAATTACCGCTCACCGCTTTGAAGCCATTCCTTTCGCAGGATGGCGAACTGCACGGTGTTCTCGAAGATTGGTTCCCCGCTGTCGTCCTTTTTGAACGCTACATATTCGAGAAACAACCCCTCCTGCCGCATCCCCAATCGCTCGCACAGACGCCGGGAGGCGCGGTTATGGTCCTCAACATAGGCATAGAGCCGGCGGGCACCTCTGACGCTGAACAGATAGCTGAACAAAGCCCGGGCGGCTTCGGAAGCAAAGCCGCAACCACTGAAATCTCCGTTGAAATTCCACCCGACCGCGAATGTGTCTTCTTCGGGAACGGCGAACACGTCTCCAATCACCTCGCCTGAATCTTTCAGGCAGACGGCGATGTGATCATCGCTTCGGCTTCGGTTTTCCACCATCGCTTCAGCGGCACCCATGTCGTCGAGTTTCATGGAAAGAAAGCAACTCGCTCCGGGTTCTTTTAGATATGCGTAAATCCCGAGCGCATCCCCGCTCCGGAAATTTCTGAGGACAAGCCGGTTCGTTTCAATAGCGTCCATGCAACCTCTTTTAGTGGTACCCAATCCTGAGTGAGCAACTCAGTGTGGCTGGCTCGCACAAGAACAAAATGCAGAATTTAGGTTATAGTCGGCGGGCTTCGTGGTGCAACGTTTGACGCAGTCGGGGCAACAGAATCACGCTTTTCAGTGTTAACCGGTACAGATCGCAGTCCAATTAGAGGCGATTTCAACCCCTTGACCGCTTCGAACCAATATAGCGAGGCCTAAAGCTGGCTTTAAATGGCAACTGCCAGCGATTGTCGGTATCGGAGGTTGCGTGCCCCCGCAACCAAATCCTACGCTACAATATCCCGCAATAGCCGAAAACTGCGATCCAGTGCGCCAAAGCACTACGAGCGACGGCGATAAATCCCCGCCACAAAACACAAACTCCAAAGGAGGCAGAGCGCAAAACAAGGGAATTCAAGAACGTGATCATCCTTGCCCTTGAGCAGATCAGTTCATCGGACTTTCCGCCGACATCGCCGGCAGCGGAAAAGTGGTGAATCTGCTAACATGACCATCATCCCAGTTGATCGTCACTTCATCGTCATCGAAGGATAAACCGGAAATCATGAATTCGTCCGAATAGGTCCGCAAATCACTCATTTCGGCAGACGGTTGATTTGCGCCAGGTGAGAAATATTGGTCGGGTGCAACGATTGTTTCTGAAAGGCCATTCTGCGTATTCATTATGCTACCTCCAGATGCGTCAGAGACAACTTCCCGGTGAAGATAGAGCAAAAAAATACCCGCTAGAATTGACTCTTTTTTGGAATATTATGTTCTTTTAAGGAACAAATCATAAGGTGAGTGACGTGGACAAAAGTAGCGACATGGCGATTTTCATTGCAGTAATTGACGCTGGCGGCTTTTCCCCCGCTGCGCGTCGTCTTAAGATGTCTCATTCAGCAATTAGAGAGTTCAACAGCTTGAGGAGAGACTTGGTGCCCAGTTTCTCTCTCGCACGACACGTAGCATGACCCTCACAGGCGCCGGCGAACGGTATCTCCGCAAAGGGCGCAAAATTCTCGATAGTATTGAGTCTCTCGAGGCAGACGTCGGGCTTGATAGTGACAGTCCGCGCGGCGTACTGAAGGTTTCGGCCTCAGTTGCCTTTGGGCGATATCACATCGTTCCTACGACGTTCGACTTCATGAAAATCTATCCTGACGTGCGTATTGATCTCATGCTTACCGACGCAATTTCCGATATTGCACGCGAAGGGATTGACGTCGCAGTCAGGAGCGCTGCTCTGACGGATTCCAGCTTGGTGGCACGCAAACTAGCGTCGAACGATAGGATCATCTGTGCCGCTCCGGCCTATCTTGAAACAAACGGAGCGTTAAATCTTGTTTATACAAATTTTATCCGTCATTTTCTGAAGAACCCGGATGCAGGTCTCCAGCTCTTCCTCATCAATATCCTCAACCAGCTTGGCGTGAAGGCGATTAATCAGCGGCGAGATCTCTTTCAGTTTTGCTTTGCCGAGTTTCGTGAGCACGACCGTCCGGACGCGTTGATCGCTGTCACTTATCTCACGTTTGACCAGTCCGGCGGTGACGAGTAACTCAATGCTTCTGCTTGTTGTCGATTGTTCGGTTACAGCCAGGACCGAGAGCTCGTTGATCGTAAGCTCCTTGTGGGCGGACAACGAGGACATGATCCGCATCATTGTTCCGTTCCAACCAAGTTCCGAAAGCGCGGCGTTCTGGTCGGCACCCCATCTGTGAGCCAACCGGGTGATCAAATGAGGGACGTACCGACGCAGACTTTCGCGCGATTTGAATGGAAAGCTGTTTCGCCGTTTGGTCTTCAGCCGGCCTTTTTCCGTCATATTTCTTCTTCTTCTTCAAAGGCGTCTTTTGTTTTCATTGACATTGCCTTGAGCCCACTGGTCACGGCATCGATATCAGACATGGGCACACTTTGCAGTTTTGTTGAGACGACTTGCCTGTGCAGCTTGTTTGCTTCGTCAAAGACCTTGCGTCCCTTTTCAGTCAGCGATGCCCGGAAGGACCGACGGTCGGTTTCTGTGACCTGTCTGTCGACCAGACCGTCCTTGCGCAGTCTGGTCACTAGCCCGGACACGTTGCCATTGCTTACCTTGAGATTTTTCGAGAGCTCACCCATGGAAACGCCATCGGGGTACCGGAAAAGTTGTGCAAGGACGTCGAATTTTGCAACGGAAAGACCAAAGCGGTCGTTGAGTGCCGAGTTCAGATCACCGTAAATCAGTTTGTTTACATTGAGCACCTGAAGCCAAAATCGCGTCTCGGCTTTCTGGCGGACTGTCAGATTCGATTCGTCATCACCGAAATGCGCTGAATCTTGCGTATCTTTCGTCTGCACCGATTGCACCGCCCTCATGTCATCAACAGATACGTTTATATATTGGTTTTTTCTCCATATGCTACCAGGGCCTGCCGGATGTCAGATGGAATCTGTATGGAACTGTGCGTGTCCAGGGATGTCGTCACCGTCACGAAGTGCCCGCGCAGAGCTTCCTTACCGCCTTTCATGCCATGCAGCATCAAAGTGTAGGATTTGTTGCCGATTTTGACGACACGGACAAAGACCTCTATTTCCTCACCCATCTTGCACGGAATGAAAAACTCCGCAGACACAGTGACGTATCCCAATCCGATTCGACGTGTTCCGAGAATCTCGTAATAGTCCAGCGCCAAGCTTTCGGAGAACCATTTCTCGATCGTCCGGTTGAAGACATCGAAGAATTTCGGCGTGTAGACAATACCGGCGGGATCACACTGTCCATGCCGGAAAATGGTCTTAGCCGACCAGAATTCCGCTGGACGGCGGCCAAGCGGAAGTTCCGACAGTTGCTCTGCCAACGGGGCTGCTGGTAATGAAGTCATGCCATTGTCTCTATTGTTCTGATTGTTCCGTCGAGCCCGTCCTGGGAAGGATCTTTGATAGCGGATGCTAGCATAAGGCGCGCCCAAGTGGCGGCGTCGTCGCGGTCGGCGATTTTGAGTGTCGTGCGCATGACCTTGTCGAACTTGGACCGGCCGCGCACATGGGTATCCGAGTATCCCTTGATCAGCCTGCGGAACCGGAGGATTTCGACACCCAGTTCATAGTTTGAGGCAAGTGCCGTTTTTGCCTTTTCAAGCCAATCATCGCGATGGGCTACTTCTTCAAGGTGGCGCAATGACAATCGGCGGATCCGCTTCATGGACCCGACAAAATAAAGCGCCAGGAACCAGTGCAGAGAGTAAGTTTTCACACGCCTCCCCTTGTTAATTCTGCGATCGAGCCAGCCGTATATGCTTTTGCGACCAATGAGCCAGCGCGCCAGGCCGACAGGCAGTACGGAGACAAATTCCTCCATTCGCGGGTGCATATATTCCGTTGTTTGCAAGATCTGCTTATCTGATATCCCGAGTTCGCGCTCGATCCGCTCGCGGCGTTTGAGCCGTGTCTTCAGGCCCGCCACCCGCATCAAGTCGTCGTAGGTCATTGCATTGGCGAGGTACTTGGCAGCCTGTTCGGTGAACAACCAGTCTTTTGCCTCGCCATCGGCCGACCGGTCGCAGATGTGCAGTTGATCGAGAAGGTCAAGATATTCTTCGCCATAGCTGATGTCCTGGAACTGCACGACCTTCTGCAGGCCCAGAAACGCCATCCCGTGAGCTTCCTGTGGCAGTTCATTTCGCAGTCGCTGCAGCAGGTGGTCTGCCTTGGGCGCAGCCAGACTTGCCGGGATCGGCAGCTTTGCCGTGCTTTCTTCCGGCTGGCTCTGCTGTTCCTCACCAGCCAAGGTGCGGTCATAGGCGGCGTCGAAGGTCCGAATGCTGGCTTCGACACCCTTGCCGCCTTTGCGAATGACCTCGTAATAGGTCTCTCGCTCGAATGGCAGAGCGCCAGATGCCGCCAAGCTGCCGAACAAAGCCGCGGAAATCACGCTGCCGTTCTTCACGGCGACGGCGTTCATGTCGAAAATGACTTCGCGCAAAGCGGCAACACCGATGGCGTTGGTCACGGCCCCGCTGTCGGCAATGCTGTCGCCCGGGGCCATTTTTTCTGAAACGGCCAAAGAACGGTGGTTGGAGGCAATCAAGGTGGTACGTTCCGGCGTGACAATTCCGCGTAGGATCGACCGTCCGGCTTCCATGTATTCCGACGCCATAACGATATCGACATCGCCCGGAGTTGGCATTTGCGCCAGGATTGGCTGTCTGCCCGCATCGTCGGGTGGCATCATCTCGACATAGTAGATTGTAGCGCCGGTACGTTGCGCCACGCCGGGGACAGAGGTCGATTGGGCGATCCACCCCCGGCTTTCCGCGAGGCTGACGATCCATCCGGTCAAGACGCCGCCGCCTTGGCCACCCATGGCGACGATCGCGACGGAAATCGGCCGTTCGGTTGCGGGACCAGCGGCTTTCAGGTTGAGCTTGACGGTATCGTCCTTCATTTTCAGCCTCACGCTTCAAAGTTGACCGCTAGGCGGTCCTGACGGTTCTGCAGGAACCGGATCACCGGCGTGGTCAGCTTGTTTTTGAGCTTGTCCCAAGTGCCGGGATTATGAACGATGTCAGCTTGATAGAACGAGGGGCATAGCACCGCCGCGTCCGCCACTTCGCCGCAATTGCCGCAGGCCACGCAGGTGTTGTCGATGGATGCTACGGGATCGTCCCGCAAGGGATCTCCAAGCTCCTTGACCGACAGGGAAGGACAGCCCGAGAGCCTGATACAGGCGTGGTCTCCGGTACAGACATCCTCATCGACGCCGAACCGGGCGGTCACCATCCGCTTCCCACCCTTGATGGCCTTGTTGATCTGCGGTTTCACCCGACGCTGCTTGTTGAGCATGCACTCCGAGGAAGCAACGATGATTTTCGGTCCTTCCTCTTCGGTCGTCAGGGCTTCCTTCAGCACTGCGCGCATCTGGGTGACATCATAGGTGTGATCGATCTGGCGTACCCATTTGGCGCCGATGCCTTTTACTGCGTCGACAATCGTATTGTTCGTGTTGCGGCGCTTGTTGAACGCACGGGAGGAGAGCACGTCCTGGCCGCCAGTGGCGGAGGAATAGTAATTGTCGACAATCAGGAAGACGCCGTCGTGCTTGTTGAAGACGGCGTTGCCGATGCCGCTGGTCAGGCCACCGTGCCAAAAACCGCCGTCACCCATGATCGCGATCGAGCGCTTGTCGGCTTTTACATTGAAAGCCGCGGCCGAAGCTGCCCCCAGGCCATAGCCCATGGTTGTTGCGCCGATGTTGAAGGGTGGCAGGATCGAAAACAGATGGCAGCCGATGTCGGCGGAGACATGATGCTGGCCGAGTTCTTCCTCGACAAGCTTCATGGCGGCAAAGATCGGCCGTTCGGGGCAGCCGGTGCACAGCCCCGGCGGTCGGGGAGGGACAACCTCCTTCAGCTTGTGAATGGCCGGTTCGGAGAGAATCGGTTTCGATTCGGGAACTGGAGGCCGGTTTCCAAGTTGCTTGGGATCGAAATCCTCAAGAAAGCGTCCGATTCCATCGCTCAGGACCGCTGCCGTGTAGTCGCCGCCCATCGGCAAATAGGCCTTGCCACGGATCTTGGTTGGAGCTGAAAGCCGCGAAAGCACGGTGGATATCGATTGTTCGATATATTCCGGCTGTCCCTCTTCAACAACCAGAACCGCATCCAGGCCTTCACAAAACTCCTCGACCTCCGAATTGATTGTTGGATAGCCTACATTCATCACATAGATAGGGATCTTGGTGTTTCCATAGGCGTCGCTCAGGCCCAGAAATTGCAGGCCGCGGATCAGGCTGTTGTACATCCCGCCCTGGGTGATGATCCCGGTCTTCCCGGTTTTTTCGCCAAAGAATTCGTTAAGCTTATTGTCGCGAATGAAATTAATCGCGGTAGGCATGCGGTGCTTGATCTTTTCCTGTTCATGCTCGTAGGCGGCAGGCGGCAGCACGATTCTGTCGAGGTCGCGTTTTGGACTGTTGAGGGCATCCTTCAGTGTGAATTCCGGCCGCTTGTTGTCCTTGCATATGAAGCTTCCGGTCATGTGGCAGGACCGCACGCGAACGGCCAGCATGACCGGAGTGTTGGATGCTTCGGAGAGTTCATAGCCCTTTTCAATCAAATTGACGATGCACTCGTGCTCAGGTCTCGGATCCAGCAGCCACATCTGTGATTTCATCGCGAAAGCGTGGGTGCGCTCCTGCATGATGGAGGAGCCTTCACCATAATCCTCGCCGATGATCACCATCGCGCCACCGGTGACGCCGCCGGAGGCGAGGTTGGCCAGAGCATCCGAGGCGACATTGGTCCCCACCGTTGACTTCCAGGCCACCGCCCCGCGCAACGGGTACATCACCGAAGCGGACAGCATTGCAGCGGCTGTTGCCTCGCTGGCCGAACTTTGAAAGTTCACACCGAGCTCTTCGAGAATGTCGTTGGCGTCGGCCAGCACGTCCATCAGGTGGGAGATGGGAGACCCTTGATAACCGCCCACATAGGATACGCCTGCCTGGAGCAGTGCCTTCGTAATGGCAAGAATTCCTTCGCCTCGGAAAATATCACCTTCCCCAAGACGTAGATCCTCCACCTCTTTTGCAAATGAACGCTCGGCCATGGACGTCTCCTAAAAAATGTATGGTAATGAATAAATTTATATGTAAAATAGGTCAAGTCGTTTCGGCCTGATGTGGTCGAAAATGTTTTAGGCCTCTTGCGAGAAAGAGCAGCGAACATGCAGATTGCAGCTCCACATACATCCGTCTCCCAGATCGAGCGCGCTGTCGCGGATTTTCTGAAATCTCCGGTTCGAATGATTATCGGTAAGCAGAAGCTGGAAGCCGCGAATGGCGGAACGATTGATGTTTTCAATCCGGCGACCGGCGAAAAAATGGCGGAAGTGCCGCGCGGTGGAGCCGAGGACGTGGACAAAGCGGTGAAGGCCGCCAGGGCCGCGCTGAACGGCGAGTGGTCGTCCATGTCGCCGGTCGACAGGCAGCGTGTGATGCTGAAAATCGCGGACCTGATCGAAGCCAATGGTGAAGAGCTTGCGCAATTTGAAACGCTGAACAATGGCAAGTCTGTCATGCTGTCGCGGTTGATCGAGGTTGGCGCCTCCGCCGAATACATGCGGTACATGGCCGGATGGGCAACCAAAATCGAAGGCTCCACCATAGACATCTCGGTTTCGGTCCCGCCGGGCACGAAATACAACGCCTATACCCGCAAGGAGCCGATAGGCGTTGTCGGCGCGATTACGCCCTGGAATTTTCCACTGAACATGGCGGTGTGGAAAATCGCTCCGGCGCTCGCTTGCGGCTGCACGGTTGTCATCAAGCCGGCCGAGGAGACGCCATTGACCACCGTTCGGCTGGTCGAGATTTGCCTTGAGGCTGGTCTGCCGGAGGGCGTGGTCAATGTCGTGACCGGAACCGGTGAAGAAGCGGGTGCCGCGCTGACGGCCCATCCCGATATCAACAAACTGGCTTTCACAGGTTCAACCGAAGTCGGCAAACGCATCGGTATCCAGGCAATGCAGGACATGAAGCGGGTGACGCTGGAGCTCGGCGGCAAGGCACCCATGATCATGTTCGACGATATGGACCTTGAGCAGCTCGGCATCGCCGCAGGCGTTGGCGTGTTTTTCAATTCCGGGCAGACCTGCTGCGCCGGGACCCGGATCTATGCCCAAAAGGGGGTGTACGAAAAGGTCTGCGAGACCATGGCGCAGGTAGCGCAGTCACTGCCAATCGGATCTGGCCTTGATCCGGCCAACCAGATCAACCCAATGGTTTCGGCCAAGCATCAGGCCCATGTTTCCGCCTGCATCGCCGGTGGCATCGAGCAGGGCGCGACACCGCTTCTCGACACGACAGCATATGGCGGTGCCGGCTATTTCGTCCGGCCGCAGATTTTTACGAATGTCAGCCGTGACATGGCAATCATGCAGGACGAGGTTTTCGGACCTGTCTTCACGATCTCTCCATTCGAGGATCCCGAGGATGCAATCCGGATGGCCAACGACACAAAGTACGGGCTCGGCGCCTCGATCTGGTCAACCAACATCAACACGGTGAACCGTTATATCCCGCGGATTCAGGCAGGAACCGTGTGGGTGAACACGCACAACCTCCCTGACCAGAACATGCCATTCGGCGGATACAAGCAATCCGGCATTGGCCGCGAGCACGGACGGTCCGCGCTGGACAACTATCTCGAGACCAAGTCGGTCTGCATCGCTTTGGGATAATGCCGTAACGGAAAAGACAAATCCATGACGATCAAGGACAACAACTTCCTGCGCGAGCACAAAGCGCGCCATCAACTTCACCCAATGATCCATGCGTTTATTTCGGAGGAGCATCCGCCGCAGATCATTGTCAAAGGCGATGGCGTGTTTGTCACCGACATTGATGGCGGGAACTATCTCGACGGGATCGGCGGGCTCTGGAATGTGAATGTCGGGCACAATCGGGCTGAGGTCAAAGCCGTGCTCATCGAGCAGATGGACAACATCAGCTATTATTCGAGCTTCGCCGGCACAACCACTGCGCCGTTGATCGCGCTTTCCGCCGAAATCATGGATCTGGCGGCGGAAGAGGACATGGTCAAGGTGCTGTTCTCGACATCGTCGAACGGGAAAAGCTTCCCCAGAATGCCGAGATCCAGGACGAGCGGCTGTTCAAAGGCCTCGCCGATACCCCCTCGTGGTCATCGCTTACCGGCGAAGTGCGGGGCAAGGGGCTGATGGTCGGCATTGATATGGTCGCCGACAAAAAGACACACGAACCGATTGATCCCGGCAAGGGCCAGGGCGAGATGATTGCCGCCTTCGCCCGCGACGAGGGAGCCATCGTCGACCCGCCGGCTGCAACATCATCATATCGCCGCCGCTGATGCTGAAGGCCGAGCACGTTGACCAGATTGTCGGAGCGCTGACGACCGCTTTCCTGCGTTACGAAGACAGCAAATAGGAGTCCCCATGTTGCCTGATAAGGAATTCCCATGGTTCAAGGCGGCGGCGGTGCAAGCCAGCCCCGTCTATCTGGACGCCGCAGCAACGGCGAGAAAGGCTGCTGATCTGATCTCCGAAGCGGCGGGCAACGGTGCGCGCCTCGTTGTGTTTCCGGAGGTGTTTATCCCCGGGTACCCCTATTGGAACTGGATTACCGATCCGGTCACCGGAGGGGCCTGGTTTGAAAAACTGGTGCGGGCTTCAATATTCCTGCCTGGTCCGGAAATCGAGACCGTGTGCGCCGCGGCCAAGGCAAACGACACCTATGTGGTGATCGGCGTGAACGAACGAAGCCCGATATCGCTCGGCGGACTGTACAACACGCTGGTCTTCATCGGACCGGATGGCACCATTATCGGCAAGCATCGCAAGCTTGTCCCGACATGGGCCGAAAAGCTCACTTGGACGGGCGGCGACGGATCCAGCCTCAAAGTCCATGACACCGAGATCGGCCCTCTGGGAGGGCTCGCCTGTGGCGAGAACACTAACACCCTGGCGAGGTTTTCTCTGCTTGCCCAAGGCGAACTCGTGCACGCGGCATGCTACATCTCGCTGCCGGTTGCGCCTCCCGATTATGACATGGCCGAGGCGATCAAGCTGCGTGGGCAGTCGCACAGTTTCGAGGGCAAGGTCTTCACGATCGTTTCAACCTCGACAATCTCCAACGAGATTATCACCGAGATGGAAAAGGTGCGCCCGGACGCACGCGCCATGCTGGAGCGCAAATCCAGCGCATTTTCGGGAATTGTCGGACCAGATGGCCGGGTCGTGGGTGATAGCCTTATCGACGATGAAGGTATCGTTTACGCCGAGATTGATTTGGCGCGCTGTATCCAGCCCAAGCAGATGCACGACATTATCGGGCACTACAACCGCTTCGACGTTTTCCAGCTTCATTTGAACACTTCGCCTCAAAGCGCCTTGGCGACAACTCCTCCGCGCTATGAAACCGACGGAACGCCAGAGGGTGATCTGCCGGCCTCAGAACCCATTCACTTCGACAATCTCAAGTAGGGAAGGAACGATGCAATGACGAATGCTGCACACGGCGATGACATTCTTGGGCGTGCCCGCGTTGCGGACAATGCCGAACTGAATTCTTACTATGAAGATCTGGCAAAGCTGGATACCGGGGCACTTTGGACGATCGCCAATTCGATTGAGCCATGGGAGCCAACGCCGGTCTCCGACCCTGTTTTGTGGCGCAATTCAGATTTGCGCGAACAGGTGTTGCGTGCCATCAATCTCGTGCGTCCCGAGGACGCCGGGCGGCGGGTGGTCTATCTGCGCAACCCAAAACGCAAGGATGTCAGCGCCTGCTGCGGTTGGTTGTTTTCCGGCATCCAGGTGATGAAACCGGGCGAACGGGCCGGTGCGCACAAGCATGCGGCGACGGCCTTGCGCTTCATCATGGAAGGAGCCGGCGCCTATACCATTGTCGATGGTCACAAGATTGGTCTGGGTGCGCGCGACTTTGTGATCACACCGAACGGCACGTGGCATGAGCACGGGATCGCCGAAGACGGGGAAACAAGCATGTGGCAGGACGGGCTCGATATTCCGCTGACCAATGCGCTCGAAGCCAATTTTTACGCCGTGCATCCCAATGACTACCAGACAACCAATCTTCCGGTGAATGACAGTCCGCTGACCTACGGCGCACCGGGCTTGCTGCCACTGATGGACAAATGGGACAAACCCTATTCACCCCTATTCCAATATCGCTGGGACCCAACCTACGAAGCGCTCTTGAACTACGCAAAGGTGACCGATGGGTCTCCATATGACGGCGTGATCATGCGCTACACCAACCCGCACACGGGCGGCGAGCCCATGCTGACCATGGGAGCGACCATGCAACTGCTGCGTCCGTCGGAGCATACGAAGGCGCACCGTCACACCGGCAATATCATCTATCAGGTTGCCAAAGGCGAGGGCTATTCCGTCATCAACGGCAAGCGCATTGACTGGAAAGAGAAGGACATTTTCTGCGTCCCGCCCTGGATGTGGCACGAGCACTGCAACACCGCGACCGGCGATGATGCGTGTCTGTTCTCATTCAACGATTTGCCGACCATGCACAAGCTTGGCTTCTACGCCGAGCAGGCGCTGGAGGAAAATGACGGTCATCAGATCGTCGAGAAATAAGACAGTTTAGGAACCAAAAAATGAAACTTGTAACCTATCGTGCCGCGGCAGCGGCAGAGGGACGTCTTGGTGTTGTCTGGGGTGGACTTGTCATTGACGTCGAGCGACTCGGCGATGTAGTCGGGGAAGAGTTCCCGACCTCGATGCTTGATCTGATCGACCAGGGTCCGGATGCGTTGGCGGCTCTGGCTCGCGCGATCGCCGACACCGATGGCAAACGCCCGACCGGCATTGCCGTTCCCGTTGAAAACGTGAAGATGCTGGCGCCCATTCCGCGTCCGCGCAAGAACATCTTCGGCATTGGCCTGAATTATGTCGAGCATGTCGCCGAATCCGCGCGATCGCTCGATACCTCCAAAGAGCTTCCCGACAAGCCGGTTGTGTTCTCAAAACCGCCGACGGCCGTCATAGCCGACGGCGAGCCGATCCAGCACAATGCTGCGATGACCCAGCAACTTGACTGGGAGGTCGAGCTGGCCGTGATCATCGGCAAGCGGGCGACCCGTATCGGCAAGGAAGACGCGATGAGCCACGTCTTCGGCTATTCGGTGATCAACGACGTTTCGGCGCGCGACAACCGGCGTGCCGGACAGTGGATCTTTTCCAAGGGGCAGGACAGCTATGCGCCGTTCGGTCCGGCGATCGTGACGGCTGATGAGATCATCGATCCGCACAATCTCGTCCTTTGGCTGAAAAAGAACGGCGAGGAAAAGCAACGTTCGAACACCAAGTTCCTGCTGTTTGATATTCCGACCCTGATAGCCGACTTGTCGTCGGGCATGACGCTGGAGCCTGGTGATATCATTGCGACCGGAACACCCTCGGGTGTTGGCGCCGGGCGTGATCCGCAGGAATTCATGTGGCCCGGAGACGTCGTCGAATGTGGCGTCGACGGTATCGGCGTCCTGCGCAATCCTGTTGTGAAGATTGGTGATTGACATGAACCAGTCGATCAAGATCGGCCAGATCGTTCCCTCGTCAAACCTGACCATGGAGCGCGAAATTCCGGCCATGCTGCGTGCCCGCGAAAGCATTTTTCCGGAGCGTTTTTCGTTCCACTCCTCGCGGATGCGGATGAAGAAGGTCACTCCGGAAGAACTCAAGGCGATGGACCGTGACAGCGACCGTTGCGCATATGAGCTTTCCGATGCCGCCGTCGATGTGATGGGCTACGCCTGTCTTGTCGCCATCATGGCCATGGGCAAGGGCTATCACCGAGAAAGCCAGGAACGCCTGCACAGGATCACCGTTGAAAACGGTCACCCTGCGCCGGTGGTCAGTTCCGCCGGGGCGCTTGTCGACAGTCTCAAACTGATGGGGGCAAAGCGTATTTCGATTGTTGCGCCCTACATGAAACCACTGACCAAAATGGTGGCGGAGTATATCGAGGCCGAAGGTGTCGAGGTCAAGGATTACATTGCCCTGGAGATTCCGGACAATCTCGAGGTTGCCGCTCAGGACCCGATGAACCTTGTGGACATTTACAAGCGTCTTGACCTGAAGAACATCGATGCCCTTGTGCTTTCAGCCTGCGTGCAAATGCCGTCGCTGGCGGCGATCCAGCGGGTTGAGGATGAATGCGGCATTCCGGTTTTGTCGGCGTCGGTGGCAACCATCCACCAGATGCTGGTGCAATTGGGTCTTGAGCCCAAGGTGCCCAATTGCGGAACTCTACTGGCCGGTTAGGCGCGGCCTGACATACTGACGCGGTGAGGGAGCCATCGCGTCCGCTCAGTTCGCCGATCCTGCACCTTCGCAGGCGACGGACACCTTTGATCGAGATTTCGATTGCACCAGCGTATCCAGTCCGGTCCAGCGGATTTTGAGTTGATGGAGAGCGTTCCGCAAGCCGATTAAGACCATACTTTAACATGCCAATACATAAGTTTATGGCTAAATATTTGGAAATCAATCGGCTTTTTTAAAGCGCTGTGCAAATGTCTTGACAGATGATGTTTTATATATAAATTTATGCAAAACCATAAAGCGTGCGAGATGCAAACCAAGACCTATCAG
Organism: Phyllobacterium phragmitis; assembly: GCF_002980495.1. Lineage (GTDB taxonomy): Bacteria > Pseudomonadota > Alphaproteobacteria > Rhizobiales > Rhizobiaceae > Paramesorhizobium > Paramesorhizobium phragmitis. Next base: position 161,313 of record NZ_PVBR01000006.1, read on the forward strand.
CTCCTTTCATCGGCTTACGAGACTGCTGACATAAAGAGGCTTGAATTCACCAGCGCTACCGGTGCGACATTAACCTGGACCGCGGGTGCGCATGTTCGCGTGTTGCTTACTGACGGAACCAGCCGGGCCTATTCCCTGCTGCGCCTGTCGGGATTGAGCGCCGGAGAACTGGCGTTGGGTGTTCTGCTTGAAAAGAACGGCCAAGGCGGATCCCGATTCATGCATGCGCTCAAACGGGGCGACAAGGTTCAGATTTCGGACCCGGTCAGTCAATTTGCGGTGCAGGAGCATGATGGACCCGCGATCCTGATTGCGGGCGGTGTCGGGATAACGCCGATCCTGTCCATGGCCGATGAGTTGGCCCGCGCGGGCCGGCTGTTTGAAGCGCACTATGCGGGCCGAAGCGTAGGGAAGCTTGCATTTGTCAAAGAAATGCAACGCATTTGCGGGGACCGACTGTTTCTTCATTACGATGATCAGGACAATGCTCTCGACATCGGCGCCGTGCTGAATTCAGCAGCGAAGAATGCTCATCTCTATTTTTGCGGGCCGACGGGCATGATCGAGGCCATCAAGGCAACCGCGGACAGACAAGGGTTTCCGTCGGATCAGTTGCACTATGAACTCTTCTCCGCCGCCATTGATCATGCATCCGATACGGCTTTCGATGTTGTTGTGAAGAGTTCGGGGCAGGTGGTTCACGTCGCCGCAGACAAGACAATCATCGAGGCGCTGGAAGATGCCGGTCTTGATCCGCTCTACGACTGCAAGCGCGGCGATTGCGGAATTTGCCAGTGTGAGGTGATCGAGGGTGAACCCGATCATCGGGACGTCATTCTTTCAGACGCCGAAAAGGCTTCGGGGAAAGTGATGCAGATTTGCGTTTCGCGGTCGAAAACGCCGCGACTGGTTTTGGATATTTAGTCCGCAAGGGAGGTTGTCATGGATCGATACCGTGGGAATGCGAAGGCCATACGGGATCTGGTGAAGGGCTATGCCGTTCATCGCGACACCTATGTGGACAAGGAGATCTTTGATCTGGAAATGGAGAATCTATTTCCAAACACATGGGTCTATGTCGGCCATGCCAGTCAATTGAAGAATCCGGGCGATTTCATCACTTCGAAAATCGGCCACCAGCCCATATTGATCTCCCGCCATCGCGATGGAGAGATCTACGTTCTGCACAACCGGTGCCCGCACAAAGGTGTCAAGATTGCATCGGAGGCCTGCGGAAACACGGGTAAATTCTTCCGCTGCCCCTATCACGCATGGTCGTTCAAGACCGATGGATCGATTCTCGCGATCCCGCTGAAGAAAGGGTATGAAGGGACCGGTTTCGACACGCAAGCCGCATCCGAAGGGCTTGCGCGCGTCAGGAATGTCAAGGTCTATCGCGATTTCATTTTTGCCAGACTCGCCGACAACGGGCCCTCCTTTGAAGAGTATTTCGGCGAGTCCCTGTCAACCATCGACAACATGATCGACCGGTCCCCGGAAGGGAAGCTTGAGATCATTGCTCCGCCAATCCGCTACATGCATCAGTGCAACTGGAAGATGCTGGTGGATAATCAGACTGACACCTGCCACCCGATGGTCGCCCATGAAAGCTCCGCCGGCACCGCTGTGAGCGTCTGGGAACGCGAGAAGCACAAGTTCACGGAAACCCCGATGGCGGTGCAGCTCTATGCACCGTTTATGTCACCCTATGAGTTTTATGAGGGAGCGGGTATCCGGGTCTGGCCGAATGGTCATGGCCATACAGGGGTCTCGGGATCGATCCATCAGGACTACGACGATGTGTCCGAATACATGGCAAGGATGGAGGCGTCCTATGGGCCGGAAAGGGCCAGGGAAATCCTCGGCGATGTTCGCCACAACACAATCTATATGCCGAATATCATGGTCAAGGGACCGGTCCAGATCCTGCGCAACTTTATCCCTCTCGCCGTCGACAAGACCTTGGTTGAAAGCTTCGTCTTTCGCCTCGTTGGTGCGCCGGACAAGATATATGAGCGGTCGCTTATGTACAATCGCTTCATCAATGCGCCGACCTCGATCGTGGGTCACGATGATCTGGAAATGTACGAGCGAGCCCAGGAGGGACTGCACTCGGATGGCAATGAATGGATAGACCTTCATCGCCTGTACGAAGCGGACGAACAGCGTGATGCGAACGAGGTCGTCAATGGAACATCAGAGCGGCAGATGCGCAACCAGTTCTATGCCTGGAGCAAGTTCATGACGCTCGGCATGGATGAACCCGTGGAGGCTGCGGAATGAAACCGGATCGGATTGTAGACTTCATCTATGATGAAGTTGCGGCTCTCGATGAGATGCGCTGGGAAGACTGGTTGTCGTTGTTTCACGAGGAGGGGCGCTACTGGATGCCGCTCGAATGGAAGCAGCAGGACCCGATCATGCAGCCGTCGCTGATGTATGAAGACCGGCTGTTGCTGACGGTGCGGGTGGAGCGGCTTGCTGGCGAACGCACCTTCAGCCAAAAGCCCAAAAGCCGTTGCCATCACCTGCTTGAGCGGCCGCGCATTCTGTCACTTGGCGAAGGTGACGGCGTCTGCAAGGCCAGGACATCCTTCGTCTACACCGAAACACGGGGCGACCAGCTTGAGCGTTATTCGGGCTGGGTGTCGCATCACTTGGTCGAAGAGAACGGTGCGCTGAGGATCAAGCTCAAGCGGATTGATCTGATCAATTTCGATGCCCCGTTCGGCAATCTCCAACTCTTCATTTAAGGCGGCGCATGTCCCAGCAAACAGTTTTCGAACGCTTCACTGATGCTATTCATCGGCGGGGTGAGGCACCCTTTCTGCAGGTTCTGGAAGAAACCGCCGGGATCTACGGGATCCCGGCGGGTGAAATTTCCTATGCCGAAATGGGGGCGCGCGTCAGCGTCTGGGCCAAGCAGCTCACCCAGGCAGGCTACGGGGCAGGTCACCGCGTCGGACTGCTGCTACAAAACAGGCCAGTGTATCTGGAGATCTGGCTAGCGCTCAACAGCCTCGGTGCCTCGGTCGTACCGATCAATCCGGACCTGCGGCTCGCAGAACTGGAATACGTCGCCCAACACTCGGAAATGATCTTGGCGATTGTCCTGCCCGAAAGAGTCGAAGAATTGCGGCAGGCCGCCGCGAACGCGGGTCTGAACTTGCCGGTAATCTCCCCCGGAGACGCGCTGCCTGACGCGATCCTCCCCGCTTCGGGCAGCGTGGAACTGGGCAATTCCACCGAATGCGCGTTGCTCTATACGTCCGGGACAACCGGCCAGCCCAAAGGCTGCATCTTAAGCAACGAGTACTTCCTTCATTCCGGTGACTGGTACGCTGAAACCGGAGGCTACATCGGCTTGCGCAAGAATTGCGAGCGGATGCTCACGCCCTTGCCAGTCTTTCATATGAATGCCATGGCCGTTTCCGTCATGGCGATGATCACGGTTGGCGGCTGCATTATCCTTCTGGACCGTTTCCATCCCAGAAGCTGGTGGCATTCGGTGCGCGAGAGCGGCGCCACCGTGGTTCACTATCTCGGCGTCATGCCATCGATGTTGAGCAGCGCTCCACGATCGTCGTCTGATCGCGACCATTCGGTTCGCTTTGGGTTCGGCGCCGGCGTGGACAAGAAGCTGCACGAGCCATTTGAACAGCGTTTCGGCTTCCCGCTCATTGAGGCCTGGGCCATGACGGAAACCGGCAGTGGCGGCGTGATTTGCGCCAACGAAGAGCCGCGCAAGATCGGCACTTCCTGCTTCGGCCGGGCCGAACCGTCTGTTGAAGTGCGGGTGGTTGATGACGCGGGGCAAGATGTCGAGGGGGATGTTGCCGGTGAACTTCTTGTCCGCCGCAAGGGCGACAATCGCCGCTACGGCTTCTTTTCCGGATACCTGAAAAACCAGCAGGCCACCGATGAAGTCTGGGAAGGTGGTTGGTTTCATACCGGCGATATCGTCTCGCGGGATCCCGACGGTTCGTTTCATTTCGTCGACCGAAAGAAAAACGTCATCCGCCGGTCGGGCGAAAACATCGCCGCTGTGGAAGTCGAGACCATCCTCAATCGGCATCCGGACATCCGCATGGCTGCGGCTGCGGCGACGCCGGACGAAACCCGCGGCGATGAGGTTGCGGTCGTCATTGTACTGGAAACGGGTGAGGGTTCGGCCAGGAAAGCCGACGAGATTGTGCATTGGGCGCTGGATCAGATGGCGTATTACAAGGTCCCGGGCTGGGTGTGCTTCGTTGATGAACTGCCGTTGACCGCCACACGGAAAATCCTGCGTGGAAAGGTCAAGGACCTGGTTGGGGAACTCATGAACAATAGCGGCTTACACGACACCCGCTCACTCAAGAGGCGAAGGGCTTGAACCGGCGCCCGGTTGCATACGATGGTGTTGCTGTCTGCTGCCCCGTCACCGTTCCGTATGTTCGCTACTCACCTGAAACCGCGCATTGGTGGGCCGGTGCCGCATTGAGCGCGCTGGCCGGGCGTACCGGCCTGGGGCCGGCTGATATCGACGGGTTTTGTTTTGCCAGCTTTTCGTCGGGACCGGACACTGTGGTCGGCATGATCCAGCATCTTGGGCTCAGTCCGAGTTGGATGGATCACATTCCGACAGGGGGCGCCAGCGGCGTCATGGCGATGCGCCGCGCCGCGCGCGCCGTCCAGTCACGAGACGCCGAAATTGTTGTTTGCCTTGCCGCCGATACCAATCATGTCGACAGCTTCCGCCAGACCCTTGCTGGATTTTCGCGGTTTTCTCAGGACGCTATGTATCCTTATGGATTTGGCGGGCCGAATGCGACCTTTGCGCTAATTACAGACAATTACATGCGCACATATGGGATTGGGCGGGAGAGCTTCGCCAAGCTCTGTGTGGCGCAACGGGCAAACGCCCTGTCCAATCCTCATGCCTTGATGAAACACCCACTGAGTTTTGAACAATACATGACATCCCGGGTGATCAGCGATCCGGTTCATCTTCTGGATTGCGTCATGCCCTGCGCAGGTGCTGAAGCCTTTATTGTGACCACAGAAGAGAAGGCGGAATCCCTGGGTCTTCCTGCAGCCTCGATCATGGCGACGATCGAACGCCACAACGCGTTTCCCGAAGATCCCGTCCAGGTCCGTGGCGGATGGGCCAGGGATGTAGACACGCTTTGGAACGCCGCCGGATGCGGCCCCGAAGACATGGATACGATCCAGTTCTACGATGATTATCCGGTGATTGTGGCCATGCAGATGGAGGATCTAGGCTTCTGCCGGAAAGGCGAGGTCGCAGGCTTCATCGACAGGCACGATTTTACCGTATCCGGTTCGATGCCGCTCAATACCAATGGTGGTCAACTCTCGGCGGGGCAGGCGGGCGCAGCCGGCGGATTCCAGAATGTCACCGAAGCATTGCGACAGGTGCTGCACAGTCCGCTGGGCGCCCAGGTGCCCGATGCCAGGCGGGTGCTTGTCTCGGGCTTCGGGCTCGTGAACTACGACCGGGGCGTTTGCACCGGAGCAGCTGTTCTCGAAGGGGTGAACTGAGATGAGCAAAGGTCTCCCTCCTCCCGAGCGCAAGGATCCGCTGAAAATGTCTCGGCTCGGACATGTCTCGCCCGGTCTGCGCAGCCGCGCGGCGAGGGCGATGGCGGTGCGCGCGGGACAGGGGCGGTTCGTTCTTCAGGTCTGCGCGGGCTGCAGCGTTGCGACTTATCCGCCGCGTGACCGTTGCCCACAATGCTGGGGGGAGTTGCGGTGGGCCGACCAGCCCCACACCGCGGTGCTGCTGGCGGAAACCACGGTTCGGGCAACCACCGACAATTTTTATCGTGAACATCTGCCATGGCGGATCGGAACCGTTCAACTCGACGCCGGGCCCACAGCCGTGGCGCATCTTCATAGCGATGTGGCGGTTGGCGATCAGGTCAGAATGCGCCTGGTACTGGACCGCGGTGGCAATCCCGCCATGTTCGCGCTGCCTTTGAAGGAGACACCGCATATGCAGGATGATCCACAACTGCGCGTTTTCACGTCGGCGCCCAAGCACCGCCGTGTTCTCGTCACTGATGGACGGACCAAGCTTGGGCAGGAGGTCGCCTACGCGCTTCTAGAGGCTGGCGCCAGCACTGTTTTTCTCGGCAATTCCGACAGGCTGCTGCGGTATGACGGAGAGGACCAGATCGCTTCGACACCCCATGTCGATGTGGTGCCGCTGGATTTGACCGACAACCGCAGTGTGAGCGAACTGGGTGGTCTGCTTGGTGGCCGCGTCGATATCATCGTCAACACCGCAGGCTATGTCCGCCCCGGCGGAGTGTCGGTCGGAAGCAGGCTTGCAACGCTGCAAACAGCGATGGATGTCAATGCGTCGGGATTGATGCGCCTGGCACAGGCCTTCTGTCCGGCGATGGGCGCCCGCTCGGATGATGGCGTGAATTCGGCCTCCGCATTCGTCGATATCAATTTCGTCTATGCGATGACGGGAAATGCCGGGTTCGCGGGTTTCTCGGCCAGCGCGGCGGCCAGGCAATCCTTGATCGCGGGCTTGCGTGGCGAGATGACAAGTGTCGGTATCCGGGTCGCAAGTGTGTTGTGCGGACCGATCGACGATGAATGGCATCAGGCGGTGCCGCTGCCCAAGGTCGCGCCCTCCAGAATTGCCAAGGCGGTTGTCCAGGCGCTTCAGGACGGGCTGGAAGAGGCTTATGTCGGCGATATCGCCGAAGATCTGGCAAAGCGGTGGCGGCAGGATCCGCTATTGACCATGAGAGAGGAAAACCTATGAGCAACTCCGGTTCACTTTGCATGCAGATGGTTGCGGCGCTGGTTAGTGGAAAGCTGAAATGCGTCGACTTGACCAATACCCTTTCTCCCGATTTTCCGGTGATTGTGTTGCCTGCCGAATTCGGCCAATGCGCGCCTTTTCGGGTCGAGACGCTGTCGCGTTACGACGAAAACGGCCCGGCCTGGTACTGGAACAACATCACCATGAATGAGCACACCGGCACCCATTTCGATGCGCCGGCTCATTGGGTGACGGGCAAGGATTTGCCGGACAACACGGTCGACGCCGTTCCTGTCAGTGACTTTGTCGCGCCCGCGGTTGTTGTCGATATTTCCGCCGAGGCGGGGGCTGATGCGGATTTCGTGCTGACCCGGGCATATCTCGAGGATTGGGAAGCCAGGAACGGAAAAATTCCGACACGGCACTGGGTTGCCTTGCGCACCGACTGGTACAAGCGGGTCGGCACCCCGGACTATCTGAACTTCAAGAAAGACGGCGCGCATTCGCCCGGTCCGGATGCGGGCGCCATGGAGTTTCTGGTGCATGAGAGGGACTGTATCGGGCTGGCTGTCGAGACAGTCGGAACTGACGCCGGACAGGCTTCTCATTTCAATCCGCCACTGCCAGCCCACTCGATCCTGCATGGCAACGGTCGCTATGGCCTCCAGTGCCTGACCAATCTCGACAAGCTGCCGACATTCGGAGCAATGATCGTAGCGGCGCCGCTAAAAATCGAGGGCGGTTCGGGCAGTCCTCTGCGGGTGTTTGCCCTTTTTGACGCGGAGTAATTTTCATGACGGGCAAAACGACGCTGATTACCGGCGGCAACTCCGGGATCGGGGCGGCGATCGCACAGCAGTTGCTGGCCACAGGCGAGGCGGTAGTTTCCCTGGGTCTGGAATTGCCCGGTTGGGAACATGAAAAGCTGAGCGGCTACACGGCAGATCTCACCGACGCGGCGGCAACAGCCGAGATTGCGGCGCGGATCGCCGCCGAACACCGGATCGGTGCGCTGGTGCACAATGCCGGCATGATCCTGCCCAACCTGCTTGCCGACGCGAAATCCGAGGATGTTGTCAAACTCGCCCAATTGCATCTTGCGGCGCCGCTGACGCTTACACAGGCTATGCTGCCGGGATTGAAGGACAGCGGCCAGGGGCGCATCCTTTTCATCAGTTCGCGAGCTTCAATGGGAATGCCGACCCGCTCAGCCTATGCCTCCACAAAAGCCGGCGTGCATGGCTTGGCTCGGACATGGGCGCTCGAGCTCGCCGGCCAGGGTATTACCGTCAATGTCATCGCCCCCGGACCGGTGAAAACCGAAAACTTCTGGGGCATTGTGCCGAAGGGTGGTGAGCTCGAAGACAAAATCGCCAACTCCGTGCCGGTCAAACGTATCGGCACATCGGAAGACATCACCAATGCCGCCTTGTTCTTTCTCGATGCGAAGGCGAGCTTCATAACCGGTCAGGTGCTTTATGTCTGTGGCGGTACCAGCCTGGGCGGACTTGGAGCCTGATGCGTGTCGCTTTGAAACGGGTTCAATTCGGTAACGGTTCAATTTGGCGAGGCGATGTCGGTTTGCATTCGGGATCAAGAAAGCTCCGGCGAGAGGCATTCAGGCGGATTGGTCCTTGTTCAATGCCCGCTCGGTACCTTTTTGGTTTTGTCTGATGCGCTCTCGAATGTCCCGGGCGATATCGTCCACAAACACATCCTCTTGCCCGTTCTGCAACGCCTTTACCAACGCCGAAGCGATGGTATGGGGCGCGACCTTGGGCGCTGGCAATGTCTGGTACCATTCATCATCAATTGGCCCTGTAAACAGGTTGATCACCCGTACGCCGGCAGGTCGCAATTCACCGCGCAATGAATGCGACAGCGACAGGCAGCCCGCCTGGACTGCGCTGAACGCGCCGAACGGATTTGCATTCGCCAAGGCATAGGCAGAAAACACGTTCACCCACGCTGTGGCGCTGTTCGAACCATCCGCACCACGTGCCCGCATCGCCCCGCCAAAGGCTTGGGCAAGGTGTACAAAGCCAATGAAATGCTGGTTTAACTGGTCTCTGACGGAGGAGGCGTTTTTCTGGTCGAGCAGGTTGCCGGGGCGGACATAATCATTGGTGTTCACAAGGATGTCGACCTTGCCGCCTATCAGCGCTGCCAGTTCGCGCACCGATCGCTCGTCATCGACGCTCAGGTCCATCAACTGCAGCCGATCGTCAGTTTTGAGCTTCTCTTCACCTTCAAAAGGTATCCACGGTTCTGAGATCCCGACAAAAACCGTGCCTCCCGCATCTGCCAGTGCGCCGGCGATCGTTTGGCCAACGCGGGTGCGCCCGGCGGTCACCAGCACGCGCCGAAATTTGGGAGCCGCAGTCATCTCGCGCCATTGGGTGTCATCGGTCATGTTGGGCACATCCTGTTCAGGCCGCCCGAAAGCGGCGGCATTGCCGGCCTTGTCCATTTGAAGCGACATCCGAACTCGATCACCCGTGGCGCAATCGGCGTGCAAATGGGCCACCAGGATCGGGCCGCAATCCAGTTTCACCAACCCGATTAGCCACGGCGCACGCTCGCGAAAATAGAGCTCGCCTGGTACCGATATCAGAGTGTGTGACAGGACCTTGCCGCCCGCGGGAAGGTCGGTGAGCGGCAAATCATCGGAAAGACACTCGGAGCAGGCGTCGCGCGGCGGGTATGCGATGGTGCCGCATTCGGTGCATTCTTGTAGCGCGAACCGGCCTTCGGCCGCGGCTGCAGTGAGGATCTGGGCAGTGCGCGATTGAAACGACGGGGGCAGCATCGGCACCTGTGTGCGAACCAGCGGATTCTTGCGGGCCGGGCGCTTGAGAGGCTCTGTCATGGTCAATCCCCCGCCAGAATGAGCGCGCCGGAAGAAAGACCGCGGTCATAGTTCATCATGCCAAACCCCGAGGCCAGAGCCAGTCGGGCGCCTGGAACCTGGGTCGGTCCGGCTGTGTCGGTAACCTGACGAAGCGCCTCGTTCAGGCCCAGATATCCGCCACCACCACCGGCTTGTCCGCATGACAGCTGACCGCCCGATGTGTTGTGCGGGAAATCACCGTCAATCCTGAGGTCATGCGCACGGACAAACTCAGCGCCTTCGCCCTTTTTGCAGAAGCCGAGATCCTCGAATTGCATCATGCAGATCACCGGATAGTCGTCATAGGTCTGGACCACGTCCAGATCCGAGGGGCGTATACCCGCGATTGCATAAAGTTCGTCGATATCGGCAACCCAACCGCCGCGAAGCTGTACGTCATCACTCACCGCATTGTGGCGTTCAATGGAAGACAGAAGCCGTGCGAAGGGCAGGCCAAGCATTTTGGCTGTTTCTTCCCGCATGACCAGCAGACCCTCGGCACCGGCGCACGGCATAACACAATCGAACAGATGGATTGGGTCGGAGATCGGGTGCGCCTTCATATACTGCTCCAGAATGAGCGGCTTTTTCATCAAAGCGTTGGGATTACGCAACGCATTGTCGCGCTGCGCAACCGCGATACGACCGAGGTCTTCACGTGTTACCCCGAACTGGTTCATGTAATTCCGGGCAATCAAGGCGAAGCTCGCGTTTGCCCCGCCGGACCCGTAGGACAACACCGCATCCTGGGCAAATCTGGCGAAATTTGCTGTCGTCTGCCGAAAAGTATCGACGTGGTTGGTATCTGCCCCGATACAGGCCACCACGCGGGCATCTCCCGCCTGCACTGCCCTTGCTGCGCGGCGCACGGCAGCGATCCCGCTCGCTCCACCCAAGGGGATGGTATCAATCCAGCGCAAGGACATCCCCATATGTTGTGCCAATCCGATGGCGCTGTCGGGCCCAACTGTGAAGCTGGAAAGGCAAAAGCCATCAATCTCCTTATGAGATAGCCCGGCCGATTTGCTTAACCCGCGCAGTGCCTGCCCTATCCACCAATGGGCAGGTCTTGTTGAAAATCGTTGATAGGGGACCGTGACCGGGGATGCCAGCACAACGCCGTCATACCCGCTCCGCGTTTTTAGGGTGGCGCTCAAATCGCCCCCCGCACGAAACAGGAGACATACGTGTGGACCCCTGGAATGATCATACAGGCTGGGATGAGAACCTGCCGGGCAGTGCGTGTGTCATCATGAGTGTTCATAGAAGCGGTCCTTTGGAGGAGCTACCGTTTGATCTTGTAGCCCGTCCGGTCAAGATCCCACATGCCTTCGACAATTCCGTCCGCTCGTAAAACCACTTTCTTGACCTTGCCGTTTTCTGTGAGCGGCATGTCAGCAACAATCCTGAGAAAACGGGGTACTGCGAAATAGGCCAAACGGCTTTCCGCAAATTTGATCAGGTCGAGTTCATCGAACCGTACGCCGGGTTTCAATTGTAAGGCCACTGCAACTTCTTCCTCGCCTAACTCCGAGGGTACAGGATAAGCCGCACACGCTTTTATGGCGGGATGGGAGAGTATTACCTGCTCGACTTCCCAGCTGGAAACGTTTTCCCCACGACGGCGGATGGCGTCTTTTTTTCGGTCAATGAAGCGGTAATAGTTTGCCGGTTCACGTAAGACGCGGTCGCCAGTGTGAAACCAAAGGTTCTGCCACGCTTCGACTGTTTTTCCGGGCATCCCGAAATACCCGGATGCAAAGGAATACGGCTCTGTAGGGCGCAAAAGCAGTTCGCCGGCCTCGCCATCGGGAACGGGCGTTTGGTGTTCATCGACGATCAGTGCTTCCGCGCCGGGCGCCAGATATCCCATAGATCCCGGATGATCCGACGGAGCAGGCGTATAGAAAATGAAATTGGTCTCTGTCGAGGCGTATCCATCCACTAATGGCACACCGAAACGCTGCAGAAACGGAGCCTGCATCGGCCCGGGCACGCCGCCGCCCAACGCGACCCGCACCCTGTGGTCCTTGTCATTACCTCGGGCGGGTTGGGCCATCAGTATGGCGGCCATTGCGCTCAGAAGATATGTCACCGTCGCGCCCGATTCCCTGGCTCGATCCCAGAAGCGGGATGCGGAGAATTTCGATTCGAGCACGTATCCACATCCGTTCAGCAATGCCTGGTAGAAGGTGTTCAACGCATTAGTGTGGAATACAGGCAGGGCGGTCATCAGCACATCACCTTCACGCACGCCGAGCGCGCGCGCCGAGTACACTCCCCACCAGAACATTTGTGCCTGTGGGCAACAAACACCTTTCGACGGGCCGGTTGTGCCGGATGTGTAGAGAATTGCGACCGTGTGGCCGGGGGTTGTACACGGGACCAGCGTCATGTCGCCGGCATCGGATGAAATCAGATCGGCGCCGTCGCTTGTGACTATTCCATCATCCTTGATCTGCCAGATCAGGCTGGGCACTTTCGTCCCCTCGGGCAGGTCTTCGTAGACTGGCCGGAACTTGGATTCCACGACCAGGAGTTTGGGTTCGGCATTGTTCATCACGTGGGCCAGCTGGGTGCCGCGAAACGCGGTATTGATGGGAGTGGCAATGGCCCCAAGCCAGGCGCATCCCAGATATATTTGCAAGAACTCGTGGCGGTTGCTGGAGTGAATGGCAACCCTGTCTCCGACAATCACACCAGCATTGGCAAGATATCGGGCGTAAGTTTCTGCGATCTGGGCTGTTTGTTCAAAGCTCCAGCGGACATCGCCGCAGGACACCAATATCTTGTCGCGGTACTTTTCGGCTTGGCGCTTCAGAAGCGTGTACAGCGTCCGGTCCTTGGGCGGGAATTCCTTGGAAATCCGCGAATAATTGTCAATAGCCTGGCGCTGCTCCGATGTCGGTTCCAAGTGCGTCAATGTGTTCTCCCAGGATTGAAGATGCGGAAAAATGGTTCCGGCAGCAGTTGCCTTATATGTAAAATAATCTGTCGGGTTGCTTACGTCAAACAACTTCTGCGGGCGATCTGGAGCCTGTGAAATTCGTCAGCGCAGTCAGAAAATCTTCTATCTATATGGTTTTAATAGGAAATAAATCTCGGATGGTTCATGTGCCGAGAGAGCATTTATATGCTTTGACAAAATCTTATATGTAAAATAAAAATCTATGTGCCTAAACTGGTTTGGACCTGCAAGTTAGCGAGATTGGCCTGATGCTATGAAAAGATGGCTTCATCCGTACCCAATCACGCCGCATGGCGGGGAGCGAACTCCCCCTGGTCTAGCAATCCAATCCGGCTGTGTTTCCTGTCCGCAAGCATCAACAAAGAACATTTGGGGCAGTCAGGAATCCACTTTCGTCCGTTTCAGGCCGAGTGCGGCGCAAAGCGTTGATCGTCACTCGTCCTAGGAAATGTAAATTTAGGAGGAGCTAAAATGAAACTCATGAAATCCGTTCTGCTCGGCGCAGCAGCACTCGCAATATCGTCCTTTGCCGCCACAGCTGCGTTCGCAGAGGTGGCTGTTCTTCGCGGCGTCAGCTGCTTCCCGATCGGTGCCCCTCCGGGTGTTCCGTTCGAAGACCTCGTTGCCGAGATCAACAAGCGTGGCGAGGGTATCGTGCAGATTGAATCGCTGGGCGGTGCGCCAGCGATCGGAAGCCCGTTCCAGGTCGGTGAGCGCATGGCGCTTGGCGCCTATGACATTGCCGGCTGCCCCGAAGCATTCTTTGGCAACCTGCTCCCCGAAGCGCCCGTTCTGCGCCTGTCCGACTACACATTTGCCGAATTACGCAAGAACGGCGCCCTGGATTACTTCCAGGAGCTCATGAAGGCGAAAGGCGCAATCTTTCTTGGCAGGCATCATGACGACGGTCCATTCCATCTTTTTCTAGCCGAACCGATCGACAAGCCGGACCTGACAGGTCTCAACCTGCGTATCTCGCCTGTCTACACCGCGTTTTTCAAGGCAATGGGGGCTACTGTGCAGCGGTCTTCAATGCCTGAGGTCTATACATTGATGGAAAACGGTACGGTTGACGGCTTTGGCTGGTCGTTCCGGGGCGTCTCGCCGGACTGGTACAAGGTTGCGCACTATCGTGTCGATCCCGGTGTCTATCACGCAACCATTCACACCATCGCCAATCTTGCGCGCTGGGAATCCCTGAGCCCGGAAGCGCGCGACCTCGTGATGTCGGTGATCCTCGAGTTCGAGGCGCGCACCGAGCCGACCAGCGATTACGCGAAAGACCTTGATGAGAAGATGAAGGCGACGCAGGCCGAGAACGGCATGAAGACGATCACTTTTGAAGGTGCGGACGCCGAGAAATGGCTACGCGTGGCAAAAAATTCTGCCTGGGCGGAGTTCCTTGAACAAAACCCGGAGACAGGTCCGAAGCTTAAGGATCTGTTTACCAAGAGCAATTGATCGCGCTCTGCGATCTGATCAAAGTCGACCGGCCGGTATTGGCTGGTCGACGATTTGCTCCGCTGAAGACAGGGACGGCCCCATGGATGATTTAGTCAAAACCTTCGAAACGATGTTTGGGAAACTAAACAATGCGATTGCAATCGGCGTTGCCATCTCAATTGGTATGTTCGCCATTCTTGCGCCGTTGGATTTTCTGATACGCAAATTGAGAATGGGTGGACTGGAATGGCTGAACGAGGGAGCCGAGTACTTCCTGTTCTTTGGCGTCTTCTTGTCTGCGACCTGGGTGCTGCAACAGGGCGCCCATGTTCGAGTTGATATTATCATCTCCAGCCTGTCCGCCCGCGCTGCGGCTTGGCTGGAGCGGGTAATGGATCTGGTTGGAGCCGTCCTGTGCGCCATCATGGCTTATCTTGGGGTTCAGAGCGCCATCTCAGCCTATGTCTTGGGGACGTTGCCCGACAAGGACCTGCGCATTCCGAACTGGATCGTCCTGTCGGTTTTCTTTGTCTCATTCGTCCTTCTCACCATTGAATTTCTTCTGCGGTATCACCGTGCCGCACGGCACGGATATGTCGCTGAAGCAAGCGCGGGGTTCTGATCAATGGAATGGTATTTCGCACTTTTCCTGATGCTGGGGACAGTCTGTTTCTTTCTGTTTCTCGGCCTCCCTGTCGCGTTTGCGTTCATGGCTGCCAATCTGTTTGGAACCGCCATGTTTATTGGCGGCTGGTACTCGATAGGGGATTGGACGATTGTCAGGGTGTCGCTGGAAAGCATACCGATGGAGTTCCACGAGGCAGTCGGATATCCCCTCACAACAATTGCGCTCTTCCTGCTTATGGGAGAAATCCTGTTGCAGACAGGCGTTGCTTTCAAAGCCATCGGCGCCATTGAGCAGATGATCGCGCGCGTGCCCGGCCGTTTGTCGATCGTCGCTATCGTCGGCGGTACGGTCTTTTCGTCGCTGTCGGGATCTACCGTGGCTAACACGGCGATTTTGGGAAAAGTGCTGTTGCCCGACATGATCAAGCTGGGCTATAAACCGGCGATCGCCATGGGGCCGATCATGGCTGTGGGCGGGATCGCCATGCTGATCCCGCCATCATCGCTTGCGGTTCTTCTCGCCAGTATCGCGCAGCAATCCGTGGCCAAGTTGCTTGTCGCGGGTATCGTGCCCGGTCTCCTGATGGCACTGCTGTTTTTTGCCTATGTGATTGTGCGGTGCATCCTCAACCCCGATCTGGCCCCTGCGTACGACCCCGATACCAGCCACCTCGATAAGCCTGTTATGCTTGCTTACAACAGAAGGGGGCGCCAGATTTGGGTGCGGACCTATGATGGGGGCTTCAAGCGGACACTGAACAGAGTCCTGCCGTTCTTTGTCTATGTCACTCCTCTGATGTCTATTTTCGTGGTTGTCGTTGGCAGCATCTTCTTCAAGTTTGCCTCACCTACCGAGGCCGCGGCAATGGGATGCCTGGCCGCGCTGGGGTCATGCTATTTCTTTCGGCTGTTCAATAACAAGATCACAATCACCGGTATCGAGGGGGCAGATTTTACCTGGCGCGCCATAGCGGATGCGCTGAAAGGGACCGTCAAGATCAACACGATGATCATTTTCATCATCGCTGGCTCACTGGTCTTTACCCAAGCGTTGGCAGTCTCGGGTGCAACGACCGGCCTGCTCGAAGCCATGGTTTCATTGAAGATGAGTCCGTTGGTCGTGGTCATCATGATGATGGGAATCCTGCTGTTTCTGGGGGCGTTTATGGATCAGGTCAGCATGCTGCTCTTGACCCTGCCGTTCTTTCTGCTCGGGTCCCACTCCTTGCAGGCGATCTATCACATCGACGCGATCTGGTTGATGGTGCTGATCCTGATTTCAATGGAAATCGGACTTCTCACGCCGCCTTTCGGCCTGCTGCTCTATGTCATGAAGGGCGTCGCGCCAGAAGGGATCACCATAGGCCAGATTATCGGTTCCGCGGTGCCATTCATTCTGATCGAGCTGCTGGTTCTGGGGCTGCTGATCCTTGTTCCCGAACTGGCCACATGGCTCCCAAGTCTGTTGCAGTGATTTCCCTCAACCTTTCCGGATTCTGTTTCAATGAACCTTCCGTCTGAACCCGTGAAGGTGGAGAAGCCATTCAGTCGAACTGACATGTTGATCTACATGGGGGGGATCACCGCTTTGGCGGCGGTCACGGTCGAAGTGGTGTTGCCGGCAACCGGCGTTGTCGCCCGGCATTTCGGAAAACCTGCAGCCAGCGGAGCTTTGCTGGTGGGGGTCTACTTTCTCGCTTATGGAATAGGCCAGATTTTCTGGGGACTCTATTCTGATGCCTTCGGTCGCCGCCGCGCATTGCTGATATCCTTGTTCGGATTTTCGATTGCGTCTTTGGCCTGCGCGCTTGCTCCCAGCTTCGAATTACTTTTGGCGGCGCGTTGTGCCCAGGGATTGATGGCGGGGGCCCCCGTGATCGCCCGCGCAATGGTGCGGGATGTTTCGTCCGGATCAGAGGCTGCACGGGTCTTGACCATGCTTGGTGCCATTCTGACTATGGCAACTCTGATCGCCCCTGTGCTGGGATCCGGGTTCCTCATATTGTTTTCATGGCGCGCCATTTTTCTCGCCCTGATGGCGCTGTCCTTGGTGTTTCTGGCCTATACCTATTTCGTGCTCGATCCGAACTTTGGCCGCAACCGACCGGAGCGGTTTTCGCTGAAGTTCTTGAGGAAGTCGGCCCGATATTTGCTTTGGAACCGGCGCTTTGTTGTGCCGGCCGCGACCGGAGGCCTGGTGTTCGGCGGCTATGCCTCGCTGGGCGCCGTGGGGGCCATTACAGCCGAAAACAGATATGGTATCAGTCCCGGGGCCTTTGGCACACTGTTTACGATTGCGGCCCTTGCCAACACTGCGGGTGCGCTGCTTGCAGGTCAATTGCTGAAGCGGATCAGCCTGCGAAAGGTGGGGAACCTGTCCGTTGCCATTCTGAGCGGTTCCGTTGTCCTGCACCTCACCCTGAACCAGCTTTCGCCAAACCTTCAGGTCTTTTGGATATCCGTCTGCCTCTACGTGCTGGTGTTCGGAATGATATTGCCAACGTCTATGGCCTCGGCATTGGAGCCCGCCGCCGAAATGCCAGCCTTTGCCGCCTCTCTCTATGGAGCCTGTACCATGATCGCCGGATTCCTGGGAGCACTGATGGCTTCCAGATTGTATGACGGAGACCATAGCGCCATCAGTTACACAATGGCCTTTTTCGGCGGGGGAGCGGTCCTGGTCTTGATACTTGGCCGGTTGCTTGACCGGTCAGGACTATGAACTAGCGCCTTTTCCTCACCATTCGAGTCCAATGGAACACAGCGAGGTTCGGATCAAGATGCTGAAAATCAAGCGGGGTTTCGTCTCGACGCCATCTGGATCCGTGCATGCCGCAATCTCAGGGCAGGGAGAGCCGGTTCTTCTCTTGCATCAGACACCGCGTTCATGGATGGAATTCGTCGATGTCCTGCCGCGCCTCGGACAGACCTACCAGGCAATCGCCATGGATACGCGCGGATTTGGGGATTCCGATCCGCTTCCCTCTGAAAAGACAACGATCGAAGGCTGGGCCGAAGCGGCGCTGGAAATGATGAACGTGCTTGGGCACGGCGAGTTTTGTATAGCCGGACACCATACGGGCGCGGTGATCGGTCTGGAAATGGCCGTCCGGGCGCCGCAACGGGTTCGCAAGCTTGTGGTTTCGGCCATGTCGTATGTGGATGCGACCCGCCGCGCAGAACACGCGGGCTCCCGTGTCATTGACGAAGTCGAACCACGTGATGACGGAAGCCATCTCACGGAACTTTGGGCGCGCCGTCAGCAGCATTATCCGAAAGATGGCGGTCGCGCCTTGTTGGAACGGTACATCGTGGATGCGATCAAGGCAGGGCCCCTGGCCGCTGAGGGGCACCGCGTGGTGAACCGATACCGCATGGAAGACAGAATTGGCCTTGTCAGGTGTCCAACACTGGTTATTGCCCCAAGCGAAGACATCAAGGCTTGCTCCATGGCGCCCCGGGTCGCTGCATCGTTGCAAAATGCAACATTGCTGGAAATTCCCGGCGGGGGGATCCCGCTCCCCGATCAAATGCCTGGCTTATTCGCCAATGCGGTGGCGAAGTTTCTGCGTGCAGATCACCGTCGAGCGGTGTTTTAGCACAAAGGAAAGTGCGTATGGTCATTGATCCGCCGATTTATTTTACATATAAGATAAATCGACGCCGGCAGTATAATTAGCTGTACCTTATGAAGGTCGTCAGCGCGACAGGCGGAGAAAACAATGCGGATTTTTTGGCAAAGCTTCGTGGACCGGGATATCGGAGCGTCTTATCTGACTGCCTTGCAAAATTACCTCAATGACATTGCCGCCCCGGGCACCCGGGTCGACGTAGCCGGAATGGTGCCGCCCGATCGCGATTTCAGCCGCTTGAGCGAGTTGCGCTGTGGCTTGCAGGCCATTGATGCCGCACTGGCCGCCGAGGAACGCGGCTATGACTGCTTCGTCATGGGACATTTCCAGGACCCTTGCCTTTACGATGTGCGATCTGCGGTGCGGATTCCAGTTGTCGGGACAGGGGAAGCAACGTTGCTGGCGGCATCCCAACTGGGCCGGCGGATCGGTCTGGTCTCCATCGATCCGGCCTTTGAGATCATGCACTATGAACAGGCTGACCTGTACGGCATCGGTCATCGGGTGAAGTTTGTCAAAGGTCTGGGCTTGACCCCGGAGGACTTTAACGAGGCCTTCGCCGGGGATGCGGAAAAGAAAGTTGCCTTGTTGAAAGGCTTTACCGATTGTGCTTTGCCAATGGTCCAGGGCGGCGCCGACGTTATCGTTCCAGCCGGCGTCTTGCCCGGTCTTCTGATCGGCGGCGAAAAGGGATTCATGGTTGCCAACGCTCCGGTTGTGAACTGCGCGGCCGTGGCGCTGAAATCCGCCGAAATGTGGGTTCAGCTTAACGCGTTGAGCGGCCTTGAGCCGAACCGGGGTCCAAGTTTCGGCTACGCGAATGAGCGATCGAGAAATGACTTCAGAACGTTGATGGCCCATGGCCAGAACGCGCTTCGATCAAACTGACATTTTCGAACAAAATTACACAGGAGAAAGCACATGTCGGACAAGCTTATCTATACAGCTAGGGTCAAAACCAATGGCGGCCGCGATGGCGGCAAGGCCGTCAGCGACGACGGAAACCTGGAGGTTGCGTTGTCGATGCCAAAGGAATTCGGTGGCCCCGGAGGCAATGGCACCAACCCCGAACAGCTGTTTGCCGCAGCCTATTCGGGCTGCTTCCTGAGTGCGACCAAACTGGTCGCCCGGCTTGAGAAGATCAAGCTGCCCGAGGATCCGACAATCGAAGCGCATATCGGTGTTCTGGCGACGCCTGAAGGGTACAAGCTGACTGCGGAACTTCTGATCTCCATCCCGCAGGTCGAACGGGACATTGCTGAAAAAATCGTCGCTAAGGCGCATCAGCGGTGCCCGTTTTCAAACGCCACGCGGGGCAACATGGATGTCACGCTGACATTGGTCTGACCGGCAGCAGCCCGAAACGGCAAAATCCTTGGCTCGATATTTGCTGGGATTTGGAGCTCGGCAGCGACCCGCCCTTCAAACTCTGGCGTGGTATTCCGGCCTTGGACCGTCGGTGAACCGCGAGAACCGAAACGGGTGCGGATTGACATGCGGTTTCGCACCCGTCACCAGGTCGGCCATGAGATATCCCGCGCCAGGCCCGTTGCCAAAGCCGTGTCCTGAAAAACCAGTCGCGATGAAAAATCCCGGCGTCGATGGAATCGCTGTAAGGAAAGGCATCGCATCCGGCGATACATCGATCATGCCGGCCCACTGTTTGGCGATCTTGGCGGAGCGGAAGACTGGAAAGTCCGCCGAGAGCGTTTCCAGCACCCGATCAAGATCACTGACGACGGGATCCGGATCGAGTATGCGAGCCGCTTCGAACGGGCTGACCCCATCAAGCCGCCAACGGGCAGGCATGGTCAGTTCATCGAAGAAACGGCGACCAAGCCGAACCCTGATCGTGCTCCATTCATGGCGGAGCGTCGGCCAGAACAAGGGCAGCATTCGGAAGCTGTCCGGCACCAGGTCGGCGTAGTTCATGAATCCGGTGCCGATCGTGTAACCGCCATCCAGGCGACGCCGGAACGAGTATCCGGGCGCCATTGCAGCGGTTTCCGGCCCGCCTTCCAAAGGCTTGGTACGCATGACCGAGGTCCGCAGCTTCAACTGTGGAAAGAAGATGCCCATGTTCGCGCAGAAGATTCGGCACCAGGCGCCGCCTGCGAGAACGACCGAGCCACAGGCGATCGATCCCTTCTCGGTTACCACGCCAGATATCCGCCCTGCACTGGTCTCGAACCCGCGAACGGCGCAATTGGTCATTACCGCGGCACCGCGCGACCGTGCAGCCTTCGCTATCGCGGGAGCGGCCAGTTGCGGCTCGGCGCGACCATCCGTGGCGGTGTAAAGTCCTCCCACAAAATGCCTAGGTGCACCCGGGAGAATATCTTGCAGTTCCCTCTTCGACAGAACCTTGGTCCCCAATTCGGGCAGATACTCCCGGACAGAGTCAACCCAGCCCTCGCAGGCAGCAATGTCCCTCGCGCTTGAAGCAAGTGAGATGCTCCCACATGTGCGAAAGCCGGTTTCCGCACCGATGTCCTCGTTCATTGTATTCCACAGCTCGACACTGTGCAGGGTCAGGGGAATTTCGGAAGGGTCGCCTCCCTGTTTGCGGACCCAGCCCCAGTTCCGGCTCGACTGCTCAGCGCCGATTTCCCCTTTTTCACACAATGCAACCGACACTCCCCGCTTGGCAAGGAAGTAGGCGGTTGAGACGCCAAGGATGCCACCACCGATGATAACCACATCGACCCGCGAGGGCAGCACTGCGTCAGTTGGTACAGGATCGAGGTCAGTATGCATGATGTTCAAGCCCGCAGGTGGCAAAGGTCGCGCGATGGACTTGGAGCCCACCAGCAATGTGATTGTCATTGGTGATGCAATGGAACGCCGAGCCCCACTGACTTTGGGGGCTCGCTGAAGGCGATGCATATCCCGCTGGCCGTGAAACCGCGCAATGGGCAACAGCGATCCTGCACGCCAACTATCTCATGTGGGACGACACCATCGTCTTGCGGATTGACCAGGAGGCGTCACGACGCGGATCGCGACGCATCGTCGATGATGAAAAGCCAGCCCGCGCCGTCCTGATTGCGGACGACTTCGATGCCGCCCCCGGTCAGCTTCTGCATGGCGCCGGTGGAATCGGCGAGTTCAAGCGTCCAGTGATTGGTTGTCAGTGCAATGTTCTGATAGACGGCATGCTTGCGGTCGCCGATTTCAATTTTCGGCTTCAATGCCAGAAGCCCCGCATAATCGGCGCGTGTCGCCTCCTGGCCGATCAACTGGGCCCCGTCAGGATTGATATAGGTGACATCTGCGGCATAAAGTGCGAGCAGTCCATCGAGATCACCCGCATTGAACCGGTCTTGCCAGGCGTCGTAAACCTTGTCCAAGTCGGTCACCGGCGTGGTGTCGCTCGGCATTTGGGCAAACGCCCGGTCGACGGACAGCCCGGCACTGGCTGACACAAGCCCCATGGTCATCAAGCGTAGAAATTCCGAGCGGGTCAGATCGTCTGCCTGTTCGGCATTCGTACCGGGATTTCCGACGTCGTCGGAAAGCAAGCGCCACCATGTCCTGTAGATTGATGTAATCATCGTCGTCACCTCTCCTAACCCCGTCAATTGAGTCAGGCTAGCGATGGTGGCTTTGGTAGTCTATTTCAGTTCCGGCCGTATTTTGTGCGGTTTCGGCCAACATCCAATGTGGTGCGAGCTTGTCATCGCTTTGCGCTCTGCCCGCCCACATGGACGACCTGCGCGCCAAGCGACCTGTGGTTGCCAGCCGGGAAGCAAATCCGCTTCGGGTCACTCGTTGCGGGCGCAATTTTGCGGATTGTGTCCGGCAAGATAGGCCTTCACCTGGCTACCGATGCCGCACTGGGGGGCATGGCTATCCCGCAGCTCCAAAAGCTGATCCACACCCTCGTGGCGGACGCTGAGCACCGGGCTCACAAGGGGTCGATAAAGCGGGCGACGTTCCGCGCGGCCCGACGCGTTTACTTTTCGGCATAGCTACACCTCGGACTTGACCGCATGAACTCCGACGAAACGCCACCGCGCAACCAGCCTCAAACAATCTGGCGATACCAATGGCCGCATCTGCAAGCTGTCGGCGGGTGCAACTGAACCAGCAGCTGTCCCTTCGGTCGATAATCCTCAGCCGAAATCCGTTGCTTCCAGGCGCATGCAGACGGTGCGTGGCTCGGAATAGGCGTGAATTGCTTCGGTGCCGAACTCGCGGCCAAGCCCGGAGAGCTTTGTACCGCCGAAAGGCATCGCCACGTCCAGGACATTGTGTGTGTTGATCCAGACGGTCCCGCAATCGATCTGGCTTGCGAGGAGATGCGCCTGGTCAATGTTGCGCGTCCAGATGCTGGCCCCCAGCCCAAATTCGGTGTCGTTGGCCAGCGATTTGATCTGGCGGACATCATTGATCGGCATGGCCAGAACCACTGGGCCGAACACTTCTTCACGGGCAATGCGCATGTCCGGACGACCGCCGGCCAGCACGGTCGGACGATAGAAATATCCCTTACTACCGTCACGCTCTCCACCACAAAGCGGTTCCGCGCCTTCCTCGACGCCGCTGGCGACGAGCGAGGCGACGCGATCCATCTGGCGGGCCGAAATCAGTGGACCAAGTTGAACCAATGGATCGAAGCCATTTCCGAGCTTCAGCTCTCGCGCAATCCGGGCGACGCCCTTGGTGACCTCGTTGAAGACCGAAGCCTCAATCAACAGCCGAGAGCCTGCGGTGCAAACCTGCCCGGAGTTGTGAAAGATGGCGTTCGCGGCGCCGGGGATCGCCTTGTCGAGATCCGCGTCCGCCAGCACGATCGTTGGAGACTTGCCGCCGAGTTCGAGCGTCACGCGTTTCATCTGCCGAGACGAGGATTCGAGGATCCTCTGGCCAGTGGCCGTGGACCCCGTGAATGCAATTTTCCGCACCAGAGGATGATCAACGAGCGCCTGGCCGGCCTCATGGCCGTAACCTGTAACAATGTTGATCGCACCCTCTGGAATGCCTGCTTCAAGAATGAGCTCGCCAAGGCGCAGAGTGGTTAGCGACGCCTCTTCGGACGGTTTGAGCACAATGGTGCAGCCAAAAGCGATCGCGGGCGCGATCTTCTGAATTGCCTGTCCGAGCGGAAAATTCCAGGGCGTGATGCCACCAACGACGCCCACTGGCTTGCGTTCCGTGTAGGCACGGTAGGTGCCGCCATCGTCGAAAAGAGGCGACAGCTGGATGTATTCGCCGGCCATCTTCGAGCTCCAGCCGCCATAATAGCGCAGAGCATCGACAGTGAACTTCATATCGATATTTCTGGAAACTGTGTACGGTTTGCCGTTGTCGAGCGTTTCGAGGCGCGCCAATTCCTCGGCGTTGCGTTCGATGAGAAGCGTAAGCTTCTCCAACAGGCGTCCGCGGTCCAGCGGTCGCATCTTCTGCCACAGAGCGCTTTCGAAGGTGCGATGGGCCGCCTGAACAGCGCGGTCGACATCGGCGGCGCCGGCCGCGGCGATATCAGCGATTTTTTCTTCGGTGGCTGGATCAAAGACCGGGATCGTCCGTCCGTCCGCAGCGTCGCACCACTGTCCGTCAATCAGCATCTTGCTGGCCGGAATCCGCACTGCCGGCCCGCCGGCCCTCTCGATCATTGCAACCATATCAAGTTCACTCCAGGTTCGAATCAGCATCGGCCGGATCCGGGATTAAAAGTTCTTCAAGGCGACCTCGGTTGGTTGCGCAACCGCCAACCAGACCCGGCAGGCCTTAGAGGCGCTCAAGCCGGTAGGGAGCGGGATCCACGATCGGTGCGCCGCCGGTCACGAGATCGGCCGCCAGCTGGCCCGCCGCAGGTGACGTGCCGAAGCCGTGGCCAGAGAACCCAGAGGCCACAGTGAGCCCAGGCACCTTTGCGACCGGGGAAATCACGGGTAGTGAATCTGGGGTAACATCGATCATCCCGGCCCAACTTTGTTTCACCACAACGGAGTTGAAAACCGGCCATGCCTTGCTGAGGTTTCGCAAGGCATCGGAATTGAGTGCCTCGTTGACCGGAGGATCCATCGTCCGGACACGTTCGAGAGGCGACCTCGCGGAGGCATTCCAATGGCGACCCAAAGACATGTCCTTGAGGAAGTCCCTCCCTAGAGACACACGGAGGTTTTTCCATTGCGCCATCAGCGTGGGCAGATAACGGTAACCAATCAGCAGGTGATCGAGCATCAGCGGCGTATAAAGAGCACCGCGCTGGGTGATCGTGTAGCCTCCATCATGCCGTTTGCGGAACGAGAAATCCGCGGCGCCGACGGCAATTTCGGTCGGCCCATCCATGGGGGCCGTTCTGAAGACGGAAGCC
Source organism: Phyllobacterium phragmitis (assembly GCF_002980495.1). GTDB lineage: Bacteria > Pseudomonadota > Alphaproteobacteria > Rhizobiales > Rhizobiaceae > Paramesorhizobium > Paramesorhizobium phragmitis. The sequence goes on from NZ_PVBR01000006.1 coordinate 185,979, forward strand.
ACCAACGGAAGGGTAGGTAGCGAGACGCCGAGGTTGCCGAGAAAGCGCCGGGACCACATGCCGCCAGCAAGGAGAACCTGTTCGCAGCGAATTTCGCCGCGCTCGGTCATAACGCCGCTTACCCTGCCAGCCGACATCACCAATGTACGGACAGCGCAGTTTTCGACGACTACAGCTCCTTTTGCCATAGCAGCCGCCGCAATCGCGCTGCTTGCGAGTGTGGGTTCCGCGCGACCGTCCGATGGTGTGAAAATTCCGCCGACCCACTTGCCAGAACCGCCCGGAACCAATTGGTCGATATTCGCCGGGCTCAGCAGACGTGAATCGAGCGACTGGCCGCCAACCGACTTGATCCAGGTTTCATGTCCGGCCATCTCTACTTCGGTGCGCGCAACATACATGATACCGGCCTGGCGATAGCCGACGTCAGTCTCCACCCTTCGGGGCATCTCGGACCAAAGTCGATCCGATTCAACCGAAAGCGGCAGATCGAACTGGTCGCGCCCCGTTTTCCGGATCCAGCCCAGATTGCGTGAGGATTGTTCTGCAGCAATCTGACCTTTCTCAAGAATAACCACGGAAATTCCCCGTTCAACCAAGGTCAGCGCAGCGGTCAGACCTATAATCCCTCCTCCGATCACGACAACTGTCGTCGATGGCGGAATGTCGAGTGAAGATTGTACCGGAACGATAACGGGAGCCACGACCCAAATCCTTGAATGATTGCATCAGATTGCGCGCCCTGGAATTTCGCGGATGCGCGCGCGCATCTCAGGTCAGAGAGAAATAGTCATCTCTTTGACATGCGCCTTGGAGGAACCGCGATAAGCCGTGACTTCAATCTCGACTTTATATTCCATCGACCCGAGAGGCGGGCAGGTCATTGTCAGAGCCGGGTTGATGCCACGCATCCTTTCTCCATACGCGGTCATGATCGTATCGATGTCTTGCGGAAACTGAACGAAGACCCGCGTCCGCACAACATCCGCCAACGTGGCGCCGACTGCGGCAAGCGCCCCTTCGATATTGGCGAGTGCTTGAAGGGTTTGCTCGGCCAGATTCTCTGAAATCAGCTTCGTCTTAGGATTGCGGCCGGCGGTATTCGAAACCAGGATCAGATTGTCGATGGCGACGAGGCGCGAATAACTGCCATGCTCTTCAAATTTGGAGCCGGTTTTGACTTTGACGATATCGGTCATATTCTTCACTCTGCTGGATAACTGTGATTGCGGAAAGGCAAAGCCATGGGTTTGGCTTGTCTGGTCAGGTTCACCTTAATGCGGGAACGTCCCAGAGATTCAGTTTGACACCGACCCCCTCCTGGACCGCGTTGCGGTAGACGACAGTGCCCCAAGCCACGTCCTCGACGGGCATGCCGCCCACGGACATGATGATGATCTCGTCATCATCGCGGCGTCCCGGTGCTTCCCCTGCAACGATCTTACCGAGGTCTTCAAGCTGATCGTGAGACATCCTGCCTTCGGCAATCAGGTCCATGAACCGTATGCCAACTACCGGGATCGAATTGTGGACCGGCTTGGGATTTTCTTCATACCAGGCTTCATAAAGACCGGGATTATCGAGAACTTTACGGATTTCAGGCGACTCCATGCCCGTATCGATATTGCTCAGCGCCGGCATCGACAGGAGGGTGCCAGGACTGACCCATTCGCGCTTCACCATGGGATATGTCGAAGGATCACCTGTTGCGCCCGAATTGCAGAAGGTCACGATATCGGAATCCCTGACCACTTCTTCGACGCTATCGACGACAACGACATTGGTGATCTGAGGCAAGGTTTCCGAAATCCAATTCAGAAAGGCGTCCAGGTTTTTCTTGCCGCGGCCCTTGACCTTGACTGTATCGATCTGGGGGCAGACCGCCATGAAAGCCGAGAGTGAGGTCTTGGCCATCACGCCCGGTCCGAGGATGCCGACGACCCGTGAATCCTTGCGCGCAAGATGGCGCGCGCCGACGCCAGGTACTGCACCAGTGCGATAAGCCGAAAGGAGATTGGCCGACATGACCGCCAGCGGCGCCCCGGTGTCCGCGTCATTGAGGATGAACATCAGGATCGAGCGCGGCAGTCCTTTCTGCCGGTTTTCGATATTGGAGCCGTACCACTTCATGCCAGCCGTGCGGAAGCGACCGCCCAGATACGCTGGCATCGCCATGAAACGGCGATCAGGGGTCGGCGTGGGCATATAGGGGAAAGGCGAGGTCTCCGGGAAAATCACCACCGAACCGTGAGAATTGTTGTTCGCCCCTGCCATGCGGTAGTCACCATGGTAGAGCAGCCCGAACATCTCTTCCATCGTGTCCACGCACGCTGCCATGTTGGTGACGCCCGCGCGTATCATGTCCGGCTCGGAAAGGTAGATGAAGTCGATCAGTGTCGACGAGCTCTGGTCGTCAATGGGATGCTCACGATTATCTTGAAGCATGGAGACTACTCTTCTGTTTTTGATCTGCAAAAACTGTCATGAAGAGGCAAGACAAGGAATGACTGAAGCGGCCGATAATTTTGCGGATCAGGCCAGAGCGAGTCTCGAACAGCTCCATGTTTGGGCTTCAAGATGCGTGGTTCGGCTTCTGATCCGCATTTGGCAAAAGCCCGCAGCTTTGCGCGCCTGCCACCAAAACCTGCATAATTCAGTTCATGGATTTGCGGTGTTAAAAGCGTTCCAGCCGGTATGGGGCAGGATCAACGATCGGCGTGCTGCCGGTGAGAAGATCGGCTGCGAGTTGTCCGGCTGCAGGACCTGTCCCGAAGCCGTGTCCCGAGAAGCCCGACGCGACGGTGAACCCCTGCACCTTGGCGACTGGCCCGATCGCTGGCAGGGAGTCGGGCGTGATATCCATCATGCCGGCCCAGACTTCCTCAATCACTGTGCCGTTGAAGGCAGGCCAGGCCGCTGTCAGGTTACGCATGGCCTCGGCGTTGATGGCGGCATCTGCTGGCGGGTCCATCGTGCGGATGTGTTCGAAGGGCGACTTGCTTTTTGGCCCCCAGCGGCGCGGCATGGAAATATCCGTGAGACAGTCCTTGCCGAGGCTGATACGCAGAAGATCGCGCTGTCCGCGCAGCATGTGCATATAGCGCAAGCCGATCAGCAAATGATCGAGCATCAAGGGTGCGCCCAAGGCACCGCGCTGGGTAATGGTAAAGCCCCCGTCCTTGCGTTTGCGAAACGAAAAATCCGGACCGCCCACTGCAATTTCGGTTGGGCCATCCATAGGCGCGGTACGGATAACCGACGAAACCAGTGGCAGCGTCGGTAGCGAGACGCCGAGATTGCCGAGGAACCTGCGCGACCACAGACCTGCAGCCAGCAGAACCTGATCGCAGCGGATTTCCCCACGCTCGGTAACAACACCACTCACCCGTCCGGCCGCAAGCGACAGCGTACGGACAGCGCAGTTCTCAATGATCACCACACCCTTCTGGATGGCGGCATTGGCAATTGCGCTTGGAGCAAGCGTGGGCTCGGCGCGGCCGTCAGACGCGGTATAGATGCCGCCCGCCCATGTGCCTTGTCCGCCGGGCACCAGCGTATCAATGTCCTTGGCGCTCAAGAGTCTGGAACCAAGCGACAAGTGGCTCACAGATTTGAGCCAGTCCATATGCATCGGCATTTCGGCTTCCGTACGGGCAAGATACATAATGCCGGCCCGACGGTAGCCGACATCGGCTCCAACGCGCTCGGACATGGTTGCCCAGAGCCGATCGGCAGCCAATGACATCGGAACGTCCGGTGCCGAGCGTCCCATCTTGCGCACCCAGCCAAGGTTGCGCGACGATTGCTCACCCGCCACCCTGCCTTTTTCAAGCACCACGACCGGAATGCCCCGTTCCGCCAACGTCAACGCGGCTGTCAGTCCCACGATCCCAGCACCGATCACGACAACCGTAGTCGAAGTCGGAAAAGCGGTGGAGGTTTGAACGGGAGAAATTGTCGGTGCCATGGATGTCATCCTTGGGACTGTGGAAAATTGGCAGCACGGCACAATGGCTGAGGCCATCGCCGCAAGGCCATCTTCAAAGCGAAATGACGCGTTCTTCGATGTCTGCTTTCGATGCGCCACGATAGGCAGTGACCTCGATTTCGACCTTGTAGGCCGTCGAGCCAAGCGGCGGGCATGTCACGGTGCTGGCCGGATTGATGCCACTGAATTTCTCGCCGACCTTTGTCATGACCGCCGCCGTGTCTTCCGGATTTTGAATGAAGACGCGGGACGAAATGACATCGGCGAGGCTCGCATCGACGGCCGCAAGCGCGCGCTCGATGTTGGTGAAGACCTGCACGGTCTGTTCGGTCACATCCACGGGGATCTCTTGGGTCTGCGGATTGCGGCCCGCAGTGTTGGACACGAAAATCCAGTTGTCGACCGCCACGATACGAGAGTAGCTACCATGGTCCTCGAATTTGGAACCTGTCTTGATTTTAACGACCTTGGTCATGTTGTCTCCGAAATTTCTGGGAATGAAGGATGGGGCAAGCCGGGTCGTGCTGATCGGATTGGATCAAGGGCCCGCCCCGGAATGCACGTCAGCGCAAAACGGGTACATCCCAGAGGTTCAGCTTGACGCCGATACCCTGTTCGATCGCGTTGCGATAAACCACGGTGCCCCAGGCCACGTCCTCGACCGGCATGCCACCGACAGACATGATGATGATTTCATCATCATGTTGGCGCCCAGGGGCGTCGCCCGCGATGATTTTGCCGATGTCTTCGAGTTGATCGCGGTTCATGGCGCCCTCCGCAATCATGTCCATGAACTTGACGCCGAGAATTGGCACATAAACATGGGCGGGCTTTGGCAGTTCGTGATACCAGGCATCATAAAGGCCGGTGTTGTCGACAACCTTGCGGATATCAAGCCTTTTCATGCCCTCGTCGATATCACAAAGCGCTGGCATAGCCAGAAATGCGCCCGGTTTCACCCATTCGCGTCTTACCTTGGGATAGGTCGATGGATCGCCCACGGCGCCTGAATTGCAGAAGGTTACGAGATCCGAGTCACGCACCACGGCTTCAATGCTATCGACAATCTCGACATTGGTGATCTGCGGAAAGGTGCCGCTGAGCCATCCCAGAAAGCTGTCGAGGCTCTGCTGGCCCCGGCCCTTTATTTTGACCGTGTCGATCATGGGGCAGGTTGCCATAAAGGCAGAAAGCGTGGTCTTGGCCATGACGCCGGGACCGAGAATGCCGACAGTTCTGGAATCCTTGCGCGCCAGATGACGTGCGCCGACACCTGGAATGGCGCCGGTGCGGTAGGCGGAAAGCAGGTTGGCAGACATGAAGGCGAGCGGCGCTCCGGTGTCTGCGTCGTTGAGGCAGAACATGAGGATCGACCGCGGGAGTCCTTTCTCGCGATTGGCGATGTTGGAGCCATACCATTTCATGCCGGCGGTGCGGAACTGTCCGCCCAGATAAGCCGGCATTGCCATGAAGCGGCGATCGGCGGTCGGCTTTGGCATATCAGGGAAGGGCGAAGTCTCCGGGAAGCTGATGGCAGCACCGTGGGAGTCGTTGTTAGGGCCGGCCATGCGATAGTCGCCGTGGTACAATAGCCCGAACATTTCTTCCATTGCGTCAACACAAGCCGGCATATCGGTGACACCGGCTTTGATCATGTCTTGCTCGGACAGATAGACGAAGTCGATTTTGGTATCTTCAGTCATTGTTGAAAGCTCTTTTAGCGTTGTTGAGATCAGGCCGCGCAGCCCCTTTGAGCCGCCTTGGTCAAATACGGGTTCTGTGGGAGTGTCTTCCGGAAGACGTTCATGAACGGGCATTGCGATGCAATGCCCGTCAGTTGCTATTCCTCGAAGATCTTGCCGAGCGCTGCATAACGAGCAGGGCTGGTTTTTCTGATCGAAAGGGCGAACAGAGCGCCAAGAACACCAACCGCGACGACGACGACCGGGAAGGAATTGACGACGATGTTCGAGGTTCCGGCAAGCAGATCCAGATTGGAGGTCACCAATACCAAGCCTCCCGCCAGCCCCAGGAGTGCGACTGCCGGAGCGACGACCGTTCTCAACACGCCATGGCCTCGCCGGTTGTTCCAGAAGAACATGATGATCGCGATCGAGACGAGCACCTGCACGGTCAGGATGCTGAGAACCGCTAGTGCGGACATATAGGAAAACACAACTGCGAACGGATCTTGTTCCGCAAGGGCAAAGGCAGCCAGGGTAGCGGCCGCAATGAGGGATTGCAGCATACCCGCCACATAGGGCGAACCATGAATCTCATGGACCTTGCCCAGCACCTTGAATGCCAGCCCTTCCCGGCCAAGTGCGAAGAAATAGCGGTTCAAGGTGTTGTGGAAGGACAGGATGCAAGCAAACAGGCTGGTAATCAGCAAGATGTTCATCGCATGGGCGGCCCATGGGCCGAGCACGACTGTAGCCGCGTCAAAGAACAATGTGTCGAGTGCGCCCTTGGCGGTGTCCTGGATTTTGGAAGGTCCGTAATACTGAACGATTGCCCAGGTTGAAAATGCGTAGAAAACGGTAATCAGCAGAACGGAGAAATAGGTTGCGCGCGGGATCGTGATTTCCGGACGATGCGTTTCTTCACCGAAAATTGCGGTTGCCTCGAAGCCGATAAACGAACCGATAACGAAGACCAGCGATACGCCGAGACCGGGTGCGAAGACAGTTGCCGGTGCAAATGACGTCATGCTGAACCCTTCCGGTCCGCCGCCGTGATAGACGATGCCAAGGTCGAGGAGGAGGAGAATGACCATTTCCACCAACATGCACACGCCAAGGATCGTTCCCGAGAAGGCGAGGTTGCGTTGTCCTGCAAAATGGACAATGAGCAGGAATGCGAAGGACCAGACCCACCATGGCAGATCAAGGCCGAGGCCCGCAAATGCACCCTGAGTGAAGACCCCGATAAGACCGTAAACGGCGATTTGTACCGAGCTGTATGTGAGAAGCGCAATGAAGGCACCACCAACACCGGCAGGCTTGCCAATGCCATTTGCAATATAGGTGTAGAACGCGCCGGCACCTTTGATGTGACGGCTCATGGCTGTGAACCCAACCGAGAAGATCAGATACAGAAGACCCGCCAGGATGAAAGCGCCGGGTACGCCGGCACCGTTGCCAAACGCGAAGGCCGGTGGTGTTGCACCGACGACCGCCGTGAGTGGTGCGGCGGCGGCGACGACGAAAAAGACGATGTGGGCAATGCCGACAGAATTGCTCGCCAGCTTGTTGGCGGGCATGGTGGTGCTATCTCCAATATTCATCTTGAACCCCTTTTTTATCAATTGTTATTTGCAAGACTTAAGCAGCCTTCTTTGCGCCGCAGTATTGCAAAGTGTGCCATTAATTTGATAATATGCGCCAAATTCCGGGTAATTTGCGGGGCGCGACCATGAACGAAACCCGTAATCCGACAAGAGCCGTTGCCTTCATCAGAGTGTCGGCGATCAAGCTTCTGCTTGAGCAATTTGACAATCGCCAAGAAAAAGCTCGCGAACTTCTATCCCGACACGGCATCATGCGGCCGCTTCTCAGCGATCCCTATGCCGTCATTCCGCTACAGCGCTTTGTCGCTTTCTTTGAAGATGCCGCCACAGCGCTGGATGATCCCTTCTTCGGGGCCAAGCTTGGGGCGGTTTTCAAACCAGGTGATATCGGACCAGTGGGAATGCTCTTTTCGCTTTCGCCGTCAATCATGGACGCGTTCGATCGTATATCGAAATTCGCCAACTCGCTGCAGAACACGACGAATTCCAACATAGTCATGGATGGTGATACTCTGGTCTGGAGCTACCGGATATCGGACAACTCAATCTGGCCGCGCCGACAGGATGCGGAATATTCGTTGGCCGCGAGCTGCCAGCTCGTGCGCTCCAACTTCAAGGCAAGCTGGAAACCGTTAGAAGTTCATTTTGAACACGAAATGCCGGCTCAGCCCGAGGTGATCCGTAGAATCTTCAGGTCGCCGGTCTTATTCAAGCAGTCCAGCAACCGCATTGTCATGAACCGCGAAGAAGCGGTTCAGATATATCGAAATGAAAACAAGGAGTTGTCTCTGATTCTGGAGCGACATATGTCCGATCTCATGAGCCAGACCTATGTTGGTCAGAGCCTAAGCTCCAAGGTCAAATCACTCATCGGGCTTTATATCGGAAGACGGCACATAACTGTCGGCCTTCTAGCCGAAGAACTGGGCCTCACGCCGAGAACTCTCCAGCGAAGACTAGGGGAGGAGGGGGCTACGATCCGCAATCTCACTCTGTCTTGCCGCCAGGAACTTGCTCGCAACCTGTTATCGGCAGAGAATTCGACCATGTCGGATATTGCACAGGCGCTGGGCTACGCTGATGGTGCCGTCTTTTGCAGGGCCTTTAAAAGTTGGGCTGGCCACCCGCCTTCAAAGACGGAAAACTGAAAACCCATGTCCGTCAGCGAATGATCTGAAACAGATCGGGATCCGAAAATCTGAAGTTTCCGGTCCGCCTGCCGGTTAATGTGAGATGCTTGCTGCCGATGTTGTGAAAGAACCCGGTGCACATCTATTTAAGTTATTGCTCACGTAAAGTGTTGGACAACTGCCTTTACCCTTGTGTGGCCGAGTACGGCCTTTTCGCCGAGATCGAAACCCTGACCGGAATTCTTCCAACCTCCGAACGGGAGCGCCATATCCAGTGCATTGCGAACATTCACCCATACCGAGCCAGCCTTGATCCCTCTTCTCTTCATCCGTATTTCTCGTGTGTCGTTGCTCCAGATGCTGGCCCCGAGCCCGAACATGGTATCATTGGCCAATTGCAGCGCCTCTTCGTCCGCCTCAAATGGTGCAGCCACGAGAACCGGACCGAAGATTTCTTCGGCAACAGGGGTCATGCGGGATGTCAGATCAGTCAGAATTGTCGGCTCGATATATGCACCTGAATGATCAGGGCTTCCGCCTCCAGTCACCAGACGCGCACCTTCCGACTTTCCGGCTTCAACGAATTGAAGGACACGATCGCGGTGTGCACAGTTTGTGAACGGTCCCATCTGCGTTTCGGCCAGCAAAGGCGAACCCATTCTGATCGAGTGTGCAATCCCGGCCACACCTTCGACAACTTCGTGATACCGGCTGGCATGGACATACAAGCGCGATCCAGCGCAGCAATTTTTGTCCGTGATTGGCGAAAATTCCCCAGGCGGCCGCCGGGATCACTGTATCGAGATCGGCGTCCTCCATGACAATGAAAGGTGACTTTCCGCCAAGCTCCAAACTGATGCACCAATGCCTCGCCGACCTGCGATCCGCTACCAGTCAAGACAATTAAGAACACCTTCTGGAATGCCTGCTTCAACCGCCAGTTCTGCCAGGCGCAAAGCGGTGAGTGGGGTCTGCGGTGAAGGCTTGAGAACGACCGTGCATCCGGCCGCAAGTGCCGGGGCGATTTTCCAGATCGCTATCCCGAGTGCAACGTTCCAGGCAACGATCGCCGCAACGACGCCAATCGGCTCGCGATAAGTGTAGCCATCGAATTCACCTTGCGGCATGTAGGGAATCGAAAGGGGCAGTGTGGTGCTCTTTATCTTGGTTGCCATTTCAGCCATATACCGCAGCACAAGGACGGAATGCTCGACGTCAATCCCGCGTGTATTGGACAGCAACCGACCGGACTCGATGGATGCGATTTCCGAGATCTCGCGACTGTTTTTCAGCAGCAAATCCGCCAGACGCAGCAGGCATGCCTCGCGCTCGTGTGGCCGCTTGCGCGCCCATACCCCGTCAAACGCCTTGCGGGCAGCGATCACCGCAGCGTCAACATCAACGTGGGTAGCTTCTTGTGGCGGTGGATGCGGTTTGCCCTGTGGTGGCGTCAACGATGTCGTAGCGCTCTTCTCCCAGGACCGATTTGCCGTCGATGAAAACGCCATGCTCTCGGTTCAGGAAGGATCGAGCCTCCGCACCGAGAAGTTCTATGTCATTTTCCAAATGCCTCATTCTCGGCTTCCTGATTAAGAGTATGGGGGTGCCACCGAGAGTTTCCTTTCGCTGCTGCGATAAGCTCTTTCGTGTAGGCGTGTTGCGGGTTGTTGAAGACTTCTTCCACGGGACCCTGTTCGACGATCTCGCCTCTGCACATCACCAGCGTCCGATCGCAGACCTGGCGGACGACCGCGAGGTCGTGCGATATCAACAGAAGCGAGAACGATGCTTCTTTACGAAGTTCTCTGAGTAATTCCAGGATCTGCGATTGCACGGACACATCCAACCCCGATACGATCTCATCGGCAATCAGAAGACGAGAATTGGAACACAGAGCCCGCGCGATGTTCACACGTTGTTTCTGCCCTCCGGAAAGCTGATCGGGGAATCGTTCGATGACATCTGGCGGCAGCATGACCTTGACCAGCAGGTCTTTGGCCAGTTGCTTTCTGGCTGACGGAGAGAGCCCGCTGTCACGGCACTCCAGGCTTTGTGTCACCAGACTCCCGATTCGACGACGCGGGTTGAGTGCAGACTGCGGATCCTGGAAGACAAGCTGAACTTGATCGAAGAAATTGTCACGGGGCGTTGTGACGCGATCCATGCCTACGACGTCGAGAACGCCAGTTGTAATGTCTTCCAACCCGACGACGAGTTTCGTCAGTGTGCTCTTGCCGGATCCGCTTTCACCCACAATGCCAACGAACTCGCGTTCGCGCACCTCGAAATTCAGACCCCGCAATGCCTCAACCTGATGCACCCGACCAAGCCAATCGTGCTGGCGGTAGGATTTCCCCAGGGCCCTCGCTCTTAGCACCAGGTTGCTTCCCAGGCCGAGGCCCTCGTCATCTGCCTTCAGCGGAGGCGTCGCAATCGTTTCAGTCCGCTCCGGCCAATGGCATGCGCTCCAATGTGCGGCAGAAATTTCTTCCAACAGGGGCCTCGAACTGCTGCAGCGATCGTCCGCAACGGGACAGCGCGGTGCAAATTCGCAGCCGGCCATGGCAGTTCGTTCAAGCGGGCTCGGCATCGCTTTGGGCATAATCATCAAATGGGTCTTCGGTCCCGTCAGGTTTGGGGTCGCCAAATTTAGGCAGCTTGAATAGGGGTGCCTCGGCGCATTGATGATCCTTCGTGCATCTCCCGTTTCGACAATGCGTCCGGCATACAAGACGGCTACATCGTCACACACGTCGGCAGCGAGCTGCAGGTCATGGGTGATGAACAGCACAGACGTGTTGTGGGCTTCGCGCATCTTCGCAATGAGTTCGACGACCTTCAACTGGATGGTGACATCAAGTGCCGTCGTCGGCTCATCCGCTATGACAAGGCGAGGATTGGAGGCGAACGCCATCGCGATCAGGACTCGCTGCAGCATGCCTCCCGACAATTGATGGGCATAGCTTTTCAAGAGCTCCCTTGGCCGGCCCAGCCCCACTTCAGAGAAAAGATCGATAGCGCGCTGTTCACGCGTTCGTGCGCTTCTGATTCCGATTCTTGCAAGGTGGTGACAAACTTGGTGACCGATCGTTAGCGTCGGATTCAGGGCGGTCATCGGCTCCTGTGGAATGAACCCGATATCCCGACCCAGGAGATCACGGCGCGTTTTCGCAGTCATGTCTGTCAGGTTCAATCCGTCGAACTCGATCGAGCCGTGTGAGATTGAGAGTCCAACAGGCAACGTATCGGCGATGGCACTGCCGATCATCGACTTACCCGCGCCGGATTCTCCAATGACCCCAAGGATTTTGCCTGGACCGATCGCCAGGTCGACGCCACTCAGAATCCTGTCGCCGGTCCTCAGCGAAATATCGAGATCTTTGATGTGGAGAATATTTTGCTCTGCCACGGATCAGGCGTCCCGATTTGCGGTTTGACGCGGATCGAGCGTCCGCCGCAGGCCTTCGCCAAAAAGATTGAAGCTCAAGACGGTCACAAAGATCGCAAAAATGGGCAAAGCAAGACCCCAAGGCGCCTCATACATGTCGATGCGCGCATCTGCGATCATCTGGCCCCAGGCCGGCACGTCTGACGGAACGCCCATTGCCACAAAGGAAAGGATCGCCTCGACCACAACCGAAATCCCCATCTGAAGGCTGAGCAAAGTGATCAGCATAGGCAGGGTTGCCGGCAGTATTTCCTTGACGATCACGCGCGCATGCGAAAATCCGATGAGACGGGCAAACGCGACATAATCCTGCCCTCGGACCACCTGTACTTCGCTGCGCAACACACGACAGAAACGGGTCCAGTCCACCAGCACAATGGCCAATATGACTTTGTCAGTCCCAACACCCAGGCCGATGATCAAGAGCATCGACAGGACAACCGGTGGAAAAGACAACCAGACCTCCACGGTCCTGCTGATGATCCAATCAACCCAGCCCCCGAAATAACCAGCCAAATGGGCGAAGAAGGCACCCAGAACCATTGCACCGAACGACGCGGCAGTGGCGACGGTCATTGCGGTGCTAGCGCCATAGATAAGACGGGAAAGCGTGTCACGGCCAAGACTGTCAGTCCCCAGAAGATGCTCGATCGAACCGTTTGCGGACCAAACAGGTGGGGCAAGTATATAGAGAAGCTCCTGATCATTCGGATTGTACGGAGCGAGCCATGGCGCGAAGATGCCGCACATGAGAATGAGCGCTGCGACAGCCCCCCCGACCAGAAGGCTCAGATCGGGCAGACGAAACGATTTGCCCATCATCCGTTCCTCAGCTTCGGGTTTAGCAAATACGCTGCGGCATCTGCCAACGAATTGAAGACCAGCGTGGTGGCGCAATAGATCAAGGCAATGGCCATGATGACCGACAGGTCAGCCGTCTGCATGGCTTTCACCATCAGATTGCCAAGCCCCGGAAAGGAGAAGATCATTTCGACAAGCAGCGTGCCGCCGAACAGGCCGCCGAACTGTGTTCCGACCAGAATGACCACCGGCAGTATGGCATTCTTAAGGGCCTGTCCGAACAGGATCTCGCGGTCGCTCAATCCACGAAGCCGGGCCTGCCGAATATAGCTTTGTTGATAGGTGTTTATCAGGCTCGAATGTAGCACGCGAACAATAGTCGGAGAAAATGCCAAACCAAGAGCCATGACCGGAAGCGCTATATGGTTGAGAGCGCTTGCGAATATCTTGATATCGCCTGTCAGAAGGGAATCGACGAGCAGGAACTCCGTGTGAACGGGAACCTGAAGACCTGGGTCAAGACGTCCATTGACGGGGAAGATGGGCAGCAAAACCCCGAACAGCAGAATGAAAAGCAGAGCGAGCAGGAAATCAGGCAAAGCCATGACCGCCGACGTAACCATCATCCCAACGGACGCAAAGGGCGTCCCGTTGGCTGAAAATATCAGCAGTCCACCAACCGTGCCCACGAAAACGGCAAAAACCAGTGAGCACATCACCAACTCGATTGTCGCAGGCAGTCGCTCCAGTACTATGGTTGCCGTTGACATTCTATATTGAGACGACACACCGAGATCGCCGACAACAGCTCGCTTGAACCAAATCGTATACTGTTCCCAAATGGGCCTGTTTAAACCCATCTCTTCGCGTTTATCTTCGACCTGTTGGATCGTTGCAGACGGTGGGAGGGACATTTGGGCCGGATCTACGGGTAGAATTCTCAATGCCCCGAAGACGAGTATCGTAACAACAGCGAAAACGGGAACAATCGCCAAGAGCCTTCGACCTATGACGCGTATAACTGCTTTGATCAAAGCCATACCTCCATAGCGCCGACAAGGCTCGTCACCGCCGCATTTGGCGATGACGAGATCTCGACTGAATACAGCCTACCCAGATGTGATTGCGCTCGGTCGAATCAAACCGTTGGACCAAGGCGTCAGCGCGATGCCCTTTCGATAGCCAATAGTTTGGATGGCTTGGAGGAGCGGAACCATCGCCCCTTCATTGATGAGGTATTTGTTAAGTTCCTCATATCCCTTGATACGCTTTTCGTAGTCTGGTTCCTTGAGCAGCGGCTTGACCATGGCGGTGACTTCCGGGGTCCTGTAAGTCGAAAAGGGTAGGTCCGCGTCAAACATGTTCCCGGCGAAAAGTTCGGGATCACCAGTCCCGTTCTCCCAGACAAAGAGGGAAGCGTCCGGAAGCTTACCCGAGGCGTTGAGGTCATACCACTGCGCCTCGGTGATCACAGTCAGGTTGGCTTTGATGCCGACCTTTTCCCACATCGTCACAATGGCGCGCGCGATATCATAGTCACCGGGAAACTGGCCGTTTGTCGTGGCGAAATCGAGGCTGACGGGATTGTCAGTGCTGTAACCCGATGCCGCCAGGAGTTCCTTCGCCTTGTCTTGATCGTAGGCGAAATGGAAATCGGGCGGAAAGCTGGGCATTCTAGGGATGGTTGGCACGTCGATCGTAACGGCGTCACCGCCGAAAAATGCTTTTGACAGAAGCTCCTTGTCAACGGCGTGGTGTGCGGCAAGGCGAATGTTGTGATCTTCAAATGTGCCATCAGCACGGATAGTGACGTAGATTATCCGTGCTATCGGATTTGCGACCGCGTTGTAGCTGCCGCTTTGCCGCAGGCGTTTCACATCGCGGATCGACAATTCCGTCGCGATATCGACAGTGCCTGACTCAAGCGCAGCAAGGCGAGCAGTCGGGTCTGGGATGATCTCGAATGTTAGCTGTTTGATAGAGGGGAGTTCACCCCAGTAATCATCGCGCCGCGTCAGGACGATGCGGCTGTCCCGCTTGTACTCTTTGAGCACATAGGGACCGGATCCCATCGGTTCCGTCTGCAAAGCGTGCGGGCCAACTTTTTCCGCATAGGCCTTGGAGATGACGTAGCTGGCGCTGAAACTGAGCCATTGCGGAGCCGCCGGGAACGGTTTTGAAAACCGCATGATCGCTTCGGTCGGAGAGACAACCTCGATGTCCGAAACGATGCCGAAGCCTACGACAAGGTCGATTTTATCGCCGTTGGCGGCACGCTCATAGTAGGTATAGCGAAAATCTTCCGCGGTCAGTGGAGTTCCGTCAGAAAATTTCACATCATCACGGAGCTTAACGTGCAGGCTCATGGCGTCGTCCGCCATTTTCCACTCCGTCAAAAGGCCGGGCACAAGTTTGAGGTCATGTGTCTGATCAATCGGTTGATCAAAAACGGTTTTCAGAATTGTTTGCGGGTCGGGAGCCAGCCGTTGATTGGGATCCCAGGTAACCGGGTCGGTCACCCATGCAATCGAAACATTTTCGATTTCGTCGGCGAATGCAAAATCTGGTCGAGCCAGTAACGCACAGCCGGCCACACCGGCGAGTTTCATAAACAGACGCCTGTCGATCTCATTCATTTTGGAACCCCTCCCTCTTACTTGTTTTAGCGTTCTTAATGCTGCCCTAGGCGGACTGCCTTGGTATCGGCATGGGCCCAAAGGGCTTTTTCTTCCAAAATCATGTCCAAGCTGTGTTGACGTCACCTCAGCAAGTGCGAGAGCAATTTACGGGTCGTCCGCATGATGTGGCGCAAAGACAATGATCGACTGCAGCCTGCCGGGAAAAGCCCAATGCAAGAAGCGCTTCCCGCCACGCCGATTCTGGTCATTGCGCCGCGCCGGTTGGTGCAGTACAAAATGCAACTCTCTGCCTTTGGTTGTAGTCGCATCGCGGCCACGAGTGGCGCTTTTTTGAGACTGCAGTTCTGGAAACTTGGACGAAGCCGCTCTGCTCGGACAGGTGACAAGTGCCTCCTGACCATAAAAAACCGGCCCCAGTTTGAACACCGCTGCTGTTGCAATCTGCGAAAGCCGCCTGCTGATTGCAATCAATCTGACCCAGAGAAATCATCAAGTTCGTTCCACCAATTTTTTGGTTCTTGCATAAAGAGTACGTTGCCACCAATCTAGCGTCTATATCAATTCAGGCCAATATTTTTGCAAAATCGGCAATATTCCAGCTATTCTCGATTTTTCCATCGAAATCATAACCTTGCTATTGCATTTTTTTATATATGAAGCAGATGTCAACAGGGGAGGAGCTGCATGAGTGGCATCGAAACGAAAGGAACGGTTCCAGAGCCTAAACGCGGCAGGCGCGTTGCAGCCCGGGACGCTACGGTCCGCTGTTTTTTCCTTGATATGATTATCAATGAAATGACTGGCGATTCGTCAGAGTGTGCCCGTGCACTGGCCAAGTTCAAATTGAAAGATAGCAAATCCCTAAATCCGTATGCAACCTATCCGCTTAAATCTTACGTCGAATTCTTCGAAGAGGCCGCAAGGGCGTTGCAAAGGCCCCATCTTGGGCTAGAGCTGGGACAGAACTTTCGGCTTTGGGAAATTGGACCCGTCTATCCCCTTTTGGCGACCGCTCCGACACTGCGCGAAGCACTCGGGGTATTCTCGCGTTTTCAAGCGAGTTGGCAAAGCCATACAACCTGCAATGTTGAACGGAGGTTCGAGGAGACGAGATACGGCTACGTGATTGATGATATGGACATCTGGCCACGGGTGCAGGATGCAGAAAATGCGATAGGTGGCTTGTGTACTCTGACTCGGCAGCTTCTTTCCGAGCGCTGGAGCCCCGTCGAAATCTGCTTTGAGCACGACATCACGGGACGCGAAGAGCCTCTTGAGCGTTTCTTCCGTTGTCCGGTCAGGGGTAATGAGGATTCCAATAGCATTCTCCTGCGCGATGCGGAGCTCGACCGACCGATGCATGCTTGGGTCAATTCCAACGCTGCTGCACGGGCAATTGTCGAAATGCACCTTTTCGATCTGCTTCGACCGCCTGAAGATACGTTTCAACCGATACACGAAAGGCTTTCTCAACTGATAGACCAACGGCTGGGAAGGGAGAGCGTAGATTTGGAGGCCTTGGCTAGAAAGCTCGGCGTAGCGCCTCGGACGCTTCGCCGTCAGCTGGGTACATTCGGCACCAGCTTTAGTAAGGTCCTTAATCGTGAACGCCGAAAGAAAGCGAAAATGCTGCTGGGCACCGGAACGATCAAACTAAGCCAGCTTGCGGCCCATCTCGGTTATGCAAACCAGTCCGCATTCTCAAGAGCGTTCCGTGAGTGGACAGGCGAGCCGCCGATCACCGCCTTGCGCCGCGCGCGGCGCACCGGCGCCACCAGCGATAATGAGGAGACTGACGCAGATGAACAGGACAAATGATACGGGTGAGAGCAGCGATGCAAAGCTGGGCCACAATAACGCCGGGATAGTCACGGCGCGGGCGCGCTGAATCAGCAAGACCCTTCTCTCAACGGCAGCGAATATGAGTCAGAGTCAGTTTTCAGCGGAAACAGGTCGACGGAGCGTCATATCTGTCTGTCCCGGGCCATCAGAGTGTTCAGTTGCTGGGCGCCGAGCGCATAAGGTGCCGGCCACGCCTGTTGGATGTCGCCGATTTTTGCGGCCTCCCGGTTTGTCCAATAAGGGTCGGTCAGGTGCGGGCGCCCCACAGCCACTAGATCGGCGCGACCGGCCATCAGGATCGAATTGGCGTGGTCGGCCTCATAGATATTGCCGACAGCCATGGTGCTGACCTTAGCCTCATTCCGAATCTGGTCCGAGAAGGGAGTCTGGTACATCCGGCCGAATTGCGGGCTGGATGTTGCCCGTGTTTCGCCCGTTGTGATGACCTGAATGTCGACTCCTGCGGCGGCAAACGCCTTCGCATAGGCTACGGCATCAGCGGCGGTCAGGCCACCCTCAAGCCAGTCATGGGCACAGAAGCGTAGCGACAACGGTTTTCCGGAAGGCCAGGCCGAGCGGACGGCCCCGACAACCTCCAGCGGAAACCGAAGCCGGTTGTCTACCGACCCGCCGAAGCTGTCGCCGCGCTTGTTTGTGACCGGCGACAGGAAGGAGCCAAGCAGGCCGCCGGCGGCGGCGTGCAGTTCGAGCATGTCAAATCCTGCGGCCTTGGCGCGGTTTGCGGCGGCGACAAAGGCCGCGGTGACTTCGGACAGATCGGCCATAGTTGCCATTTTGGGCAAGGCGGAGGCCTCTCCCCATGGGATGTCGCTTGCGGCAATGAGAGGCCAGCCGTCGGTCAGCGGTAGATTATCGCCATTCCAAGGTTGTTTAGTCGCGGCACGGGGCCCGGCGTGTCCGAGCTGGGCGCAGATCTTTGCGCCGCCTTCGGCGTGGACGAAGGACGCAATCCGGTACCAACCCTCGATCTGCTTATCGTCATAAAGGCCGGCATCACCCAGTGTGGCGCGCCCGTTCGGTGTGACCGCCAAGGCTTCGGTGACGATAAGACCCGCGCCGCCTTTGGCGCGCTCGCCGTAGTGGACCAAGTGCCAGTCGGTGATCGCCCCGTCCATGGCCCGATACTGCGACATCGGTGCGACCACGACGCGGTTTTCGAGTTCCATATCCCGAAGCTTTAGGCCGGCAAATATCGGCGAGCGGACCGGGCCGTCATGACCTTGGAACCAGCGTTCCGCACCTTCGAGCCATTTGGGATCGCGCAGGCGCAAATTCTCGTGGCTGATCCGCTGTGACCGGGTCACCTGCGAATAGTTGAACTGGACCGGATGGAAATCTAGATAGCGGTGAATGTTCTCGAACCACTCCAGCGAGTTGAGAGCGGCGGACTGGATTCGCAGAACTTGCGCCCGGCGGTCGGTTTCGTATTTGATAAACGCGGCGTCGATGGTGGGCTCGTTATGCAACAAATCGGCAAGTGCCATGGCGCTTTCCATCGCCAGCTTGGTCCCCGACCCGATGGAAAAATGCGCCGTTGCTGCCGCATCGCCCAACAGCACGATGTTTTCGTGATGCCATTTTTCGCAAAGCACGCGGGGAAAGTTGATCCAGGCAGATCCGCGAACATGGTTGGCATTGGTCATCAGAGACTGGCCGCCGAGGTGGTCCTTAAATATCTCCTCACAGACCGCGATGGACTCCTGCTGGCTCATTTTGCCAAAGCCATAGTTCTTCCAGGTTGCTTCATCCGTCTCGACAATGAAGGTCGCCGTGTCCGCGTCGAACTGGTAGGCATGCGCCCAGAGCGAGCCATTGTCGGTTTTTTCGAAGATGAAGGTGAAGGCATCGTTGAATTTCTGGTGCGTGCCGAGCCAGACAAACTTGTTGGCGCGCGTGTTCACCACGGGGCGGAACGCCTCCTGATAACGTTCACGCGTCTTTGAATTCAACCCGTCGCATGCCACGACGACATCGTAGTCGCCCTTGAGGTCGTCGACGCAGGCGACTTCGGTCGCGAATTTCAAGGTAACGCCCAGTTGCCTTGCCCGTTCCTGCAAGATCAGCAACAGCCGCATCCGACCGATGCCGCAGAAACCGTGCCCGGTGCTCTTCTCGTGCGCGCCGCCGATGATGACCGAGAGATCATCCCAGTAGGCAAAGTGACTTTGGATCATGTCCGCGCTGATCGGGTCGTTGCCCCGCAGATTCTCCAGCGTTTGGTCGGACAGGACAACGCCCCACCCGAAGGTATCATCGGACTTGTTCCGCTCAAAGATCGTGACCTCTGCCCCCGGGCTCCTCAGCTTCATCGAGATTGCAAAATAGAGGCCGGCGGGGCCGCCGCCGAGACAGGCAATTCGCATCGATTCACACTCCCCTGTTCGCAAGAAGTGTCGCATCAAACCGATAATGCTTCAAGTTTAAAGTTTCAAACTTAAATTAATATGCCTGATGTGACCGCGATGACATCGGACGATCACGGCCACTGGCACGCTGTTTCTACACGCGCCTTATCAGGGTCAGAGAGGGTGTCTGAGGACCGCTGTCTCGCACACATTGTGGCGGACACCATCGATGAATACGTGTCCTCACTCCGGTTTCCGTCTGCACCTAAGGAATGTAGAAGGTCAGCCGATTATCTAGCTGAGGTGCCCGCAAGCTGAGCGCCGGTCTGGATGATGCATGTCCGCCGCAGGGCGATGAGTGACGGAATCATGATCGATTTCCGTCACGGCGCTTCAGTCCAACTGCTGCTGTCATCGGTCGGGTGGAACGGCTTTTATATTTAGATATAGAATAAATCTGCGGTAATTTGTGTTGGAGCAGCAGCTCTTCATCATGCGCAGCGCCTTTGCCTGATATCCAACATGATCGAAATGGCGCGCGCGGCATCCGGCTCTGAAATATCTTGGAATATTTCGTCGATCCATTCGCGGTGCACTACAACCATCTCATCCATCAAAGCATTACCTTTCTCGCTGACTCGGACAAGTGATGCGCGGCGGTCACTTTCGAGGTTCTCGCGCTCGGCCAGACCGTCAGCGACCAAGCGTTCGACAATGCCTGTGACATTGCCGTTCGAGACGACAAGCTGCTGCGACAAGTCGCTCATTCGCAAACCTTCCGGGTGGTTATGCAGCGTCGCCATGACGTCAAATTGCGGTAGGGTCATTTGGTATTGCGCGCGAAGCCGTTCGCGCACGTCATTTTCGACATGACGCACTGCCTTGAGCATGTTCAGCCACAGACGCAGCCGTTCTTTTGCAACGGATGTGGCATTGGTCCGCAGAGGGGTCATTCTAAGAGCTTTCCGAGCGTTGATATCCCACACACATAAAGAAGAATACTTTATACCTCAACTGACTCGTGTGTTGGGGGCAGGGCAATCGGGTGAACGGACCTATTGACTCTATCCGAATCGAATCCAGGTCCGCTTACGCATCAAAGCGCCATGGTTCTCACCCACGGGCCGTTCGCGTTCGGAATGGGGCCGGGGTGCGCGCCGAATCCACTCGGGCCGGGATGATGGTGATTGTGTCCGCGCAGAGGCAGTTCAGATGCTTCTGGGGCGGTTTCTGGATGGGGTTCGGCAACGTTTCTGCGCGGGTTTGATCTGGCGCTCGTTGCCGGGTATGCCTTCGCCCATTGCTTTCCAGCCCAGGCGCGGCCCCTTCAATCCCGTTCGATTCCATTGTACCGGGGCTCGCCAAAAAGGCTTTAAGTCCAAGCAACGGCCTCCTATGCGAGTCGACGTCTACAACGAAAATGATGCCCTCTACCCAAGGTGTCTGGTTTTTTCCGCTTTTCGTTCGTATAAGGCCCGCGAAGCAGTACGCGCTGCTTTGGGGCGTGCAAACCCGTGTGCCAAGAAGCAAAGCTGTGCCGTTTGGCGCATCTTTGCGTGCTGTGAGTGAGATGGAGGAAGGCCCTCCGGGATCGGCATGCACATGCAGATCCCAAACCCTCGGCAAGCTGCTTCGGTCAAAAGCCGCGGTGGTGAGCGTTGCCGGGAGGTACGATCCATGAAGGCAAACGCAAGTGAACTGCTATTGAGGTGTCGTTAAGCCCAAGTGATGTCGAAACCGCTGCCCTCGGGTTTAGGCGCGGGACGGAGCCTGGAGGATGTGTGCAGACTGGCCAGGCGGCATCCGGCATAGAGGCAGTGCGAGCGTGGATCATCGGCTTTCTCACGGAACTTGGGAACCTGCCGCCTGCCTTGGTGCGGGACGGCAGGGGCGGAGTGACCCGTAGTAGTGATGAACTCCCTGTAATGGGGAGGGAGCGAAGGGGTTGCCCGGCCTACGTCTTGGATTAGGTCAACTGCGAAGGATGAGCCGTGTTCAAGGCGAAACCATTCAACATCACGAAGGAGCAGGTGTGGCGGGCCTTCAAAAAGGTGCGCCATAGGGGTGAAGGGACCGGCGTCGACAACCAGACGTGGGACGCCTTCGACGCTTCGCTGTCGAAGCATCTTTACCGGGTGTGGAACCGGATGAGTTCCGGTAGCTACATGCCGCCCCCGGTGCGGATGGTGGAGATACCGAAGGCAGGAGGCGGCGTCCGGCCGCTGGGCATTCCGACCGTCTCGGACCGGATTGCGCAGGCGGTGGTGGCGCAGGAACTGGAAGCCCTGCTCGAACCGCTGTTCCACGAGGACTCGTATGGATACCGTCCTTCCCGGTCGGCGCACGATGCCATCGCGAAAGCGAGGAAGCGGTGCTGGCAACGGGACTGGGTGGTGGATGTGGATATCAAGAGCTTCTTCGACACGCTCGACCACGACTTGCTGATGAAGGCCGTGCGCCATCACGTCGGCGAGCCATGGATGCTGCTTTACATCCAGCGGTGGCTCACCGCTCCGGTGCAGCATCCCGATGGTCGGCTGGAGGAACGAACTGCTGGCGTGCCGCAAGGCGGTGTCATCAGTCCGCTGCTCGCGAATCTGTATCTGCACTATGCGTTCGACATGTGGATGGCGCGAGAGCACCCCGATCTCGGCTTCGAGCGCTACGCAGACGATATCGTCGTTCATGTGCGCTCGCAGGCCGAGGCGGAGCTGTTCAAATCGGCGCTGACGAAGCGCTTCCGCGAATGCGGTCTCACCGTCCATCCCGAAAAGACACAGATCGTCTATTGCAGGGATGAGACGCGGACGGTCGCATATGCCCGGACGGGATTTACCTTCCTTGGGTACGACTTCCGGGCAAGGCGGACGCTGAAGCAGGGCCGGTTGTGCAGCAACTTCTCACCGGCAATCGCGAAGAAGGCGGTGGCACGGCTGCGCGGTGTCATGAGGACATGGCGCTTGCATATGGCCGTGACACTCGACCTTGCCCAGATCGCCAAACGGATCAATCCGGCGCTGAAGGGATGGCTGGCCTATTACGGCAAGTTCCGACCGGCAGATATGTCGGCGGTCTTTTATGTGCTGAATTCCCGGCTGGTGAAATGGGCGCGACGAAAGTACAAGAACTTTCGGTACAATGGTGATATGGCTCGCGCATGGGTGAAGGAGCAGGCGGTACGCACGCCGAAGCTATTCGCCCATTGGCAGGCCGGGTTTGTGATCGTGTAATGGTGGACCGGAAGAGCCGTATGAGGCGAGAGTCTCACGTACGGTTCTGTGAGAGGCTGGGGGGAAACCCTCGGCCTACTCGACCTAACTAGCGGTTGGTGTCGGCCGATACGACACCTTTCCTTGGCCCTTTTCGGCCGGGGACTTGGAACTATGTCCAGGTGCTCGGCACTAAAGGTTCTAGGGCTGTCTAGTTACAGTTTGCAATCCCCGGCTACGGGCCACAGGATCAAATTCGCGGGGGCGTACCGCGAAAAATCCTTTCGAGAGTGAAATGACCCGCAGTCAAGATCAAACATCAAACCAGATAGAAGAGTTGGCGCAGTCGCTGGCGCTAGTCCTCGAGCCCCTCGCCGGAGACGAATTGGTCAGTGCCACCACCCAGGCGATCGTGAAACACCGCAAGCTGATCGACCAGCTCGAGCTCGCATATGATGCATTGCGTGACATTGCTGATGACGATCCGGGCAGGGACAAGCTGATGAAGGCCTATTCGGATGCGATGTTGAACAATCGCGCGCAGATTGCGGTCGTCGCCGCGTTGACCGATAAGCTGGGCTATATTCCGGAGGTTCCGCCGGTGAGCAATCCGAGGCCGTGACGGCTCAGATCAATTCCCGTTCGACCGCCAGACGGATTGCATGCGACACATTTCCAGCCCCCAGCCTGTCGCGGGCCTGGTTAAGGTGGAACCGTACCGTGATCTCTGAGATTCCGACAAGAGTAGCAATCTCTGCCGCGGTTTTGCCGCGAGATGACCACATCAAGCAGATGGCCTCCCGCCCAGTGAGCCTCGGTCGGTCTCGATTGGCAGAATTCTTGGCCGATCGGAGAAGCCCAAGATGTACGAAGGCCACGGCGGTAGCTGCCAAAACAGGATTTTGAACTGCTACGCCTGCAGAGGCTTCCGGATCAGTACTCGCCAACGAGAGCATAGCCAAGCGCCCGTATCCGGCGGGTATAGGCATGGAGAAGCCGGAGCAGATTCCATGACGTTCCGCCTCCCGGAAGAAGTCCGCGTCGCCCAGCCCGTTCAGGCGCTCGTTGGAGCCTCTCCATGCGAACGGGTTCAGGGTTTGGCGTGCCATCCTCATGACGGGATCGATTGCCTTGAAGTTGCGCTTCACGTAGACTTCCCGCCAGTCTGGTGGATAGTCCGTCAGCCCGACCAACTCATCGCCGTCCACACAAATGTACGCAAAATGCTGAAATCCACATGATCGCGCAAAGCCGTGTAGCACGACATTAGCGGCATCTATGTCGTTGACGACATCGATCTGCTCAATCAGCTTGGCCAGTTGATCATCGATCCAACGCTCTGCACCCATCCGTATGTCCCCCTAGGTCAGAATCCGCAGGTAATGCGGTTTGAGAGCCCCTTGTCAGCAATCCTCTACCCGAGGCCCAATCAGATATTTCGATCAGGCGTTCATTCTCGGTGTCAAGCGCCGACTCCACATATATTGATATAGTTCGTCAGCTTTCACGATCAATTGATAAACAACATTGATCCGCCGACGGCGATGACCGTTAATGGTTTCTATCCCAGTCTGGCATTGGCGAGTCGGTAGGCTGGGCAAGATCAGATTTCCACATCGGCCTCGGCAAGTTGGCCGATAGTCAGCGGACGAATGGGCGCCCGCACCGTCGCTGGTGGCGGCGGGCGTTGTCCGCATCGAATTCCCGGTGTGATCATCGCCATAGCTGCCATTGAGCACATTTGGGCACGGCAAGGCCCCATGCCAACGCGCGTTTGGACCTTGAGGTGCCGGAGACCCGACGCTCCGGATGCATTGGCCGCGGCAATTTCGGCGGCTGTCACTTCCTCGCAGCGGCAGACGACCGTGTCGCCGCTCGGTATCAGCATCGTTTCTGGTGTATGAAAAATCGTATCGATCAATGCCCGTGCAGCGGCAAGTCGCTTGAGCCCCCTTTGCAGCGGCGCAGCCAGCTTGCTGAGTGACTGATCGGAGATCCGGCCCAACCGGTGGGCGATCCGAAGAATACTCAACCGGCCGGACATCTCTGCCGCCTCGTCGCCGAGAATCCCTCCTCCGTCGCCAGCGACCATCAGGTTTTCAGCCGACGTCTCCTGCCATGCGTCCACTACGGGCTGCCAGCATTCCTGCTGTTCATTCCAGTCATGGGCGACACCAGCAAGGCGGCTGAGCTGAGTGTTCGGAATGACGCCGAAGTGGAGCAGTACAGCATCGCATTCGATGAACCCGGAGCCACCACGCGATCGATAGTTCACTCCCTCAACGTGGTCGGCGCCGATGATCGACGCCTGTGTCAGCGAAAACACTTTAGGGACGAGCGGGGTTTGCGTGAGCAACTGCAACCCTTGTTTGAGCAAAGTCGCCGACCTCAAGGCGGCGGGCAGATACGGTGTTGCGCGAAGGAAATCAGCGGGCCCTGTCGTTTGAAGTAGGCCAACGACATTCGCACCGGCATTGCTCAATTGCCGGGCAGTCAGCAGAAGAAGGGGCCCACAGCCGAGCAGCACGATCCGGCCTTTCACTGGATGCCCGGACATTTTCAACATCGTTTGGGCCGCGCCTGCGCTCATCACGCCGGGCAGGTGCCACCCTTCCAAGGGAACAGGCCTCTCATAGGCGCCTGGCGCAGCAACCACGGCGTTCGCCGGAATCGTGAAGCTCCGGCCATGATGAAGATAGCTGATCTGCCGTCCGCCTGGCGAGATATCCCACACCGAAGCCTGATCGACAAAGCGAGTGTCGCTTTCGCGAAACCGGCGAATGAGGTCAAGACCTTTTTGCTCTGAAGCAGGAAGGCCTTTTCCGGCAGCGCGAAGGCGCCGATAGCGCTGTTCAATCGCGCGGAACCGCTGGCCGCCGGGGGCCGGCTGCTCGTCCAAAACGAGTGCCTTCAGTCCCAGGCTCGAGGCCTGAATAGCTGCTGCCATTCCGGCGGGGCCGGCACCAATGACTACGACATCATTGTTCACGCGTTTCGTCCTCCCCCGTCAGCGGGCGCAGTCGCGTCTGCCGACACACCTTCATGTTTTGCCGGACTGTTGTGATGCACGCCCGCTGATTGGCAAGCCCGTCTATCTCGACCAGGCACTCGTGACAGACGCCGATGAGACAGTATGGCCCCCGGCTACGGCCGCTCATCGCTCGGACGCCGGTGATCATCACACCCGAAGCCAGAAGGGCCGTTGCAACCGTTTCGCCTTCCCACGCCTCGATTTCTTCGTCGCCGAACCTGAAAGAAACCTGGTGAGGTGGTTCGGGCAGATCATGCGGCGGACGCACTTTGCAGCCTCCCTAACCCGAAGGGCTCCAGCAACGCATCTTTTCGCCCACCCAGAATCCACTGGGGCAGCAGACGCTTGTGAAGAGCAGCCAGCGTGATTCCGCTATGGCAGGTGATGACGAACGCCCCCGGCCGTTCATGCGACTCTTGATAAACGGGGTATCCATCCTCCGTTCTCGGCCGCAAGGCGGCCCAGCACCGAGTGATTTGCACCGAACCAAGATCTGGCAGCCGTTCGATGGCTTTCATCGCCAGTGACCTCAGGACAGA
The DNA here is from genome assembly GCF_002980495.1 of Phyllobacterium phragmitis. Taxonomy (GTDB): domain Bacteria; phylum Pseudomonadota; class Alphaproteobacteria; order Rhizobiales; family Rhizobiaceae; genus Paramesorhizobium; species Paramesorhizobium phragmitis. Next base: position 212,261 of record NZ_PVBR01000006.1, read on the forward strand.
GACAGTTGTGCGGTCATCATATCCAACCTCTTCGGTGGAAACGCCAATCATGATCGTTCCCTCCGGATTCTGGCGCAAAAGCCCACTGACCGGGTAAGGGAAGGACTGCTCTACGCGTTCGGTGACCATCATCTGACCCCGCTGGGGTCGCACTTTGACTGAAATACCAACTTGTGACGCCAGGTCCGGCGTTCCCAGCCCCGCGGCGATCACCAGCCTCGGGGCCGAAAGCGAGCCCCACGGGCCTTCGACGGTGAAGATACCTCTCTGGTGCTGAATGCGGCCCACGCGGTGATCACGAAGGATACTACCCCCATGACGTTGGATCGCGTTCAGAAGGCCCGAATAAAGCTTCAGTGGCTCAGCGATCCCGTCAAGCGGGCTGAAGGAACCCCCGGTCACCCGCTCACCGAGACGCACGTTCCCGAGCATTTGTCGGAGATCGGCTCGATTGAGAATGTCATGCTGATATTCCGCACCAACACGTCGGGCGTATTCAGCGACTTTCTCGGCATGGGCTGCGAATTCCCGATCTCCGACCGAGATATAGACCTTCCCCTTGAGGTCGAAGGCCGGATCGATCCCGGTCTGCTCTCTCAACGTACTGGCGAATTCCGGCCACAGCCGGCTGGATGCGTATGAGAGCCGAAAGTACGCGAGATTGTTGAAGCCCTTGTTGGAGATCGAAATCATGCCGAAATTGCCACGGCTGGCGCTAAAATCGGAATCCTCGGCATCAAGGATTCCGATTTTAGCGCCCTCCTCTGCCAACCCATAGGCGATGCTGGCTCCAACCACCCCCCCGCCGACAATGAGCACGTCGGCCTCGTGTTGATTGCTATTTGTCATCGGTCCAGCTTGCGTTTGAGCAAGAACGCGCTCCTCGTTGCGAAAGACAGTGCGTGAACAAATCGGACGACCGCTAAGCACTGGCGGCGGGAGGAACTGCTGTACCCTCTCAACTATGGCTGTTTGGTCATTCTGTCACAAATTCTCGATAGTTGATGTTCTTTAAAATATGCCGTCAATGCAAGATGATTGGCGAATATATTTGAATATATATATAGAAATACATTTTGCATTGCGTTGACAGAGGCAATCGCCCACCGTTACTCGTTAGCAAGACTTTTCACGCTGAGAGGGGAGTCATGACAGTTGAGTTTCCCATAGACCGTGCGCCGGGCGTTGCTCCTGGCAGAAGTTCGGCGTCGTGTTATGGCGGCTTGGTCTGGACGGTAGCGACGGCGCTGGACAAAACCCTCGATCTCAAGGGCCAAATTGCGGCAAGCTTTGAAAAGATCGAGCGAATGCTTGCTCAGTTCGGAACGGATAAGCGCTACCTGCTTTCCGTCAACGTCTTCTTGTCTGATCTCGAGAGCAAAGCTGATTTCGACGTCGCATGGAGGCAATGGGTCGGTGACAATCCCGACCATTGGCCACAAAGAGCCTGCATGGGTACGGTTTTGTCACCCGGAACCCTGGTCGAGATTGCCGTTGTGGCCGCAAAGCCAGAATGAGGGCGTCTAGCGCAGGAACGCTCGCTCGTTCACCTTGGTTTCGTCGGTGCGCTGTAGCCGGAAGATCTCCTCGACAGGCGCGATGTCTTTATGAACGTTCTGCACGCCGCCATCGGCAATGATGCGCCGGAAAGCCGACTGCATCGCTGCGGTGGCTGCGCGCACGCCGTAATTTCCGTAGATAACCATTCGAATATTGCCGAGCGCTTCGATCCGGGAAACGTCGAGCTCCGGATAGGCATTCGGAACGATGGTCAGCGGCACATTGCCGTCCCAGGCTCGCGCGAAGGACTCGATCTCGGAGGGTTCCTTCTTTTTGGAATGGATGAGGATCATGTCGGCGCCGGCCGCTTCATAGGCGTGAGCGCGCTTCAGCGCCTCCTTCTCTCCAAGGCCGGCGATCAACGCCTCGGTACGAGCGATCACAAGAAAATCCGGATCTTTACGGGTATTGATAGCGGCCTCGATCTTGCCCTGGAACTCTTCGACCCGAAGCAACTCCTGACGCCCGCCATCGACGAGACTGGTCACCTTGGGAAAGGTCTTGTCCTCGATGACGACCGCCGATGCGCCGGCGCGTTCATATTCGCCAATGGCGTGGATGACGTTGATGGCATTGCCGTAGCCGGTGTCGATATCAGCGACAATCGGCAGCGATGATCGGCCGGCGATCGCACGTAGCATATCGAGATGCTGCGTCATCGAGATCAGGCTCATGTCGGGAACGCCATAAAGCGCTGAGAGCTCGAAGCCGGAAGCCCACAAGCCGTCAAAGCCGGCTTCTTCGGCGAGAACCGCCGAAAGCGGGCTATGCGTTGCCATGATGTGAACGAGGCCGCGCTCGGCCATGCATTCACGCAGTCTCTTTGATTTGCTCACGGTTCTGTGCTCCTTCGAAAAGCGCGACGCAGGCTGCAAGCACGCGCGAGCAGGCACGCACCAGATCTTCGACCGACGAGGCATAGGAAATGCGAATGTAAGGCGAGGCCATGAAGCCGTTGCCGGGCACAACAGCAACGCCAAAGTCCTCGAGGAGATACATGGCGAAATCCATGTCCGATTCGATGACTTTGCCGTTCGCCGTCGCTTTACCAAGAACCCCGGCACAGGAGATGAAAACGTAAAAGGCTCCTTCGGGGACACGGCAGTGAAGGCCGGGCATTTCGCTCACCCTGTCGACAACGAGATCGCGACGCTTCTTGAGCTCCGCGACAAAGTCGCCGAGGTACTCCTGAGAGCCAGCGATCGCCTCGATGGCAGCGTATTGAGAGATGGAGCTCGTGTGGGAGGAGGTCTGCCCCTGGATGGTGTTCATCGCCTTGATGAGGTCTTTTGGGCCAGCGCCATATCCAACGCGCCAGCCCGTCATGGCGGTAGACTTCGACACGCCATTGACTGTCAGTATTCGCTCGCCGAGATCGGGCGCGGCCGACGCCATGGTGGCAAACGGGGCGTCGTAAACGAGCTTTTCATAAATATCGTCGGACAGCACGTGAACGTGCGGGTGTCGGCGCAAAACGTCGGCGAGCGCGGCGAGCTCAGCTTTGGAATACACAGCGCCCGTTGGATTGTTGGGTGAATTGAGCATCAGCCATTTGGTTCGCCGCGTAATCGCTGCCTCGAGTTCCGCCGGCCTGAGCTTGAAGCCGTGGCGCTCAGCCGTTTCGAGAAGCACGGGTTCACCACCTGCAAGCCGCACCATATCGGGATAGGAAACCCAGCAAGGGGTCGGGACGATCACTTCGTCCTGGGGGTCAAGGCTGGCAAAGAGCGCGTTGAAGACCACTTGCTTGGCACCGCAGCCGACGGTGATCTGGTCGATTTCGTAATCAAGGTCATTGTCGCGCTTCAGTTTGTGCTGGATCGCCTCGCGAAGCGGTTTGACGCCCGCCACGGCGGTGTAACGCGTTTTGCCGTCGCGGATCGCGGCGATGCCAGCCATCTGGACATTCTCGGGTGTATCGAAGTCGGGCTCGCCCTGGCTCAGTGTGATAACGTCGTTGCCCTCCTCGCGCAAAGCCGCGGCCTTGGCGGTCATCGCTTTTGTCTGAGAGGGGCGCACAGCCTGCAATCTTTTGGAGAGTAATGACAATGGACTTTCCTCAAAGTCGGGGCGGTTACCGCCAGACCTAGATTAGGCGCCCTGCTCTCGCCAGTTTCGGCATCGGAGAAAGCGCTCAGATTGATCTCATATTGCGATGGTTCTTCGTTGTTCGCCTATTTACCGCCCCTCTCGTCGCCGGTCTTTTTCCGGCACAGCCGCGTGAGCCAGCGGCAGAACGCGCGCGCGAGATCCGGATTGGCGCCACGATCGACTGCATAGGCGCGATATTGCATCCCGCTCGGCGCGCGCGAGCCAGGCAGCATTTCCAGCAGCCCCTGACGGATCAGATCCGCGACGATGACATGTGGGGCCACCAGAAGCGTCTGCCCGTTCGTTACCGCCGGCAGCGCCAGATAATGATGGTCATAACGTGCTCCGGTCCTGACATCAGCGGTTCTGAGACCGAGATAGCGGAGCCAGGTTGGCAGGATGTCCGGACGCGACGTGACGGCGATCACGGGTGTCGTCGCCAGAGCCTCGAGCCCACGACCGGCGACACAATCCGGTGAGCCGACACAGACGATCTGCTCGTCATGAATATCCCAACGATCCGCCGGTTCTGTCAAGGTGAGATCGCGAGTGAGCAGCACGTCGAAACTATCGCCCGCTGCGGGCAGGGAGAGTGTGCTGATGACGTCTACCGTTACACCGCCCATCTCTTTCGAGAACTCGCGCAGGTTCGGGATGAGCAGGGTATAGGCGAATGTCGAGAGTGAGGTCCGTACCACCAGCCGGTTGGCATTCTCTCCATCCTCGCGCCGCATGCGCCGTGCTGTGAACAAAATTGTCTCGAGCGGTTCAGCTACAGCGTCGGCGAACAATCGCCCGTAGTCGGTGAGCTGGCTCTGGCGCCCGCGGCGGTCAAGCAATTTGGCCCCAAAATACTCTTCGAGGACCGCGACATGTCGGCTGACCGAGCTTTGGGTGATCCCGAGGGTCTTCGATGCGCGAGTAATGCTGTTGTCCCGGGCCACCTGCACGAACGCGCGCACTGCATTGAGTGAAAGTTCTCTTTCGTCGGTCACATCCAATTCCCTTTGTTCTCACGATTCATCCGAAATCGCGGGCAAGTCATCGCATTATTAGATGTTTGTCGCCGTTTTGTAACAGTGCCGTCCGATGATCGCACGGACTTGGCGCTCAATGTGGAGTGCCGGGCCGACGGAAACCTCGACACGCCGAGTTGCGAGCAGGAGCCAACATGAACACCTTCACACTGACCCGACGCAAACTGCTGGCCAGCGGTGCGGCCGGTGGAATGATAGCCATGATCGGGCCGCGCTTTGCGGCCGCACAGGACGCAGAGCGCCACACCCTGAGGGTGGGCATGTCCGGCTTCCCGCCTGCGATCGATCCGGTGCTTTACACTCACACCGCCACACGCCGACTGGCGCCCCAGATATTCGACACACTGGTCGCCTATGACCAGACACCGGCAATGAACCTGCGCCCGGGTCTGGCAGAGCGGTGGGAGCGCACCGACGATCGCTCGGTCAAACTGTTCCTGCGCCAGGGGGTGACCTTCCACGATGGCGGAGCGTTTACCGCCGAGGACGTCACCTTTTCGCTGAGCCCACAGCACCTTTTGGGTCCGGACATGGCCGGCAAGGCGACTGCGATGGAAACGCTTGAAACGATCGACTCGGTCGAAGTCATCGATCCACACACGGTCATCGTCCGCGCCAAGGGCAGCGATGCCCTGCTGGAGAAGCGGCTCGCCTCTTGGGGTGCTGAAATCGTCAGCAAGGCAGCCTTCGACGCAGCCGGCTCGTGGGATGCCTGGAACACCGCACCGATCGGCACCGGCCCCTACAGGATCGTCAGCCAGACGCTCGATCAGGAGGTGACGCTGATTTCCCACGATGCTTATTGGCGCGGATTGCCGCCGCCATATGCAGGAATCGAATTCAGGATCATTCCCGAAACCGCGTCGCGCATGAATGCACTGGCCGCAGGCGAAGTGGACATCATCACCGACATCGCTCCGGACATGTTCCCGCAGATCGAGAACCATCCCGATCTCGAAGTCGCAGGTGGTCCGGTGGCAAACATCCGCGCCCTGGTGATCGACACTACCGACCCGATTCTCGGGAAGGTTGGTGTCCGACGCGCGCTCAGTCTTGCCATCGATCGGAAGGCATTGGTTCAAGCCCTGTGGGGAGATCGGCTGACCATTCCAAACGGTTACCAGCTCTCCAGCTTTGGTGATGCCTATATCGAGGACTTCCCGCAGCCCGCGTATGATCCGGAGCTTGCACGCCAACTTCTGGCGGAGGCGGGCTATGCCGGTGAAACCATCACCTACAAATTGCTCAACAACTACTATCCCAACCAAGTCTCCGGCGCGCAGGTCATGGTCGAGATGTGGAAGGCTGTCGGCCTCAATGTCGAGCTGCAGATGATGGAGAATTTCGGCCAGATTCAGACCAGCCCAGTCCACGCGATCTACGATAGTTCGAATACTGCGACCATTCCCGATCCGCTCGGCTTCCCCTGGCGCATTTTCGGCCCGTCGGGCCAGAACGTCAGACTCGGCCTCTGGCGCAACGAAGAATACTTTGCCCTCGGCGAGAAGCTGAAGGTTACGGTTGATGTCGAGAGCCGCCGTTCCATCATCCGTCGGATGCTCGAGATCGTAGATCGTGAAGACCCGCCGGTCGTGATCCTCCACGGCTCGGGCCAGTTCTATGGCAAACGCAAGGACGTGGCCTGGGTGGCTGGTCAAACGCTGGATCTGGACTTCGGTCCTTTCAACGCAGCCAGTGTTCAGAATTGATGGTCATGCGCGAACCTTGGGCGAACAACCTCCATCCCGACACTGTCTCGCCCTTCACGATCCCGGCGGCGATGCCGCCGGGCCCCTTGCTCGCAATCCAGGACTTGACGGTAGCATTCGATGGCGTCTCCGTCCTGCGGGGAATCGATCTATCTCTCGATCGTGGCGAGGCGCTCGGGATCGTCGGGGAATCGGGCAGCGGCAAATCCGTGACATGGCTGGCAGCGCTCGGTCTTCTTCCCAGCTTCGCTGCGGTGTCCGGTCGCGTCACACTTGAGGGAAAGGATCTGTTGAATGCTCCGGCGGCGGATCTGGATCGGGTCCGTGGTGGCCGTGTGGCGATGATCTTTCAGGATCCGTCAAGCGCACTCAATCCCGTGATCCGGATCGGGCGCCAGGTCGGAGAGGTTTTGGCCCGGCATCAAGGAGTTTCGGGGGGTGACATCCGGGCGGAGGCGACGCGGCTCTTCGAACTGGTTGGACTGCCCGATGCGCGCCGGCGGTTCGATGCCTATCCCCATGAGTTGTCCGGCGGGCAGAACCAGCGGGTGATGATCGCCATGGCCTTGGCGGGGAAACCCGATGTTCTGGTTGCAGACGAGCCGACGACGGCGCTCGACGCCACCATCCAGGCACAGATACTTGCGCTGTTGACCACTATCCGGACCGAGACAGGCATGGCGCTCGTACTGATCAGCCACGATCTGGGATTGGTCGCAGAGTCCTGCGAGCGTGTCGTGGTCATGTATGCCGGACGTGTCGTCGAAACCGCGCCGGCGCAAGAAATATTTTCCAATCCGCGCCATCCTTATACACAGGGGCTTCTGGCGGCACTGCCGCCCTTCGAGGGGCCGCTCAGACGGCTTGTACCCATCGACGGGCAGGTGCCCGATCCGAGCAGACTGCCGCCGGGTTGCCCTTTCGCCCCCCGTTGCACGAAACGCGAGCCGCTCTGTGAAACGGCCGTTCCACCCTTGGTGCAGGCTGGTTTCGGTCGGCTTTCAGCCTGCGTCGCACAGACCCCGTCCTATGTTCGACCGGAAAAGGACCGCGTGCTGGCATGACCTCGACCATCCTCGAATTGCGCGGCATCTCGCGCAGTTATGCGATCCGGCAGGGGCTGCTCGGTCGCAAGGTTCGCTTCCGCGCCGTCGACGACGTGTCGCTTAACGTGGAGGAGGGACGGACGCTGGCGCTGGTCGGCGAGTCGGGCTCGGGCAAATCGACCACTGGCCGCGTAGCGCTGGGTCTCGAGCCGCCGGACGATGGGACAGTCCGTTTTCGTGGCGCGGCACTGCCCGAAATCGACAGCCCTGCATGGCGCCGGATCCGCACGCAGATGCAAATGATCTTTCAAGATCCTCTGGCCGCCCTGGACCGGCGGCTAACCATTCTCGAGCAAGTGCGCGAACCGCTCGACATCCACGACATCGGCCCAACTGGTGAACGCGAAGCTGTTGCTCTGGAGATGTTGAACGCGGTCGGCCTGGGCACTGGTCATGCGACAAACCTACCAGGGCAACTGTCGGGTGGCCAACGCCAGCGTGCGGTTCTTGCCCGGGCGCTGGTCATGCGTCCCGCGCTGCTGGTCTGCGATGAGCCCGTGTCGGCGCTTGACGTTTCCATTCAGGCGCAGGTGGTAAATCTGCTGATGGATATTCAGGATCGTATGGGGCTGAGCCTGCTCTTTATCAGCCATGACCTGAAGGTGGTGCGCCAGATCAGTCAGCGCATCGCGGTGATGTATCTGGGCCGCATAGTCGAGCTTGGTGAAACCCAGGCCGTTCTGTCAAACCCCTTGCATCCCTATACAAAAGCGCTGGTCTCGGCGGTACCGGTGCCAGGTCGGCCCACGCACGCCCGCATAGTGCTGGAAGGCGAGCCGCCGAACCCTGCCGCTCGGCCGAGCGGTTGTGCCTTCCATCCCCGCTGCCCCCTCGCCCGGTCCGAATGCGCCAGCGATATTCCCCAACTGACGGTCCGGCGTGACGGCGGGGCCGTCGCCTGCCATGTGGTCGCGTCAGGAAAGGTCTGCGCCTGATGGTCCGCTACCTGCTCATCCGCCTTTTGAGGGCCTTCATCACCATCACGCTGGTCGTGACCTTCGCTTTCATTGTGCTGCGTGTGTCGGGCGACCCGGCGATCAGCATCATGGGCGACAATGCCTCTCCAGAGGCGATGGCGGCCTTCCGCAAGGAGTGGGGTCTCGACCAGTCGATTTTTATCCAGTATTTCAATTATGTAACTGCGATATTCCAGGGTGACTTTGGTCATTCCATGCGAGGCGGCGGGCCTGCGCTTGACCTTGTGGTGTCGCGGATTCCTGCGACGGTGATGCTGACCCTGCCCGCTTTGTTGCTGAAGGTCGCCATCGGCGTGCCCGCGGGGATTTATGCAGCGCTCCACCACGACAAATCCCTCGATCGGACCGTCATGGTCACCGCGGTTGCGGGTTATACGGTGCCGAGTTTTGTCCTCGGCCTGCTTCTGGTGCAGATTTTCGCACTCTGGATGCCACTGCTGCCCACCGGGGGAACTGGCGAGCTTTCGCATCTGATCCTTCCAGTTCTCACCCTGGGGATCGGCGGCGCGGCTATCCTTGCGCGCTTCGTCCGCAGCGCAATGCTGGAGGTGCTGGGTCAGCCCTATATCCGGACGGCCAACGCCAAGGGAATCCCCTGGGGTGCTGTCGTGCGGGCCCATGCCCTTCCCAATGCGGCGATCCCCACCGTGACGATCATCGGCTTCATGGTTGGTAGTTTGATCGCGGGTTCGGTGGTGACTGAAAGCGTGTTCTCGTGGCCGGGCGTCGGCAATCTGCTTGTCGTATCGGTGACGGCGCGCGACCTCTCGGTGGTGCAATGCATCCTGTTGCTGGTCGCGGCCACCATGGTGCTTTCGAACATGTTCGTAGATATCCTTTACGGCATCCTCGATCCACGCCTTTCCAACGCCAACTCGGAAGGGCGGTGACCATGCGCACGAAGACAGGCGTGGCCGTTCAGATTGCCCGTAGCTCCGACGCCTCTAAACGGCGGCGCATTCCCTTATCGGTGATGGTGAGTATCGCATGGATCGTCGTGGTCCTGCTGGTCGCCCTTTTCGCGGACCAGATCGCGCCGTTCCACTATACCTCACTGAATTTACCGGACCGGTTGATCGGCCCCTTTGATCCGCAGCACTGGCTCGGGACGGACGAGCTCGGGCGCGATGTGCTGTCGCGGCTGGTCTACTCGGTCCGCATCTCGGTTGTCGTCGCACTCGCCGCTACGGTGATTTCTGCGATCCTTGGCACGACCTTGGGCTTCATGGCGGCGCATTTCCGGGGCCCAGTCGAACATGTCATCCTCGTGCTGATCGATTTCCAGGCGGCGATGCCGTTTCTGGTCCTGTCCCTTTCGGTTCTTGCCTTCTTCGGGACCGGCCTGCCCCTGTTCATTGCCCTCATGGGTCTCTACGGCTGGGAACGGTTTGCCCGTGTCGCGCGAGGATTGGCGCTCTCGGCCGCTGCCCAGGGCTATGCGGGGGCGGTACGGCAATTGGGTGCTTCACCCCGGCGCATCTATCTGCGCCACATCCTGCCGAACGTTCTCTCGACGCTGATTGTCCTGATGACGCTGACCTTTCCCGAGATCATCCTGATGGAAAGCAGTCTTTCCTTTCTCGGTCTCGGTGTTCAACCGCCAATGACGAGCCTGGGTAACATGGTCGGTTATGGTCGCGAATATATGACCCGGGCGCCCTGGATCATGCTCGCGCCAGCAGCCCTGATCGTGCTGACAACGCTGTCGATCAGCCTGCTTGGCGATTGGCTGCGTGATGGCCTCGATAAAGGATTGCGATGATGTGGCGCGTGAGACCTCGTCCTATGTTCGGCCGATGCACGCCCCAGTTTGCAAGGTGCTCCAGATGAGAGTGATCATCATCGGCGCGGGAGCGATCGGCTGTTCCGTCGCCTATCATCTTGCCATGGATGGAGCGACGGTGACCATCGTTGATCCCGAAGGGCTGATGGGTGGCGCCTCGTTGGCCAGCTTCGCCTGGCTGAACTGCCACGACAAGCATCCCGAGGAGTATTACCGACTAGTGATGCGTGGCAACGCGGCGCATCGCGAGTTGGGCGAGACGATCGGCCATGCCAACTGGCTCCGGTTGACCGGAACGCTCGAATGGTGGTTGGCCGGAACGGAGAAAGCCCAAGCGCATGCGGTCCGTCTGGAACGCCTACGCTCCTATGGTCATTCAATGGAGATGTTGAGCGCCGAGGAGGTGCTGGCGCTGGAGCCAGATGTCTCGCGCGTTAGCCTTGAGGGTTGCGAGGCAGTCTATTATCCAACCGACGGCGGCGTCGATACGGTCGTCTATCGCCACGTTCTGATGCGCGAGGCGGAACGGCGCGGGGCCACGCTTGTCGAGGCCGGCGTCGAGAACCTGCTGGTGAGCGCGGGGCGTGTCCGGGGCGTTAGCCTGCTTGAGGGCGGCGAACTAGAGGCCGATTACGTCGTCAACTGCGCTGGTCGCGCGGTCAATGTCATCGGCCGGAGCCTTGGTTATGCTCTGCCAATGGAATGGCGACCGGGCATGACCGTGATCACGGATGTGACCCGTAGCAATGTCAGCCGGATCCTCAAGGCTCCCGATATATACATCAAGCCCGAGGGCGCTGGCCGGCTCCTTCTGCATGCGAAGTCCGCCGATGAGATGATCGATGCTAGTGAGGGCCCAGACGCCGGACAGGCTGGCGCTGCGGAAATCATCCGGCTGGTCGAAGCCGTTCTTCCGACCGTGAGGGAGGCCACGATTGCTGCGGTACGGGTCTCTGTCAGGCCCTATCCCACTGACAGCAAGCCGGTTTTCGGCCCGATCACTGGGGTTGACGGTTATCACCTCGCGGTCATGCATTCGGGAATTTCCCTGAGCCCACTGATCGGGCGCGCTGCGGTGGAGGAGATCCTGCATGGCAGGCAGTCAACGGACTTTGCTCTCTACCGCCCGGAGCGGTTCTCGGCTGGGGAATGGGAGTCTTCTGTTGGATTATCGCCCTCCACTGGCGGGGAAATGCTTCCGACGCGCATTTGATGACACATATCGACCCGCACGATTTCGATCTGGAGCGTAGGCCGGCCCAGTTGCCAGCAAGAAAGGCATGACAATATGATCCAGCTTGGCTCGCTTGACCGCAAACGCGCCCACGCTCTTTTGGAAGAGGCCAGGCTGGATGGCATGGTCCTAATCCAGCCCGAATCGGTGACTTATGCCACCGGCGCGAAGCCAGGCAGCGCGGCCGGTTGGCGTCGGGCCGGCGCAGTCTTTGTAATCGTGCCGGCGAATGCCAACGTGCCGATGACAGCCATTGTCGGCGATTTTTATGCTGAAGAATTTCGTGCCGCATCGGGAATCGAAGACATTGTTACCTTTCCAGTCTGGGTCGATCTGATCGACATTGCTCCGTATGAAAATGGAACACTGGTGGAGCGGCTGTCGCTGGCGCGTCCGGCCAAGTCGGCCCGTGCGCGACCTGCCAACTACGATGCCGACCTGACCTTTGGTCTGCTGGCCGACGTGCTGAGGCGTCGCGGGCTCGCCTCGGCGCGGTTGGGCACTGAGTATGCTTTTCTTCCATTCGCCGATGCTGGGCGCTTCTCCTCCGCCTGCCCTGATGTTCGCTGGTCGGACGCCTCGCAGTTGGTGAGCCGGTTGCGGATGATCAAATCTCAGCAGGAAATCGCCTTGCTTCGGATCGCCGCTCAATCGGCGGAGGCAGGCGTGGCGGCGGCGATATCGAATCTCGAGCCCGGCCGCACCGGGGAACAGCTGTTCTCCAGCTTCCACGCCGCTTCATCGCGTCGTGCCGTCGAGCTCGGCTATGATGGTCCGATTTATCCTGTAGGGACCGTAACGGTAGGTCCGAAGGCAACCGGATGGGGGCGGCCGGCACAAAAGGGCGATATCATTCGTCTTGATGTTGGCTGCACCGTTCAGGGCTACACGTCCGATAGTGCCAGAACCGCTGTCATGGGCCAACCCAGCGAGGATCAGCGGGCTGTCTACAATTCGTTGCACAAGGCCTTTCACCGCGGGCTGGGATTGCTGCGCCCCGGCATTCCACTGCGCGCGGTTCACGCCGCGGCCATGAGGTCGATGCACGATGACGGTTTTACCATGTATTGCCGGGGCCATTTCGGGCACGGTGTTGGTGCTTCGGTCTTCGTGGAGGAGTGGCCATTCATATCGGCTGACGAGCACATGGAGATCGAGGCAGGCATGGTGCTTGCCTATGAGCTGCCTTGGTATATCCGAGGCCTTGGCGCGTTCATGCTGGAAGATCAGTTCATTATCGCCGCCGAAACGGCCGAACCGTGTTGGTCGCTGTCGCGAAATCTGGTCGTCTGCGAATGCTGACGGACCGGCACAATCCTCCAACTTGATATCTGCGCTGTGAGGATGATGTGCGTTTCCTTATCGTCAGCTTTGAGGGGATTCGCCCGGACCTCGTCTCTCCGGAGTTGACGCCAAACCTCTGCCGCTTGCAGGCGCGCGGCCTGACCTTGTCTGAACACCGTAGCATCTTTCCTAGCGAGCACGTTCGGTCACACCGGCGCGCTACATCGATAGACGAATCGTGGAGGGATATGACATCAACAACCGCTGATATCGTAATGGTGATGAACGCCATCGCGGGATACCGATCTTAGCTGTCTTCGGCGGTGATGGAGGTCCGGCATAATCTTGTCAGCCATCGGCAAAATGTCCGCGCCAGGACGATGTTGGGAGTCCGATCGACCACGTATGCCCGATATTGCATTCCGCTCGGCGTCTGGGATCCCGGAACGATCTCCAGCACACCATCCCGGACAAGCCCGCTTACGATGATCTCCGGGGCCACGAGCAGGCTGCGTCCCGTCGTAACCGCAGGCAGCGCCAGGTAATGATGGTCATAACGCGCGCCAAGCAGGATCTGATCTGCAGTGAGTTCCATCGCATTCAGCCAATTCGGAAGGATATCCGGCCGTGAGGTGATTGTGAGGACGGGCATGGTCTGCAATGCCCCAGCGCCTTTCCGGGCAACATGGCTTGGCGCGCCGACGCAAACGAGACGTTCTTCGTGAACGTCCCAATGCGCTCCTGGTTCGGCCAGGTCTAGGTCTCGGGTCAGCAGAACATCGAATCCGTCGAGCGCCGTCGGAGGCGCCATTGATGTGACGACATCAACCAGTGCGCCACCTGTTTGAGCGCTGAATGACTCCAGATTGGGAATGAGAATCGTATAGGCAAACGTTGAAAGCGAGGTCCGGATAACGAGGCGGTTTCCGGCAGATTGCTGGCTCCGCCGCATGCGTTGCGCGGTAAAGCAGATCGTGTCCAGCGAGTCACCCACGACAGATACAAACGTGCGGCCAAAATCAGTGAGTTCGCTGGTGCGGCCCCTCCGTGCCAGCAGCTGTTCGCCAAGATAATGCTCAAGCACCGACAGATGCCGACTGACGGAACTTTGTGTGGTCCCAAGCGCGCGGGCCGCACCCGACACCCCGCCATGCCGGGCGATCATGGCAAAGGCGCGAATGGCATTCAGCGGGACATCCTGGTCCTCTTTCGACACGGGCGGGCTCCGACAATTCTATTTCAACTTAACCATCGCCAAAATCGGAGCAACTCATCGCAAAATACGATATCTGTCACGTCCATGTTGCAATCCACCGCTACCGGTGACCCTGCGAAAAGGCAACAAATTTCGCAGGGAGACAGTATGAAGTTCTTGATCGCAAGTTTTGATGGGTTGCGGCCCGATCTGATATCCTCGGAGCTCACGCCCAACATTGCACGCGTCCAGGAATTAGGTGTGACGCTCGGGCGACACACTACGGTCTATCCCAGTGAAACACGCGCCGCTTTTCCAAGTCTGGTCACCGGATCAGCCCCTGTCCGGCATGGCATGGTCGGAAACAAGTTCGTCGACCGGAAAAGCATCCCTGAACGCTACATAGACACGTCCGACGCCGTTCTGCTCGATCAGCTGAACCGGGAAAGCGGCGGCCACCTAATGACAGCGCCGACGCTTGGTGAGCTTTTGGCGGCATCTGGTAAAAGCCTGGCCGTCCTTGCGACGAACACGCCGGGCACAACGCGGCTTTTCCATCATAAGGCAGAGGACTTCGGTCATATCCGCCTTTCTGGGCATTTCCCGGAAGCATGTACGCCGGCTGATGTCCTGGCTCAGATCGAAGTCGAGTTCGGCAAGCTGCCCCCGGCCCCAGCGACCGGGCAGCCCGATTTTTCTGGGCAGGAATGGATCACGTCGGTTTTCCTCGATTACGTCTGGCCGCGACTTTCGCCGGATGTTGCAGTCCTCTCTTATGGGGAACCGGACACGACCTCGCATTTCCACGGAACCGGTTCCTCGACCACCCGCGAAATCATCGCCTATTGCGATGCCCAGTTTGGACGCGTGCTCGAGTGGTGGGAAGCTGAGGGTCAGTCGGCCGGTGTCCAACTGATGCTTTCATCCGATCACGGCCACATCACCGCGCATACCCGCGTCTCGGTCATGGATGACCTGAGGATGGCAGGTTTTGCTCCCGGCCGGGCGCCCGACCCTGATGTCGACATCGTGGTCGTTCCAGGTCAGGTCGGAGCTCTTTACCTGCGAGACCGTGCAGCCGCCCAGGTGGCGCGCCTGGTCGAGGCAATGATGGACCAGCCCTGGTGCGGTCCCATATTCACGGCGCCTCGAAACGAAGTCGAGGGCATTGCCCCCGGCAGTTTTGCCAGCCGCCTTGTGCTCTGCGACCACGATCGGGCGCCGGACGTCTATTTCGCATTCCGTGCCGACGATGGCATCGACCAGTTCGGCCTCGCCGGCGGCACTTTCTATGATAACGATCGCGTCGCGGGCCTTGGCGTCCATGGCGGTCTGCACGCCAAGGAGCTGGCCGCAGTCGGGATCGTCGCCGGTTCGCATTTCCGGGGTGGCGGAAGCGTGTCCACGATCCCCTCGGGCATATGCGATCTTGCGCCAACCATTTTGCACGGGCTGAGGCTCGCCGTTCCCTCGACAATGACGGGCCGTGTGCTTCGCGAAGCTCTCGCCAGCGCGACACAGGACAATTTTGAGCCTCATGTCGAAGCCGAGAATTTCGAAGCTGGCCTCGGCTCCTTCCGCCAGTCGCTTCGGCGCAATGTCATCGGCGGAACCATCTATCTGGAGGGCGGTGCTGCCGCCAATGATGCGACCGCAACACGCAAGCTCGAGGCCGCCGAATGAGCGCGATCACATTCGATCACATCCGCAAGTCCTACGGTGCCACCCAGGTGTTGCGCGATGTGTCGCTTTCGATCGAGAGCGGCGAATTTCTCACCCTGCTCGGCCCTTCGGGCTGCGGAAAATCGACGCTCCTGAGAATCCTGGCCGGTCTGGAACGGCAAGACGGCGGCTCGGTGCGCATCGGCGACCGCCAGGTCGACGATCTTCGTCCCAAGCGTCGAGACGTTGCGATGGTGTTCCAGTCCTACGCCCTCTATCCGCACATGACGGTCGCCGGGAATATGGCGGTCCCCTTGCGTATGCGCCGGCTGAACTCATGGCAGCGTCTGCCGCTTATCGGCAAGCTGTTGCCGGGCACACGCCCCACCCTGGCAGAAATCGACTCCGAGGTTTCAAGGACCGCGGCGGCCCTCGGTATCGATCACCTGTTGGCGCGCAAGCCCGGGCAGCTCTCGGGCGGGCAGCGCCAGCGTGTCGCCGTCGGTCGCGCGATGGTGCGCGAGCCAGCCGTGTTCCTGATGGACGAGCCGCTTTCCAATCTCGACGCCAAGCTGCGTGTTCAGATGCGGGCCGAAATCAAGGAACTCCATAAGCGGCTTGGCGTCACGTTCATTTACGTGACCCACGATCAGGCCGAGGCCATGACGCTGTCGGATCGAGTGGCCGTCATGCTCGATGGCGAACTGCTCCAGGTAGCCCCGCCGCGCGACATTTATGCCGATCCTCATGATCGGCGCGTCGCGGAGTTCATTGGATCTCCGAAGATCAACACGCTGGACGGCGCGGTGATCGAGCGCGGCCTGATGGCGACGTCCGGAGCGAAGCTTTCCGTGCCGGAGTCCATTGCTCCCGGCACGAAGCTCACGGTGGGCATCCGACCGGAGGCATTCAGCCTGATTACCCAGCCCGATGCTCCTAACGTGATCGAAGGGTTGGTTCATCTGATCGAGCATATGGGGTCGGATCTCTTTGTTCACCTTCTCGTCGAAGGCATGAATGAACCATTGATCGTCCGGCTGCACGCCGAACGGGCTCCTCATATTGGCTCCGGTCACAGACTGGTCGTCGGCGTGAAGCCAACCCAGATGATGCTGTTCGATGAGGCGGGCCATCGTTTGCAGAAGACTGCTATCAGCGAGAGCCGAGTCACGCCAATTCGGGAAACTGCGTGATGGGAGACGTCATGTCGCTTCCCGACCGGAAACATGAGGCGCGCCAACGCGGCGCCTCCCCGGCTTCGGCGAACAGTCGGTCGACCAAGCTCGCAGATATGCTCGCGGCCTGGACGCTTGCCGGACCGGCGCTCGCGCTGCTGATCGTGCTGTTTTTCTTGCCGGTTCTTGCTGTGTTTGTGATTGCGCTGACCGACTGGCAGTTTGGGGCCAGCACGCTTTCCTTCGTCGGCCTGGAAAATTTCGAAGAGGTCTTCGCGGATCCGGGTTTTCGGGCCTCGCTCTTCAACACGGTGGCCTATGTCGCCATTGTTGTGCCAGGCACGATCATTCTCGGCCTCGCGGTCGCGCTGCTGATCGAGAGCGGCAAGTCCTTCCGGGCCTTCTACCGCGCTATCCATTTCCTGCCCTACATGGCGACGCTAACGGCCATGGCGATCGCCTGGGAGGCCCTGCTCCACCCGACCATCGGCCTGGTCAATCAGACGCTTACTGGCCTCGGTCTGCCCACGGCTAACTGGCTACGTGACGAAAGCACTGTGCTGCCCGTCCTCGCCGCCATCGGCATCTGGCAGAACCTTGGCTTCGCGATGGTGCTGTTTTTGGCGGGGCTGAAGTCGATACCGCAGGACCTCTACCATGCCGCTGAAGTCGACGGCGCCGATCTTTGGCTCGACCGCCTGCGGACCGTCACGCTGCCGATGCTCGGCCCGGTCTTCATGTTCGTCTTCATCGTCGTGGCACTGAAAGCGTTCGAGACTTTCGATACCGTGCAGGTGCTGACCCAAGGCGGGCCAGGGCACGCGTCCGAGATGCTGCTGTTCACTCTCTATCGCGAGAGCTTCCAATATTTGCGCACCGGCTACGGCGCTTCGGTTGCGGTCGTCTTCCTCATCATCGTCGTCGCGCTGACGCTGATCCAAGCGCGCGTTATGGACAGGAGGGTTCACTATCAATGATGACCCGAATCTTTCCCGCTCCTGCTGCCATTCTCCGTCATGCGGCTCTGCTCGTTACAGCTGCGCTGATCCTGGCTCCATTCGTGTGGATGGTGTCTCTTTCGATCAAGCCGCCCGGCGAGATCTTCCGCGCCTCCTTCTCGTTCTGGCCGGAGCAGTTCTATGGGATCGAAAATTACACCAAGGCGATCACACAGGCGCCCTTGCCCCGCTACATGCTCAACGGAGTGATTGTCTGCGCGAGCATCTTGGCGCTTCAAATTGCTGTGTGTGCGCCGGCGGCTTATGCGCTCGCCAAGCTCGAGTTCGCCGGCCGGGATCTGCTCTTCGCCCTGGTGTTGATTGCTCTGCTTCTACCGCACGAGGTGCTGGCCCTGCCGTTGTTTATTTTTGGCGCCAAAATTGGAATCCTCAACACCTATGCGGCTTTGATCTTCCCGTATGTCGTTTCGCCCTTTGGCATCTTTCTGTTCCGGCAGTTTTTCAAGACGATCCCGGACGACGTCGTTCATGCTGCTCGGCTCGACGGGTATTCGGAAATCGGCATCGTCTGGAAGATCATGATCCCCATGGCGCTGCCTGCGGCTATAGCTTTCGGTATCTTCTCTGTCGTCAGTCACTGGAACAGCCTCTTTTGGCCGTTAATCGCAGTCAGCGATGCGAACCTAATGCCACCACCTCTCGGCATACTCACATTTCGAAATGAAGAAGTAGGCATCGACTTTGGCCCATTAATGGCCGCAACCGTCATCGTTATATTCCCACTTACACTGGTGTTTCTAACAGCTCAACGCTGGTTCATCGGCGGGTTAACGACTGGCGCGATCAAATGACTTTATAAACTGACCAGGAGTCTTCTAAATGAAAATCAATCGCCGCACGTTCATTGCCGGTTCTTCTATGCTGTTTGCCAGCTCACTCACTTCTCAAGCGCGGGGGGCTAATCAACCACTGAGTATGATGATCGACTCGCGGAGTTTATATGAAAACATAGTGCAACAAGGTCTAGACACACTTGGGACAGTGGACAGCGGTGCAAGTATAGAAACGATTTGGACTGAAAACTATACGGATACACTTCAAAAATCATTACGGAACAAAATAGTCGGAGTGTCGCCGACTGTTGCCCTTCATGCGCATAACAACATTGCAATGCTCGCTGCAAGGGGTGACATCTTCCCGCTTGATCCCTTTATGCCAAGCGCCGAATCTGGCAGCTCGTCGCCGATCGGCTCATTCAATGGAAAACAATATGGTGTCCCGTTCTCTCTCTCGGTACCGGTTGTTTACGTCAACTGTGATTTGCTTGGACGGCCAGATAGTCTCCCATCGACCTGGGATGAGATAATTTCGAATGCAGATGCAATAGATGCACCGAGCGGTGGTGCCTATTTTAACTATTCGACTGATGGAAGCTGGACGTTCATGGCATTAATCGAAAGTTTGGGAGGTCGGATCCTCAACGAGGATGGGACAGATATTGCCTTTGACACGCAAGAAGGCCTGGAGGCAATGGAGATCCTAGGCTCGTTTGCAAGAGTTAGGAAGGGCGCCGCGCTTTCTCCGTCGCATGCGCGCCAAGCGTTCGCAGCCGGCGCGATTGGCATTCACATAGATACCACCAGCCGCCTCCGGTACTTCGAACAACATGCCGAGGGCAACTTCAAGATGGCAGTAGTGCCGTTTCCAATCAGGAATGTCCCGGCGGCGAGAATTCCACCTTCCGGTGGGTCCTTAACGATCATGGCATCTGAGTCGCAACTGCAAGAGCATGCGTGGGCTATGATTGCCGCGCTAATGCAGCCGAACGTGCAATCGTTGATCCTAAAGGAGACTGGATTCATTCCGGGTGCAGCAGTATCGGGAGCGAATTCAGACCTTCTTCCCGAACTCGAAGCAACACCGCATTTCGATGCAATCGAGCCACTACTCGCAGTCCTCGGTCCATGGGTGAGCTTCCCTGTGAGTAATCCAGCTCGTGCAGATAAAGTTGTACGGGATCAATTGGATTTCCAAGCCAGCCTCCAAGCCACGCCACAGGACACGCTCGAAAGAATTGTACGTGAGATTCGACAGATGTGATCTACCGTACGGAGAGTACACACCAATACCCAAACTTTAAAGATCAACCGCTTGCCTGCCTGCGCTGCTGACGTTTAACGGCGCGGAGGCAGACGGCAGTCCAAAAGTGATGAGCAACATAGTGAAAGCAGGAATTGATTTAAGGCGCGTCACCTCACCCGTCATTCCGCATATCGACCAGGAAATAGCGAAGGCGTTGCATAGGCTCCAACGCTCCTGGTCGCCGTCAGACGAACTGCGGCAGCACCGCAAACTGGGGACAGTAAACGACAGGCGCTTTGCATCCCACTTTCTTTCGCGCCGATATGTGGAACCCGTTGATGAAGAGCGTGTATTTCTCGTCAGCGGAACGCAAAACGCTCTGTTCCTACTTCTGTCCGCGATGCGCCCCGAACGTTCAACGATTATTGTCGAAGAACTCGCCTACCGCCAAATTCGAGAAGTCGCAGCTATCCTCGGTATGCGGCTAGTCGGAGTCGAGACTGACGCCGACGGGATTGTCCCTCGATCGTTGGAAGACAGGACTAGGGAACACCCCAAAAGCATCCTCTACTGTACACCCACAGTCCACAACCCAACCGCAACCATCATGCCCGAAGGTAGGCGTACAGCTATCATTCAGATAGCTCGCAGCGGCGGAGTTCCAATCATTGAGGACGAAGCGCAAGGACTAATTCCGCTTGCTGCGCCTCCGCCCTTAAGTGAAATGGCTCCCGATATAACGTGGACAGTGACCGGGCTATCAAAATGCCTCTTTGTTGGTCTTCGCATAGCATATGTTGTTGCGCCTAGTGCGGACGCTATTCGCAATACGCTAAAGGACCACTCCGATATGGCCTTCTGGTACTCGTCAGCAGTAGCTGCTTCACTGACGAATGAAATCATCGCGTCCGGTGCTGCTGAACTGATGCTAGAGCGTGTTCGCGAGGAAGCGGTCCGACGACAAGAACTTGCGGACAGATTGCTTCTCGGTTCTGAACTCGTACGAGGCAATGGCCTGCATTTGTGGATCGATAATCCCGAGCGAACAGGCAATGATTTGAGAGAAGAAGCTGCGCAGTATGGCGTTCTTGTGAGGAGTGCCTCCGAGTATGCCGTTAATCAAAATCAACAACAGCGTGGCATCCGTGCATCGCTCGCTGATGTCTGCATGGAAGACCTTTCTCTCGCATTTGAGCGATTGAATTCATCGACGGTCTTGCTCGGCTCCATAAATGAACGAAAGCCACGATCCGAGGAGAATTAGAACCGTCCCGATAATGGCTGGCACGTCGGGGCGCTCACCTATCAATAGAATCCCAATGGCCAAGCTCGCAGGAAGACGCACAAAGTCAAAAGTAGCACCGCGAGCTAGTCTCGTGAGAGAATACCCCGTCGAGAGGAATAGCTGCGCCAACGCTGCCAATGCACCAATGCAAACCAAAACAACAAGAACGCGAGGAGATGGCCACGTCCACTCTAGTACAGCTAAAGGAAGCCCGAGGACGGAACTCCAGACAAAGAACCCTGCTGCGACATTCACTGGACTATCTGCATGAGCTAGCATCCGAACTGACATCGTGGCGAGTGCTCCAAGAGCAGCCCCCACAAGGCCAAGTATAATCCAGATGTTGGAGTCTCCGATCGTAGGTTGTACTATCAAAACCACTCCTGCTATGCCGATCAATACAACACTTAGTAAAGTGCTAGTCACCTGCTCGCGCAAGAGGGCACCACCCAAAACCAACGCCCAAACCGGCGTTGTGTAGAAAAGCGCGACGGTTACGGACAGGGGCAGGTTTGTTAAGCAGACCGCATAACATAGAAAGCTTGTGTATCCGAAGAACGAGCGAAGAAAATGTGCTTTAGAGGTGAGAATAGTGCGAATACGTTTCGATCCAGGCCAGAGAAAGTGCACAAAAAATGGCAGGCTTAGTAAGCTCCGCAGGAATACAATCTGAAAAATCGGCATATCGGAGGAGACGGCTTTTATCATAGCCGCCATTGTCACGAATGCGACGCCTGATGCGATCAGCAGGAGGATGCCGGGAAGTTCACGATCCGCCATGCTGCTGGGCCATCAATCGAGTAGAGCGGCAACTATGGCAAGCCCTTGACGGAGATCTCTCTCCTCGCGGGTTTCGCAGAAAGAAATCCTTAAGCCATTCATAGTGGAGCTCTCGCCTGGTTTGGCTGCAAACTCCTTCCCAGGGCGGACAAGGACGCCTTCTGACCGCGCTTGCTGTGCGATATCGACCGCATCTCGACTAGTCGGTACCCAAACATGCAACCCACGCGGGAATGCAAGAAGACCTGGGCGGTCCAATATCTCTGCTACAATTCTTCGCCGCTCGGTTGCTATATCCCGTATTGCTGCAGTAGCTCGTCCGGCTACGCCACTTGAAATCAACGCGTGCGCGAGTTCCGCTTGCAATGCCGCAACAAACCACATGGACATCTTTCCGAACCGCGACATGAGTGCCTCGGTACCGGACACATCCGGGGTCGCCAAGTAGGCGACTCGCAGCCCCATCACGACAGTCTTCGCAAGCCCCATAACATACCACGTCCGCTCAGGAGCGAAGGTGGCGAGGGGGAGTGGCGCGTCCTCGATCATCAATGCCTGAGCGTCGTCTTCGATGATCTTTACGTCGTATTTTCTTGCGATGCCTACGACCTGTTCCCGACGGCCAATAGGCATCACAGTAGCAGTAGGGTTCTGCATTGTAGGAATGGTGTAGAGTACCTTTGGTGTGTTGATGCGTTGGCAAACCTCCTCGAGAGCCACGGGGTCGAGTCCTTGCTCGTCCATCGGTATGCCCACAATTGGGAAGCCCAACATTCCTGACAACGCTTGCATGTTCGGATATGTCATTTCTTCTGTCAGCAGTGTTCCGTCTTTCCCCACGAGTTGGTTAAGCAGTAGAAAAAGAATGTTAAGTGTCCCGTTTGTTACCAGAATCCTGTCTGGTGAAGGTTCACTTCCGAGACGCTGCGATAACCATTTTGATCCCGTAACGCGATCCTCTTCTGTTCCTCGAGGACGGTTTGTTCGTAAAAGACCGTTAGCACCCGGCAATACGAGCCGGGAAGCAATACGATCGGCAAGGGATGTCTCGAGTTCGTGTATTACTGGTGGAACAGCCCGTGAGAGATCAATAATCCTGTCGTTCATCTTATAACCTCCGATATTAACCGATGGGGCATGAGGATAGTATGGCAGGCCGTTTAAAAAGCTCCGCGTTGCAGGAGGAGGGTGGATGCGACGACAGCAAATGATGTGATCGCTACGTACATCACGCGATTAGGCGACGGCACACGAATTCGAGCGATATGGGCGACGGCAAGCGCCGCGAACACGAAGTTCATCATCGGCAGAAACGTCTCCTGCGGTACGATGGGCTGAATGAGGACGAGGGCGGCCAGCAGCGGGATATCGTAGGAGAGTGGCACGCCGAAAAACCGTCCATCCTCCGACTTTCCGAAGTTCGCGAAATAGCTCAATCGAACGGCGCCGGCGAGCAGCAGCGCCGATGCTATAAACAGCGACAGCAGCGAGACACTGTTCAGCTGCAGGATTAGAACCGCCGGCAGGATCGCCCCATAGATCAGGTCGCCGAAGCCATCGAGGCTCTTTCCCATCTTCGCCATGTCCGGGTGCCGGTTCGCTGTCCGACCGGCCACGACGCCGTCGAGGTGGTCGGCGAGGACCGCCCACAGTGCGACGGCGACTGCCAGTTCAATCTGACCATCGAGAGCCAGGTACAGGCTCAGCGATGAGCAAATCAGCCCGGCCGTCGTGATGGCATTTGCCGGATCGACCAAATAACGAAGCATGCTCGTCCTCCCTGGCAAATCCGCTAGCAGGCCAACTCACGGGCGGTGATGAACATCGCTTCGGCGATGCGAAGGTCCGCCTCGCTGTCGATCTCGTACCACCGCACGTCATCGCAACGGGCTGCCGCGATCTGGAGGCCCTTGCGCTCGACCAGATGCGAAAGAAGCTCTTCAGTATAGGATGTCACGGCGCCGCAACTGATGAGATCGTCCAGATACGGAACGATCATCTTGCGCAGATCATCGCCGGAAAAGCGGATGAGATTCATCGTCTTGAAGAGCTGAGGGAGCCCTTCCACGAGGTTCTCCGCTGTTTGCTTCATCCGCACCTCGACGATGTTGCCGGTGTCGCTCAGAATTACCGCTGAACCTTCCATCGATCGGTCGAATGGCGCCACGGCCGCGACGTTGCCCGTCTCATAGAGGGACAGTTTGCGCAGTGCGTCGATTTCGAAGAAGACATCGCCTTCGAGCAGGTAGGTGTCGCCCGATAGAAGCGCGTGGCGGGCCAGCCACAGCGAATAGGCACTGCCCGTCTTGTCGAAGACGTTCGACTCCACATAGCTGATCGCAATATTGCCGAACCGGCTGCCACAGGAATACTGGATGGCGTCCTTCCGGTAGCCAACGACGATCGTGACGTCGTCGACACCGAGCGCTTCGAGATTACGCAACGCGTTGTGCAGGATCGGTGTCCCATTCACTTCAACAAGCGGCTTGGGCCGCAGATCGGTGAGCGGCCGAAGCCGGGACCCGAAGCCAGCGGCCAATATCACGGCCTTGGTCGGAAAATGCATCGTCATAACAATTCCCTTTCTTTTATTTCGGCTTCGGGCGGAGCCCCATAGCTCCAGGCGTTGAGAAACTCGACCAGGCGGTCGAGGCCTTCCGGCAATCGATCCGGCGGAATGCCGTAGGAAAGGCGCATGCCGTAGGGATCCCCGAAGGCAGTTCCGGAAACCGTCGCCACGCCCGCCTTGGCGATCAGCTCGCGAACCAGCAGATCGACGTCGCGATCGCCGATCACGAGGTTCCACGGCTCAGGCGCGACCAGGTTCTTGACGTCGAGATAGAAATAGAAGCCACCCATCGCTGTCGGCACCGGGATGCGAGACAGCCCTGAAAGCACCCTGATACCGATCTCACGGGCGGAGGAGAGTTGCTTCTGCAGCCCCGCTTCGAATGACCCGTCTGTGTTCTGCAAATGGTGCAACGCCGCGTGCTGTGCGATCACGTTTGGATTCGACGTGGTATGGGATTGCAGGGCCTTCACGGCGCTAACGAGATAGTCCGGTCCGGCGAGATAACCGATCCGCCATCCGGTCAGAGCGAGTGCCTTGCTGAAGGCATTGACGATCACCGTGCGAGAGCGCACCTCTGGAATGACCGAAACGATCGGATGGTGGCCAACATCCGTATGGATGAAATCCCGATAACACTCATCGAAGATGATCCAGAGGTCGCGCTCAATCGCGAGCTCGCCAAGCGCGCGCAAGAGCGCCGCATCATAGACCGTACCGGTCGGATTGTTCGGCGTGTTGACGACGATCGCCCGTGTCCGCGCGGTGACGGCGGCCGAAATATCTTCGATGCGAGGCACGAAACCGTTGGCCCGTGTATCGACATGAACGGGCACACCGCCCGCGATCTGCACCTGTGCCGGAAAGGTCGTCCAGTAGGGCGCGGGAATAATGACCTCGTCGCCCGGATTGAGCAGCACCATGGCGGCATTAAACAAAGCTTGCTTGGCGCCGGTCGTCACCGCAATCTCGCTTGCTCCCCAGTTCTGGCCGGTTTCAGCGGTCAGCTTGCGGGCAAGCGCCTCACGCAATTCCATCACCCCGATCGTGTCGGTGTAGCGGTTGATGCCCTTGTCGATTGCGGCAATCGCGCCATCACGGATTGTCGGCGCCAGGCCGGTCCATATTTCGCCAGCTGTCAGATCGACCACTTGAATACCGGCGTCAGAGGCCTCTTTTGCGGCGGCGCGCGCTGCCGCCGTTCCCGACCCTTTGAGCATGGCTGTCCGTTGCGCAAGCATGTGCGCCTCCTGCTAGTTTATCGTTGTGTCGAAATGAGCTGGCCTGTTCGGCCAGTTCAGCCGTGTTTGGGCAGATATCGCTCTTCTGCGGCCGCCAGCTCGTCATATCCGAGAAGGCGGAAAACCTCGTCGAGCGTTGCAACATCCGGTTCGATGCCTGCGATGCTTTCCTCGGCGATAATCCGGCCGCAAATCTGACGCATGCCGGCGACGGCCGCGCGCATGGCATGGTTCGCCCAGATAACCGTCGAGATGCCGGCGTCGCGATAAGCTGCAACCGGCGTCTTGTAATATTTCGTCGGGACGATCACGACTGGCAGCTTGTTCTGCCATTGGTCCGCAAAGGCCAGGATCTCGTCGGGGACGCTTTTGCGGGAATGGATCAGGATCGCATCCGCGCCGGCTGCCGCATAGGCTTCGGCGCGCATGAGCGCTTCCTCGAGGCCGTAGCCCGCTATCAGCGCCTCGATCCGGGCAACCAGTATGAGATCGTCTCCGGTCGTATCCTTCACGGCCTTGAGGCGCCCCGAAAATTCATCAATGTCAGCGAGGGGATGGCGATCGCCGACGAACGAATTCATCTTTGGGAAGCCTTTGTCTTCCAGGCAGACGCCGGCCGCTCCCCGTTGCAGGAGCTTAGCAGCCAGCAAACGGGCATTGTTGAAATTGCCGAAGCCGCTGTCGCCGTCGACCAGGATCGGCAGCCCACTGGCATCGGCCATGCGGCCGACCACCTCGACGACATCGGTCCAACTCGCCTCGTTGGCGTCCCGATAGCCAAGGCTCGCCGAAATCGAGAGCCCTGAAGCCCAGAGCCCTGCAAATCCCGCCTGTCGTGCAATGGCGGCCGACAGGCCATCATGCGCTTCCATCAGGAATGACAGGTCTGGTGATGTAATCAGCCGACGCAACGCATCGGTCGGATCGTCCACGCGGCCGATGCTCTTCGGAATGAACGCAGCGATCCCCGATGCCGCTCGCGCATGTCGTTCCTCATCGGCATGCGCGAGCTTTGTTCCCTGTGACGGAATCTCTCCTGTTGAAGAATTCAGCATTGTCACACCTCCTTCATAGAGAAATGTTCTAATAAAAAGTTGAGGTAATCAAGTGGTATCGGAATATATCGGAAAATGTATTCCGTGAAGTGTGAGCGTAAGTGTGATGTGGCTGCAAACGTTCAGTAAAGAGTATGCATCTATAAATATAAGTAGGAATATATTTATAGATATATTCCAGAATGGCATTCTCCGCGTGTTAAGCACTGTTCTCGCGATGGCGCAGGCGGGCGCAGCGCAAGATGCGAGGAGGCTTTTGTATGCTTGAGGAAGGACCTGATGCACGCGATAGTGACACCGGACACAACAGTAAAGCCGGTCAGCTATATGGGCAGCTGAAGTCGTTGTTCGTTCTTCAGAAGCTTCCTCCAGGCACACGTTTGGAAATGGCGAGCGTCGCAAAGCGGTTCGGGGTCAGCATCACGCCGGTTCGGGAAGCGCTGATCCTGCTGGCCAACGAGAGAATTATCGCAAAGGACTCCAACAGAAGCTACGTGACGCGTCCGTTGGTGGCCCAGGAGGTCCGGGACGACTATGAAGCTGCGTTCATGACAGCCTGCTACTGCATAGAGAACCGCACAGCGCACTTCGAGGCGACTGGCCTGCGGGTTGGCAGTGCGCAGGCGACCTCACAATGGGGCGTGTCCGATCGGTTGCGCTCAATATGCCAGACCATCGAATTGCTCTATGAGCGCATCGCCGGGCTCATCGGCAATGAGCGGTTGGAGCGGCAAATGCTGGAGTTCAACGATCGTACGCACTACGTAAGGCAGCTCGACATGCGTAACGAGAAACGGCACCAGGAAACAGCGGTAGCAATGAATGAGCTAGTCACGTTGCTTGAGGCAGGAGACGCACAATCAGCTATCGCCAATCTCAAACAGCAGTTCCGTAGGAAGCATGAATTGATCCCAACACTCGTAAGAGAAGGGAATCTCGCTGCTCTGGAGAGCGTTAATTTGTTTGCCGAATAACCGTGAATTCAGCCCCCAAAAAAGACAATACAAGGATCTTCTATCTCGATGAACAGAGAATCTGACCCGATGTCCAGACCAGTGGCCAACTCTCTTCGAGACGAGTTCGGAATGGCGCGGGCAATCCTCGAATACAGTCTCCGCGAGAATATTGCCGGTTTCACGTTATCCGGGCTAAAGATACCACGCATCCTCCAGACTTGGCGGCCGGGCTCAGAATTGCCCCCTGCGGACGAGTTTGCACTCGAGGTCGCCATCTACCAGGAGCACCTTGGGGATAGAATCGCAGCACTTTCCTGCAATCGGAAAATGCTGCAGGAGATTTGGCGTTTCAATGAAGCCACGCGAGAGTTCCGCGAACTTGAGTTGACGATACCTGAAGCTGCTCGGGAAGTTCTGGACCAACTGGCGAACCTCGTGAACGCCCTTTTTGATCAGGATAGGTCGGCCGCAATCAGATCCCTCGCACATTGCCAGAACCGACGGTATGATCTTGTCGAGGAAATCGCCCACAAATTGTCACCCCCCGAAGCCATGCACGCCTGACATATTATAGTTCGGCTGTGGGGGCGAGGCTGTTTACGTGAGCAAGAAACGGAAAAGCTCGACGCTCGTTCAGCGATATGGGTATTCTGTAGATGTTGTCGCCGACCGGAACGATGCCTTTTATCACGACAGAGCCTATCTCCCTTGTGTTCCGCACATGAAGACCGTCGCAGGTCAGCCTACCGAGACTGCCGATCTGCACGGTTCTATAGAATCCTGGCCGCCCGGGCCATGAAAAGGGCTGCGATCGCTCATCGAAATCGATTTCGTTGGCAGCGGCCCAGCTGCTCTCGACCGGAAGGTGCTTCTCCACCAATCGTTGCACTTGGTGCTGCAACAGCGACGTGCTCATAGCCGTGCTGTCGACCAGGAAATCGATGCTGCCTTCGCCAAGCCCAACCCGTCCTCCGACAACTCTGAACGGAAACGCTGCCGAAACGGCATGAAGGGCTGTATGCGTCCGCATCAACGTGTGACGCCGCGCCCGATCGATTCTGACAACCACACTGTCCCCATGAGCCAGACCGTGCCCGTCATCCGAAAGAACGTGGCCCAATTCGGGGGCAACGGACCCAATCCAAACCCCACGGACAATGGAAAATGAATTGCCGTCAAATCGGGTTAGCGACGCACAATCGCGGGGCGTTACGCCAATCCCGGGATAGTAGACTGTTCGGTCAAGGACGACGAGATTGCCATTGATCGCTTTTATCGTCCCGCGAATCTCAACTTGATAGGCATCTGTGAGAAATCGCAACTCCGTGGCCATCCTGTCCCCCTCCCGGCACCCGACCACAATGCTCCACCGCGTCCACAGGACGCTTTCCGATAACAAGGAAACGATCCGGACTCGTATGACGGCATTCAGTCAGACCTACCACGCTAAGGCATCAATCCGCCTTCGAACAAGTCCGGTTCCCAGCACCTTTCTCACATGATTGTGATAGGAATCGGCGCGGCCATGGCGCCTGACTCATTTCTGATCGCCGCACTGAGCCCCGTCGGGGCAGAGTAGCTTACGAGAGAGCTGTAGGACAACCTGTGGTTTTTCACAGATTGACAAACTACTTGCGGCCGATCTCGCCATGGGCCGGTTTGCCGGTTAGTCCTCATTCCGACCCGTCAAGGAGCCTAACATGATCATAAACTCTGTCTCCGGCTCGCCGCCTTGCTTTCCGTCCCCTCCGCCCGGTGATGCGTATCGCAGGGTCTTTCATGTCTCGTAGGGAGGCATACGCATAATTCAACGCTCCGGCGTCGTCCTGACACAAGATGCCGGCTCTTGTGTCGCCCAAATAAACATTTTGCATGTTACCCATGGGTGCCATCCCGCGGTTTGCGGATGGACAGGTTGCCGAACGCCAGTGTTGTCTATGGTTGCTGATTCAATGCTGTTGCACGTGGCTCTGTAGGGTTAGTTTTTATGACAACTTTTCCTGGATAATCTTTCGTGCCAGCCGCAACTTCCATAATAAAACGTGGAAACTCATTTAATTCGATCTCCGTCGATACCAATTTTTCGAGAGAGAAGCTGTCAGAATGCTTTGCGTGTAGCCGGAAACTTTCCTCATAGTCTTCCTTAAAACATCCGTAGGCACCAGTAATTCTTAATCTCTTTCCTTGGTGCTCCACCAACTCAAGTTGTTCGTGCCTTCGAATCGTGTCGATATCCACTTGGGTTTTGGGAAATCGATCGCCCGCGCGCGTACCGCCGTAAATGTGTAGAATCCCCT
Source organism: Phyllobacterium phragmitis (assembly GCF_002980495.1). GTDB lineage: Bacteria > Pseudomonadota > Alphaproteobacteria > Rhizobiales > Rhizobiaceae > Paramesorhizobium > Paramesorhizobium phragmitis. The sequence goes on from NZ_PVBR01000006.1 coordinate 242,298, forward strand.
CACTGGTGGCTATGTTGGCAGCGTTCTGCAGAAGTTCAGACGTGACGATAGTCGGCACTACGATTACGACATCAAACGCATCTCGGTGACACTCTACGCCCACGAGCGTGCATATCTCTTCCTCGGTCAGAAGCTTCTGGTCTCGCGCGAAATTGAGCCGCGATTCACCGCGGTTGAACACAATTACTGACGCGCCCAGATGCTTCGCGTACATAGCAAACATGATGCCTGAGCAGCCGGCGCCTATAATTCCCACCCTCTTTCCGTCAAGGGAGCGAAGCTTTGCTAGCTCAAGCAATTTCTTGGTTGCGTGGACAATGCAGGCGAACGGTTCGGGCATCCAGATGCTGTCAAGGATGCCAGCTTCCGGTACTCGCACCACCGCTTGGTCCAATTGTTCTGAGGAGCCGTGTACGAAAACATACTCGGCGAAACCGGTTGTGCGAACCGGTGTAATATTCGGATTGAAGGTTACGAGGTCGCCTTTTCTAAATCCACTTTGGATACCCGCAAAAGCCACAGAGCCTACAAACTCATGTCCGAATAAGGGGCCACGATCCGTTGGAATGTCACGAGAACCAATGATTTCTTTGATGTCGGCGCGACAAATTCCTATGTAATCAGGCCGTATCACGACGGTATCCTCACCGAGCGTTTCTCGAGGGAAAGTCTTGCCTATGACCTTAACTGTGCCGCTGACTAACTCCGCCGTTGTATATGTATATGGAAATTCTGTCATTTGAACACCTAAGTGGCAAAGAATCAGTTTGTTCTGCTATGCTTCGATAGTCTGCCTGCAAACCGTTATTCGGAGCGGAAACGGCTTACTGCTTTTCAGAGCTGACTGCCGGGCACTTATCGCCCAGTTCCATTTCGCGAGTACTGGGTGTCTTTCGACTGTCCAGACGCCAAGACAATAGTGTGATAGCTAGGCTTATCGCAGCCAATGCGGCCCCGGCCAGGAGCACGGCGCGTACACCGAATCCATTCTCGATCACCGCCCCGCCCAGCCAGGCACCGAGACCGTTTCCGAGATTGAACGCCGACACGTTAACCGAAAGGGCCAGTGTCGGCGCAGCCACCGCGACGGATTGAATGCGGGCCTGTAGGGATGGGATAATGGAGAACCCGACAGCGCCGAAGAAGAACAGGGTAATGGCGGATAGCAGGGGCACGATGCTGGTCATCCAGAATACGGCGAGAACCACAACCAAGCTACTCAACACCGTGGTGATCCCACGCATGACATGCCCATCCGCGAGGCGGCCGCCAGCGAAGTTGCCAATCACTGCACCGATGCCGAAGACGACTAGCAGTGCCGCAATCGCGCTGGGGCTGAACTGACTCACGTCCATCATCAATGGCACCACATACGTGGATGCAGTGAAGACCGCACCTTGCGCCAACACTGTGGTTACCACTGCAAACTGGAGGTTTGAATGAGTTAACACACTGAGTTCACGACGCAGCGTACCAGTTCTCGCCTGCTCAGAGCGCGGCGAGATCGAGGGCATAAACGCCGCGATCAAGGCGATAGTGAACACGGCAATCACGACAATGGCCACGAACGTCGCGCGCCATCCGAGATTCTGACCGATAAATGCTCCCAGCGGTGCACCCAAGGCGTTAGCCATGTTGAAGCCTAGGGCAATCTTGGCCATCGCGGAGCCTTGTTTATTAGCGGGCGATAGCCTCGCGGCCAGATTAAAAGCGACAGCGACGAACGTGCCGTGGCTCAGTGAGGTGAACACCCGCGCAGCCATCAACATCTGATAGTCGGGGGCAAACACAGCCCAGATGTTTCCCAGAACGAACAGTCCCATTAGCCCCAACACCAACGTTTTGCGTGGCACGCGAGTGGTCAACAGAGTGACAAACGGGCCGACGATGGTGACTCCGAGGGCGTAGCCAGTAACAAGCAGACCAGCCTCGGGCACCGACACGGAGAGATCACTGGCCACAATAGGCAGCAGCCCGGAGACTACAATCTCTGCGGTACCGACGCAGAACACGCCCAGCATTAGTGCAAAAAGAATTATAGGCATCGGCATTTCCTCAAGTTTAACGAAACTCACTTGTTTCAAATACGAAATACAACTCTGCTTAGATCGCCAATCGGCAATTCTCATCTTGGCTTTGCGGTTAAAATTATGCCCCAATATTCTGAGGGAGCGTGTCTAGAGTGCATCGTGGTGATTGATCGGGTAAGCGGCGAGATGGTTCCGTAGCCATTTGAGATCGGCTTTGACGCGGTTCAATTCGCCATCGCGATAGTCGTTTTCCAGCACCAGCGCGTCGACGGTGAAGCTTGCCCGACTGAGTTCGGTGAGCGTGTCTAGGACGGCGGAGTCCTCGACACTAAGTGGTTCGTGATCGTTGGAGTTTTTTATGTGCACCTGGTTGGCTAGTACTCGACCGGCTGTCTGCAAAACGGCCACTGGATCCAGCCCTTCGGTCGAGGTATTGCCGGTGTCCAGCACAATTCGCAAATTCGGCGAGTCCACCAACTCCACCAGCTGCTGCAGTTGTTGTGGTGCCAGTACGTTTTCGGTGGCCAACAACAGTTTCTTCTGCTGTGCCTCTGCGCAGGCCCATCGCAATACCTCTACCGTCCTCGCTAGCGCCGATGGACTATTGATGGTGCTGCATCGGAAACTTGGAAGAAATACCAGGGCGGCGCCGAGTTCGACGGCAACATTCAGTGTACGGATGATCACTCGTCGCACTTGGTCGGCTAATGCAGTGCCATCCTTTGCTGTCAAGCCGAGGTCATTGAGCATGTTGGCAGCCACAGCCAGTGGCATCACTCCCGAGCCGGACAATGCTACGTGGAGCTTACTCAGCCGCTCTGTTCCATCCAGCCATGGAGCTCGGCCCGGACCACCCAAATCCAGTTGGATGCCTTCCGCGCCTAGCCGTGCGGCGAGCAGCACGGCATGTGGTCCGCTCACCGGCAATCGCCAGTCGACCAAACCAATTCGAACGGCGCTCACATCCGGCTCCGGTCACTTTGTGATGTCGGGGTGCCGTTACGCACAGAACTCCAGCTGCCATCGCTATGTACGGTTAGGCTATCTCCATTGTACTGTGCGCCCGCAGTTTTGACCAACTCAACGGCGATTGAGCCGAAGTTGTCTGGACGCATATAGCTGGAGTAGTCAAAATCGGCTGGTCGGCGTCGGCGGATGCCCGGTGAATCGACCATGCCAGCCGGCAACACGGATACGATACGGACCTCGTTGGGGTTCTCTTCTTGGTAGATCGATTCAAGCAACGACGCGCATCCCGCCTTAGTAGCGGCGTAACCAGCGCGCCCTGGACCACCGTTGAATACTACCTCCGAGGAGACATTTAGGAACAATCCCGGCCGCGCCCTGCGCAGTGCGGGTAACGTGGCGGCCAAGGTTAGCCACATGCCATTGAGGTTCACTTCGAGCTGTTGGCGCCACTGGGATAGTGGCGTTTCGGAAAATTTTGCACGCCGGTCGCCGTAATGCACAGCTGCGAAGCTCACGGCGTGCAGCGGCTCGCTGCTCGCTTCGGCCAGTACTGACATGGCAGAGGTCTGATCGGCCATGTCGACAGCTGACCAACGCAGCCCACTTTGACCTGTCGGTTGCGACCGGCTAAGCACCAATACGTCCATGCCAGCTTGCGACCAAGCCTCAGCGACTGCCCGGCCAATACCGGTCGAGCCACCCACCACGAGGCCTCGACGCCCTATTAACGAAGTCATCCGGCACCTCCTACGAGGTTATGTTCCGGTGCGATCTGCACCGCGAGTTTAATAAGTCGGCGATCGTCAATGACGCGGTCCCGGGAGGCGGCCAGTTGGCGCATAATATTGGCTGCCTCGTCCAGGGAAACCACGTGAGTAATCAGTTCTCGATAGCGCAGTGGATGCTTTGTCAATTCTGCGGCTGCATCGCTTAGATGCTTATTGGCAACACCGCGGTGGCCCATTAGACATACCTTCGTCCCGGTGATCGTTGAAACGGTGACTTGTACGGCGGGATTAGGGGAGCCTGCGCAGTTCGCGGCACGGATCTGGGGCAGGTTGACATCCGGCAGTAGTGGGCTCACAGCATCTGGCGACAGGCCGCCGAGCAGGTCGATTACAAGTTCTCCGCGGAGGTTGTGTAGCGCAGTATCCAAGCACAACAAGGTCGCATCGCGTGGAGTGGCTAACAGTACAGCGACTCGCTCATCCGCAGGCAGCTCAGACAGGAACTGCGCACCTTTTGTATCGTGTAGAACGCAGTGAACAGCCGGCACCGGATGGTTGCTGCTCCAATCCATACCTCGCTTGGTATGGTGCATGTGCACGATTCGAGTAGTCACGCCCAGCAGTTCGACGGCGGCACGTACCGCGATATGCCCAATCACGCCGTCACCGAATACCACTAGCGTGTGCGGACGATGCTCGGCCAGCAGGCGGAGTCCGTACTGGACCACCGCCAAGGGTTCCAGCAACGTTGAAATTTCCGTGTTAACGATCTCACATAGCGGAAGCACCAACCCGTTGCACACTGCGGAGCGAGGGATAAGCACGCGCTCCTGCAACAACCCGTCAACATTGTGGCCGAGCAGAAAGGATGGATCATCGCGGTGAGTAGGGTTGATGCAGACTAGGGTGCCCGGCGTTAGCCTCTCGGGTACACCACTACCGGCGCTGACCACTCGGGCGACACCCTCGTGCCCGATGATAGGAGTCGGGTCGGAACGCAACCCGCGCAATATCTGGATGTCAGTGCCGCACAGCCCCGCATAGAGGGGAGCCACCAGCAGTTCGTAGTCATTTGGTATCGGTGTCGGGCGTTTTAACACAGAGATCGTTCTATTCGCCCGGACCACTGCGCGATGCGAGGCTCTCATTTCGCCCTCGCCATCAGTGCTGCGATGCCCGCGCCGACGAGGCAGTCAGTCTCATAGACCACGATCCGGTCTGCAGCCCAATTCGGATTGTATTTGCTGGTTAGGTAGAGGCCGTGGCTACTTAGATGTTGCAGGATCGCATCTCTGTACTGCACGCCGAGCGCTATCGCGACACCGCCAGTTAGAACAATCCGGTCCAGGTCGGGGTCTAGGCACAGCGCGGTTCGCAATATGTCGGCGATAGGAGCAGTCACCGCGTCAAGCAATTTCGTAGCCAAACTGTCTTGCGCAACCACCGCAGATTTGAACGCCTCCTCCAAGGACAACCCTTCTGCGAGCGCAAGGCCAAGCAATGATGTGGCCCAGTCTTGCGGACGTTTCACCCGCAGACTCTGAGCCATCTGCGCGATGCCAGGGCCCGACGAGTAAGCAGATAAATGGCCTGGTTTTCCACAATCGCAGTTTAGGACGAGCGGTTCGCCGAAGAGAACGGCAGACGCTGGCAGGTGGCCGATCTCACCCTGCAATCCGCTGGCATCCACAGGAATCCGCATCGTGCTACGATCAATCGTACGGGCAGCGATGCCGGTACTGATGGTCACCAGCATAACCTTTCGATCCTGCGCACAAAGCGGCGACGATGCAACATCCAGCAGCGCTGCCGTCACATCGTTGACTATGTGCCAGTCAACATCCGTCCTTCTGCGAGAAAGCACGTCCAAAAGGTCGAACGGCACATCATATGCACCCCATAATGGTGCGGAGGCATATACTGTGCCGTTGAGCTGATTTAATGCTGCGCCAAAGGAAACGCCGACCACTGCGTCGGGCTCATCAGGTACAAGCTTGCAAATCGCGTCAACTAGGCGCTTTCGTAATTGGGGAGCCGGCAGTTCCGGATGACGACGAAAGTTGGGGGTGTGTGAACTGCACCGGTCGCGCACGCCGTTCTCACGAGTCCATCTCGCCCATCGCAGATGTGTCCCGCCTACGTCGATCACTGTGAACATGGACGTCACAACACTGTCGCCTGTTCGCGCAAGTGCTGACGCTCAGCTATGAAATCAAGGGCCTTCGTCAACTCTCCAGACGTGAGGTCGTTGACGAAAGTTGCCGCACCGATGCCATTGGTCAACGGTATCCGCTGTAGACCATCGCGATGTTTCACTGTGTCGGCTAGCGCCTTTTCAAGCAAGTCCTGCTCGAAAATAGGGTGGGTTATGGGCAATCCGGATTTGCCTATAAGTGCGATCGCCCGATCAGCTTCCTCATCGGTGAGCAACGCTCGGCCTTTGGCTAATGCGACGCACAGGGCCATGTCCACCGCCACGGCCTCCCCGTGCAGTAGTGTCGGGGTGGCCAGTAGCTCAAGTGATGGGCTGAAAGTGTGACCGTAATCCACGCAACGAGCCAATTCGGCTTCCCAAAGGTTGGGTTCGAGTTCGGCCAGCATGCCAGCAATGGCGCGAGACATAATTTCTCTAATGGTGAGATCGTCAGAAGCAAATGCTCCCGGCGTGAGATGAGATGAGATAGAATCGAGCAACTCAAACAAAGCGCGGTCTTTGATGAGCGCCATTTTTATGATTTCTGCGACACCATTCGAGATATGACGCTGATTCAAGCTGCCTAAGAAGCTCGTATCGATAAGCGCAGAAGATGGTGCGAAATAACTGCCAAGTCGGTTTTTGTGATCGCCATGGTTGACGCCCGTTTTGATCCCGATGCCAGCATCAATCTGCCCCATCAGCGTCGTCGGGATTCGGATATAGGGTACGCCGCGCCGGTAGAGGCTGGATGCGAAGCCTACAACATCCAGCAGCACCCCGCCCCCAATGCCGACTACTACCTCACCACGGCGCAGAAGGCCTGCATCAGCCATCGACTTAGTGACTTCTATCGCTGATTCCATGTTCTTGTTAATTTCATCGCCAGATAGTATCTTCCAAGAGATGTCGAAATTCCATGAGCCAAAGTAAATCTTAAGTTTATCTCCATACAAGTCGAAAACCATACTGTCGATGACGACTAGTCTTTTAGTTTTATCATTATTGTTATTGTACTTGCCGCATGCGTTGGCGAGCGAGGAATTTTCAGGGTTCAAAAGACCATTCACTATAGATACGTTGTATTTGACGTCTTGGGTGGCATGCATACGCCATGTAATATCTGAATGTTTGGCAAGAGGTGTGTGTAGCGGAGCGGAAGTTGAATAAAGCGTTTGAATGTTCATTTTCCACCTCTTGAAGCACGGTTGAATAACAATAAGGCAGCGCCCATAGCTTACGGGCAGATCATCGAAGTTCTGCTGTTTATCGCTTCAGGATTCATTTTTCAGTTTTTGGCTTAAAACGCACCCACGTTGGTTGCTCGCCCCGTAAGTCGGATGATATTTACAACGTATTGCGGCGCAGCATAACTGGGCTTCCGGTCCGGTCTCTGATGCCTAATGTGGATGTAATCCATAAGCTGGGGGCATGTATGATAGAATCACTTTCCGCGATTTCTGTGTTTGTGAAGGTCGCGCAGATGGGAAGTTTTGTGTCGGCAGGTCGCGCTTTGGGTTTGAGCGCGTCCGCAGTGGGAAAGCGTGTAACGAGCCTTGAGAGCGCTGTCGGGGCTCGGTTGTTACAGCGCAATACTCGACGGATTTCGTTGACGTATGAGGGGGAACGCTTTCTTGGTCACGCACGGCGCATACTTGAAGAAATAGAAGAAATGCAGAATGCAATGCATTCTTCAAATGAAGATCCGAATGGAAAACTAAGAATAAGTATAGCGCCAATTCCTAATTTATTTATTGATAAGTTTTATGTATTTTTGGAGAAATATGAGGGAATTGAGATTGAGTTTGATTTTTCTGACAGGTTCGTTGATCTGGTAGGTGAAAATTTTGATGCTGCATTGCGCATAGGCCATAATCCAGATGGAAATATGCGCTCCCATTATCTCGGAGAGATGGTCAGTGCGCTCGTTGCAAGCCCAATATATCTGAAATCTAGTGGTCACATTCAGGAGGCGGCGGATTTATTATCCCATACATTAATTCATTATCGCTCAAGGAATTCCGGGCTGATTCAGCCTTGGCCCCTGTCAAACATAAGATCACTTGCTCTTCCTCATTCAATCATCTGCAACGACATAGACACCCGCATCAAGCTTGCGATCCAGGGCGCTGGAGTAGCTTACCTGCCTATCGTTTCGATTAGGGAGCATCTAGATTCCGGTGATCTTTGTGCGATTCTCACTGATCGTATCGTAGACGCAAGTATGCCTATTCATGCGGTATGGCCTTACGCTCACCGTTACTCGCTGCGCCAGCGCCTGTTAATTGATTATCTTAAGGGTATAAGTATTTAGGTGATTAGCTGTGATGAAGTATAGTTCTTCTTGCGAGTATCGTCAATTTTTAGCATACCAATAATGTATAGTAGAAGGCAAGTGTTGCGACATTTCCAGACAACCTCTCCCCGTCCATGCTGACGAAATTCGTGACGTCTTTCATATCAATCTCCTTCTTCGGGTAGCCGTGCTGAAGATGGAAGCGCGGACCGGCCTACCTAGCGCGACGCTCCCGGGAAAATCATGTCCTGCTCGACAAGGACGTTGAAGCGGTAGCCGGGCCGGATCTCCAAGGTTGGCTGAACATTGAGATTTCGGGAGACGGTTTGTTCCGCCATCTGGCCAAATGTCTCCGCGAAACTCCTGCGGGCCGCATCCTCGGCGCTGTTGGATTGACCGAAGGCGTTGCGGTCTTGCGGGATCAGCATTTCGGTTCCCGCGCCGATCAGCGCGACCAGGATCGCCGAGCCAAAGGTGCGCAGATAATGGTTGTCGACCCGATCACTGAAGCCGCCATAGCCGGCGGCGTCCACGCCGGGCATACCGCCAATCTGCAGTGTCGCGCCATTGGGGAAAATGAGGTCAGTCCAGATCACCAGAACACGGCTCTGGCCGAACACGACCTTGGAGTCATAGCGGCCGAGAAGCTTCGATCCTTGCGGGATCAGAACGTGGTGGCCCGTGGCGCTGTCATAGACATTCTGGGAAACCTGCGCGGTGATGCGGCCAGGAAGGTCCGAGTTGATGCCGGTGACGAGCGTTGCCGGGATGACCGACCCGCGCTTGAGCTCATAGGGCGATTGTTGTGCAACGACCTGGTTCGGCAGGTAGCCAAGATCGCGGATGTCCTGATTGAAGAAATTCTCCTTGGCCGCCTGCCCGTTCGGATCTCTGGTTTGCCCCAGCCTGCCCGACTGCATCGCGGCAGCATAAAGATCCAGCGCGCCGGCAGGTCGGGCAGCATTGCCTGAAGACGGCATCCCTTCTGTCTTCGGGTTCTCGCCCTGAGCGTTCAGGTCCTGCAGACTGACGGCGATTGGCGAATTGAAAGCCGCCTCATCAGCCTGGATGCTCGCCATGTGCTGGCGATGAAGTTCACGCAATATCTGTTCTTGCTGCTCGCGCTCGATACGCGCCCGCCAGACGGCTTCCGGCTCAAGACCAGTGCCCTCTTCGCGAACTTGGCTCTGTTGCTCCGTCATTGATGACGGCGCCGTGTCTTCGATGACGCGCGGCTCGACCGGCGTCGGCTGGAGTGGGGTTGCCCGTACTGGCTCACCAATAATCCCGTCCGACACACCCTGCTTCAACTGATCGGCATAGGTTGACGCCGGCCGCGAGCCCGGATTGACGTCTTCGCCTTGTCGATTGCCAAAAACAAGCCCGCGATTGGCCAAGCCATAGATGATGACGGCGAAGAACAACACCACGAGCGCAATCGCGCCGAAGATCGGCAGCCGGTTCAGACGGCGAATATTCGGGCTCTTTGCTGACGACGGTTCTCCACCGAGCTTGAGGGCTTCGTTCACATCAGCCCCCCTGCCCCGTCGTCATAACCGACAATGGGCTCGATGGCGTCGCCCCGGTAGAGGTGATCGTATAGATGCGTGTTAGCGTCAGACTTTCGGTCGACAAACGGGCCAGGAGGTCGTTGTCGAATGTGTCCACGACATAGGCGAGCGGGACGATATTGGTTCCTTCGGCTTGCTGATCGGTCACCACAGCATATCCCCACCCTTTCAGCGAGTGCTCGAGGGTTTGGCCAAAGATCGAACCATCGGGTGTCAATTGGATCGTGGTCGTTCCCGGCCCGACATGCTCGGCCAATCGGCCAACCATGTCGCCGGCGATCGCATTGGCAGCTTCCGGCGAAAGACCGCTATAGGCCGAGCTGGCGATCAGTCCGGAGCCGCCAAGCGTCTGGCAGCCGGCAAGAGCCATCATGCAAAAAAGCGCGCCGATGAGCTGCCTGCTGAATCCGAAGAGCCCCATGATCAGCTCCTCCGCCTGATGGTGATCTTTTCCTGGGAGCGGCCGACGCCTGAAACCAGGATCGCGTGATCGATGTGGTAGTCGACCACCATCATCGTCCCGGTGATCCGGTAGTTGACAATGCGGTTCTCACCTCCCGAAACGACAAACAGCACCGGCGCGGCCCGGCCTGTCAGCGAACTCGGAAACTGAATGTAGGTCTTGAGGCCGTCGGAGTAGATGCGCGTCGGCCTCCAACCAGCGCTGCCGCTGACCGAGAAATTGAAGTTCAACTGATCGGCCGGCACGCTGGCACCCGGCACGATGCTCGCCTCCATGCGTGCATTGATCTCAGCAAGGCGCGCGTTCACGTCCTCTGGATATTCAAACCCCGCACGCGCCATATACTGACTGTGATGGGACTTGAGCTGGATGTGGTAGGTTCGCCGCGACGTGGTCACCACCATCGAGGTCACAAGGCCGGACTCTGCCGGTTTTACGATCAGATGGACCGCCTGCCCGCCTGGCGCGCCGGATGTGGCGGGCTCAACCTTCCATCTGACGGTATCCCCAACCAGCACGTCGCGGACGACTTCGCCTGCTTGAAGCTCGATATCGCAAACTTGCAGTGGCGAGCACACGATAGAAGGCTGCACCTGCCCGAACAGGAATACGACCTTACCGTCTGGGCCGCGTGTCACGACGCCGATGCTTTGCTGCCAATGCGTGGAAAGCGAGGTGCCGCGCGTCTCATTGGCCGTCAGCTGCTGCGCGATCGCTGTATCGCAGAGGGCCAGCCCACCCGCCGCGACGATCAGGGCAAGCAGCGCCCCTCGGCTTGTTCCAGCCGCCATTGATGTTGCCCTCCACTCCATTACAATTGGGCCGTCCACTCGAAGTCGGTCAAATAAAACCCGAGTGGGTTGAGCCGAATGACGGCTTCGTCCTGCGGCGGCGTCAGGGTCACTGTTGCAATCCCGCGAAACCGCCGTGTTGCCCGTTCCCTGCCCTGCCGATCCCGTTCGAATTCGGTCCAGTCCACCTGATAACTCTGGTTCGACAGCGGCACGATGTTGGTTACCTCGACCGACACGGTCATTGTGCGTGCGCGATCAAACGGCGAACTGCTGCGGAACCAATTGTTGATCTTCTCAGTCGCCGGATCGGAGGTGCGCAGCATCGCGTATGTGCGGTCGATATACTGCTTTTGCACCACGGCGTCGGGTGTGACGGACCGGAAGTTCGAAACAAAGCTTCCCAGCGTGGCGCGCACCACACGAGGATCGGCATATTCGATTTGTTGCGGAAAGCCGGCATTGGCTGCTGTGCCGAGCCGGTCGACCTCCACGATGTAGGGTACGAGTTTGACCTGGGTGCTCAGATAGAGCGCGTAGGTGAACCCGATTACCGCCATCAGCATCCCGGTAATGCCGACGATCTTCCATGAGCGCGCGGCGTGGATCGCCGAGCCGTACCGCTCGTTCCACTCCTGGCGCGCTGCAAGATACGGGTTCTCCGGTGCCTTGTGCTTAGCCACGCTCTCCCCCTATGCCTTGTCGTCTTTTGAGGGTTTGCTGGTAGGCCTCCCCTGGCTTGCATCCAGTTTTGCATTGGCCAGTCCGAGGGTCGATGCGCCCCACGTGCCTGGCACGCCGATAGCCTTGTCCCGCGCGGCCGACGCTGCCGCTCCGCCCGCGGCTCCGACGCCAGCGGCCATGCCCTTGAGCGCCGCGGCTCCGAACGAGCTTCCGGCGGCGCGCGCATCCGAATAGGCCGAGGCCCCTGCCCTCGCGCCGCCCACTGCCAACGCCGCGCCGCCTGTTGCAAAGCTTGCCGCCTGAGCGCCGTGCCGGATGGTTTCCATTCCGCCTGTCACGGAGACGCCCTGCACCACACCCTGAACTATATTGGGGACGTACATTGCGATGACGAACACCACGACAGATATTCCGCCGATCGCAAGCGTTGTGAGAAATTCCTCATTGTCCGGCGTCGAGTTGGCGAGATTGATTAGAACCTCGGATCCGATCCGCGCGATCATCACCAACGCCATCAATTTCATGCCGACGCTGAAGGCATAGACGAGATAGCGAACTGCGAAGTCCTTGGTGAAACTGCTGCCGCCGAGGCCGAGCATGATCATGCCGGCCAGCAGGCCCACATACATCTCGACCATAACCGAAACGAAGATCGCGGCGACGAGCGAAAAGCAGATGACAACGATCACCATCGCAAATACGGCCGCGATCGCCAGCGCATTGTCTTCCCATATGCCAAACTTGGCTTTCTCCGACATCGACGCGGCAACGTTGATTCCAGCGTTGAAGACGTTTGCCGGCGAAGCCGAGCCGCCATCCGCACCGATCTGGTACAGGCTGTCGACGACGGCCCGCGCAAAGCCCGGACCCTGCTCGAGAATGAAAACAAACAGGCCAATGAACAAGATTCTGCGAATCAACTCAGCGAACCATGTGTCGAGGGAGGCTGCGCCAAGCGCCAGCCACACCGCCGCGATACCCACCTCGATGCCCGCGAGAATCCAGAATAAGGAGCGTGCCGCCTGCATGATTGTGGTTTCCCAGCCTTGCGTCGCTGCGGAAACCTCATTTTCAAGCGAGGTCAGAAGGGAGCCATCCTGGGCAAGCGCCGGAGCGGCAACGATAAGGGCCGTCGTTAGCGCGACAAGGAAAATACCGGAATGGCGGGTCATTCCCCCTCCCCGGCCGGATCGGACCAACGTGGCTGCATCTGCTGGCCACCTGTCGTGTCAAGGGGCTGTCGCGCCGGTGCCTGCGGGGCGGGCGTGTATGGCAAAGGTACATCCCGGATGAGCCAGATCACCACACTGATCGCGACTACAAACGCGAGAGCGATGAAGACGAGCAGATTCCTGTTCACCAGCGCGGCTCCATGACTTGACCGCCCGATGTCGAAGGCGCGGATGAATTGAAGAACCGCTCACGCTGGGTCTGGGCGAGATCGCGCGCGGCTTGTTCGGATTGGTGCCAGGTGGCCATCATCGTTACTTGCTGGGATACGAGACCGCGCAGCTTTTGTGATTGTGCGACTTGTTGGGCCGCAATCTGATGGCCGACCTGAAGAGCTTTCATCTGCCCATCCGCTGATTGCGACATGGACCGCAGTTGGTCCATGGTCGCTTCCTCGCTGGAAAACTGGTCGGCGGTGAGACCCGCCGCCCGCAGGGTCGAGGCAATGGTGTCGCGGTTGGTGTCCGACCAGCTCTGATAGCTGGTCGAAAAGCTTTTGCCATTGGCTAGGCCTGTCTTGAAATCGGAAAAGCTCTCAAAGCGGGATTTGAGCACGTCATCGATGTTGCCCATCGAAAACGCCATGCCCTGCCCTTGCTGCACAAGTCCGCGCAATCGGTTGAGGTCGTTCTCGACCTGTCCCCAGATATGGTTTGGCAGCTGGGCCGTGTTTTGAAGCATGTTCTCATAGATCCGGAGCTGGTTCTGGATCTGTTCAGCCAGTTGGGTGATCTGGGTCACCTGATTCTGGATCTGCTCGGCCGACTGGCCGGTGAGTGCGATCAGTTCGCTGTTGTTGAGCAACTGGGTCCACTCGGTCGCCTGGCCCGTTACCGCGCCGGCCTGAATCTGTGCCGGAAGCAGGGTAATGCTGATGAGCGCACCCACCGCCACTTTAAGCCTGGATGAGAATGTGAGAGGCATTGCCGATCCCCCTTTCATGAAGCCAATGGACGGGCCATTCACCGTCGAACTGGTCCGCGAGCGCCCGGATGCGCTTGAGGTCCTCTTTTCCTGATGCCCCGACGAATGACAGCGTGACCGGACCAAGCGCCATGTCGAACAGACGCCTGCCTTCTGGACTTGCAACGTAGTATTCACGCTTGGGCGTGGCGGATGCGACAATCTCGATCTGTCTCTCGTTAAAGCCGATGCGTTCGTAGAACGTGCGCGTGTCCGAATCGCGCGCCGCCCCGTTCGGCAGACAAATCTTTGTCGGACAGCTCTCCTTGAGCACGTCGATAATGCCGGAGCGTTCCGCGTCGGAAATCGATTGGGTGGCAAGCACCACGGCGCAGTTGGCCTTGCGGAGCACCTTGAGCCATTCGCGGATCTTGTCGCGGAACGTCGGATGGCCCAACATCAACCACGCCTCGTCGAGGACAATGAGGCTCGGCGCGCCGGTGAGGCGCTTTTCGATCCTGCGGAAGAGATAAAGGAGGACCGGCACGAGATTGCGCTCGCCCATATTCATGAGCTGTTCGATCTCGAAGGTCTGAAACGAACTGAGCGACAGACCGTCTTCTTCCGCGTCGAGCAGCTGCCCCATCGGGCCGTCGACGGTATAATGATGCAGTGCGGTTTTGATCTCCCGCAATTGCACGCCCGACACGAAGTCGGAAAGTGACCGGCCCCGCGACTGGGAGAGCAGGCCAATCTGCCGGGAGATCGCGTTGCGATGATCGGGTGTGACCTGCGTGCCCTGCATGGCCACCAGGGTTTCGATCCACCCGCTCGCCCAGGCTCGGTCGCCTTCGGTTTCGAGTTCGCCCAGAGGGCAGAAGGCCAGCGAAGTCCCCTCCCCGCCGACATCATAGTGATCTCCACCCGTTGCAAGCGTCAGCGGCAGCATCGCCGCTCCCTTGTCGAAGACGAAGATCTGCGCGTCTCGATAGCGTCGGAACTGGGCGACGATCAGCGACAGAAGCGTGGACTTCCCCGATCCTGTCGGGCCGAACACCAATGTGTGTCCGACGTCATCGACATGGAGATTCAGCCGGAAAGGGGTTGAGCCGGAGGCAACCTGCATAAGGGGCGGCGTGGCGGGCGGGTAGTAGGGGCACGGCGCTGTGGGGCTTCCGGACCAGACGGAATTGAGCGGGACGAGATCGGCGAGGTTGCGCGTATTGATCAGCGGCTCGCGAATGTTCGCGTACCAGTTGCCCGGCATCGAGCCGAGATAGGCTTCGGTGGTGTTGAGCGTTTCGATACGGGCGCCGAATCCTTCGGCCTGAATCAGCCGGCGGACGGCCTCTGCCTTGTCCTGCAAACGTGCATGATCCTCGTCAAACAGAACGATGACCGGGGTGTAATAGCCATAAGCGACAAGTTGCGAAGCCGCCTGCGCGATCGCATCCTCTGTCTCCGCGACCATGGCCATCGCATCCTGATCGAGCGATCGGCTTTGCGTCTGGAACAGCTGGTCGAAGAACGGTCTGACCTTCTGTTGCCACTTCTTGCGCGTGCGCTCGAGCTTTTGCCGCGCCTCCTGTTCGTCGAGGAAGATAAATCGGCTCGACCAGCGATAGGTGAGCGGCATGAGATCGAGCGAATTGAGGATTCCTGGCCAGCTTGCCGCCGGAAACCCGTCAATCGCGACGATGGCAAGAAACCTCCCGTCGACCATTGGCGACAGGCCATGCTGGTATTGGGCCGTCGCCAGCCAGTCGAGATACATCGGCACGTCGGGTAGCCGTACAGGATGGTTCTCGCCTGTGATGCAGAACTGGATGAACTGGAAGAGTTCGTCATAGCGGGCGACCCGAAAACCGCCCTCGTCCTCCGTCTCCCGTGTGACCATGCGTCGGATCGACATGACGTTGCCAAGATACTGCTCGATCTCTCGGATCGAGGTCCGGAAGCTATCCAGCACAGTATCGGCGTAATCCGCGCCGCGGCTTTCATCGTCCGAATAGATGTAGCGGACCAGACCTGCCCGGCGCCTCTCCGGCGGCCGATAGGTGAGGATCAGCGCGTGCTCGCTTTCGTAGTGCCCCCTCTCCCGCTCAAAATGATCCCTGCGTTCTCTGTCGATCGCGCGTGTGACCGGATCGGGGAAGTGACAGTCTTCCTCAGGGGGGTAGGCGGTGCTCGGAACACGCACCGCCTCTACCTGGATCATCCAGCCGGAGCCGAGCCGTGCAAAGATCGAGTTGATCTGACGCACGACTTCGTTGCGTTCGAGGTTGGTCGAGCTCTCGCTGTCGGGGCCGGCAAAATACCATCCCGCCATCAAGCTTCCGTCCTTAAGCAACATGATGCCGTTATCGACCAACCCGGCATACGGAAGCAGGTCGGAAAAAGAAGGGCCTTTGTGGCGGAAGGATCGAAGCGCGACCATGAACACTACGCCTTTCGCCAAGGCGTTGATGTCGGGCGATAGATCGGCCGATAATGGATGTGTCGGATGTAGACTTTCCGCATGAGAGGATCGGCCTTGGCCATCATGCGCAGTGCGGCCACCACGCCGATCCAGATCGCGGCACCGAACAGCGCCGAAAACCAGGTCAGCACGACGAAGATCAGGATCACCGCAGCCAGACCGGTCAGCAACACGAGTTCGCGATCCGCGCCCATAAGCAGGTTCGGTCGCGACAAAGCGCGATGGATCATCGAGACGGCGAGAGGGGACGACGTCTCAGCCATGCCCCCGCCCCACCTCCGGAGTCGATGGAATCGTGCTTTCGATATTGCCGACCGAAGCACCCGATGCTCCGAACAGACCAACAATCTGGGTGGCGCCGAGCAAGATGCCGGCAACCAGCACAACATACATCAGCCGCCGCGCGAAATCGTTCAGTTCGCCGCCGAAGATCAGCATGCCGCCGGCGACCGCGACGGCCGCCAAGGCAATGAACCCGGCGACCGGTCCGGTAATCGACTGCTGGATCTGCTGCAACGGCCCTTCCCAGGGCAAACCACCTCCGCCGCCCGCAAGTGCGGGCTGACTCGCCAGGACAATAAAGCTGACCGCAATCAGTGCGACCGGCCCCAGCACATTACGCGACATGATGATCCCCCTCCTCGCTCGCAACCGGTTCGATTTGGTATTCGCCGTGGGCGAACCGCTCGACATGGATGATGTCGCGCACGATCCGGCCACGCGGCGTACGCTCGATGGCGACGACCAGATCGATTGCTTCGCCGATCACTTCGCGCATCGGCTGCTGGCTGGCTTCCGCGGTCAGCTGCTCGAGACGGCGCAGCGCCGACTGAGCACTGTTGGCGTGGATGGTGGTCAGCCCACCCGGATGGCCGGTATTCCAGCCCTTGATGAGCGTGAGCGCGGCGCCGTCGCGGACTTCGCCTACAATAATCCGGTCAGGACGAAGGCGCATGGTGGATTTGAGGAGGCGTGCCATGTCGACACTGTCGGAGGTGTGCAGCGCCACAGCGTTCTCGGCCACACACTGGAGCTCGGCCGTGTCCTCGAGGATCACCAGCCTCTGGTTTGGTCCTTCGTGTGCGATTTCCTGCAAGATCGCATTGGCGAGGGTGGTCTTACCCGACCCGGTTCCGCCGGAAACAACGATGTTGAGACGGGATGACACTGCATTCTGAATGGTACGCGCCTGCTCGCCAGTCATAATCCCATCGTGCACATAGTCGCCAAGTGGAATGAGGCGAGACGCCCGCCGCCGGATCGTGAAGGCTGGAGCGGCGACGACGGGAGGCAAAAGACCCTCAAAGCGGTGACCGTCGATCGGCAACTCGCCTGATACGATCGGTCGGTGGTCATCGACCTCCGAGCCAAGCGCGTGAGCGACACTGCCGATGACGATCTCGGCCGCGCCCGGTGTCATGTTGCCCGCTGGCGCGATCCCCTGCCCGAGCCTTTCGATGAACAGCCGGCCATTCGGGTTGAGCATGATTTCGACCACGCTCGCGTCGGCGAGCGCTGCGCAGATAACGTCGCCGAACGACTCTTCGAGTTTGCGCACGAGCCTGGCGTGAGAGCGGCGGTCAGCCATTGCCTCGTCCCTCGTGCCGAACTGCTCTCGACCGCGCTTCACAAATCGAGCGAAACTTGGATCCCGTCATCATTTCGAACTCCCCCTGCAACAATGGGAGGGAAGATTTCAGCGTGAGGGATGATCGTCACCCTATCGAATCTGACAGGGTGAGTCGGCCCGAGTCGCCGACGAGCGATGGTCCGGGCGACGAAATGGGCCGCCTGAACCCCTTGGCACCCTGTCAAAACTGATAGGTGCCAGTTGACGGTCGGAAACCAAGGAAGCTTTGCTAACCATTTGAAAACGTTGGTGGCTGCCTTAAGAGTTGGCCGGTAGGTGTGAAAGTCGTCCAAGCCGATTAAGATGCTGTTAACCAAAAAGAACTTGCGGGTCCGAGGGAATCGCCCATAGTAATAACGCTTTCTCGTTCATTGAGTGGGTAAAAGCGTTATTCAGAGAGCGGTTAGGACGATTGTGACGCAACTTATCGGCACAGACCTCGATTTCGACGAGGAAATTCTTGAGCAAGGGGAACTGATCTCCGACAAGCTCAATATGCTGCGTTTAGAGCAATATGCTCCGGACGGCGAGAAGGGGCTGCGCCTTTTTTCGCTGGGAGAAGTTGCCGAGTTTCTTGGCGTGACGCAAAACCATATCAAGAAGCTGCACCTGGAGGGCAAGGGCCCGGCCCCACAAGTTTCTGTCTCAGGAAGGCGATCATATACGGCAGAGCAGATGCTTGAGCTTCGACAGTTCCTCGACAAACACGGCCGCACGGACATCAGACGCTACGTTCCTCGGCGCCGTGCCGGCGAGGAGCTGCAGGTGGTGTCGATCGTGAACTTCAAAGGTGGCAGCGGCAAGACGACGACCGCGGCGCACTTGGCGCAATATCTCGCGCTGACCGGGCACCGCGTTCTAGCGATCGATCTCGACCCGCAGGCGTCGCTCACTGCACTTCACGGCATCCAGCCCGAGCTTGACAAGAACCCCTCACTCTTCGAGGCGATACGCTACGACGAGAAGCGGCGGTCGATCAAAGAGATCATTCAGCCCACGAACTTTCCCGGCCTCGATATCGTGCCTGCGAATCTGGAACTGCAGGAATATGAATACGAGACCCCGTTAGCAGCCACCAGCAAGAGCTCTCCCGAAGGTCGGCTCTTCTTTACGCGCATCTCTCAGGCCCTCAGGGAGGTGGAGGACCGATACGACGTCGTCGTGATCGACTGCCCTCCTCAACTGGGCTATCTCACGTTGACTGCTCTTACGGCTTCAACATCGGTCCTAATCACGGTCCATCCGCAGATGCTGGATGTAATGTCCATGAGCCAGTTCCTGTTGATGCTCGGTGGGATCCTTCAGTCGATAAAGGACGCGGGTGCCAGAGTGCGTCTGAAGTGGTTCCGATATCTTGTCACACGCTATGAACCAACAGATGGGCCGCAGTCCCAGATGGTAGGCTTCATGCAAGCGATGTTCGGGAAACGTGTCCTCGAAAACCAGATGCTGAAGTCCACGGCGGTCTCTGACGCTGGGATTACCAAGCAGACCCTTTATGAAGTGGAGCGCAGTCAATTCACGCGCTCCACCTACGATCGCGCCATCGAGTCACTCAACGCTGTCAATGCCGAGATCGTTTCGCTGATCCATAAGGCTTGGGGGCGGAAATGAAGATGTTTTTGACAGCCGTGCAGAACGGCAAAAAAGCAAGTGAGTGCAAACATTTAGCGGTAGAAAGAGGGAGGGACCCGTGGCTCGAAAGCATCTGCTGACCTCCATTGGAGCAACTCCGGGCGAAGCGCGGGCGCCGAAGCCAACGGAGAGTCGGGCGGACTATGCCCGCAAGGGTGCATCCCGATTGATGACGCAGTCACTCGACGAAATAGCCGAGAACTCGATGCGGATTCTCGAAGGGGATGCAATTGTCTCGCTCGATCCGGACGTCCTCGACGAGTCTCCCTTTGCGGACCGTGCCGGAGACGACCCCGATTTTCTGCAGTTCGTTGAGGCGATCCGGAAGGCGGGACAGTCCTCCCCTATTCTCGTGCGACCGCATCCAGATCAACCTGGGCGGTTCATCATTGTTTTCGGGCACCGGCGCACAAGGGCAGCGCGGCAACTTGGGATCAAGGTTCGCGCTGTGGTGAAGCCTCTCAACGACCTCGAGGAGCAGATCATCGCTCAAGGTCATGAGAACAATGCCCGCCTGAATCAGACATTCATTGAAAAGGCCCTGTTTGCAAACCGCCTGCATCAAGCAGGAATTGGCAAGGACATCATCAAGGAGTCTCTCACGATCGACGACACGCTGCTGTCGCGGATGCTCTCTGTTGTCGAGCATGTCCCTGCCGACGTGCTCGATGCGCTCGTGCCGGCCACGGGCATTGGGCGTGATCGCTGGGAGGAACTCAAGAAACTTGTTCTGAACCCGGAAATGGCAACGTTCGCGAGCGAAATCGTGCGGTCCGAACAGTTCAAAGCGGATCCACTTGAAACGCGCTTTTCGCTTCTCTGCTCATCCCTCAAGCAGCCTAAGAAACGCAGGGCTGCAGGTGCGACACCACAGCGACGAGAATGGTCTCTGGCCGGGGAAGCCGTGAAGGTGGCCGCAAAAGGTGGCGCTAGAGCCTTTACGCTCGAGCTTAAAGCTAAAGACGCACCAAAGTTCGGCGACTTCCTCTCCGCCAACCTGGAGAGGCTGTACCAGGAGTTTTTGGAGTCAGAAGGAAACTAGACAAGGAGCAATCGCAAAAGAAAAAGGCCCCCGAAATAAGATCCGGAAGCCCTTCTCGAGTTTAAGCACCTAGAGAATCGCATTTCCGCGAATCACAGTCAAGCGTCCCAACAGGACAAAGACGTCGATTTCGACGGGTTGGCTTCTTTTGCCTAGTGATAGGTGAAAGACAATGCAGACACATACCACAACGACGCCCTTCGGGCGGCGGTCGATATCGCTCGGCCAGATTCTAAACCAGGCTACCGCACGAGAGATGCCGAAGGATGCTGCCGTCCAGAAGTGGCAGGTGTTCCAGCATATCCGCGAAGCGAAAGATCTCCTGGGCGCCACCGATCGATCGCTGGCAATCCTCAACGCACTCCTGTCCTTCCATCGCGAGACAGAGTTGTCGGCCGCTGGCGATCTGATCGTCTGGCCTTCGAACGAGCAGTTGGCCGCGCGGGCGAACGGCATGCCCCCGACCACGCTGCGCCGGCACCTGGCCGTGCTCGTCGAATGTGGGCTGGTCATTCGGCGCGACAGTCCCAATGGCAAGCGCTTCGCCCGAAAGGGCAGGGGAGGCCAGATCGAGCAGGCCTACGGATTTGATCTGTCCCCGATCGTGGCGCGGGCCGAGGAGTTCGCCGAGCTTGCGGACGCTGTCAAATCTGAGAAGAACGCATTTCGGGTCGCTAAAGAGCGCCTGACGCTGCTGCGGCGCGATGTCGTCAAGCTGATCGACACGGGCATCGAAGAGAGGGTGCCGGGCAATTGGGGTAGGGTGCAGCAAACCTATCAGGCCATCATCGGCCGTCTGCCGCGCACCGCGTCTAGACAGCTCGTGGATGACATCTGTACCGACCTGCACAGCCTCTACACCGAGATACGTGAGGTCTTGGAAACATTCGCAAAAACACAGGATATGGACGCCAATGAGTCCCATTCTGGTCGCCACATACAGAATTCAAACCCAGACTCCCAAATTGAATCTAAAGGGAGCTTTCGAGAAAAGAAAGAAGCAGGCGGCACCGCCGCGGAAACCGACAACGTACGGAGCCTACCGAAGCGGGAGCTGCCCTTGGGAATCGTACTGGACGCTTGCCCAAATCTGCGCGACCTGGCGCAGGGCGGAGAAATCCGGCACTGGCGTGACTTTCTCGCGACGGTAGAGTTGGCCCGGCCGATGCTGGCAATCAGTCCCAGCGCCTGGCGTGAAGCCTGCGACGTCATGGGCGAGCAGCACGCGGCGATCACCCTGGCGGCGATCTACCAGCGTACCGAGCAGATCAACAATGCCGGCGGTTATCTGCGTAGTCTAACCGACCGTGCCCGCGAGGGGAAATTCTCGACCTGGCCTATGGTCATGGCTCTCTTACGGTCCGAGCTGGATGCGAAAAAGCCGATGGAACAGGAATCCAATCCGCTGAACTCATCAGACAATGGCGGAGCCGCAGGAGGAGCTGGTCTCGAGATCAGCGACGCCCTGCGGCGGACACTGTCTGGAGGTCGTCGCACCCCAGGGTTTGGAGGAGGACCTCGAAATGACGGATGATCAAAGCGCCGTTGGGAAAGGCATTGCGGACGCCTTGAGGCGGGCGAGGGCTCTGGAAGAGGCATCGACGCGCAAACTCAGGATTCGCTTGGCGCCGATCTCAGAAGAGGAGGGTGGGGGACTCCGCATTTCCGCTCGCATCGCTGCCCTATCCGATGATGAATTGGCGGTTCAGGAGGGGATCGGCAGTCGGCTGGTAAAGTGGTCCGACCTCGATCAGCGCGCGGATGAACTGGCCGATCTTGTCGAAGTCGTTGCCCGTGAGGTGTCTTCCGCCGTGAACAAGCTTCCGCCGGCAGCTCCCGTAGATCGGTTCTTCGAGGATGATCGACAGCTGCAGGAGTTCTCCGAACTCGTGGAGACATACTCGGACGCTGTCTTCCGGGCCGCAACGGCAGTAGTGAACGACGCCAGTGCATGGAGAGAGCCAGTCTCGCCCGGCACGACGGCCGAGGCAGCAATGATCGCGGGCCTGAGGTTGGCGGCGCTTGCCGCGTTTTCGGTAGGTGTCAGCAGCCACGACCTCGTCAATAGTTTGCAGGATGAGGTTGTACGAATGCGTTCAGGAGCCGAAAAGGCGACGACGTTATCTGTCATTGGGAAGAGGGCCAAGCTCAGCTTATAAATCTTCGCGCCCACTCCAATCGACCTTGCACGGAGCCTCACATGAGGCTATATTTGTCATCATGTGAAGTGGAGTTCGATGATGCTGGCAATTGGAAACATCGCTGACGTGCTCGGCCTGCCGCCCAAGGGGACAGCCGCACGGTCGCCATTCGGTCTGATGACGTCGATCGAGAACGGGCTGCCTATGATCGCACTGGAACGCGTGGCGCGCTTGTTGGCACCGGGTGACGCTCAATTCAAGTACCGCCTCGTTCCCAAGGCTACTTATGAGAGGCGGAAGCGCGGTGCGCTGAAGCTGTCGTCGGATGAGGGCATGCGTGTTGCGCGGGTGGCGCGCGTCTGGAACCTTGCTCTCGATGTCTGGCAGACCGAGGATGAGGCACGCGACTTTCTGTTCCGGGTTCATCCCATGCTGGAAGACCGGCGCCCAATTGATGTGGTCATCCAAAACGAGATTGGCGCTGAACTGGTGCTCGAAATACTCGCAGGTCTGAAATACGGCAGCGCTGCGTGACAGCGCAGGTTCTCGATCGCACCCTACAATGCTTTCGGATCGGGGATCCTGCCGGGGCCTATCCCATCTTTAATGCGACCGGGTCGACGATTGCTCCTGGACGGTGGAATACGCGGGGCAGTCCGATCATCTATACCAGCGAGCATTATTCGACGGCTCTTCTGGAGAAACTGGTCCACGGCAGCGGCAGGCTGCCGCCCAACCAGCATTTCATCGAAATCACTGTACCGCGCGGACTGAGCTATGAGATCTTTTTGCCGCCGTCACTGCCCGGCTGGGACGCGATGCCGGCGACGGTGACCAAGGATTTCGGCGAAACGTGGTGCCTCGACCGGCGTAGTCTTATCCTCCTGGTGCCCAGTGTCGTTGCGCGGCTCGATCGCAATGTCTTGATCAACCCCGCTCATCCCGAGTTCGGAGCCATTCAGACCACCCTGCACCAGCCGGTCTATTGGGACCGTCGCCTGTTTGGATGAAGGGGAGGGGCGTTTATCGCCGTGCTATTGACGCGGAGGCGGTCCCACGCCCGGCCAGGAGCACGCTCAAGATCGAGCGTCGTTTCCGGGGAGAGGGTGAAATCATACCGGAAGACGCCCGCTCAGAACAGATAGGGCTTGTCGCCCCAGGCTAGCAACACCGCGGCGTCGCGGTCGGGCAGGCGCACGCGAGCCGCACGCACCCCGTTGGCGATCGCATGGCCGACGTCCGGATCGCCCCAGTGGCCGTGCGTCATCAGGAAAAACCAGGCGAAGGGAAGCCCGACTTCCTCATCGATCGTCTCGATCCGCTCCATCAATCGGTGGACCGATACGGCCTCGTCTGCAAGGAGCCGCTCCGACGGCATATTGAGCGGTCGCGGATTGAAGCCGATCTCCCGTCGGCCGCGCTCTTCGAAGTCGTGGATGTCGAAGGCCCAGTGGTCAAAAATGCGGTCCGCGGCGGCGCTCGAGCGGTCCCAGTCGGCAAAGAAGCGGTTCTCGCGCGGCACGAAATCGAACCAACCAGGATTGGCCTGCAGGAACGGGATGTCTCGCATTCCGGCGGGTCCAACCTCGTGAATCATCCGGTTCTCGAGCTCGGGCCGGCGCGCCGCCCGCAGTTCGCGTTCGACGCGGGCCCGGCGCCCGAGGAAGCTCTTCATGTGGACGATGCCGCCACCTGTGCGGCCGCGCGGCCGGTATACGGGTCCAGAAAGCAATTGGGCGTTCGTGGCGGGCTCGCGCGGCACCCAGGACGGGTCGATAAGATCATCTGCGCTGTAGGGGCGGTAATCGGGATCGACGACCGGCCCGGCCAGAACCTCGACCTCACGGCCGAGGGAGATCTGGACGAAGTCGGCGACGCCGCGGCCTGTCGGTGCGAAGGCAAATACACTGGTGCCGCGCCATTCGGTGAATTTGTTTGCGCCCGATCGGTAGCGGTTCCAGAAGGCTGTCAGGTCGCCGCCAAGCGCGGCCAGCTCATTTTCCACCCAGGCGCGATGGTCGCCGAGGCGCGTGCCGTCGTCGGACAAGACGGTGCGGGTATCGCCACGCCAGTAGAAATCGTCGACCGCAGAGGCCGTGATCGAGAATCCGGGAAAGGCTTTCGTCATGGCGGGAACCAGGTCCCTGTCAGCCGACGCCGGATCGAGGCTTGCGAGCACGGCCTCCACCGAGGCGGCGTCCAGCAGGCGGATGGGGCCTTGGTCGATCATTCCGGGTACCCTTTTGTACGCGGCGAAGAAGCTGCTTTCATGTGTCGCTGTCCTGACCAGGCAGGGCACCGCCGACGGAGCAACCTGGCCCCATCAGGCAGCGACAGTTCCGCGCCCGGTCTTCTCGACGGTGACTGTCACCTTTCGATCCAGCCGGTTCAGAACCCGCACAAGCCGGTCGATCGTGAACTTGCCGAGATGGGCGTTGCGGACGTTCGAGATGTCTGACGGTGTAACACCGGTCAGTTCCGCCGCAGCTCTGACAGTGAGGTGCCGCCTGTTCAGGACAGCGATAATCTCGGCTGCCAGGAAAGCCTTCATCTGCTTGGTATCGGCGTCGGGATCACCCATGTCGGCGTAGACGTTGCCGCTGCCTCTGACGATCTCGATCTTGTCTTCACTCATGACTCCATCTCCCGTATTTGCTTTAGCCGCGCCTTGATGAGGTCGATCTCCTTCTTTGGCGTTGCGATGCCCTTGGTCGACTTCTTCTGAAAGGCATGAACAACCCAAAGGGCATCGCCAATCTGGACGGTGTAGATCACCCGGTAGGCGTCGGAGCGGAAGGGCAGGGCGATTTCCATCACCCCCGAACCCAGATGCTTCATCGGTTTTGCCAAATCCGCCTTCTGCCCAAAGCTTGCGATCGTAACCGCATCCAGCATGGTGTCCTGGACGGCCTTGGGGAATTTCCGAAAATCCTTCTGCGCGGCCTTGATCCAGGCGATCTCTCTCATCATCAGACATTATCAAATTTGATAACACCACACAAGCGCAGTCGAACCCTGATCGCTAGGCAGCAGTAGGGGAGGGGACTTCTACAGACCGCTCGCCTTGGTGAGGTTGGTGCGAAACCTGTCGCGCCGGCGCTGATATTTGCGCGTCATCTCGGCCGAGGCATGCCCAAGCTGCTTTTGCACGTAGCGCTCCTCGATCTCGGCCGAGGAGGCGAGGCCGGCGCGTAGCGAGTGCCCGGCGAACAGCAGCACCCGCTCGTCTTCCGGAAGGTCGGAGCGGACCCCGGCAGCAAGCACCGTCTGCTTGACCAGGCGGACGACATGCTTGCTGGAGAGCCGCTCGACATCGACCGTCTTATTGTCCTTGAAAATGCGGCGGAAGAGGGGGCCGCGCGCAATGCGGCCGAAGCGGAGCCAGGTCTCGAGTGCTGCGACCGGGCACGTCCGGTCGGAGGCGCCGCGGCCGACTTCGACCTCGCGCCAGCCGGTCTTGCCGCGCAGCGTCACCAGCAGGCCTTTGTCGAGGATCTCGATCCAGCCGGCGCCGTCGCTGTGATCGTCGCGGACGACATCGAGGCCGACGATCTCGGAGCGCCGCAGGCCGCCGGCAAAGCCGAGCAGCAGGATGGCGCGGTCGCGCAGGCCCCTGAGATCGTGCCCGAGGGTGGCGACCATGGCCTTGACGTCGTCGCCGAGGACCGCTTCCTTCTGCCGCGGCGGCCTGGCGTGCTTGCGGCGAATGCCGGCCAGCACCGTAGCGATGTGGCGGTCGTCACGGTCCATCGGCTGGCCGCGCTGGGTGAAGTTCCAGGCGAGGCCGGAAAGTCGGCGCTCGATGGTGGCGACCGAGAGGGGAGGGAGGCCGCGTTTGGGATCGCCGGCGGCGCAGGCGCTGATATAGAGCCCGATCACCTGGGTAGATGGCGGCATTGCCTCAAGGCCTTCGCGGCGGCACCACGAGGTGAAATGCCGCCAGTCGCCGGCATAGGCTTCGCGGGTGTTCTCGGAGCTGGCGGCTTTGGCGTAGGCCGTCGCCGTCTCGACGAGTGCTTCGAGGCGTGACGGCGGCGGTGTGGCGCCCATTTCCATGACCAGATCGACGACTTCGGGGAGATCGTCGGCACTCGAAAAGTTGATTTTGGGCGTGTTTTCCGGGGGATTTGCCATGGTTTTGAAGCCTATCAGAATACGTCCAATAATGGAAGCTTATTGGACGCAAAATCAGCTCGACAGGCGCGGCGGTTAGTGCTCAACATAGTAGCTTAAACCGCCGTGCTGTGCTAGCGTCAGGTATGGCCAAATCACCCCGAATGCTGATTCCCGCACCACCAACCTACCCCGCTATGCCGCCGGCGCTGCGGCTGCGTACGCTGCCGGAAGGCCCGGCAGACGCGGGTTTTGCTGCCGGCGCGGCGCTGGCCAGCCTGCATGCTATGGCGATCGACGAACACCCGATCGGCAGCCTGTGGCGCGATCGCCTGGCGCTGACCAGTGCTGCGGCATTGATGGGTTTTCTCGGTCGCACGGAAGACGAGGCCGCGTTGCGCGATGCGGTCAAACTGACCCGGCCGGGCGACGATCCCGGTCCGGGTGGGAAGGTGTTGATCGGCTGGCGCCGGCTGGTCGAACGGCGCACTCTGCTCGCCGACGATCGGTGGCTGACCGCCTCGGCGGTGCTGCAACTCCCGATCGATGATCGGCTGCACGACGTCTATGCCGTCGCAGAGCGCCTGGCCAAGGGCGAGGGCAATCCGGTGGCGGCGGCAGCTGAGATCGTCGCCGTGACGATGAAATTCCGGCCGGATGCCGAGCTGCTGGCGCTGTGGCTGGCCGATGCGATCGTCGCCTCACGCCTCAAATGGCTGCGGCCAGTGCCGCTGCTCGCCGCCGAGATCAAACGCAAGGACTTGCGTAGCGCGCCCGATCACCTCAACGGCGATGGCCGCTGGCCAATCACCTGCGCTGCCGCCTATGCGCGGGCGGCGGCGCGTGCCTCGGATCTCCACGCCGATCTATGCCGCAAAGCCGCTCGATTGCTCGAGGTGGCGCCGAAACTGCGCAACAAGCATGCCGACACAGTGCTGCTTGTTCTGCTGATGGAGGATGCACAGACCGCTCGCTCGGCTACCGACGCCATCAGCGAGCGCTCCGCCCGCCGATTGTTCGAACGCCTCGAGACGCTCGGCGCCGTGCGCGAGCTCACCGGTCGTTCGACCTTCCGGCTCTATGGCCTGTGACAATGGCGCGCGCTCCTAAACAGCCGGAGATCTTCGATGCCGATCTCGAGCATTTGCCGCCCGATCTGCGCTGGCGCGAATGGATGGGCCGCGTCGAGGCGGTGATTTTTGCCTCGGCCGAGCCGGTCGGCCGCGAGATACTGGCGCGCGTGATCGGGAAGTCGTGTAATCTCGACCTGATCATCGACGATATTCGTGAGGAGTTGCGCGGCCGACCCTATGAGCTGGTGTCGGTGGCCGGTGGCTGGCAGCACCGGACGCGTCTGGCCTTTGGCGATGCGATCCGGGCGGCCGTCGGCGTCAGCGACAAAGCCGTCGCGCTGTCGGAGTCCGAATCCCTGGTGCTGACCACCATCGCCTATTACCAGCCGATCACGCGGGCGGAGCTCTCGACCTTCTTCGGGCGCGAGATCTCCCGCGATCTAATCGGCCGCCTTCGCAGTGTCGGCTTCATCGCCTCCGGTCCCAGGAGCCCGCAACCGGGCGCCCCCTACACCTATGTGACGACGAAGGAGTTCCTGTCGCATTTCGGCCTGGACAGCCTGCGCGATTTGCCGGACATGGAGGCGCTCGAGGACGCGGGGCTACTCAGCAAGGAGAAGCTGCTCGCGGGCGGCATCCCGGTGGCAGGTGCTGATCCTGGGACGGACAATAATGTGTCGCCGGACCTTTCCGAGGAGGAAGGACTCTGACGGATGGTATGGGGGAGGCTCGGAACCGGGTGACGTGCTTTCGCGCGCGCAGCGCTAGGAACGTCTGCTTGAGTAAGGCAGCTCGTTAGTGACACAGTCGTTCTTATTGAAGGTGGCAAGGGACGCAAACGTTCCTTCGTTACGGGCGATGACGGTCTCCCTGGCCCATCCGCCAGCAAAGCAATGCCGGCGAACGCTTCGCCTTTAAGAGAAACATGCTGTGCGGCCGGTTTCGCATGCGTTTCGTTGAACAGAGGGCTCCGCACAGCTGAACAGCGCCACGCGATTTTTGACGTTAACGAAAGCTGCGCATGGGGTAGCAGCTTGCTGGACCGCAGTTCTGCCTCACCCCGCCTGCTCGTCTTGATAGGGCCGGGTGCCGTGGTAAAATCAGAAGTTTGACAGAAATTCGTTGAAATCGCAGGAACAGGTGACTATATTGGTTGCTATGATATATCGTCTGGAAATTGAGAACTTTTACTCGTTCCGTGATCCCCAGATCCTCGATCTGCGGATTCCGCGGAATGTCCCCGAGTATCCAGAGCGGTTTTCACCGCTGTTTCCCGGCGCGGAGGAGCGCGCTCCGAAGATCGTCGCACTATTCGGCGCTAACGGGTCCGGTAAATCCTCGGTTCTCAAGGCGCTCACGTTTCTGTCGTGGTTTCTGAAAGACAGCTTTCAGAATCAAGGCGCATTGCCGTGTGAGCGGTTCAACGACGAGGAATCGATGAACCGCCCCGTTCGTCTGGCGCTCGAGATGGGCGGGTTGACGGAATTATCATTCGAGGCTGTCAATTCTCCCACGCACCGGAATAGCGATTTCGGCCTCTACCGCTACGAATTGGAGCTTCTTACGAAAGACGGGGTTATCAAAACGGTCCGGCGGGAGGTCCTCCGTCACAAGCCTCACGGACAGGGGAAGTGGCAACGAGTGTTCGAGCGTGGTGCCGACAAGGACGTGCGCGGTTCGCGGGCGTTTTCCCTGACCGGCTACAGCCAAGTCATTGACAAGGTGCGGGACGACGCCAGCGTGGTGTCCACCCTTGCGCTCTTCGAGCACGAGCCGTCCAAGGTGCTAGCCGAAGCAGCAAGCGCGGTCTTCCGCAACATACTTATGGAGCGAACGGAGTTTTCGGATAGGGATATTATCCAGTTCCTTGCGCAAAATCCGGCAGCGGTTGAGAGCCTTAACAGAGAGCTTCAGCGCATCGATGTTGGTGTCGAGCAGATGGAAATTGTCCAGACAGCGTCTGGGCCGACGGCGTTGTTTAAGCACGAAGGTTTGCACGCCCCGATGCCATGGACTCTGGAAAGTCAAGGAACGCGATCGTTCATCCGCATTTTTCCACTTCTGTTGTTGGCGCTACAGAAGGGGGGCGTTGCGGTCATTGACGAGTTGGATCTGTCGATCCACCCGTTAATCCTGCCGGAGATCGTCCGTTGGTTTTATGATCCCGACCGCAATCCGGCAGGTGCCCAGTTGTGGATGTCGTGTCACTCGGCATCCCTGCTCGATGATCTCAGCAAGGAGGAGGTCGTCTTCACCGAAAAGGATCAACTTGGTCGGTCGAATGTTTATAGCCTGATGGACGTTCAATCCGTCCGCCGAAACGACAACCTCTACAAGAAATATCTTGGAGGGGCATATGGCGCAGTGCCTCAGATCGGATGAGAAGACGCCAGTGATCTGACGTCGATGCTCGCCGCCCGTTTCGGTTCGGGCCTCGGGCATGGCGTCTTTCTCGCGGTCGCGTCCAGCGCGGCGACGCGACTGGTGGCCCCGGAGCGGGCGGGCAGCGCGGTCGCCGTCGTCTTTGGCGGGTTGACACTCGCGCTTGCTTTTGGCGTGCCGATCGGCACCCACCTCGGTGGTATCTGGAGCTGGCAGACAATTTTCATGGGTGTCGCCATCTGTGGCGCGATCGGCGTGCTTGGCCTCGCCTTTCTCATGCCTAACGCCAGAGATGGCGGCGAACCAAAGGATGCGCTTCACAATCTGATGGCATTGCTGGACCGGCGGTTGCTCGGCGCAGCGCTCATCACTGTGCTGGCTTATACAGGCTCGTTCTGCCTGTTCTCCTATATCTCACCGCTGCTGATCGAAGTGACGGGCATGAACGCCGCTTTCGTCAGCACGATGATGCTGGTCTATGGCGTCGCGGCCGCGATCGGCAATATCGTTGGTGGGCGCATAACCGACCGGCTCGGCCCCGACAAGGCGGTGATGATCGTCCTGATCGGTCTCGCCATCGTGCTGGCGGCGATCTGGCCCGCCGTACATTCCGTCCCGGCCATGGTGGTGCTAATCGCGGCCTTGGGCGCGCTTACCTATGCGGCAGTGCCCGCCATGCAGGCCCGTGTCATCGGCATTGCCGAGCGCCATGCGCCGAAGGCACTGGCCGCTGCCGCCGGCCTCAACATCGCCGGGTTCAATTCCGGCATCGCGCTCGGCTCGCTCGTTGGCGGCGGTGTGATCGGCGCGTTCGGGCTGACCGCTACGGCGATTTTCGGAGCAGGCGCGGCAATCATTGGCATTGTCGTGCTGACGTTGCAACGAGGCAAATGATTGTGGGACGTGCGGCGGTTGCTTCAACGTACATAGGCTGCCGATGCAGCAGCCTATCCCGTATCGGGACACGACCGAATGGGATCGACGGCGCGAGTCAAACTCCAAGCAGTCTACGGAAGCTACGAGGTAAGCAACCGCTCGAACCGCTCGCTGGCGTCCTCGCCGGCAAGTGCGGCATAGGCCACGAGACGCAGGTGCTTCTCCTCGTCGACGATGAGGGTGGAATGGTCGAACGCGACCGCACCGATGCCGACGACAAGGAAGCTGCGACGTCCTTGGCAGCGGCCATGCACGTCATGCCGCCGCCAGAGATCGCGAAACGCGGGCGACCGCTGCTCAAGCGCTTCAACCAGCCCGATCATGTCCTCGTCTTCGGGTGCCTGAGCGAAATCCCGCCGGAAACTGGCCAGTATCTGCGGGGCTTGGTTGTCCCACTCGACGATCCGATCCGACAGGCTGTCGTCGCCGAACAGCATCCACAGCATGTTCCGTTCCGCGGGATCGCGGCCATCGAAGCCGAAGAGAAGCTCCGCAGCCGTGTTCCAGCCGATCACGTCCCAGCGCAGGTTCATGACGTAAGCAGGACGCAACTCCAGATCGTCGATCAGACGACGAACCAGCGGCGGCAGCGCGCACCAAGCCCGCCCGTTGATCGCTGGAGGCCGGTGGTGCGCCAGAAGGAAGAGATGCCGCCGTTCCGTCTCGTCAAGCTTCAGCACCCGCGACACATTATCGAGAAAGGCGGCCGAGACGTTGATGTCGCGACCCTGCTCCAGCCACGTATACCAACTGAGGCCGACGCCCGCGAGCGCCGCCACTTCTTCTCGCCGCAGTCCCGGGGTCCGACGCCTTTTGCCCGGCGGGAGCCCGACATCGAGTGGCGAGAGACTTTCGCGGCGCCGACGCAGAAAATCCGCCAGTTCCGTGCGTGTACGATCGAGACGGCTTTCCAGGGTGTTGCTCATAGTAACCGTATAACTTCCTCCATAGTAACAGGACTGTATGCAGTTTATCCGGTGGTTTCAACCACAGGAACCGCTATGTCCGATAACTGCATTCCAGCAACCAAAGCATCGCCATCCTCGTCACCATCGAGCAGCGCCGACATTCCCAACTCTTCTCCGCTCGCACTGGCCATCCTGCTGCTCGGTGGCTTCATCACTGTCTTCGACCTGTTCGTGGTCAATGTCGCCATCCCCTCCATGCAGGCTGATCTCGGCGCGGACTTCGCACAGATCGGCTTCGTCATCGCCGGCTATGAACTGGCCTTCGGGGTGCTGCTGATCGCGGGCGGCCGTCTCGGCGAACCGCTCTTGGTCGCCCTGCCGGAGAACCATTCACTCGCCGAGCGTGCAAGCGTCACCTGGGCCGATCTTGCAGCAGAAGCCTTCCTTGTCCGGCGTGGCGGCACCGGGCCACAGGTTCATGACCATATCGTCCTGCGCCTTGCCAGCCGTTGGCCCGGGCCTTCGATCCTCCGTTTCGATGTAGAGCGCAGCTCGCTGCTATCGATGGTCGGACAGGGCTTTGGTGTCACCCTCGTTGGCGCGGCTACCTCGCTGTCGCCGACATGCGGCGTGGTTTTCCTCCCGATAACCGACGAGCCCGAGCCCGTTGCATTCTCGGCTGTCTGGTCGCCCTACAATCGAGACGCAGTGCTGCGAAACCTGCTTGCTCTTGCACGCGAGATGAGCCGGTCGGCACAACCCATCTAGCTTATCGCCGGTTCGGTCACACTGACGCGC
The DNA here is from genome assembly GCF_002980495.1 of Phyllobacterium phragmitis. Lineage (GTDB taxonomy): Bacteria > Pseudomonadota > Alphaproteobacteria > Rhizobiales > Rhizobiaceae > Paramesorhizobium > Paramesorhizobium phragmitis. Next base: position 275,294 of record NZ_PVBR01000006.1, read on the forward strand.
GGACGGCGCGCCTCGCATCAATGCCGCATGCTATTTGCCTGATGGGCTTCATGCGCCATTTTTGGAAGACGATTCGATCTTTTCCAGTATAGCGGCTGTCGAAACGCCCAGCGCCGCAGCAATATCCACAAGCTCGATGACATCAATCCGTCGCTCTGCGTTCTCATATTTGGCGACGAAGGATTGCGGCTTGCCAAGTGCGGCGGCAACGTCCGCTTGGGTAAGTCCCTTCGCCTTGCGAGCCTCGATAAGCAGGGACAGGAGAAGCTGCTGTCGGGGCGTGCGCAAAGACTTCTGCATTCGGAACGTCGCTCCATTGATGAAAGGGAGCCGTTCCACTAATCCTGTTCTGGGATTATCCCAGTTCGAGATTATGTATGTCGCGAGCCCAAAAAGGAGGGCGTCTGATGCGTGTCAGACCTAAGCTTGACCCTGATGTTGACGATGAGGCGCCAACCGGCGCCGACATCACCATTTACGACGAAGAGCATTTCGTGACCTACCTCCGTCTACTGGACGCGGAGACGGACGGGGCGGACTGGAAGGAGGTGGCGCAGATTGTTCTTCATCGCGATCCCGTCGCGGAGGAAACCCGCACGCGCCATTGCTGGGAAAGCCATCTCGCCCGCGCGCAATGGATGACGAAGAAAGGCTATCGGCGGCTTCTCGAACAGGCCGTTGCGGACGAAGAGCGAATCAGGATGGCGGGCCACGCTCGACGATGATGAGCACTACGTCTACGCTATAGCCCTCTCATGATGGTCACGTCTGGATGAGCGCACGGCTATTCTGCCACCGGAACAAAATCCGATGCAAGATGGAGATTGAACGGCCTGGCGGGTGTGCTGCGCGCGCCTGTTTCTGACGACGATTGATCAAACTCTCATCCGCGGATTGGCTACCGCACGACCCTTTTCCGTCGTGGACCTTCCTCCAGCTCCAAATCGGGCGTCGTAAGATACTGCCCAAGGGCTATATCGAGGATTGTCCGCGTCAATCAGGGCGCGCAGCACGCCAGCCAGGTCGCGATGTCAACGATCCGATCTTCTCCTTTCCGTTCGTCCGTGAGTGGTTAAAGTGAGTGTCAGGCCAACCTTGAGGCCGGCGCCGGCGTATGGCGGGCGATGTCCCAGATGAAGCCCGCCAGTTCGCGCGCGACCGCCGCCACGATCTTCGCCGCATGCTTTCCGGTTCCGGCCAGATGGCGGAACTTCGCGCACAGGCGGGTCTGCGCCTTCCAGGCGATGGCCCGGATGTGATCGGGCAGTCCGGCATTGCGTTCCCGCAGCGCTCGCCCCTCCCGTGCAGGATAGCGGTACTGCCACGCGGATTCGATCAGCATGGCGCGGGCGGCGGCGTTGCCAGTACGGGTGAGTTCGCCGCGCCGCGTCCGCGTTCCACTGGAATGCTCGGCCGGAACGAGGCCCAGCCAGGCCATCAGTTTTTTCGGGCTGTCGAAGCGATGCAGATCGCCAATCTCCGCGACCAGCGTGATGGCCGCGATGAACCTGATCCCACGCAGCGCCTGAAGCGCGGTGACGACCGGGGCCAGCGGCCAATCCAGGACCGCTTCCTCAAGAACCTGCTCCAGCCGCGCGCAGCGCTCCTCCAGTTCATGGATGCGGCGCTTGTATTCTTCATAGACGAACTGCTGGTGCGCAAAGGCAAAACGCTGGTCCGAGAGCCAGCGCCAGTGCATCCGACTCCATATGGCCTTTCCCTGATACCGGCGGTCGTGCCGCAACAGGAAGCTCTTCAGCGTGTTCTTCGCCGAAACCAGATCTGCTTTGCCTGCCGGCGTGCCCGCACCACATCGCGGATCGCCTCATGCGCCTCGTCGGGCACCCAGACGGCGGTAAGTTCACCGGCACGCAAGAGCCTGGCCAGCGTCTGCGCATCACGGCGGTCGGTCTTCACCCGGTCATTCGGCCGACGCGGCATCGAGGACGGCGAGATCACGACGCAGTCGATCCCGAGACTCTTCAGGAAACGATAGATCACAAACCCGCACGGGCCGGATTCGTAGCAGACCTTCAGCGTCGCACCGTTCTTGCCGATGCTCGCCAGCGCTTTGTGCAGCACTGCGCAATCATTGGCGACAGTCCCAAAGAACCGGATTTCCGGGTCCCTACCTTCATCGGCGACGGCAATCGATATCGTGTCCCGATGAACATCAAGGCCGATGTATTTCGTTGAAATGGTCATGGCTTCTTCCTTCCATTGCACATTTTCCAATGCGCAACATCCAGAAGCCTTACGCCGCGAGGCAAGTGACCATCATAGGGTCTCTAACGCCGCACGCGGTGCGACTTCCAGACTCATTGGCGCAGTTCATCAGCGGTTTTGGGCAGTTTCTGAATCGCCGGGTCGGGTGGAGAGCGGTTGTGCCGATTACCAGCAGCCAGCGGCAGCTTCGCGCCAGAAGGCTACACGCCGCAGCCCCCGGTCTGACGTAGGCGATGAAAAGTGTCGGGCCGCCAGAAAGACCGCCCTTCAACGTCACAGGAATTCGGAAGCGCCGCCTTCGAATCGCCCCGCAAGGCGTCCTGCAAATCCTTGCATCGCGCTGCGGATATCGTCGCAGAGGAGCCGCACGCGCTTCGTCCGCCGTGTGTCGCCATGGGTCAGCAGCCATATATCGCCAATGTGTGTCACCGGGCCGCCGGGGACGCGGGCAAGCAGCGGGTCGGCGTCGCCGAGGAAACAAGGCAGGGCGGAGATGCCCATGCCGGCGCGGACGGCCTCTAACTGTGAGCGCATTTCGGCGAAGCGGATCGGCACGGAGGCCATCTTGATCCCGGCGTCCGGCGCCCAGTCCGTCGGAACGGCCTCGTTCGCCCCGAGCAGCCAAGCGGGAGTTAGTGAACGAGAGCATGCCAGATCGCGGGCGATGTAGAACCCCATATGGAATTCGCAGAGTTCCGTTCCGTAGAGGTTTTCGGGCGGCGACGCTCCGCCGACCACCACGCGCAGCGCGACGTCCGCCTCCCGGTTGCCAAGGTTCACGACCGATCCCGAACTCAGGATCTCCAGCGCAATGTCCGGGTAGTTCGCCCTGAACGCCGTCAGCGTCGGCATCAGCAGATCGGTGGCGAACGAGATGGGAAGCGTGAACCTCAGGGGCCCGGAGACGTCCTGGTCGCGCCCGAAGATGCGCGCCTCTATCTGTGACGACGCCGTCGCCATCTGTCCGGCAAGTTCCACGATATCACTTCCGGCATCCGTCAGCCGGTATCCGGTCGCCAGTTTCTCGAACAGCTTCGTGTTGAGCTTCTCTTCGAGCCGGCCCACTCCGCGGATGATTGTAGCATGGTTGACCTTCAGCGCTTCCGCAGCAGCGCGGACTGTGCCGCCCTCGGCGACAGCGAGGAACATCCGAACTTCATCCCAATGATCCATGGTGCGTTTTCTCACAAGTGGTGTGCGTTCATCGCCAGTTTAAAACGCATTTTTCTTTCCTCATATTTAAATGGGAGGCAAAACTTGTGCAATATCGCACACGCCTCCCTGCTAAATGGTCAACAGAGGACTTCATGAGCAAGCTTGATTCAAAAATCGCCGTCGTGACGGGCGGCTCCAGCGGCATCGGTTTCGCGATTGCCGAACGCTTCATCAGAGAAGGCGCGACGGTCTACATCACCGGCCGCCGCCCGGCCGAACTCGATGCTGCCGCCAACAAGCTCGGCGAAAAGGCGAAAGCGATACAGAGCGATGTTTCCGACCTTGGCAGCCTCGACAAGCTGTTCGCGACAGTGCGGGAAGCGGAAGGGCGGCTCGACATCCTTGTCGCCAACGCCGGCGTGATCGCATCCAGCCAGATCCGCGACGCTGCGGAAGAACACTTCGACAGCATGTTCGACATCAACGTCAAGGGAACCTACTTCACCTTGCAAAAGGCGATTCCGCTGATGGGCAACGGCGGATCGATCATCCTCGTTTCGTCCTGCCTGGCGACCAAGGGCCTGCCGGGCCACAGCGTTTACAACGCCACGAAGGCAGCCATCCGATCGCTCGTCCGCACAGCCGCAGCGGAATTGTTGGCATCGGGCATCCGCGTCAACACGCTGAGCCCCGGCCCGGTCGACACACCCATCATCGAATGTCAGGTCGGATCGCCGGAGGCAGCAGAGGAATTCCGCAAGCAGGCGGCCTCTGTCGTGCCGCTCGGTCGCATCGGACGCCCGGAGGAACTCGCGGCCGCGGCGCTCTTCCTGGCATCGGACGAGAGCAGCTTCTCGACCGGAACAGACCTCGTCGTCGATGGCGGAATGACGCAGCTTTAAGGAGGTGGCATGAAAGAGGCCGCACCCGCTGAGAGAACGGATCACTGAGATGCAGTCGATGATCGAGGGACAGTCACACTTCCAGCCTTTCGGCTTACCTTATTGGGGTTTCGAAGATCTCAACAAGGGAGTTGGAAGCATGACTGCCTCTTATGATTACCATATCGGCGTCGATTACCACAAATCCTACAGCCATCTGGTGGTTCAGGATTCGAGCGGCAAGACGCTACGCTCGGGCCGAGTGAAGAACGACCGACAGTCGCTGGGCGGCTTTCTCGAGCGGTATCGCGAGAACGCGCATGCGGTTGTCGAGGCGACGCGCAACTGGATGGTGATGTACGACTGGCTCGACGACATTTGTGATGATGTCGTTCTCGCCCATCCGCTGAAGGTCAAGGCGATCGCCGACGCCAAGATCAAGACCGACAAGATTGACGCGACGGTTCTGGCGCATCTGCTCCGAACCGACCTGGTGCCGGAGGCCTGGGCACCCAGCGAGAGATCGCGAGACCTTCGCGTCGCGCTTCGGGAGCGGATGTTTTATGTCCGGCTGCGCACGATGACCAAGAACCGGGTCGTCACGGTATTCGATCGTTATCCGGAGCAGACGGCACAGTTGAAGAGGCTCGGTGATCTGTTCGGCAAGGCCGGTCGTGTCCAGCTTGCGCAGGTCAACGTCTCGCCGATCGACCGCATCCAGATCGATCGGGGCCTCGCCTTCATCGGCGACATCGATGTGCGCATCAAGCAGTCGGAAGCGACGATCCGGGCGATGACCAGAGCCAATGCCAATGTGAAGCTGTTGAAGACGATCCCCGGCCTCGGCGAATTCTTTGCCCGGCTGATCGACGCGGAGATCGATGACATAGCGCGGTTCCGCACGCCGAAGAAGCTAGCCGCCTATGCCGGGCTTGTGCCATCGACCTATTCGAGCGGCGGCAAGACTTATCACGGCAAGATCATCAAACAGGGCAACAAGTGGCTGCGCTGGGCCTTCGTGGAAGCGGTCAGCCCCGCCATCGCCTCGGACCCGCAGTTGCACGCCCAGTACGAGCATCTGAAGATCAAAGGAACCAACAAGGCGCGCGTGGCCATCGCGCGCAAGCTTTTGACGATCGCCTTCCAGATCCTGCGTGACCAGCGCGCCTATGAGCCGCGCGGCACCACCACCATGGAAGGCGCGTCGACGATATCCCGGTTGTCCTGATGTGCGTCTAGCGAGCCCGGCAAGACTGGGCTGCGCTCCTCAAGGAGAATGGGAAACCGGGAGCCGAACGCCACTCTGTGACCGAAGCCGGAAAGCGGCATCAGGGTCACGCATTGGAGACTGGTTCAAGAACCGAAGGACAGCCAAACGCGATCTGTCCGACGGAAAGAGAGACTTTGCCGACCGGCGCCAATGCCGGTCAAAACATAACCGAACCCAGGGAAAAGCCGCCAAATGAAGGCGTTTTTTGCCCCTTGAGTTCTTTCATTGGAGACGGACATGAAGAGACTTGAAGGCAAGACGGCCATCGTCACCGGTGCGTCGAAAGGGATCGGCGCAGGGATCGCCAGAGAACTGGCGGCAGAGGGCGCACGGGTAGTGGTCAACTACGCCTCCAGCCGCAAGGGGGCCGACGATGTCGTGGCGGCGATCACCGAGGCTGGAGGACAGGCCATTGCCGTCCAGGCAAGCGTCGCAAACGGCGAGGACGTGAAGCGCTTGTTTGCGGAGACTTTGTCGGCCTTCGGTCGGCTCGATATCCTCGTGAACAACGCCGCCGTCTACGGCCAGACGGCGCTCGACGCCATCACCGTCGAGGAGTTTCGCCGCCAGTTCGACACCAACGTTCTCGGTGTCATCCAGACCATCCAGGAGGCGGCCCGGCACTTCGGACCGTCCGGCGGCAGCATTGTCAACATCGGCTCCATCGACAGCGTCCGCGCGGTTCCGGGCATGGCGGTCTATTCCGCCACCAAGGGTGCACTGGACTGCCTGACGCGTGCCTTTGCGGCCGAACTTGGATCTCGCGGCATTCGCGTCAACACCCTCGCGCCGGGAGGCACGCATACCGAAGGCATCGAGAGCGTCGGCTTCATCGGGAGCCCCTTCGAGAAGGACATGATCGAGAAGACACCGCTCGGCAGGCTTGGCCAGCCGCAGGACATCGCCAAGGCCGCAGCCTTTCTCGCCTCGGACGACGCGGCATGGATTACCGGCGACCGGCTTGTGGCGTCCGGCGGCTTCTACGGTTGAAAGTTGCGGAAGAGCGCGCCAAGCGCCTGCACTGACGTGATCCATCCTATTTATACGCTATAGTGTCCGGCAGCCCTCCGGCTTCATCTTTCCTGTTGCCTCTCGCACAACTGCCTGTTCTCTGATCGGCTCCGTCTCTTTTGCCGATTGGGAGCCTGTATGCGTGGAGGCCGAATACTCTGGGGTCAGATTGCCGTCGTCTTCACCATTGTTCTGGTGATGGTGTGGGTCGCGACGTCGCGACGCAATGGACGGCGTGGCGGCTCGGCTTCCAGCCCCAGCTTGGTAATCCGTGGTTCGAGCTGGCTGGCTGGCCGGTCTACTATCCGCCGGCCTTCTTCTGGTGGTGGTTTTCCTTCGACGCCTATGCGCCCGCGATCTTCGTCGAAGGCGCAATCATCGCGGCATCGGGTGGCTTCATCGCCATCGCGGCCGCCATCATGATGTCGATCATCCGGGCGCGGGAAGCCCGTAACGTTGCCACCTACGGATCGGCGCGATGGGCTGAGGACAGGGAAATCCGTGCTGCTGGCCTGGTCGGTCCCGATGGTGTCGTGCTCGGTCGATACGACCGCGACTATCTGCGCCATGATGGCCCGGAGCATGTGCTGTGCTTTGCGCCGACCCGAAGCGGCAAGGGCGTCGGCTCACGGACACCAATCGCGCCGGCTGAGTGCAAGAACGCCAATCGTGCCCGCCGGAGGACCCGCTCTCGTGGGGATGGCAAAATGAGAGCGATGGCCATATCGATATGATGAGTCAGTTCAGCACAGCCGACGCCTTCTGGAGCTTCACACAGGAGATCGCGCTCCAAAGCAGATATCTTCGCTCGGCCGACGTTGAGAATTTTCTGAACGCCGTGGCGCGGACGTGTCACGGCCGCAGAAGGTTGATCGACAAAGGGACCATATTCTGGCGCGCGCAGGTCGGTCATGACTGGGTTGTCGATCCGGAACAAGGAGGGCGCGTTCGCGGTCCACATTCGGAAAGCCGCATGAAGCCGCTGCAGGATCGAGCCTACGAGGGTCGGGTCAATCCGAAGGGAATCCCGTGCCTCTATTTCGCCACGACGCGCGAGGCTGCCATGTCGGAAGTGAGGCCGTGGATCGGCTCGGTGGTCTCGGTTGCCCGCTTCCGGACGGTCCGCGATGTGGCGGCGGTGGATTGCTCGGTGCTTCATGGCGCTGAACTGGAGCGCAGCGGTGACCTATCACCAGACGAAATCGAACGGATCGTATGGGCGAACATCGATCATGCCTTTTCTCGTCCTGTCACCCGGAGCGACAACACCGCCGAGTACGCAGCCACGCAGATCCTTGCGGAAGTGTTCCAGAAGCAGGACTTCGACGGTGTCGTCTACAAGAGCGCCTTCTCGGCTGAAGGCTACAACGTCGCGTTCTTCGATCTCTCATGTGCGGAACAGATTGAATCGTCGCTGTTCCAGGTCGAAAGCGCCAAATTCTCGTTCAAGGAGATCGATGGCTGAGATTGCCATGTTCAACGGTCCGTAAACCCCGCGGAGAGCTTGATCTCGCATTGCAAGCAGCACCGGTGGTTCCGCGTATAGCTGCTCCCAAAAGGAAAGAATACAATGACAGAACGCCCGCCTGCGCCGTCAGGCTTGGTGATCGCGGCCGTGGTGATGACGATGTCGTCGGCATTCGGCCAGACCTATTTCATAGCCATCTTCGCCCCGCAGTTGAAGGCCGAGCTCGGTCTGACGGACGGCGGTTTCGGAAGCCTCTACGCAATCGCTACGATCGCCAGCGCGGCGATCTTGATCTGGGGCGGCAAGATCGCGGACCGCTATCGTATCCGATGGCTGGCCGTCCTCGCGATCCTGGCGCTCGCAGGCATGTGCGTGGCCATGTCCGGCGTGTCTGCAGCCTGGATGCTGTTGCCGGTGCTGTTCGGTCTGCGGCTCTTCGGACAGGGTTCGATGGGCCAACTCGCAATAACCGGTGTGGGTCGCTGGTACCATCTCAGGCGCGGCAAGATGATGTCGCTTGCCGTTCTCGGCTTTCCTGCCAGCGAGGCCGTGATGCCGTTTGCGGCCGTAACGATGATTGGCGCGTATGGCTGGCGGGAGACCTGGCTTGCCGCGGCGGGAATCCTTGTTTTGGTGTCGATACCGCTTGTCGTCTTCCTGCTGCGGCGGGAACCGGCGGTCGCGGCGGGCGAGGCGACGGATGCTTCCGCATTCGAAGCGCGGCGGGAATGGACCCGGGCAGAGGTTATCCGCAAGCCGGAGTTCTTCGCTGTCGTTTCGGGGATCGTCGTTCCGTCCTTCGCCATGACAGGCATCTTCTTTCATCAGGCGCATCTGGTCGAGGTGAAAGGCTGGAGCCTCGCCTGGTTCGCCGGCTGGTTTCCGGTCTATGCCGGGGCGAGCGTTCTCATGGCGCTGCTGACCGGGTGGCTGGTTGACCGGTACGCGGCGCGCCGGTTCCTTCCATTCTTTTTGATCCCGATGGCATTGGGGATCAGTGTTCTCGCCTTTTCAAGTTCGCCCTATGTGGTTCCCGCGTTCATGTTGCTTTGTGCGATCACCAACGGGAGCGCGTCCACGTTGCTTGGCGCGCTTTGGGCAGAGTTATTCGGCACGCGGCATCTGGGAGCGATCCGCTCCGTTGCGTTCGCCGGCCAGGTCTTCGCTTCCGCCCTGGCCCCTGGGCTGATGGGGCTGCTGCTCGATCTCGACGTTAGCATCGAAACCCAATACTCGGGGATGGTTGCTTATGCGGTGATCTCGGCTGTGTGCCTCTGGTTGCTGCTCCCACGCTTGAATCGAATTGCCGATGACGGTCCTACGGTCGGCCACGTGGTGGTCAAGTGAGGATGGAGGAACGGACGATATAGAAAGCCGACGGAATCGGTGCAGCCTTAAGTGAGCTGCGAATCTCAGCCGAAAGCTTGCGGAAGTGCTCGACGTCGATCGGAAGGAAATGCCGTTGCTGGCTTTTCGCGAGGATCTGTGGGAGACCATCGGACGATTTCCACCGGAACCCTCGGAACCACGGCCGGTTCGCGGCCGATGGCAATCACGAGCATACCGATCGCTCCAATTCGCTGCTCCCCAACAAAGAAAGCTATCGCTTGAGCCCGCTTTTCGCAGAACTCGACTACCAGGTTACCCCATTCGGGACGCTCGTGCTGCGCCGCCGCCGCGATCTCACCACCGGTGACGACATCTACGAGATCAAGCTGAACGACGAGTTCCTGATGTCATCCAAGTTCACCGCGTCCGAGCAGGTGCTCGGCAGGGTCGCACTGGAGGGCCTGCCGGGGAATGACCTGCGGATCGCCGTCGGCGGGCTTGGGCTCGGCTACACGGCGGTCGCCGCGCTCGAAAATCCGAAGGTGCGCTCGATGCTCGTCATCGATGCTCTGGGGCCGGTCATCGAATGGCACCAGTCAGGGCTGCTGCCTCTGGGAAAAGTGCTCGCCGCAGACAAACGATGCCGGCTTGTTCAAGGCGATTTCTTCGCGATGGCGGCGTCCCCCGAGACCGGTTTCGACCCGCTGAATCCCGGTTCGCGGTTTGATGCCATCCTGCTCGATATCGACCACTCGCCACACGAAGTGCTCAAGCCGTCGAACGCGGCGCTCTATACCTTTGAGGGCCTGAAGAAACTTAGCGAGCACCTGCTTGCCGGCGGTGTCTTTGCGCTCTGGTCCAACAATCAGGAAGACGCCGCCTTCACCGCCGTGCTGGGGGCCGCGTTCGGCGAAGCGCGCGCCGAAGCCGTGGTGTTCGACAATCCTCTGCAAGGTCGCGAGGCGCGGCAGTGCATCTATCTCGCTCGCAAGGCCGGAGGCGCTGGTTAAGTCTCTCCGACGTTGCCGCATCGCCACTATTTCTTCACACCAGATCGAACAGAATTATAATACTGCGTTTGATAAAGATGGTTGGCAGCAAACAAGTGACCTTGATATGTCCAGTGACCGTCGCATGGGATATAATAGTTATCCCATTTGGTGCTTCTTATACTTGCAAGTAGATCGATATGATCAAAGCCAAGTTCTTTCGATAGCTGGGTGATGCGCCGATTAAGAGGCGACAGCCCCCTTTCTTCATTGGAGCGCATTATATCGGCCGAGCGAGGTATGGTCACAACCATTATCCTGCGATCGCCCGCCGCTTGTCGTATTTTCCGCGCAGCGAATGCCAGCCTGCCGAACTGTTCATCGTCAAAGTCGAAATAATTCGATGGCGTCTTTGTGGAAGGCGTTCGCGTCACCTCAGTTTCGTGACTAAGCCAGTCAAAAAGGCCACGATAATAATAATAGGCGCGCGCGGTCATCCAAAACTCGACTGAGATATTCCTGCGGAAAATAGCCCAGCGCGTCGCCTCTTCAAAACCCCCGGCGGGATAAACGACATCGTACGTATCGGATTTGTCATTCCTGACGAGATACGGACGCCAACGCGCGCCTTCTTCCAGCCTTGATGCAGTCGGCGTATCATCCGCAAAATCATTTGCAGGCAGGATCATCCAGATAACCGCATCGTGGTCAAATCTGCTGGCTAGCTTCTCGTAGAGAATATAGGCCTGAGTCGTGCCAAAATTCCCGGCAGTGCCGAAGTTCAGATGCGGAATCTTTGTTCGCGTTTCAAGGATGTTGGTCATTCGTTCGTGATCTGCAACGCCCCATCCTTCAACGAAGCTGTCGCCAATGACGACGACACGGGAGCCATTGCTCGACCGAGCGAAAGCTGATCTGGATGGCTTGCTTGCCGCCGTACAGCCCGCAATCGTTGAGTACCGGGATGGAAGCAGCCGAATGTATCGAGCCCGCTTTGTTGGGTTCGATGGAAAGTCCAGCGCGTGGTCGGCATGCAGATCGTTAAAACGGAAGGGTTACGGGTGCTGGGCGATGCAGTAAATTGCGCTATGCTCTCGTTCGTGCGTGCACTGGCAGGCAATAGGGAGAGGCAAACCTAGCCGCGTGCATGTCGGTCGTGTCTATCGCGTCGTGGAGTGGGTTTGGGGGACGCGATGCGGCGCCATTCAAGGGGAATGCGCGGTACATATAGCCCACAAAACAGGAGCCCCTTTTCTCAGGATCTCTGGTAATTCACGAGAGCGGAATAGCTGAAGGGCGAGACCTTGATGCCCAATACGGCCCAAGTCGCTTTTTGATCAATTCCCCGTTCCGCTAGTTGCAACCGGAGTCGGTCCCGCGCCCTGTCCAATGCTTCTTCCGAGGCCCAGCGGGCGATGTTCACGAAACGGTAGAGCGCGTTGTCTTCGGACGCCTGATAGAGCGTGCCTTCGATCAGCCCGTCTTGCTGCGTCATGAATGCGTTGCTTTCTTGCCAATCCAACAGAAATCGCTCGGCGTGCATCTCGGGCACTTCGAACAGTACGATAGTCGTGATTTCACTCATGAGAATCCTCCGATAGCAACCACACACCTTTTAACACAGGCAGATCGGCGTCAGAGCGGAAATCCAAGCGAGACAAAGCGGGAATATATGCAAGTGACTGTGCTTCACACGCCGGGGAAAGGCCGACTATTCAGACCATCTACTACGCGAGATCAGATTGTGCTAATCATAGAATTCCGGTCATGTTCTTGAGAACGGAAAATGTCAGATCAGACGAAGGAAATAGAAAGCACCTTGCTTCGGCTCGCCCACCATTATGAAAAGGCGAACGACCTTTTCAAGGCTGTCCGCAAGGCTCATCCTGAGGCGAGTAGAAAACAGATCGTCCTTGCGGCGCTATCAGCAATGATTGATCGGTGCGAGACCAATGATACTGTTACAAAAAAGCTCCACACGCTGGCCGTCAGAGAACGTGGCGTGGAATAAATCTGGATTTCGGACTGCTTCCCTCAAGGATCTTTCCCTACCATCTATGTGGGATATGCGCCGTAGTTCCTGGCTGTATTCGATCGTCAGATTCGCGCGCACCAAGGGTGCGGCAAAAGCAATCTCATTCCAGTCCGTCGGCCGCTTTAGGAATAACGATTTGCGGGGTCACTCCTTGATGGATCAGGGTGATGATGGTCTCAGGCAGATAAGGCTTGGTGATGAAAGCAGCGCTTTCAGGCAGATCATTGGCAGTTTCTCGATGCAGCCCGGACGTGACCACCACGGCAATGCCCGGCCAGTTTTTATGGATCATTTTCGCCAATTCGACGCCATTTAACGAACCCGGCATGTGGACGTCGGTGAATACCGCGTGCACGTCCGCGCGCGAACTAAGAATTTCAACCGCTTCGTCGGCATTAGCCGCCTCGTAGACTTTGAAGCCCGCCCGCATCAGAAAATCGGTAGCGGAGATGCGCACCAGCGGCTCGTCTTCGACCACAAGAACGGTGAGGTGTGGGGTGGTAGGTGAGCTTTGATCCGTCAAGTGGAGTCCCCATGAACCCGCTGGAAACGTTTGTTCATGTGATTTGTTCCACGCAATGATACCCGATCAGTATAGCGTAAAGTCGAACGCACGCTTTACTGGCTGTCGCTGGCCAGCATATTCTGTCCGGCGGCTCTGATACGGCTGGTGCAAAATGTTTCCGACTGGCAACCGCTTACGATAGTTCAGACCAAGTGTCGGATTTTCGTGGTTGTCAGATGGATACTTCCAGTGAATGTCGGTATCGGTAGTTGCGCGCCCCCGCAACCACTGATACCGACACTCCCGTGGCCAAAGCCGCGGGAGTTTTTGTTTTTGTAGATTTGCCAAGGGCTTGCCGCTCCGTCCATTCCAGGATGGTGCGCAATTCGCCGTGCAGCGTCGCGAAAATCTCGCCCCGTTCCGGTCCTGGCGTCAGCACGATCTTCTCGATCAGCATCCGCAGGGCTTCCGCCGCGCAGCCTGCGTCCCAGTGCAGCTATCGAGCGGCAAGTTCGCCGTGGTCGAGCAGAGCCACGAGTTCACCCTTGTTCCGTGGCGGCCGGTCATCGACCGTCAGCTTGGCCGCGAGGTGATAGCTATTGTGCAAGGCGGCTCCGTATCATGGCAATTGGGTCGCCAGAGAGGAATAGCCCTGTAGCGCCGATTGGAAGGCGCCTTGGTCGAAATTCTCGTGCGCTTTTGCACCCGTCGGTGGATGCCGACTACAAGCAACTCGATGTCTGACATACCCGGCAAGAAGATTGGACGATGATTGTGCCTGGCTCTCTTCAAACGCGCATTAGCCAATCGACAAAGGTACTGCCGGCGGCGACGTGGGCATTGGGGCCATTGACATAGG